>NZ_MZGV01000004.1 GCF_002029235.1 Clostridium oryzae
GATAGTGTAAAGTTTGCTATGAAAAAAATTTAGAGAAAAAAAGTAGGATTGAAAAGAGAAAAAGAAGAAAAAAAGCAAGGAAAAATAGGTAGGTGAAGGAAGCCGCCACCCTTGACAGCATGACAAATTAATGCAGTGAGGAAAGTATTAACGGCGAAGGAACTCAAAAACAGAGAGATATAACCGTCAATATCACAGCATTATAGCATTAATTTATCAACACCATCAAGGGCAAGTCCAAAGGATGGCTAAGTATTCAATTACGGCTCAGGAAGCTAAAAACAGAGAGTTTAACAGTGTTGTTGTTGTTCCTGTAAATCAAGAATAGCAAGCTGACCTAGCCGAATGAGAATTTGCCACTTTGCAGGCATATTGTCAGCTAAACTAAATTCCTTAAGCTCATTAAGAGGACGCCAGTAGTTATATGGATGAGGACGAAGGAAATTGTAGTAAGCAACCCAAAGAGATACGCCATAAAGAGCACCGTTTTCACTGCCATAACCGCAAGTAACACGATAGGATGACTTGAAAGTACGATTAAGGCGTTCGATAACTTGCTTAACCCAACGAAACTCAGAGGTAACAGCATCATCGTTAGTAAGTCCAATAACTTGAGTGATATCGAAATCCCAACCTTTTTCAAGTTTAAATTGTTGAGCAGCAAGAGGATAGGCACTATAGCCGTCCGCAATGAATTTTAAAGCCTTACTAGGGAATTGTTTGAACTTGTTAAAAGCCATGCGCATAGCAAGAATACAAGGCCCGACAGCGCGGTTATCAGAGACTTGGTAGCCAAGGATAGATTTCTTACAGGTGTCCATGATAAACCAAACATAATGCTTAATCCCTTTAACCTTAATATATGTTTCATCAGCAGAAAGGATGTTGGAAGGTTTATAGTTAAAGCTATCTACAAATGGTTTGATGACAGCAGCTGCGGTAGTAGCATAGTGAGCAACCATGGTATGAGAGATCTTAATACCATGAACTTCTTCAAGGGCATGAGCAGTCTGTCTAGTTGAGAGTTTAAGATTAACGTGATAAGTAAGGCAAAGCCCCATAATATGAGGATTGAACTTCTTAAAACTAAAATTGATAGCTCTAGCAGGAAGAGAATTTAAGTCCATCTTAAAAAAATCCACAGTAAATTCACGGTAGATGTAGTGAAGCTTGTATTTATGCTTGTCAGCAGGAGGTAAATCTTTAGGAAGCTTAGAAATATTTTTGAGATAGTAAGAACACTTGGGATTAACACATTTGTGGACACGAAAATGCTTACGATCCTTTTTAGCATCAAGAGTACGACCACAATAAGGGCAAACAAAAACCACCGGTTTAGTAACATGATTAGACTGATGGAAGGTCTGTCCGCAAACTTTGCACTGATACTGCCCCTTAGCTCCATTGTTATCATAAATGTAGTCATGAGGAGCACCACACTTAGGACAAATGATGTACTCAGGAATAGACTTACCATTACGGCGGTTAATAGGTTTAACAAGCTTATTGTATTTGTGTTTATAGTAAGCTAAAAGAAGCTGATAATCTATCTTCTCAAAACGAAGAATCTTAGGTAGCTTGTCAACTTTAAACTTTTGGTAATCCGGACTATTAGAATCCTCAAAAGCCCATTGCTTAAGAGGAATATGTTTAGCAATAAATAAAACAAGTTGAAAAATAGTTTTTAAAAGATATTGATTATATAAAAGTAAATACGTTATAATTGAATCCATACAATGACAACCTTTCTTGTTTATTTTTGTTTGGTCGAAAATTCAATTATAACATGAAATTGGGGGTCATTGTTTTTTTTATACAAAAAAACTCTGTAACCCTTGATATATAAAGAAATTTTTAAAAGAGTAGTGTAAAAAACTTTACACTAACTAATTAATATTGGGGGGAAAAAAATGAAGATGATTCGTTTGAATCTATGTTTTTTCAGTGGTAGTGCAGATTCAGGGAAGAAGCTCTATGCAGAATCAGTCTTATAGACAATGGCGATAACTGCATAGAGAATCTTTTAATCGCCTTTTTCATTCTAATTTTCAAATGTTAATAAGGCTGATTTTGCATCTTTTACTTGACTATTTACGAAGTAAAGGAGCAAATTAGAATGAAGTATATAAATGCCACAGAGGTATTACCTTTTGACTTACTTAGCGAAATTCAGAAATATATAGCTGGGGAGATATTGTATATCCCGCAACCAGAAGGTAAAAAAAATTCTTGGGGAAGCAGAACTGGTACAAGACAAGAGATTATAACTAGGAACAAACAAATTAAATTAGAAAAAGAAAATGGTAGAAGTATTGAGGAACTTATGACAAAATACAATCTTTCTTATGATGCAATTAAAAAAATCGTGTACTTAAAGTAGTATTAAAATATGAAACCTCTGTGGGCTAAAACTTGCAGAGGTTTTGTGCATAAAATAACTATAGAGATTTGTTACCTTTCGCTATAAAAAAATATAATTTAAAATAAGAGCATGTACAATTTTGGAAAATATGGGCTTATGATTATTATATTTCGGAGGTAAAGTTATGTTTAGACAAGATAAAATAATTGATGATTGGAATAATTGTTCTGATGAGTACTTCAGCAAAACCAAATTTGATGAACTTTTTTTGGCTCTTGAGAAAGACCCCTATAAGGGTTTCCCGCATGCTATGGCAGAAATGATAAAAGAATATTATCCTGACTTAAAGGGAAAGAATGTTTGTGTTCCATCATGTGGAGACAGCACTGCAGTGTATGGTTTTTGTGGTTTGGGAGCAAACGTGACAGCTACGGATATTTCATACAAGCAAGTTGAAAATGGAGAGAAAATTGCTAAAGAAAGAAATTTTAATGTAAAGTATTATGTCTGTGACAGTATGAAACTAAATGAACTCTCAGACAATACCTATGATTTAGTTTATACTTCTAATGGTGTTCATGTTTGGATTAATGATTTGAATGCGATGTATAGCAATGTTTACCGTATATTAAAAAAAGGAGGTAAATATATGCTTTTTGACACACATCCCTTTTCTCGGCCTTTTGACCCAAAAGTATATAAGGGAATTTTTAAAGTCATTAAACGCTATGAAGATGTGGGGCCGTTTGGAGAAGTTCCAACTTTCGCTTGGCGAATACAAGATTATGTCAACGCTTTGACTAAATCAGGCTTTATTATTGAGAGGATGGAAGAATTTCATAGTGTTATTGAAGATATTCCAGCCTGTAGCTACTTATTTGAAGAAGCTGATACTAACCATGATAACTTTAATTGGCACAATAATCCATGGGCTGCTTTACCCCAGTGTCTTGGATTATGCAGCCAGAAAATTTGAAAATAAGAACAATTATATATAATTTGGCTTATTTTGATATAATACTTATTTCTAGCAGCAACTTAAAAAAGTCCACGTTATAACCGTTACGGTGAACCGTACTATAAGTAAGGGAGGCTCTTGTAAAAGCAAGCTGAATGAAAGGTTCTAACAGGAGGAGTATATGCCTAGAGGTGCAATTGATTGAGACAAGAGATTTTTCTAAAGAGAGTAAGCCTGGTAAATAATTTCCAATAACAAAGTTTACATATATGAACTTATCTTAATATATGATAAAATGTATTGATTGGTATTCAGGAAAAGGAGGACTCAAATGCAAAATTATAAGATGATGATAGCCTATGATGGTAGAAAATATATAGGATTTAATAAATTTAAAGATAACTTGGAAAAGAGTATTCAAGGTAAGTTAGAATTGATATTATCAAAGCTCTATGAAAAAGAGGTAGAGGTTATTGGCGCAGTTAACACCGATGCTGGAGTACATGCTAAAGGGCAAATTGTTAACTTTACGGCACCAGATAGTCGGTTAAGCGCAAAAGAAATTTTTGATTATTTCGAAAAATATTTAACTGATGATATTATTATATTATCAGTAGAAGCAGTTGATGAAAGATTTCATAGTAGATATTTAATGAAAAGTTTAACTTACGAATATCGATTATGGAAGAAAGATGCTCCTAATCGTCCTTTGTTTGAAAGACAATATGTTAACTTAATGAATCAAACAATAGATGTAGCTAAAAGTAAAGAAGCTGCAAAGCACCTTGTAGGTGAACATGATTTCTTAGCTTTTACTACTAATAAGAAAACAAAGAAATCAATTAAAAAAATACTTTCTATTGACGTAAGAGAAACTAGACATGAAATTATTATTACGATGAAAGCAAATGGATTTTTATTAAATATGGAAAGATTGATAGTAGGTACATTAATTCAAGTGGGGCTTGGTCAATTGCCTATGAATACAATTGAAAAAGCGTTCAAGTCTAGAGATATGAATGATGTAGGTCATAAAGCTAGTGCAGAAGCGCTTTGTTTATTAAGTGTTGAATACTAGTACATATATTTTATTTAAGTCTATGTTATATATGTGCAGTGAACCATACCATAAATGATTAGTTATTAACCTGGAGAACAATCTCCAGGCTTTTTCATGTATAGAAAAATAAGTATTACAGCTTTTCAAGTGCCACCCTCGTGACAAGTGACAAAAACCCCTGTTATACTTGTTACGAAGAACCGTACCACAAGTAAATGAGGTTCTCAATAAATTTGGTATCGAGTTTTTAAAACAGTTATATCATAAATAAAGAAAATTCTTTTGGTATAGGAGTCTGATATGGTTCGGTTCCACCAATGACACCCACGACATATTTGTGTTGTGGGTGTTCTCCTTTTTTCAAGCATCATTTCAAACAGAGTATAAAACGTGTGGTGTAAGCATATTTGCAAGGAACTTGGCACAAATATAACAAAATTATTATTGCAAAAGATGAGAATGATCTCATTTTTATATTGAAATTAAAAGTTATTTGGATTATTATAGAAACACGAAGATGAGATAAGTCTCATTTTAATAAGGAGGAAAATATATTGCCAAAAGTAAAGGAAGGGTACTTTGAAGAAAAGAAGGCACAAATATTAGATGCAGCTTTTATAATATTTAAACGAAAGCCATTATACGAAATGACAATGCTAGATGTTATAAATGAGGCGGGGCTTAGCAAGGGGGGGATATACAGGTATTTTAACGATATTGATGCAGTAATTATTGCTTTAATTAATAGGGAAACGGCTCAAAACAATTATAAGCATAAAATTGATGAGATAATTACAAACACAGATACTACAGCGGGTAAAGTTGAGAATTTATTTATTTTCCTGGGAGACTATTTAAAGAATAGTCCAGCAACACTTGGCAAAATTCAATTTGAACTAACTGTATTAATAACAAATCATCCGGAAAAAGCTGATAAGTATTTAAGTAACCTTACAGAACAGGAAAATGGACAATATCTTGTTAATGTGCTTTTAAATAAGATAAGGGAAGGGGTAAATAACGGTGAATTTAAACCTATCTATCCATTAAGTGATATCATTTCTTATATTATGTCATCAATCGATGGAGTTGTTAAACAAGCGGTAATGAAAAAGTGCTATGGATCAAATTTAGGTAATATAGATGAAACAAAGATTTTTAGGATTATATCAGATTCCGTTTTATACTTATTAGGTAAAAAATAAGCAGCAATTAGTAATAAAAGCAGATGTGAACAATTGACACTGTAATAATACGAGAATTTGAGTAATATGAACTAATTCAATTTATATAATGATTCGGGGTGGAGGTTTATTAAGTGGGAAATAATTCTAAATCAAAAATTTTTAGATTTTTATTATTAACGTTTGCTATTTCTTGGTTGTGTTGGGGAAGTATAATTGTTGCTAATCAGTTTGAACTATTGCCCTATGGAACTCCTTTAACTATGATCATATTTGGGATAGGAGGGAATGGAGCTCCAATTGCAAGTTATATCTTATTAAGAAAATGGGGAGAAATCGATGGATTTAAAGATTTCCTAAAACGTAATTTTGGTTTTAAAGCATCTACATGGCATTATGGATTGATTCTGATTTTACTGGCGATACATTTTGTTATACCAATATTACTAATGTCCACTAACAGAAAAATGCCAATCTATTTTGGGGTTTTACTGATTCCTATTTTGATTTTTGGTGGAGGTCTTGAAGAGATTGGATGGAGAGGTATTTTACAACCGCATTTGGAGACATTTAATTCATTCATCACATCGACAATTATTGTGGCTGCAATTTGGTCCATATGGCATTTGCCTTTATGGTTCATAAGAGGCGCAGCTCAATCTGGAAAAAACTATTTAATGTTTTGTGTTCTTGTTCTGGGATTATCATTTACATTAGCAGTAATACGTAGATGTACTAATAATGTATTCCTGTGTATTTTATTTCATAGTTGCATCGATAGTTTCTCGACTGTATTCAAGTTACAACAAGGCTTAAGCACTATTATCACCACTATTTTAGAAGTTGTTTTGGCTTTATTCATAATACAGACTAAATGGTGCCAGCCTCGTGACAAGTGACAATGGAAATCTATCTGTTAAATCTGGCTATATACAGATTATTTTATGTATAAGTTTATTCTTAACTTTGGAATCATATAGTTATTACATCATATGTACTACTACTTACAAATTTCTATTTGCTTATGATTTTTGAACTATTTAATTAATTGAACAAAACTAGCATATTAGCTCACTTTATGGATTTACGATGAAAGGAGAAGTTATGGAAGAAAATAAGATTACATACAAATCAATTGACGAATATATTTTACAATTCTCTCCTGAAGTTCAAGAGATACTTAAGACATTAAGAAAAGTTATAAAAGAAGCTGCGCCAGATGCAGAAGAGAAGATAAGTTGGGGCATGCCTACTTTTGTACTACATGGGAACTTGGTACATTTTGCAGCTTATAAAAATCATATAGGATTCTATCCATCTCCTAGTGGAATTGATGCATTTAAGGAGGAACTGTCTGAATATAAAGGAGCAAAAGGATCAGTGCAATTTCCTATAAAAAAATTAATACCGTATGAACTAATAAGCAAAATAGTTAGATTTAGAGCTGCTGAAAATATAAAAAATGCACAAGAGAAATTAAAGAAGAAATAAATTATATGTAAATATATATTATAATATTGAAAGCTCTTATCTTAGTAACATGGATAAGAGCATTTTTTTCAAGGAGGCAGTAATGATGATAGGGATATAATCTTTTTTAAGAGAGTGTAGAAGGATAAAGTCTTTACCAATAAATGGAAACGCTATATTTACTATAAAGGTATAGTTGACAAAGATAAAAGAAAAATGTTATCATGTCTATGAAATTGGTAGACAGGAGAAAGAAATGGAAGAGTTTATTCGTAGTGCAACTATAGAAGACTTTAAAAGAGGTTATGTATGGGATGGTAAAAAAGCAGAATTCATTTGTTTGGTATGTGGAGAATATATTGGTGAAAATGAAGATAGAGTAAATATTCACACTACAAACCATGGAAATCCTATTGAGAGGCTGCTAATGCTGGACAAGAAATACACAGGGTTGACTGAAATTCAAAAAGAGTTTTTAGATATGGTATCCAATAAATATAGTGATAAAGAAATAGCAATAAAGCTTGCATGTGCAGAATCCACAGTAAGAAATATGAGGTTTGCATTGAGAGAAAGGGCAAGACAAGCACGGGCATTTTTGGCGGTTATGGAATTAGCTGAGGAAAAGATGCCCCAAATAACAAATCCTAAGCTTCGTGTTTTCCCTGTTAAAGAAGAGAAAAGAAAAGCATTATTACCAAGGTTTGCTGATTTGTTTGAGCCTGATAGAGAATATACGGAAGCTGAAGTAAAGAAAATTATTAAAACTATTTATGAAGATGATGCAATAATAAGACGATACTTGGTAGACTATGGATATTTAAGCAGAACCAATGATGGAAGCAAATATTATAAGAATTGTGAGGAAAATATTATGAGCAATATAAATAAGAAAGAAATCATAAATAACTATAAACAGCAAGAAATAGAGATGGGTATAATTCAAATATATAATAAGGTTAATGGATACTCTTATGTAGATATATGCACAAATTTATATAAGCCCTTTGAATCAATTAAGTTTCAATTAAATATTGGCAAGGTTAAGTTTAAAAAATTACAAGAAGATTGGGCTGCTTTTGGAGAAGATGCCTTTGAGTTAAAAGTTGTAGAAAAACTTAAACCTAATGAAGGCGCTACAGATAAGGAAAAGATTGATGATTTAAAAGAACTTTTAAATATGTGGATTGAAAGTCAAGGAGATAACCTAAAGTTATATAAATAAATATGGTATATAGTGGTGCCACCCTCGTGACAAGTGACAATTATCTTTTCCTATGATGTCGAATGATAACACTTTGTTATTTAGCAGGAACATATAAGCAGTAAAATTTGTGCATTTCGACAGCTCGCAGAAATATGGTCATCATTTTTTAGAATACGGCGTTATCCCATTTTTATATAGGTTATCTACTAACTTGAATAATTCTTCTGACGATAAATCCTTTTCTTGTCGTATCCAAAGGCGAAATAAGGAAAGTGACGTTGATATGTAAAACTCAATCAAGTATGGAGTTAAAGAATTATATTCTGGAAAGTTCAAGCCCAAGCTATCAAAGGGAATTTCTCTTTTCAAGCGTTCTAAAAAATGAATGCTTCCATAATCACCCAAGAGAGCCTTGAGAACTGAGATATGCTCGCTGTTTTCCAAACAATGAAGTGCATTTTGGATAGGATCCGTAGATGCATTGTTATTGGCCAATCCCTCTTTCATGTCTTTTAATAAATCATTTTCAACAAAGTCTAATAATTTGTAAATATCAGCGAAGTATTGATAAAAGGTGCTGCGGTTATATCCCGACTTGTTAGCAATATCTTGAATCGAAATTTTTTCAATGGGCTTTTGACTATATAACTCACAAAAAACATTTATAAACCTTTGTCTTGTTTTCTCTGTAATTTCGGGTTGCTTTCTCATTTTATTCTCCTTTTGTGGACAAAAATATCATCCAACAAATAATAAAAAACTGATGTTTGATAAAGCTATAATAAAGCTATACAATTTAATTATACAACGCGTTGTCTTACAGTCAAAAGAAAATATTATAAATAGGAGAGATTTGTATGGCAGTAAAACAAAATAGAGTATTAATTTTTGGCGCAGGGGTTATAGGGAGCATATACGCAATGAAATTCATCGAAGCAGGGATTGATGTTACTATGTTTGCACGTTCTAATAGATTTAAAACATTGAAAGAAAATGGACTACAATATAATGACAAAGGTGCGGTTAAATCTATAAAAGTAAATGTCATTGATACGCTTGAAAATGATGATGTATATGATTATATTTTCATTACAGTTCGCTACGATCAATCCGAATCAGCGTTGTTAGCACTAAAAGATAATCAAAGCAAAAATATAGTTACGATGACAAACAATTCAATTGGGTTTTCGACCTGGCAAGATATTGTTGGAGATAGGCTTTTACCAGCCTTTCCAGGCGTTGGCGGACAGATTAAAGATGGAATATTGAATGCTCGAATTCCACCGAAGGTTCTAGTTGCTACTATGTTTGGAGAAATTAGTGGGTTAGAGACAGAACGTGTAAAAAACCTCGCGAAATTATTTAAAACAGCAAAACTTCCTTATGAAATTAATAAGGATATGAATGCGTATCTAATAACACATTCTGTATCGGACATTGCGTTGCTTGGCGGTTTATATTTTGAAAATAATACAATTGACGAAGAAGTAGCTACAACCAGAAAAACGGCACACAAAATAACAATCACTTTAAAAGCGTATTTAAGGGGAATACAAAAGGCTGGTGTTGCTATTAATCCATCTGCATTTAAAATTGCACTTAAATGTCCAAATTTAATTCTGGATTTTTTCTTTATGATGTGGGTAAGCAGTAAAATGGTGAAGGATATGATGCTACCAGATTATGCGAATAGTGCAAACAACGAAGTTGTGAAACTTAATAACGATTTACTGAAGTTTTTAAGTCAAAAGGATGTTACACTATAAGAATGAAGGCAGATATAAGGTGGTTAACAATTGAACTTAATATAAGTGATAACTTAATAATGTATCTAAGTAATGGAGGAGAATCAAATTCGGATGGAACTGAAGGAGATTCTCCTTTTTAACTTGCTGCAAATATGAAAGTGGAGTATAATTGTTGATAATATCAACAAATTCGGAGGCGGATATGAATAAAGAAGAAATAATTAGAAAAGAAATAAGATTAATTGTGAGAGAATTAGGTTTACTTAATCGCAATTGTTTCAATTCTGACATGACACTTGCCCAAGCGCACATATTAAATTATCTAAGACAAAATGGAAAAACTCCTTTTAATGAATTACTAATAAATTTAGGCATTGATAAGGCCTCACTAAGTAGAATAATTAGTAATTTGGAAGCTAAAAATTACCTAGAACTAAAGAAGTCTGAAATTGATAAAAGAATGAAAGATATTTGTATTCTTCCATTAGGAATGGCAGCTATAAATGATGGAGATTATAAAGCAAATAAATTTATTAATGAAATTTTAAACTTAGGAGATATTGAAGATACAGAAGATATTATAAGAGCTTTTAGAGCATTTCGCATTCTTGCGCTAAAGAACAATCTTAATAAGAATGATTCTAGAATCTTAGTAGAAAGAATTTCAGAAAATTATATGGCAGACGCAATTAAATTAGCGATAGAGGTATTTACTAATGAGCAAGGTATTCCAGCAGAATTGGTTCCAGTTAATGATAACTTAAAACCAATTTGGTGGTGTGCAAGAGTAGGAGAAGATATTATTGGAGTAGCAGCAGCATGGAAAGAAAAAGATAAATGGCATTGGGGAAGATTTGCTGTTGATAAAAGATTAAGAGGTATGGGCATTGGCCAGAAGATAGCAATATTTTCATTAAAAGAAATTTTTAATTCTTATACTGAAGAAATTTATATTGAAGCAAGAGATGCAACTGTAAATATGTTAATGAAATTTGGATGTAAAGTCATTGGAGAAGCAGAAAATTTTTATGATGAACCTGTAACTCCAATAACATTAAACAAGAGCAGCTTTATGAAGAGATGTGACTAGAGTAAAATATCAATTTTAGTTAACTATAATAATGCTACATAAGCGGCTATAAATTTAAGGTCTTCTAAAAAACGGTCAGTAGATTTAAAATAAAATTAATCTACTGACCGTTTGGGTCTATAAAGGAGAATACTATGAACCAAGCATATTTTCAGTTACCATCAGATAAACAAAAAAATTTACTCAATTCTGGATACAAGCTCTTTGCAGCATATCCGTATAAAAAAGCTTCAATGCTTGCAATTGCTAATGAAGCTGATATTTCCAAGTCATTATTGTTCTATTATTTTAAAAACAAAAAGGAATACTATCTGTTTTTATTCGATACTGCCATTGGCTTCCTAGATAAAAAGAAAAAAGAGAGTATTGATAAAAAAATGAATGATTTTTTCCAACTAATCAATATAACCGTGGAACGTAGAATGAAAATTATTTGTGACTATCCATATTTGTACAAGTTTATTACAAGGGCATATTATGAAACATTTGAAGAGGTAGAGCTTGAACTAGATATAAGAAAAAGATTAATGCTGCAAACAGGGGAAGAGGAGATATTAAGTATTATCGATTATGATAAATTTAAAAATCCAAGAGATGTAAAGATATTGCTTGATATAGTTCTTTCTGTGGCAGAGGGGTGTATGCGCGGAATGGAGGAACTGGATATTACAAAGATTCAGGAGAAGGTATGTGAGTTTAGGAATATGATGAATTCTTTGAAAAAGTATTATTACAAAGAAGAATATTTGATTAATCTATAAGGAGGGGTTTACTATGGAGGATAAAACTAGTCATTTGAAATTTCAAAATTTGAATTGCGACATTCATTATTGGTATAAAAAGGGGACAACTAATAAGTGGGTGATATTTTTTCATGGAGCAGGCGTTGATCATGAAATGTTTAGTGAGCAATTTAAGGCATTTGATGAGACCTTTAATTTAATTGCATGGGACGCTCGAGGACACGGTTCGTCTAAATTGGAGCAAGGAAAAAAATTTAAGTTTAAAGATATGATTAGTGACTGCAAAAAGCTATATGAAATTCATAATATTGATAAAGCAATTCTTATAGGACAATCAATGGGTGGCAATTTAGCTCAGGAAATAGCTTATTATTATCCAGAACTAGTAAAAAAATTAGTTCTAATTGATTGTACCCAAAACACAGGTAAGCTCACATTTGTGGAAAAGTGTGTACTGAAATGTACTAAGTTTATATTTAACTGCTATCCATGGAAGCTGCTTATAAAGCAGAGTTCTAATGCTTGTGGAAATAAAGCTAGTGTAAAGAAATATGTTAAGGATTGCTTTGAAAAGATAGATAAAGAAACCTTTATTGATATCATAATAGATTTAACTGGATGTCTTCACTATGATCCGGAATTCAAGTTTAAAGAACCTGTGTTATTACTTTGTGGTTCAGATGATATAACAGGTAATATTAAGAAGATCGCTGAGCCGTGGGCAAAGAGTGATAGCAATTGTACACTTTATTTTATTGAAAATGCAGGACACAACTCAAATCAAGATAATCCAGAGAAGGTCAATAAGTTGATTATTGACTTTGTGAACGGTGCCACCCTCGTGACAAGTGACAAATATCATTGAAAATGTGGATAAGGTTGAGTGTGACTGTGGATAAATTTTCACGAATTCATTGATGCTTTGTAATAATGATTTGACAATATCAATGCTCATCACTGTGTTGCGTTGACGCACTATTTATTTTTTGTTAGTATTATATCACTAATACAGAATATTAAGATACTGCGTAAAAGTATAATAATTATCCAAGTAAGGATTCATATCAAAGGTGAATATATGAAAAAGATTATGGATGAACAATTAATTTATGAAATACTCTCCGTTGTGGAAGAAATCCCAGAAGGAAAAGTGGCTACGTATGGACAAATTGCTAGACTTATTGGTAGAGACAAGAATGCACGACTTGTGGGGAAGGTCCTTAGCCAAGCAGAGTTTTATGGGAGATATCCATGTCATCGTGTGGTAAATCATGCTGGAAGGTTGGCACCGGGTTGGCAAGAGCAACGATTTCTTCTGTTAGAAGAAGGTGTATCCTTTAAAGATGAGAATCATGTTGATATGAAGAAAAATCAGTGGGATTCTTAGGATGCAGATTAAAGAAGAATAGAATTATTTAAATTCTATAAACTAAAAAAGGAAGGATAATCCTCAGGTGATGGGGTTCTCCTTCCTTTTTTAGTTTATAATTAGTATATGATTAAGATGTTAATAATTTAGAACAATATTGTGTAATGTGGTATAATTACACTAAATTACCAATTGGACTGCAGCTGTATGATTTTATATTGCGCAGTGCTGATAATTTATATTTCGCTAAGAGGTGGTAACATGAAACTTGCTGTTGATTACGCTTCATACAAAGTCTTTTGAGCAAGAGCCAGTATGAAGCTATAATATAAATTTGCCCTATTGGACTTTGTCTTTTATTGTGTAGACTAATAATAAAGGAGAAAGTAAAATGAAAGAAAAAAATATTTGTAGAGTCGGATTAATCGGGAATGAATCCATAATTAGAGATACTGTTGACCTATCAGCTTTAGGGATAAGCTTTTCATCAAAGCCACTCGTAATAGGCGGTTTAGCTATGGAGTATTACGGAATTCGAAACAAGGGAAAAGATATTGATTTTATTATTTCAAATGATGATTATGTAACCTTAGCAAGAAAATATCCTGAGAATAGAAAGGATAAATGGGGTGACTTATTCATCTCATTTGACAATTGTGAGTTGCTTAGGAGCATATTTCGTTTTGATTACGACTTTTTTTCAGAGGGAGCCATTGAATATGAAAAATGCAAAGGTATTTCCATTGAGAAGTTGTTTTTTATGAAGGTACTTGCGTTTGATAATCAACCTGAAGTAGAAAAACATACAAGGGATTACAAGCTTATGTGGGACTATTTCTTAAAGACATTTCAAAACAGAGAATATGTCGCAAATGCCATGAAACATCAGGATGAATATATAAACGCACCTGACGGAACGATTTACAATGGCAATTATCATTTAAAGTAAGCATTTTCAGTATCAAAACTACTATAATATGTTTATATATTGTTCATCAAAATAAAGCATTAATAACAGCTTGTATCAATAGGTGCAAGCTGTTGTTTTTGAATAGATAAATTGGACTTTGTAAGAGAGGAAAATTAAAATATGTGTACTGATTTTATTAACCTAACAACAGAAAATCTTGCTAATGAACATTTATGCTGTATTATACGCAGTAAAAAAGCCCATCAAGGTGTTGAAGAAAAACGACAATGGCTTTCTGATAGACTAAATGAAGGTCATGTTTTTAGAAAGTTAAATGAAAAGGCAACAGTTTTTATTGAATATGCTCCTCTTGAAACAGCTTGGGTTCCTATAACTGGTGATAACTATTACTATATATATTGCTTATGGGTTACAGGTAGCTATAAAGGAAAAGGGTATGGAAAATCACTAATGGAGTATTGTTTGGCAGATGCAAAAGAGAAGGGTAAATCAGGTATTTGCATGCTTGGAGCAAAGAAACAAAAACATTGGCTTTCTGATCAAGGATTTGCGAAAAAGTTTGGTTTTGAGGTTGTTGATACTACTGATAATGGATATGAACTGCTTGCACTTTCTTTTGATGGAACAGCACCAAAGTTCACAGAAAGTGCTAAAAAACAAGAAATTGAATCTAAGGATTTAATAATTTATTATGATGTGCAATGCCCATATATCTATCAAAACATTGAGAAGATAAAACAGCATTGTGAAATAAATGATATTCCTGTATCTTTAATTAAGGTTGATGAACTACAAAAAGCAAAGGAATTGCCTTGTGTTTTTAATAACTATGCTGTGTTTTATAATGGAAGATTTGAGACAGTGAATTTACTAGATACCGGAAGCTTAGAGAGAATGAACAAAAGGTGCCAGCCTCGTGACAAGTGACAAAAATAACAGAGAGAACAATTTGGAATCATCATAAAGTAATGTAGGCGTCAAAACCTATGTGAAGATTTCCAACGCCTACTCACCAATTATATTTATTTACTTTACCAATGGTATCACCACTTTCATAGAATCTAATTATATAGTATCGCTATATAAGGGACATATCAACCTACAACATTTTTCAGAAACAAAAATGAGCCAATCAATTCATATATACCATGTGTTTTTAAAATAATGATAAAGAATTAGAAAGATATAGGAACCATAGAATTAAACTTTGAGGAAAATGTGCAAGAATACTTTATAGAAAAAACGAGTGAGGATATCCAGATGAAGGAGGTTCTTCTTCGTTTATTTTGTTTACTATTAAATATTGTTGCTTAATACATTTGATTAAGAAATGAGAATTTATGGACTATGATATAATTAATATAAATTACTATACGGGCAATTTAAATTTTCTTTGCATTTATTATACAATAACTGCAAAGTTACATTAATTTATTTCTGTTAAGCTAATAGGGAAGGAAGGATGAAAGTGGATTGGCTGGAAAGAATGAATGAAGCGATAAGTTACATAGGATAGATGAAAATCTTTACTCTAAAGTAATTGAAGACAAATTTATGGCTGATTGCTGTTCAAACTTTGCATCTCTAGAGGAATTTTTAGAGCATGGTATTGGATACGTTATAGTACATAATGGAGAGATCATTTCAGGAGCATCATCATATAGTTACTGTGAAGGCAGCATTGAGATTACTATTGGAACAAAAAAAGAATTCAGACGTAAAGGACTCGCACTGGCTGTAGCCTCAAAGTTAATAGTCGAATGTATGGAAAGAAATATTTATCCCGCGTGGGATGCTGCAAATTTAGAATCTGTAGCTCTTGCAGAGAAATTAGGATATCATTTTGACAAGGCATATGAAGTATATTCTATATAATACGAGATATTAAGGTGCCAGCCTCGTGACAAGTGACAAGGGACTAATATCTACAAAAGCAGGAGGTGCATTTATGATATATCTTGAAAAGGTTCAAGAAGAGGATGCTGAAAGAATCTTTGAAATTAAAAGGCTTGCATATACTGATGAGGATACTAAATTTGGAGGGGGAAGAGGGGATAAATTAAAGTATATTGGAAATCTAGGTTTTATTTCATGGTGCATGAACAGATTTCTTCTTTATAAAATAATGTTAGATGGAATTATAATAGGAACATTTTGGCTGGATCATGAAACCGATGATAGAGAACACCACTTTGAAGTACAGGATTTTTGTATAATTCCTGAGTATCATAATAAAGGCTATGGAACAAGGGCACTGGAGCTTATGGAAAAGCTGCATGAGAATATAAAAATATGGTCACTCAGTACATCAATTTTTAGTGTTACGAATCAACACTTATATGAAAAGATGGGATATAAAAGGATTGGACAAACCGAGGGAAAAGTGCTTTACAAAAAGATTATAGAGTAATGGTTATTGTTTACAGTGTATCAATATGATAAAATATTTGAAAGATAAATACTATTACTTTGGATTTTCAGGAATGTTATACGAAGTAGAGTGTTTTATTATCTTCGGAGGTGTGATCATGAAGAATAAAAGAGGCATTTTGCTCTATGCAGGATTAGTCATATAATTCAGCGGTTAATTGTATAGAGTGTAAAAATAATCGCTGTTTCATTTATATATGGCAAGCCTGCAATCTTATTAAATATGATAAGAGGGAGCAGGATTATGGTGAAGTATATAAATGCGAAGGATGTTTTGCCAAAAACATTAATTCTTCAGATACAACAATATGTAGGTGGTAGTATAATTTACATACCTCAAAAGGATAACGACAAAAAATTATGGGGCACCTCTACCAATAGTAGAAATGAAATTGCTAAAAGAAACAGTGAAATCAATGATAAGAAGAAGAACGGTGCAACCATAGATGATCTTATGTCTGAATATCATCTGTCTTATGATACAATAAAGAGTATTGTTTATAGAAAAAAATAGAAGAAAGCAGTCGGTTTATTTGATGAACTGGCTGCTTTTGTGTATTTATAGCTATAATCAATCATTACATATTATTCTCTTATATTCTCATCTATACTTTAATTATAAATTGCAGCATGTCTATATTAAAGTGATGAGGGGATAAAAAATGAAGAGAGCTAAGATGATAGCTAAGATTGATGAAATGTGCAAAAAATATGACAGAAAAGATTATCCGGGTATTGCAGTTGGGGTTGTAGAAAATGGTGAGCTGATATTCAGTAAGGGTTATGGTGAAGCTAACTTGGATTATAGTATTCCTATTGATGAAAATACCGTGTTTCATACTTGTTCTATGGCAAAACAATTTACTACAGCCTGCATTGCCTTATTAATAGAAGAAGGCAAGTTATCATTGGAGCAAGATGTCAGCAGTATACTTAAGCAGTTTAAAAATTGTGGTAAGAAGGTCATCATATATAATTTGTTATATATGACAAATGGGATACCTGATGTATATGATACAGCTTATTTTGTGTGTGTCATACGAGAGGATGAGGGGATTACTCGTGAATAAATGGTGCCAGCAGCAGCTATCAGCATGCTAGGGAACTTTATATCATATTTTTCTCGTAAATTCTTAGCAAAATCCATTTGTAGATGCTTTTAATACTCCACCAACTAAATTGCCTATAATAAAATTTGAATCGTAAATAATCTAATCGAATTTTCCTTTACCTTATTCATACGTGCCGCTAACCTTCTGTTTCGTGCTTCGGAAAACACAATATTCCAGCTATCACTAAGAAAATTGTCGACATTTTTCGTTTAACACAATCTGCAAGCAAAGCATTTTTTATGCCACTTAGATCACAGCATCGATGTTATCAAAGTTGTTTGTCTTAATTTCATGTAGCTCTGTTGTAAAGCAGTTTCAATAATACCACGATAATAAAGTATACAGCCGATACTATATATAAAGAGAATACGCAAAAAAGGAGTATTATTAAAAAATGGACAGGCCAAGGCGTTTAACTAGAAAGAGAATCAACGATCTGCTTTCTGTAATTTATGAATTTCCACTGACAATAGTCGAAGCTCCCGCAGGTTACGGGAAAACCACCGCTGTGAACGATTTTTTATCAAAACATTCAGAAAGGCATCTTTGGATTTCTTTTCAGAAAATAAAGGAGTCAGCAGAGTATTGGAGGAAATTCATAGCAGGACTTTCAAAAATGTGTGGTGACGGCGACAGTGCGCTGAAAAACATGGATTATCCGTCGGACGCGCCCCAAAGGAGCAAACTGCTTACGATTTTGAATAAAGTGGATTTTGTACAACCCGCTATAGTTGTTTTGGATAATTATGAGCTGGTAAAGGATCATCAACTCACTCGGCTCTTATTGGAGATTGTAGAGGATGAAATTGAAAACTTGCATCTTGTTATTCTTACAAGGGATACAACTGAAATTGATTTCGTTTCCTTGTTATCAAAGAGAAAGTGCTATGTGATTTCACAACAGCAGATGAAATTCACAGCCGAAGAAGTTAGAGATTATTGTGTGATAACTAACAATAGCGTTTCAAGAGATGAAATAGAAAAAATCACGGATTATACCGGCGGTTGGATTAGTATGATATACATAATCTTGTTTGGTATGAAGGAGCACATCCCTGTAGGATTGAACAGTACGATTGACGAGCTGATTGAAAAGACACTGTTCAAAATCCTTGATACTGATTCCCGTCATTTTCTTATGCAACTATCAGTTATGGATAGTTTTACAATCAGGCAAGCGGCATTTGTAACCGATAATAAAAATGCAGGCGGACTGTTAAAAAGCCTTCAAAAGAAAAACGCATTTATCTATTTTGATAATCAAGATAGAAAGTTTAAAATCCATCCTATTTTATTAGATTTTCTCGGGTCACGGCAGGATTTTTCAAAAGGAGAACAGAAGGAACTTTACTGCAGGCTTGGTCAATGGCACCTCCAACATAATGAATTGCTAGAAGCATATACATATCTCGCACGCGCGGGAGAAGTAAACATAATCCTCACACATTTGAACAACCCTGTGCCGATCAGGAACCTTTACACAGATTTTGAAGGAGCTGATGAGCTTTTTGCCTCAGTCACAAGGAAACTGCTCTTTGATAAACCGATTGCTTATTTGCGATATCTTTTTTATTCAGTCTTAAAGCAGAAAAAGTCTGTAATTGAGAATCTGGAGGAGTGCATTGCCGAACTGGAAACATACTATATAGGAAAAAAAGATATTAATGAAACCCAAAGAAACCATATTCTTGCTGAGATTCTGTGTGTGCGTAAATTTACGGTATTCAATCGCCTTGCGGAAATGCACACATACAATGATAAAATTATTGGCCTTCTGAATGGGCATCAGTCCTACATTATGTTAAATGTTAACGAGTTCACGTTTGGCTCGCCCCATTACCTTTATATTTATTTCAGGGACGCAGGCTCGCTGAAGGAAATCACCGCTATTTCTCAGCGCAATGCGCACGTCGATTTTTCGGACGGCTGTGGAATGGGCAGCGATTCTTTGGCTACTGCTGAATATGCCTGCGAAACTGGCAATTTTTACAGCGCAATTCTTGAAAGTCAAAAGGCTGTTTATAAGGCAGAGACAAAGTCGCAGTGGAGCGTGATTATCTGCGCAAAATTCAATATGACACGTGCGGCTCTGGCTCTGGGAAAAATTGGCACGGCGCGCGAAATATTGCGGCAGCTCTGCGACGATGCGGAAAAGTTGAACAGATCAGTTTACAGCTCAATGGCGCAGCTTTGCCGTGGCTATGTTTATTCGTTGCTCGGTATGTCGGAAAACATTCCATTATGGCTTAAAAACGGCGACCTGTCTTCTTTGAACATGTTCTTCGGCGGCCTTGGATTTGACAAGCTTGTATATGGAAAAGCACTGCTCGCACAGGGGGAATATCTGAAAATTGAAGCACTTTCCGACAGCTTTTACTCTTCATTTTCAATATTTCAGAACAGGCTCGGCTTTATCCACAATACGATCTTGCTTGCCGCCGCAAAATTTCACCTTTATGGTGTGGATGAAGCCCTACCTGTGCTTTTTGGTGCTTTGGAGATGGCAAAGCCAGATGAAATCGTGCTGCCTTTTGCGGAGTGCGCGGTGCATTTACTGCCCATATTAAAAGCGATGGAGGAAAAACATAAATTCGACGCTTTTACAAACCGCGTGTCGTTTGCTTGCGCGCAGTATGCCGAAAATCTCAGCGACGTTTTCATGCAAAGTCCGGAGCTTACGGAGCGAGAGAAAGATGTCCTTATATTGTTGGCAGATGGCCTGAGTCGAAAAGAAATTGCGGACAGCCTTATCATAGCACCTGCCACAGTTAAACGGCATCTCGAGGATATTTACCGTAAACTGGAAGTCAACGGCAAAGCCGCTGCCGTGAAAGCCGCGTGGATAAAAGGTCTGCTGTAACCCTCCGTTTTTCTAAAAAATGGGCCATTTGGCCCATATGAAATGAAGAATACATGCTGTATAATTTTTTAGTGTAAAACTAGAGAGACTTTGCTCTTAACACTGAGGATTGACAATATTCTGTTAAGGTTACCGGATTTACAATAACAAATGGCATAGTAAAAACAATGGAGGAAAAAGGAAATGTTCATAACAAAAGGTAGATTTACAAAAGGTTTGGTGGTACTGTTATCGGTGCTGATGGATTTCACAATGATGCCGGGCGGAGTGATAAAAGTAAAAGCAGCAACATCACTGAATATTTCAAGTAATAATATCGAAATTTCTTCGGCAGGTGACTACGTAATCAGCGGCGGTAGCAATTCCAATACGATTAAAGTTGATGCCAATATCGGAACAGTAAATATTATGCTGAACAGGGTCAATATCAAATTCCCGAGTGGCACAGAGGGCACTCCGATAGATATAGAGGACGGCAACACAGTCAATCTGACCCTTAACGGCGTAAATACAATTATTGGTGGAAACCAAGGTAAGGATGGATATCCTGCCGAATCAGCCATGGACATAAAAGGTAGCTCAACATGCGATATCACATCGGCAAGCACGGGAACGTTGAATGCGACTGGATCAACCGGATGCCCGGCGATTTGTGTTGAAAGCTTGGCTACTCTTCATATTGAAGGAGGCACGATTATTGCACAGGGAGGTGATTATGGAGCTTCCGCAATTGGTGCAGAACAACTTGTAGATACTGGTACAATTTTTATAAGTGGTGGAACGGTGACAGCAACAGCCGGAAATGCCGGACAATATGGCAACGCGGGAGGTGCAGGCATAGGCTCTGGACAATATGCAGAATTTAAGAAGATTCAGATAAGTGGCGGGCAGGTAAATGCCACAGGAATAAATGGCGCGGGTATCGGGTCTGGTGATACTGGAACAGGCGGTGAAATTAACATTACGGGCGGTACCGTGACTTCAAACGGCATCGGTAACGGGTCGTCTCAAAAAAACGACGATAAGGTTTACATTCAGGGTGGTTCAGTAAACGCTGGAAGTATAAGCCCGACTCCACAATATAGCGGTACTATAGGCTCAAATGTTTACTTAACCAAAATTCAAATTCCCAATACCACCTCGGTTGCTAAAGTAGATTCGTTGGCTCTTTACCAGCCGAAACCTTGCTCCTATCCGTATGGAAGTAATGATTTATACACTGATACGAATGGATATTTATATCTTTACATATGCCAATCTTCCGAAAACACAAGCGTCTCAGTGACAGCCAGCGGAAATGAGTATAATTATTCTGGGCTTGCAGGTTCCGGTTCCAACACGCTTTTGCAGGATCAGAGAACATTATCTGTTACTGGTATGCAGTCAAGCTACATTGGCCATAGCCAAACGATGACCCCGGATACATCCGGTGGTTCGGGCAATGGCGATGTTACTTTTTCTTACAGCGGACGGAGTGGCACGGATTACGGCCCTACCGCTCAGAAACCTATCGATGTCGGGAACTATACCGTTACTGCAACGAAATCATCTGACGGCACATATAATGGGACAAGCGCTTCTTATGACTTCGCAATTACCGAAAATACTTCTATTTTCAGCATTGATTCAATTGCCAATCAAACATATAGCGGGAGCGCAATTTCACCGGGTATTACCGTAAGGGACAGCACAAATAACAGCTTACTTACTGAAGGGCAGGATTATACCATTTCATATCCACAGAGAGATAATATAGATGCCGGCACGGCACATGTGAAGATTGCAGGAACCAAAAGTTATGCGGGCTGCTCGGGAAGTACAACTTTCAATATAAAATCCAAAGAGTGCACATTCAGCGTAGGCAGCATCAGCGACAAAACCTACACTGGTAGTGAAATCAAACCCAACGTTACTGTCAAAGATCCTGATACAAATGTACCTCTTAAGGAAGGCGCTGATTACACAGTAAGCTATTCCTCATGCAAAAATGTAGGAACAGTGATCGTTACTGTAACAGGTATTAACAATTATGATCAAAGCTCTGGCAGCGCAACCTTTAAAATTGTGCCAAAATCTTTGACAGATTCCTCTATTAACGTGGAGGATATTCCCGTACAGACATATGACGGTAGCACGCATACACCTGATGTCAACATAAAAGATGGAGACACGACTTTGATTGAGGGAACCGACTATACTGTGACCGATAAAGCGTCTGGGAAAGATGCATCCTATACGACCGCCAGCAGTTACATGGTGGTGGTCACCGGAATCGGTAACTATTCCGGAACGATAGAAAGGGCCTTTACCATTGTTTCCACTGATGCAACGTTAAATTCGGTGAGCGTCAGCTCCGGCACGCTCTCCCCAGCATTTTCTGCTGATAAGACCCAATATATGTTAAGCGTCGGATATAGAACCGATAGTATTACCGTTACGCCGAAGGCAAATGAGAGCCACGCATTGATAACGGTAAACGGCAATGTGGTTAGAAACAACACGGTTTCCTCCAGCATAGCTCTCACGGCGGGCGAGGACACAACAATCACCATTGTTGTAACTGCGCAAGCGGGCAATACAAAAAACTATATGATCACGGTTCACCGGGCGAAAGTGCCCGTCACCGGCATAATGGTCAGTGGAACCGGAGGCGTAACAAGTGTAACCATTGGAAACACTTTGCAGATGGGCGCCACAGTTACCCCTTTAGACGCGACCGATTCAAGCGTCACATGGAGCGTGACAAACGGAACAGGCAGTGCGACAATCAGCGACAACGGCCTTTTGAGCGCAACAGGTGCCGGCACTGTTACCGTAAAGGCAACAGCGAAAGATGGTTCAGGAGTAATCGGAGCGGAAACAATAACCGTAACTGCAGCGACACCAGCAACGGTGAGTGTAACCGGCGTATCACTGGATTCAACAAGCAAATCGCTTACGATTGGCGACTGTGCGATACTTATAGCCACAGTGACACCATCAGATGCGACAGACAAGAATGTTTCTTGGAGCAGTTCAAACATTGGCATTGCTACAGTCGACAGCATCGGTAAGGTAACGGCGGTGGGCGTTGGAACAGCCACCATTACCGCAACTACCCCAAACGGAAACAAAACGGCAAATTGTGTTGTAACAGTCAGCGCGGCAAGCACCGGCGGAGACAGTTATTCCGGTGGCAGCGGCGGAAGCACAACAACTCCGATCGATATTACTATAATCGGCACAACCACAACAATAGGTGGAAATGCGGAATCTACAGCTACTATAACGCCTTCACAAACCAATACGTCAATGATTAATCATGATATTGTCAAAATAGGAAATGTAACAGTTACCGCTCCGGCTTCTGTTTTGAACAACGCGCTCGGTGACGGTACAGGACTTACCCTTTCTCAAAGCGCGGCACCTAAGTCTACACAGACTGCGGCGCAGGCAGCGGTGTCAAAGGTAAATGGAACGGTGGTTGCTGCTGTCAAAATCAATCTCAATCGGACAACGTCCACGGGCACGGAGGCGGTTCATATTCTTTCAGGTGAGGTTACAGTGACCATAACACTTACCGACGCACAGATTGCAGCGATCAAAGTCGGTTCAAACCCGCATATCTACTATTACGATTCAGATACGGGCACGTTGATTGATATGAACGCGACATTTGATCTGACGAAGCGAACAGCGACTTTTCAGACAACCCATTTTAGCAACTATATATTTGCAACAGAAAGCAAGGTGCCTCCAGTGGTTTCTGGTGTCAACAATAAAGGCATTTACAATGCGAATAAAGTCATTACGTTTAATGAGGGAACCGCTACGCTTGATGGAACTGCTTTCACAAGTGGCGCAATTGTTAGCACGGAAGGTAAGCACACTCTTGTCGTCATCGATGCAGCAGGTAACACAACAACTGTCGTTTTCACAATCGACAAAACTGCGCCGAAAATCACAATCAATCGTGTCAAGAGCAGCATGGTTGTCACTGTCACCGAAGCAAACCTTATGAGCAAAACAGTAACATTGAACGGCAAAAAGATTGCATGGCCAAGAAAGAATAAGTTTACAAAAAAAGGTGCCTATATAGTCACCGTGACGGATAAGGTAGGCCACAAGGTAGCACGCAGTTTCAAAATAGGAAGAAAAACAAAGAATAGAAATTTCAAGTGCCAGCCTCGTGACAAGTGACGAAAAAAACGTTATATTCGTTACGGAGAACCATACCATAAATAAGGCAGAATTTTACCTAAATTGGAGTAAATGTGAACCGAATACGTAGTATTAGTCAGTTATAGGAATATGAGAAGCAATATATGTTTCCAGTAAAATTAAAATTAGAATTCAGTATTTTGATCTAAGATATAAGACCAAGAGCAGAATTTGCCATACCATGACAAGTTCTGCTATGCTTTTGATGATTATTCTTAGATAGGTCGTAAAACTAATCTATTCTTTTTTCATATATAGTCATTTTGTTATCAGGGTCTATTTTTTGGCTATTTTTAAAGCCCATTGCAGTCCAAAACGGTATACGTAATGTGTTATCAGGAGTTAAATACATCAATTGGCATTAATCAGTAACTTAAAGAAGTTGCTTTGCTGATGTAACAGTTATTTCTAAGAACTTACTTAAAAATGGATACTTTTCTTTTATCATATCGAATTTTGAACCAGATGTAAGGAATTCTGCGATTCCTCTAATTTCAAAACCTGTACCTTGGTAGTTATTATACCTCTTCATGATTTAATACTTCATATGTAATATCGTTTATATAGTGCTGTTTCCAGTTCATTTGCTCTTCTTTTGGTTCTGCAAAATATTATAGCTATATATGGATTATCTTGATTCAGCATGGTGAACATTTATAAAAAAGTGTATAATTGTGGTAATAGCTAGATTGATGAAAGTATAGAAATTCACTTTTTTATTAATTATTTTTTACGAATTATGTTTTTAATTATGCGACAATAGATTCTGAATTGAGGTGTAGTTTTCTGTGTTAAATATTGCAATTGTTGATGATGAAAATGTTCAAGCACTTTTATTGTCTAAGATGGTAAATCAGTGGGTGTTAAATAATAATAAAACAGCTACAATTAAATTATTTTCCAATTCAGAGAGCTTTTACTTTGCCTGGTGTGAAGATAAAAGCTTTGATATTTTGCTTTTGGATATTCAAATGAAAGGAATGAACGGTATAGAGCTGGCAAAAGAAATAAGAAAGACAGATGATAAGCTGTCTTTAATTTTTGTTACAGGATTATCTGATTATATGAATTTAGGCTATGATGTATCAGCTCTGCATTATCTCATTAAACCTGTGGATGAAACAAAGTTGTTTTCATGCTTGGATAAGGCTTGTGGCAGAATAAGGAAAGAACCGTCTTTTATTGTTGTGACTACTGAAGGTGAAAATGTACGAATTCCCAAAAGTGAGATTGTATCAGCTGAAGCCTTTGGTCACTATATTAAGCTTGAAACATTAAAAGCTTCTTATGAAATAAAACTTAATATAAGTGAACTTGAAAAAGTGTTGGATAAAGATTATTTCATTAGATGCCACCGTTCTTATATCGCAGGTATAAGGTATATTTCCAAGATAGGGAAGAAAGAACTTACTCTTGAAAATGGCAGAAACATTCCAGTGAGCCGTAGCCTATACCATTCTGTAAATCAGGCATTTATTAAGTTTTTTAAGGAGGCTGATTTATGAAATATCAGATGTATATTGGTATTGCAGCAGGTTTTATACTGGCTGTAATTATAATTATTTTCTTTTTACGAATTTATTTTCCTAAACTTGTAGATAAGCGCATTGCAGCATTTCAGAATGACCTTATTACCAAGCATTGTGACGAAGTACAGAACATTTACCGCCAGATGAGGGGATGGCGGCACGATTATCATAATCATATACAGACCATGAAAGCACATCTTGTATTAGGACAAACGAAAGAGCTTGAAAGCTATCTAAGTAAACTTGATGATGATCTTAGCTCTGTTGATACTGTGCTGAAAACCGGCAATGTTATGGTTGATGCCATACTTAACAGTAAAATATCCCTTGCACTATCGAAAAAAATCAATGTGAACGCTAAAGCAATAGTCCCCAAGAAGCTAAATATATCAGAAATTGATCTGTGTGTTATAATTGGAAATTTGATTGATAATGCTATGGAGGCGTGCCTTAAACAAGCTAATGAAAATGATAGATTTATCCGTGTTTATATAGATATTTTGAAAGAGCAGCTTTATATTTCTATTTCAAATTCTGATGGTGGCATCATAAAGAAAAACGGAAGGACTTACATATCTACAAAAAACTCTGCTACTCACGGTTTCGGATTGATGCGTGTAGACCGAATTGTAGAGAAATATGCAGGCTATGTAAACCGTCAGAATGAAGAAGGTGTGTTTGCAACTGAAGTGATGCTTCCGCTGTAACATTTCGTGCTTATTTTCTTACATTTCGTGAAGTATTTTAATTTGTACATAGGCTTTATAGTATATTACAGGAAAGGGGGGATTAGGTTGGAAGAGAAAAATAAAAACCTTAAATACAGTGTACTAAATAATATTATTTTTTTATTAAAAGATATGTGGAAAGCGCACCCGCTATTAATAGTTTTTATTCTGCTACAAGCGATGTTATCTGTTGTGTCACCGTTGTTTGGTATTTATTTTCCCAAAATTACTGTTGACTTGGTAACTGCCTCGGCAGATAAGATGAAAATTATTTATACCTTAACAGTTTTTGGATTATTGATGGCTGTGTCAATGGCATTATCAAATATGGCAGGAAATGGAAAATATATGATGTACAATGATATGCGAACGTACTATCAAATAAAGCTATTTTTACAGTCATTAAGTTGTGATTATATTTATGTTGAAAGTGCAGAAGGACAGACCAAATATGAAAGAGCCGTGAGTACATTACGTGCAGGTGACTGGTCCGGTACTTCAAAAATGACTGTGGCAATGATTAATATTTTTGTTAGTATCATATGCTTCATAATTTATTCTGGCATAATATCAACTCTAAATATTTATATTATATTGTCTGTTGTAAATTACTTTTCAATTAAAAATGCTCAAAAATATCAGTATAATCATAAGGATGAAGAAGCGAGGTTTAATAAAAAGCTTGATTATGTTGAATGGACTGCAAAAGATGTAAAATATGGGAAGGATATTCGTTTATATGGTATGAGCAGCTGGCTTATTCAACTGCGGGAAATATTACTTGAAGGTTATATTGCATTAAGCCGAAAAATTAAAAACCGATATTTTGTGTCCGGTGTTGTAAATGCATTTACATTGTTTTTACGTGATGGAATTGCATATGCATATTTAATTTGGTCAGTTGTAAAGGACAATATTTCCATTGGCAATTTTGTGTTGTATTTTGGAGCGATAACAGGTTTTTCGGGATTTGTTGGCAGTATTATAGGAGACATTAACGAGCTTAATGGAGCTAATCTGCAAATGAATGATATGCGTGCATTTCTTGATAATACAGATGAACCTGAACCGTATAATATGGTAGATATTCTATCTGGTGAGAACATGTCCATTGAATTTAGCCATGTTTACTTTTCCTACGATAAAAATAGTGAACCTGTATTAAAGGATTTTAGTATTTCAATAAAAAAAGGTGAAAAAATAGCCCTTGTTGGTGTAAACGGAGCTGGAAAAACAACAATTATTAAACTGCTGTGTGGTTTTTACAAGCCTGATAGAGGTCAAATATCAATTGATGGCATAAATATAAATAATTTCCGTAAAAAAGATTTATATAAGCTTTTTTCTGCTGTATTTCAAGATGTATATATACCTCCATTTACAGTAGCAGAAAATGTTTCTCTGCAAATAGAAAAAGAAACTGATATGGAGCTTGTAAAACAGTGTTTAAAAAAGGTTGGACTATATGACAAGATAAATCAATATCCAGACAGCATCCGTACACCAATGACAAAGGAGGTTAAGGATGGAATTGTACTTTCAGGAGGCCAGCAGCAAAAATTGCTTATGGCAAGAGCATTATATAAAAATGCGCCAATATTAATTTTGGACGAACCCACTGCTGCACTTGATCCTATTGCTGAAAGTGAAACTTATCATGATTTTTATGAACTTTCCCAAAATAAAACAGCTATATACATTTCTCATCGTCTAGCAAGCACGCGTTTTTGTAACAACCTTTGTAAGTTCCGTAATCGGAGCATCATTACCCTTTATAACTATATTCTTATCTGCTTATGTAATTGATGGTTTATCACAAGGCAAAGATATTAGTACATTAATTCTTGTTTCTATATCTACAGTGGGTGGTATATTTGCTCTGACAATTGTCAATGCATACCTTGGCAAAATCAAAGAAGTTCATACCGAAATATGTGTTAAAAAGTTTGACATGAAAATGAGTGCCCGAACTTTGACAATGGATTATGAACTTCTTGAAAGCCCAAAGGTTAATGATATCCGCACAAGAATACGTAATGATAATAACTGGGGAGCTGGATTTTATAGTATGATAGAGCAGCTGCCAGCACTTTTATCAAGCACTGTAAGCTTAGTGGTATCAATTATTGTTTTGCTGCCTTTGTTTTTTAACAGCAATGTATTTTCTGATATATCTTCTTTGCTGATGTTAATAGCTTTTTTCATTGTTATTATATTTAACATTTTGTTTTCTGATAAAAAAACAAAAGAGCTGCATAGAATCTTAAATGAAACTGGATCCATATATGGTTACCTTGGTTATTTTTTATGGAATAAGCAAGATTATAAGCAGGGCAAAGACATTAGAATATTTAATGGTCAGAATATAATTAAAACTCATCTTGATGATGAGTGTAAAGAAAAATCATATTGGACAAGTGAAATAACACTCAATAACAGTGCGCAAGGTTTTGTAAGCGGCTTATCAGCGGGACTGCTGCAAGTAATTGCATATATATTTGTTGCAGTACGTGCAGTATCCGGAGCATTAACCATTGGTTCGGTATTAAAATTTGCTTCTATCATTTACCGATTTTCATCGGATTTATCAAGTGTATTTTCTTCTTTTACAGAATATGCTATTGCGGCAGAACGTCAACAATCTACAATGGAGTATATGAATATTTCTGATGTCATATTTAAAGGCACACTCCCAATAGAAAAACGCAATGACAACGAATATGAAATTGAATTTAAGAACGTATCCTTCAAATATCCTGGAAGCGAAGTTTATGCGCTGAAAAATTTAAATATGAAACTGAAAATCGGACATCGTATGGCGATTGTGGGTATGAATGGCAGCGGAAAAACCTCCATGATAAAATTGCTTTGCCGGTTATATGATCCTACGGAGGGAATCATTACGCTTAACGGTATTGATATTAAAAAGTATAACTACACAGAGTATATGAGCATTTTTTCTGTTGTGTTTCAGGATTTTAAGCTGTTTTCATTCAACTTGGGACAAAATGTAGCTGCAAGTGTGGAATATGACTGTGAAAAGGCAGTGTCAGCTTTAAAAAAGTCAGGTTTTGATGACAGACTGTCTACTATGACAAAAGGACTTGAAACTGCTTTATACAGTGACTTTGAAGAAGATGGTGTGGAAATCTCTGGTGGAGAAGCACAAAAAATTGCACTAGCTAGAGCTTTATATAAAGATGCCCCATTTATCATCCTTGACGAGCCTACAGCTGCTCTGGACCCCATAGCTGAATTTGAGATTTATTCAAAATTCAATGAAATAGTAGGTGATAAAACCGCAATTTATATTTCTCACCGTTTATCTTCTTGTCGTTTTTGTGACGATATAGCAGTTTTTGACGAAGGGCGGCTGATAGAGCGCGGTAGCCACGATAAGCTTATTGCAAATAAGGAAGGCAAGTATTATGAATTATGGAATGCACAGGCTCAGTACTATGTATAAAATAATAATGGCAGTCATTGAAAAATGTAAAATAGTATGGAAAGATAGGAAGTTGTTTCTAAATATATTATACTAGTATATAATGAGATGATTGGAATTAACACAAATCCAGATGAGTTAGCGTTATGATGGTAGATAAGACAGTAAGCTATAAATGGCATATGTAGAAAAACTAGTAACTAATATAGAAAAATTTAAAAGTAAAAATGAATGGCCAAAATGAAATGAAATTAATAAAAATATAATAGGAAAGGTAGGTGGAAAACCTGCATTGTGGTTAATCATAGGAAAATAAATATTTAAGGAGTGACTAACAGTCACAATTTTGTAGAACTTTATTGCTGTAATAAGGGCTTATCTTTAATGCATGCGAGATTTATGGACGAAAGTCTATATCGCAGTAGTAAAATCCTGTGATAATACCATTCTATTTGATAAATAGGATGCTAAAATTGATTTGTTGCGATTTTGGTAGCAGGTATATTAGTGTTTAAAATTGGGGAGTTTTCAAAGTTAACTCGAGTTTCAATTAGAATGTTAAGATATTATGATGAGATTGGATTATTAAAACCTGTAAAGGTTGATTTATTTACAGGATATAGAATGTATTCTGCAGAACAGATACCAGTGCTCCAGAAAATTGTTTTATTAAGAGATACTAAGTTTACTACATTGGAAATAAAAGATATAGTACAAAGATGTAATGATGTAGACATATTAGATGAATTAGAAAAAAAGAAAATACAGATTAACAAGGAAATAGCTATAGAACAACAACGAATAGATAAGATAGATAGTGCAATAAAAGAAATTGAAGAGAAAAAGTTTAAGATACACTGCAATATAAATTTTAAGAAGGTAGATAAGATGTTAATTTTATCTAAAAGAGATAGGATACCAGCATATTTTCATGAAGGATTTCTATGGGGTAAGTTATGTGAATTTATTAGAAGAGAAAATATTTCAGTAAGGCAGGATGTGTACAATAATATTGCTATGTATCATGATATAGAACACAAGGATGATAATGTAGATGTTGAAGTTGGAATGCTTGTAAATAGGATTGGAGAAAACAAGGATGGATTTATATATAGAGAAGTAGAGGCTGTTCCCAAAATGGCTTATGCAATGGTATATGGACCATATATTAATTTAGCAAAAGCATATGAAAAGCTTGCATATTGGCTGGAAAGTCATAATGAACATATGGCAGATAAACCTTCTAGGCAGATATGTCATATAGGTGTTGGTGATGTAGATAACCCTGAAGAATATCTTACTGAAATACAAATTCCATTAAAATAACTATATTGACTCTCACATTATGTGAGGGTCTATTATCTATTTATAAGATAAATAGGAGGTAATAATTATGGAATTAAAAGAAATTGGTAAGATTAAAGTTGAAGGAGAAAGCATATTTCTTCAAATTAACAAGGAGTATATAAAAGGATTGCAGGGATTAGAATCTTTTAGCCACATTGATGTATTGTGGTGGTTTGATAAATGTGATAATAGCAATAGCAGAAGTGTTTTGGAAGTGAATAAACCGTATAAAAAGGCACCTAAAAAGTTGGGGATTTTTTCAACTAGATCACCTGAAAGACCTAATCCTATAGCATTGTCTGTTACTCAAATAACACATATAGATTATGAAAAAGGGATAATTTGTATTACTTATATCGATGCAATGAATGATAGTAGTATTTTAGATTTGAAACCTTATACTCCAAGTGTGGACAGGGTAGAAAAGCCTAATGTTCCAGAATGGTGCAGCCATTGGCCATTATGTTATGAAGAATCTGGAGATTTTGATTGGGAAAATGAGTTTCTATTTTAAAATATAAGATATAAATTTATTTTTGTGGAAAATTAATTAGGAAAGAAGCACTAATTTCTAAGAATGGGTGCTTCTTTTCTTTGACATTAAATTGGAAGTTGCTATTTTCTATTTGGTTTTCTCGTTAGTAACAATAGAGGGCAGGCAGTCGATTTTATCTACTTCCGCACTGGTCTGATATACTTCCAAAAACGCTCCGGATCATGATAAAAGTAAATTATTCTACCTGGGGAAGTATCAAAGCAGTAACCGGTGCCTGCAAAATCAAAAGTTGCCATTGCCTTTTCAATCTTCTCCTCTACACTACGATTTTCCTGCTCATAATCGAATGGCCCATGTTCAAAAACAATATACTCGGCTTCGGGAACATCAATTATAAGCATTTGTGATGGTACTTCACCTTTATAATCAAAAGGAAGACGTACACCATAACACTCTGTACGTGGAATACCCCAATCACAGAGTCTGCCGTCCGGGTCATTAATGTATGCAATAATCTGACCGCTGCCGCTGTTAGATTCACTCCCGCCATCATCATCCAATTTGCCCTTGATACTATCCAGTAAGCCGCAAATTGTTTCGCAGTCCTGTCCCGGAATAAGACTTTGCTTTTGCCAAAAATCCCAATACCCATTACTCTCATAGTTTTTAATGTGCAAAAATTTGTGTGCGGGAATGGTTATAAAATAAATTTTAACATCATCTGTAGATTTCATCATACCAATCTCTCCCAATCCTAAAAAGTAGCGGTCGAAAGAGTTTATTTTTGTTCGAAGAACGACAGGATTAGGTTTTTTTCGGTATTCACTTGGAGTTACACCATATGTTCCCTTGAAAGCTCTGGTAAAAGCTTCATGTGATGAAAAACCATAATCAAAGGCAATATCCAAAATGCTTTTTTCACTATCCCGAACTTCTTTTAGTGCAAAGGCTAATTTTCTATGCCGTAGATAATCCCTAAATTGCATACCTGATATTTCTTTGAATTTTTTCGTTGTATAAAATTCGGAATAACCCAGCCTGCGAGAAAGAAAGCGTAGTGTCAAGGCTTCATCATTATAATTTTTAATACATTTGTCAATTTCATCAACGATTATTTGAATTTGCTTCTGCCACTCGTACATTCGCTTGTTCACCTCATTTCAACCGTCCTACATTTATTATAAAGAAATAGAGACATTACTGCTTGATTTTACTTGCTGTTATTTCATTTTTCTTTTTTAAGTTATATCATCTTTTTAATTTTGCAGCCGCCATAAGTTGTTGGTAAGTCAAGTACAGTTAAGTTTACTGCCTCGTCTTTAATAACTTTTAACCTAGAAGTCTTCGAAGCCCAGGATAAAGGAAAGAATAAATAAATTATAGCATATATTTATAAATTATTACTAGCATTATCTTAATTAGTAAAATAAAGGTACTTTTGTTTGAAGCCAATTATTTTTCGTGATACAATAAAGAAAATTATCTAAGCGAGGGCGTTATCATGATCAAACATCATGTCTATACTATGAGTGTAGCAAGTGTCTATCCCCTTTATGTTATAAAGGCAGAGAAAAAAGGACGTACGAAAACAGAAGTTGATGAAATCATCCGATGGCTGACCGGATATAGTCAGGAAGAGCTAGAAGCGCAACTGGAAAAACAGACAGATTTCGAGACTTTCTTTGCGGAAGCTCCCAAACCGAACCCTTTACGTACTTTGATTAAAGGGGTTATCTGCGGAGTCCGAGTGGAAGACATTGAAGAACCAACTATGCAGGAAATTCGCTATTTGGATAAACTAATCGATGAGTTAGCAAAGGGAAAAGCGATGGATAAGATTTTGAGAAAATAATGATTAAAAACGAAGAAACACTGATTCTATATGTAAAATAATCGGTGTTTTTTTGTTGAAATGGACTAATCTTGAAACTTCAATGAATTTATCTTTTTCTAATGAGTTTTTATACTTTAGGTAAGATATGGTATAATAACTAAAATTTTTTTCTAAAAATGAACCAATTAAGAACTTAATATCTCTAATATATAGATGCATCGATAACATACGAAGGGAGAGAGTAAATTGTGCGAAGAGGAGCTCGTCATAAAAATCCAGTCTGGTGATATGAACGCATTAGGTGAATTGTTTGACATATATAAAAATCAGTCATTTAAATACGCATATCTTATTACAGGTAACAAGCATACAAGTGAAGATATTGTGCAAGAAGCATTCATAAGTTGTTATAAAAATGTAAAGAGTCTTAAAAATGTTAAATTGTTTAGATCATGGTTTTATAAAATGCTTACGCGGATTGCATGGAGATATGCAAAAAAAGATAAAAAACTATTGCCAGTTGATAATATATTTGAAAAAGCAGATGAAAAAAGTACTGACACTTCTATAGAACAATATTTAAGAAAAGAGCAAAATAATAATCTTTATGCAGAAATTGAAAAGCTTGATTTAAAACAAAAAACAGTAATAGTTCTATATTATTTTAATGGTCTTACAGTTAAGGAAATTGCAAAAATAATGGGATGCTTTGAAGGAACAGTGAAATCCAGACTTTATACTGCAAGAAGAAAATTAAAAAGCAATTTAATTAAATGTGATGATGAATATGATCATAGAAATTTAAAGAGGGTGGGATTTAATGAATAGTAAGTTTAATGAAAAGATAGATGAAAAAATTAAAGAATGCTTAATTTATAAATCAGATAATGCTTCAGTACCTGAAAACATGTTTTTTAAAATTAAAAATGAAATATTAAAAGAAAAAGATAATGAAGGAGTTTTTACTAAGAAACATGTATTATTAAAATCAAGAACAGCCATAATTGCAGGAATACTTGTTGTTGCATTAAGTGTTACATGTGTTGCAGCAACTAATTTTTCTTCAATATTTGGCTCATCATCTATTCTAACTGAAGTTAAAACCTTTCCGAGTAAAGATAAAGTAAAAGAGACCGTTGGCTTTATCCCTAAATATGTTGAATCCTTTAAAAATGGGTTTGAATTTAATACATTTAACTATACAAACAAAGAAATCCAAGATGAAAAAGGAACTACTATTAGAAAATACAAGAGTGCAGATTTTTATTATAAAAAAGATGGGTCTAAAAAAGATCAGAGTTTAAGTATGTCTATTCAAAAAACAGATGAGAAATCTTTTAATGAAGGCATATCAAAAAATGCTATATCACTAGAATATAACGGGGTTAAAATCATGTACAATAGCAAACAGTATAAGTCGGTTCCAAATGGATACAAACCAACTGATGAAGAAAAACATTTACAAAATGAAGGGCTCCTTCAAATCGGATATGGAAGCGAGGATGAGAAGGTGGAGGTTAGTCAAGTGCAAGATATTATGTGGTATGAAGATGGACTATCTTACTACATTATTAATATGAATTATAATGGATTAAGCAAAGATGATATGATCAACATGGCAAAAGAAGTTATAGACTAAAAAATCAACCCCGAGGAATTATATGATTATTCCTCGGGCTCTGAGCACGCTCCTTTGAAATATCCACGGGCAATTCTATTTGTAGACATGCTTCTCTTCATCTAAGTCCCTTCGTGGTATTTTAAATTTAATAGCTTTCTCTATTTCTTCAAGCCTCCAACTGTCTTTTGGATCGATAAATAGGCAGGTGTAGCCTTCTTCTCCGGCTCTTCCGGTTCTGCCGATTCGATGTATATAACTTTCTACGCTTTCAGGTATGTCATAGTTATATATATGGCTGACTCCGCTTATATCAAGTCCCCTGGAGGCCACATCTGTTGCTATTAAATATTGAAAATCCCCATTCCTAAAGGCTTTCATTATTCTTTCACGCTTTGACTGAAGTATGTCGCTGTGAAGCTTTTCACAGTTGTAGCCTCGTTTATATAGCGCCTCTTCCAGTTCATCTACTCTTCTTTTGGTTCTGCAAAATATTATAGCCATAAATGGATTATCTTGATTCAGCACAGAACATAAAGCATCCTGTTTTCTTCTGTCTGTAGTTTCTACAACTTGCTGCTTAATAGCCTCAAGAGTTACTTCCTCCTTGTGAATGGCTACTGTTGCAGGTTCTTTCATGTATCTATAGGCCAATCTTTTAACATCTGAATTTATGGTTGCAGAGAAGCAAAGGGTTTGGCGTTTTTTAGAGGTGTTTTTTATAATTGCTTCCACCTCGTTTTTAAATCCCATTAAAAGCATTTGATCCGCTTCATCCAGTACAAAGGTTTTTAATTTACTTAAATCTATGGATTTTCTTTCAAGGTGATCCAAAAGTCTTCCAGGGGTTGCAATAATAAGATGAATGCCGGCCTTTAGCTTCTTAAGTTGAGAACCAACATCCTTGCCTCCATAGGCTGCCAATATATTGATATCTTTAGCCTGTTTAAGCTTTAAAGCTTCTTCTGCTATCTGAAGGGCAAGCTCCCTTGTAGGAGTTAAAATTAAGGCTTGAACTGTATCCACCTTAGGTTGAATATTTTCAAAAATGGGAAGCAAAAACGCAAGGGTTTTGCCTGTGCCAGTTTGAGATTCAACTATAACATCTTTTCCATTTTTTATAAGATTTATGCTTTCGGCTTGAACCGGTGTAGGCTCGGTGATACCATTATTTTTTAATATCTTTACTATATCTTCGCTGATTCCTAATTGATTAAAATTCATTGTATTCTACCTTCCTTGTTATAGAGTTCCATTTCTATAGTTCCATTTTTAGAGTTAAATTAATACATGTTGAAGAAAGTGCTGGTGATTAATAGTAGATATTGTGAGGGGAAAATAAAAGCGTATTAATTAAGTTAGTATCCTTTATTGACTTAACTAGTTATATTGGTTCTCACTCTCAATGAAAGCACAATTAGAACCTTCTGGCTACCATATCTTCTAATAATATACTATCAATAAGGATTATACAAATAATTTATATAAACGTGCTGATTAAAAAGAATAACTTGTTTTATCTAACAGACTATGTTATTATTAACAAGAACTTAAATTGATAGTTAATAATTCAACAAAATATATTTCAGTTAGTACTTTCTATGTATAGTATGATGATATCGAAATTTTATTAGTGAATTAGTACAATGAGTTTAAGAATAATAAAATTTCGGAGGTACAGTTAGATGACTGGTACAGTAAAATGGTTTAATTCAGAAAAAGGTTTTGGATTTATTACAGGAGAAGATGGAAAAGATATTTTTGCACATTTTTCTCAAATAAAATCAGAAGGCTATAAGTCACTTGAAGAAGGTCAAAAGGTTTCTTTTGATATTGGTAAAGGACAAAAAGGACCTCAAGCAGAAAATATTACAGCTATCTAAATTAAATCAATTTAATTAGTAAATATTTTAAACCTTGAATAGATATTCTATTTGAGGTTTTTTTGCGTATGCTCCTAAAGGAATAGATAAATGTGAACTGCCGTAGCTAAATACCCAATAATAATTTTATTGTTAGTAGATATTTTAATAATTTTAATATAAAATAAATTGTAAATTATATAAATTTGTTAAAAAACAAGCTATGTAGAATGAGAACTAGAAAAGATATGGTTATCTCAGCCTTAATAATTATACCCATTGTTATTGCTGCTGCTTTGATATTTTCAGGTTCTAAAAATTCAAAATTCAATGTTGCTTTAGTTTCTGATAATCATAATAATATTCAAGAAAATAACAAATGTAAAATAATAGTTTTAAATAAAAAACCACAATTTTCAACTTTAGCTTTAGGTGTATATGATTTTGTAGTAGAAAAAAATAAAGACGGAAGTTATACAGCTGAAACAGCTTTACAAGATGTTTTTAAGAGAGAACTGGTTGAGAAGTTATTTAACGATGGAAAACTTTTTGCGAAAAGCAGCAAAGCTGAAGGTGTAAGAGGTATTGGTGCTTCTTTATTAGGTTTAATTGTATTATTTGTAATAATTGAAGGAACTACACTTACAGTATTCTATCCAGATGATATAACCTTCAAAACCCTTAAGAGGATTTTTACTTCTGAAGTAAGTGAAAAAGCATATATTATCGCACAGTTTTTATTTACCTTTATAGGTCTTTATGTACCAACCTTCATAGCAATTACTGTTTCAAAAGCGTTTCTACGAACCGATATTGGTTATAGTGTTTACATGATAGCTCTATTAACGGCAATTATAACTGCTTTATCTACTGCTTTTGCATTATTTATGTCATCTATAATGAGAGATAATATTCAAATAGCTTCCTGCTTCATTGCCTTAATAGTAAGTTTAATGTGCGGATGTTTCTATAAATTTAGTTTTAATATAAAAATTATAGATTTTATTCGTAATCTGCTTCCAATAAGTTCATATATGAATATAGCAGAAAGCATTGAAAGAGAAACTAGTTTATTGCAATACAAATTGGAAGTTTTAAATGTAGCTGTATGGACTATTGCAATGTTAATTATGGGAATTTATATTACTCATAGGAGACTTAAAAATGGTGAATTTAATTGAAAGAAAATACATTTAGCACATAAATCCGGAGCTATGGTTCATTTTGAACCATACTAGCTGTTATTCCATGAATCCCAACATTGAATGGCAGAAATCTCATCTCTTTAGGCTTTATTAGACGGTGTATCCTCTGCACTACTTGACCATTTTCAACAACAGCAATACCTACTGAACATGCACTATCTCTTTTTTTATTTGCAGTCTCAAAATCTATAGCTATAAAATTCATTTTTTTCTCCTAAGTGTAGTAAAAGCATAATAACATATTTAATGCTATTTTCATTATACTTAGATTTTCATAGTTGGCAATGCTAATTGATAATTATTAGGATAGATAATTTTTGATTGCGTTATATAATTTGGAATATATGGATAATTACAGTTCAGAAAAAAGATGTATATATCGATATAATAAGTAGAGAATTGAGTTAATATATGAGGAGGTAAAAGCTACTATGGAGATAAATTCATTAAGTGCGTCTAGTATTAATTATTCAACTTCTAAAACAACAAAGGCAAAAAATGAATCGGCTGAAAAAGTAAGTGAGAGCAAAAAATGTAGTGAAGATGAAAAACTGAATGTTTTTAAGCAGGAGATTTGGAAAGAGATAGATTCAATGCCATATAACAGGGAAGCCGGTATATCTATTCAGATTACAGATGGGGCCTTTAAACGAATGATGAAAGATTCAAAGTTTAAAGATGAAATGATAGATACCCTAAAAAGGGATGCAATTGCAACTAATAACTCATTAGCAGGTACAACTCTTACAAGGATTGATGAAAATGGTTATAGCGGTTATTCTTATTGCAAGGAAAATGAAGCGGCATTTGCAGCACATTCTAGCAATAAGGATTCCTTTTACAGCAGAAAGGCAGTAAAAAAGCACGATTATGAAGCTGAGAGCAAGAAAAGAGAGCTTCAGAGAATATATAAGAAAAAGATGCTAGACAAGGAGGATTATGATAATTTAACAGAGAAGGATCTGCAGGCTCAGAAGGTGTATGCATCGAAACAGTATCAGAAAAATATAGGTGTTATTGATAATTAGTAGAACAGAGGAATGCACTGTCTAATTTTATATTAGGCAGTGCATTTTTTTATTTAAGGATTATTTAAGAATTTATAATTTATAATAACCTCATGAACAGCAAATAATTTAGTGGGTACGAAATTTTATGTTTTTTAGAATACTAAAAAGAGATTTTAAGCGGAAGAAATCAATGAATGTAATATTATTAATATTCATCATACTAGCAACAACATTTTTGGCCATCAGCATGAATAATTTAATTTCAATATCAAGGTCTGTTAATTATTTTATGGAAAAAGCTAAAACACTGGATTATGTTGTTTCAGTTTATGATAGAGGGAAAAATGAAGACCTTTATAGGTGGCTTAATGCTTCAAAAGCTGATGGACGTGAAACCCATTTAAAATCAGGAGAAGTTGCCTTTTCAATGGCAGATAAGAGCAAAAACAATCTAAAGATTGGTGACAAGATTGTTATAACCCTTGGAGATATTAAAAAACTTTTACAATAAAGAAGTTTATTAAGGATGCTATTTTTGGGTCAAGTATGATGGATATGAAGAGGGTTATTATAAGTGATGAGGACAGGAATACAAAGGAGCAACAGCTTTAAATAATTATTACATTATGTCGAAGAATACAGGAAGACTGGACAAGGGGTGGAACAGTGAATACAAGGTAAATAGGACTTACTTAAGCATAGTAAGTCCTATTTCAATATATGTGCAAGAAGCGCTTTACAACCTTTTTCCACATCAATATAAGTATCATCAAAGTTACCTGTGTACCAGGGATCGGCGATATCTTTTGGAGTATCAGAAAAATCTAAAAGGCGGCTAACCTTTTTATCAACATCTTGTCCAATTATTCTGGTAATATTTGTTATATTATAGCTGTCCATCCCAATGATAAAATCATATTTTTCGTAATCAGATTTAGTGAGTTGAATTGCATATTTTCCGGCTGTAGAAATGCCAAACTCAGCAAGTTTTCTTTTTGTTCCGCGGTGAACGGGATTTCCTATTTCTTCGGTGCTTGTTGCAGAAGAGGCTATAAAGAATTTTTCGCTGAGTCCCTGTTTTGTTACCATATCCTTTAACATAAATTCAGCCATTGGTGAACGGCATATATTACCGTGGCATACAAACATTATTCTAATCATATATTATACCTCCCAAGATTTAAAGATTGATTGTTTTAAGAATTAGCACAGTAGATAAATTGTATCATATATATTTCTAAAAAGCATATTAAGCAATAGGAAACTAACCTATGAATACATAAATAAGACAGCTTCATTGTTTAGAAAAACTGGTAAACCCATGATAGTTATAAGGGATATTGAAGGTGGTAATGATGACATATTTCAAAATGTACAAGAGTTGATTACTGAGGATAGCGATGTGGAAGTTTTAAAGGTATTTATATAAGTTGCAATAAAGTTCTTACATTATGGCTTCTAAAATATCACTGCTGAATCGGTTCGACCATAGGATCTTTTAGAAGTCAGAATGTATTAGAACTTTCACAACTTATATAGATTATTCTATTCTTTTTTCATATATAGGCATATTGTTATCAGGGTCTATTTTTTCGCTATTTTTGAAACCAACTGTAGTCCAAAACGGTATCCCTGATATGCTATCAGGAGTTAAATACATTTGGGTAACACCATGTTTTTTGAAAAGATATGTAACATGCTGAAATAATTTTGTTGCATACCCTCTTCTCCTCATTTTCAGAACTATATAATATTCCATTATATAACCATAGCCAGGATCAATAATGCCTTTTATTCCGCCTAAATCAACTGCACAAAATCCAAAACCAACTAAGATATTTTCACAAGTATATACAAGTTCAAAATGCATATCATTTCGTTTCCCTTGAATATCTACTCGTTGTTTTGCATATTTTTCTAAAGTAATATCTGATTCGTTGATTAGTTCAATATCATCTTTATAAATTTCACGCATGTAAGGTATCCACATTGAAATAAGTTCGTTATACTGATGCATATTTCCAGTGACTATTTGCTCATAATACAATTCTTTTAACATTTAGTACTCCTTCTTACAATATAAAAAAGTATTCCTGCAAAATACAGAAATACTTTATATTTACCATCGTTTTACTAAATGTATTGTAATCATATAGATAAAAGTGATTGATAGATATTTCTGTTTTCGCCTGTAAATAATATTATATTTTTCATATCTATCGCCTTCCTTTCAATATATTGTAAGTATATCGTGTACACGTGGCTATGTCAATAAAAATCTAATGAATACAGTACATAAAAAGTTATTATATTCAAAAGTGGTTGAATATTTATGGTAAACATAAGAGCTTTGGTGTATTTTATATATTAATGCATGGTAAATAGAAGATGAGATAATAATGATGATGGAAGAACAATTTTCACAATGATATAATAATAAAAGAATATTTAAGAGAAGGTGAGTATTTTATGTTGTACCATGCATCAGGAGAGGCAGTAGAATTTCCAGAGATAAGAAAAAGTAGATATACAAAAGATTTTTCATGGGGATTTTATTGTACGAATAATTTTGAGCAAGCCCAAAAGTGGGCTAGAAGAAATAGATAGCGTGCTACAGTTAATTATTATACTTACACAGAAAATAAAAATTTAAAAATATTGAAGTTTGAAAACATGAATGATAATCAAAAAAATGATTTATTTTATGTATGTTCACTTATAGAATTTATAGGAAGAAAGACTAAGAATAGAAGAGCTGATATTGTAGAGATACTTGGAAAGAAGGAGCTGGAAAGACAGTTAGAACTTGCAGAGTTTAACTCCAATAAAACTTAGGATAACTATAAAGGTAATAGATGAGTGTTATTCATTAAAAGAAATAGAAGACTACCTAAATGTTGTACCATCAGCAATAAGCAAATTACTCTTACGCAATTGCATAATTTAACTTGTCACTTGTCACGAGGGTGGCACATATACATATTATATATCTGTATGATAGAATATAAGAAAGATAAATATTACTATTTTTGGCTACTAAAAATGTTACACAAAGTACAGTATTTTATTATCTTCGGAGGTGTGGTTATTGAAGGATATAAGAGGTTTTTTGCTCTATGCAGGATTAGTCATATAATTCAGCGGTTAGTTGTATAGAGTGTAAAAAATAATCGCTGTTTCATTTATATATGGCAAGCCTGCAATCTTGTGAAATATAATAAGAAGGAGCAGGATTAATGGTGAAATATATAAATGCGAAAGATGTTTTACCAAAAGCATTAATTCTTCAAATACAACAGTATGTTGGTGGTAGTATGATTTACATACCTCAAAAAGATAATAATAAAAAATCATGGGGCGCTTCTACAAATAGTAGAAATGAAATTGCTAAAAGAAACAATGAAATCAATAATAAGAAGAATAACGGTGCAACCATAGATGATCTTATGTCTGAATATCATCTGTCCTATGATACAATCAAGAGTATAATTTATAGAAAGAAATAGAAGAAAGCAGTCGGTTAATGAAGCTGACTGCTTTTGTGTATTTATATCTATAATTATACAGTACATATTATTTCTTGATATTTTCATTTATACTTTTTTATGAAGCTGTGGTTTATGTAAGAAAGTTGATGAGGAGTGAAGAAATGGAGAAAACTAAAATAGTAGCTAAGATTAATGAAATGTGCAAAAAATATGATAGAAAAGATTATCCAGGTATCGCTGTTGGAGTTGTAGAAAATGGTGAGATTATATTCAATAAAGGATATGGTGAAGCTAACCTAGATTACAATATTCCAATTGATGAAAATACCGTATTTCATGCTTGTTCTATGACAAAACAATTTACTGCAGCCTACATTGCTCTGTTGGTAGAAGAAGGAAAGTTATCCTTAGATCAAGATGTTAGCAGTATACTTCAGCAGTTTAAAAATTGTGGCGGGGAGGTCACTATATATAATTTACTATATATGACAAATGGGATACCTGATGTATATGATACAGCTTATTTTGTGTGTGGCATCCGGGAGGACGAAGGTATCACTCGTGATGAGTTTTGGAGATATGCTATGGCCTGCGATTGGAAGTTTTTCAAGCCGGGAGAAAGATGTAGTTATGGTAATACAGGGTATTTCTTGCTTGGACAGATAGTTGAAGCTGTAACCCAAATGTCACTTAGTCAATATGCGAACGAACATATTTTTAAACCTTTAGGTATGAATAGCACATTTATCAGAGATGATCGTACAAAAATTATTAAAAACAGAGCTGTTGGATACTCAAATTATGATTATGTACATTTTAATGATAGTTATAAACGTTATACTTCAAGGAATGATGAACTTTCAATTAATGAGGAGAATGTGGAAGTTGGCGGTGCCGGTCAGATATGGACAACTATAAAGGATTTGCTTTCATGGAATAAAAATTTTTATAATAATAGACTTGGGACAGGTTCAAGTGAGCTTATAAAGTTTATTACGACATCTGGAGTGCTGAATAATGGTAAAGAATGTGGATATGGCTGCGGCTTGTTTGTTGGTGAATTTCATGGTAATAAGATAGTACATCATGGAGGGTGGGCAGGTGGTTATAGTGCATATTACGCCCAACTGCCAGAAAAAAAATCAGCTGTCATTATTTTAGGAAATCACACAGATTTTATGTATGATATTGGCTTTGAGAATGGAGGATTAACGAAAAGTATTCTAGAACTATTAATTGGATATGAGAATGAAAGAGACAATACGGAAGAGAAGCAATCTGATGATATAAATATAAATCAAATTGAATTTGATTTGAATTTATCAGGTGAATATATAGATCAAGAGAGCAGCTGTTTATGGAATATAACAAAAAAGAATGATGTTTATTATGTAGAAGATTCTTTAGGAAATAGTACTAAAATATTTTACCATGGTAATAGTGTTTTTAAATCTGCAGATAAAGATAAAACATATACAGTTGTGAAAAATAATAAACAAGTTATAGAATGTATTAAATTACAGGACAGAGGAGTTAGTATGTTTTATCCGTTCCATCGAAAAAAAATAGATGATTTTAAGTTAAAGTTGTATGAGGGAAGTTATTGCTGTGAAAAACTTAATGTTTCATATAATGTTAAAATTGATAATGGTAAATTATTTATAAGCAATGATAATCTCCATAATAATGCTTTAGATTTATACTATACACTTGCAATCAAAGATACTTTTATAAGTGATCATAATAGCCATATTGGAAATTGCTGCATAACGTTCAGTAGAGACTCAAATAATGAAATAGCCTCATTTTCGTATCGAGATGACACACAGACTTTGCGAGAAAATTTCATATTTGAGAAGGTAAGATAGTACAATGGTATTGACCTAGGTGTTACCCATAGGTTTAAACTAAAGGTGTTAATAAATACAATTTATATCATAATTAAGTTGTAAAATTGGAGGTTATAATGATAATTGGGATAGTTAGGCATTTTAAAGTTGATTGTAAATTAAAAAAGATAATGAGTTCTGATGATTTTGAAAAATATAATTTAAACAGTGATGAAAATGTATTAATAGTATCTCATGGCTTTTTCTTAATAACACTAATTAATGAATTGAAACTATTGGGCTTTAAAGGAAACATACCTAAGAAGATGAAAAATGGATATTTGTATATACTTAAAAATTATTAGTAAGGATAAGCGTGTAGGAATTTATGATTTTGACAATTGTGGATAACTTTTCACTAAATTGACATAATGCAAACTAAGTGATATTATGTTTATAATAATAGTAAACAAATTAAAGGATAGTGTAGATATGGATAAAAATTTATTTTTAGAAGCTGATCTTGAGGAAATCGAAAATGGATATACCTTCAACTCTGAAAAGGAAATATATAAATGCTTAGTTTGCGGTGAGGTATTTGAAATTGGTGAAATATATTCACTTAATGGAAGGTTCTTTGAAGCTAAAAAAGCAATAACTTTTCATGTTAAAGAACAACATGGTTCCATGCTTGAAATTCTATTAGGATTTGATAAGAAATATACAGGGATTACAGATAATCAGAAAAGTTTATTAAATGATCTTTATGAGGGTTTATCTGATAATGAGATAGCTAAAAAGAATGGAGTATCACCAGCTACTGTGCGTCATCAAAGATTTATGTTTAGAGAGAAAGCAAAACAAGCGAAAATATATCTTGCTATTTTGGGGTTAGTTGAGAAATCCTTGGGAAAAGAGATAAAAGAAGACTTCGTTAAATTACATAACGGTGCAACTATGGTTGACGAAAGGTATGAAGTTACAAATTCTGAACAAGACCAAATAATCGAAACATACTTTGATACATTAGAACCTTTAAAATTAAAAACTTTTCCTACAAAGGAAAAAAGAAAGATAGTTGTGCTAAGAAAAATATCAACCTTGTTTCAATCAGGTGAGAAATATTCAGAAATACAAATAAATAATATATTAAAAGAAGTCTATGCTGATATTGCAACTTTAAGGAGATATTTGATTGAATATGGTTTTATGGAGAGAACAAAGGATTGTAAAGAATATTGGTTAAAGGGATAAAGGGGATGTAAATATGAGTAATGTCAATAATTTTATTGATAGTGAAGGTAAAATAAAAGCTTGGCCCGCTAAACATGATTTGAAATTTAAGGTGTTGGAATATCTTGCTAATAAATTTGAATATAATTGTTATTACAGTGAAAAGGAGGTTAATAATATAATTGAAAATTACCATACATTTAGCGATTACTTTTTACTAAGAAGAGGTCTAATAGAAAGTAAGTTGTTATCACGTACAAGAAATGGAGCGAAATATTGGAGACCGGATATTAATGTAAATGAAGAAAAAATCATGATTTCTAGATTGATTGAAGAAAACTACAGTATTGGTTCAATATTTAATATTGTTAAAATTAAAAATGGTGTGGGTTCAATTTGCTATCACATTTTAACGGATAAAGGAGAGTTTATTCTTAAAAGCATTGAAAATAACGATATGAATAATCCTTATAATGAATCTAAAATTCACGAAATACTTCAAAGTGAAAATATACCTGTATCGAAATTTTATTTAACTAATGATGATCAATATGTTTTAAGTCATGATAGAAATATATATTATCTTCAAAGTTTAAAAAATAGATATTGAAATCGGAAGATTAACGTGTAAAAATACTTACGGAGATTATTCGATAAATGTTTGATTAAAATAACTAGTAGTTAGTTTTTATGAATAAAAAATGAAAATGCTTCAATTGTTTAAATAATGCAGCTTTGATATGATTTAATTAACGAAGGCCGAAGTTAATTAAATATATTAAGGAGTTAATTTAATGAGAATAGGTGAGGTTATTAGGAGTTGTAGAAAAAAACAAAATCTTACTCAGGAACAAGTTGCAAATTATTTAAATATAAGCGCTCCTGCAGTGAATAAGTGGGAAAATGGAATATCTTATCCAGATATAACGTTACTATCACCACTCGCACGTGTTCTAAAAGTAGATGTTAATACTTTATTAGCATTTAATGAGGAATTGACAGCTGCAGAAGTAAATAAATTTGGAAAAGAGATTGGCGAAATTGTATCAAAAGACGGGTACAAAAAGGCTTTTGAAAGGGGCAGTGATTTAATTAAGCAATATTCAAGCTGTGATGAGCTAATATTGAGAATAGCATCATTATTAAGATTATTTCTAACTGCATACAAAATTGAGGAAAAAGATAAATATGAAGAAAAAATTATTGCTTGGATTGAACTTGTAGCAGCAAGCAGCAATGAAAAGAAAGCGTCTATGGCCAAAATAACCTTATCCGCGATATACAGAGAGAAAAAAGAATATGAAAAAGCTAAAGAGATGTTAGATAAAATTCCAGAATTGGAACTAGACTTTGAAAAAAGATTACAACAGGCACTGATATTTCAAAGCAGCGGAGAAATTGAGGAGACATTCTGCGCTTGTGAAGACATACTATTTAGTGCTGCTCTTGAAGCAGAGGCGGCATTTTCTTTAATAATAGAGATGTTGTTAAAAGAAAATAAATTTAGTGAAGCAGAAGAATATACGGAGCGTGCTAAAAAGCTGGTTGAAGTGTTTGATTTAGGTGCATATCGTAAATATCAATTAGATTTATCTTTGGCAAAGGAAAAGCAGGATAAAGAAAAAGCTATAGAGCTGATTATCAATATGATAAATGAAGCAGACAGCATGGATAACATGCAGTCAAAATTATATAGGCATAGAAAATGGAAAGTAACCAAAAGCTGGAGCAAAGATAAGTATGAAAGCCTAGTAAAAGGGATAATTAAAAAAGACAAAAACCTTGATTTTGCAAAAAATGATCCTAGAATAAAATCTTTGTTGGAATAATAATAAAATTGATAAAGCAGCTAATCATAAATTGAATGGCGCATTCTTGTTTATGAATTAAGTAAGAGATTGCATTAGTAAAAGAAATAATGTTATCCTTAAAATATAAAGTTTATCACAATAAGATGTTGAAGGGAGAAGTAAGTATGACACCAGCTAATTGCTAATATTAATTAATCTAAAATTAATATAGATTTTCATATTGAGTTTTGAAAGCCTGATTTTATATGGGTTTATTTAGTGTACTCTTTATGGAATAAAGCATTTAGAAGGTAACTTGCTTTCAGAAAATTGCTATTGTAATTTAATGTTAATATTTTAAGAATATAACAAACCATTTTAGTGGAGTTTTTATATAAGAATGATATAATGAATACTTTTATTTACAAGCATTGTATTTGTTTATATTGAAGTTAGCAAATTATAATAGTTATATATAGTATTTTTCGGACTGTAAGAAGAGTTTGTCTTCTTATGGTCTTTTTTATTTATGTAGATTTTGTTGGTTAAATCTATATAAAATCAACCTTCTTGCTTATCCATAGAGTAGTAAATAAGTAATAAAGGAAGAAGGAATTTTTATGTTTGAATTAACAGTAAACGGTATAAAAAAATATATGGAAGGTACTCTTATTCTCAAAAATATAAGCTTTCAGGTTTATTCAGGAGAAAAAGTTGGTATAGTAGGTGCAAACGGAAGTGGTAAGAGTACAATTCTTAAATTAATAGCTGGAGTATTGCCATTCAATTATTGGCCCGGCTACCCACAGACTTCAAGCCCAGGATATGATGAAGGCTGGGTTTTGAAACCTAGAGAAGCTGTCTGTGCTTACCTTGAGCAAATACCCGAGTATAAAAGTGGTCTAAAGGTTATTGATGTTTTAAAATTAGTTTTTGAGGAAATTCACCATATAGAAAATGAAATGCATAAATTAGAAGAAAGAATGAAGTCCTTAGAGGATACTGCCTTAGAAAAAGCTTTGAAGCAGTATAGTGATTTAGTTCAATTATATGAAGTTAAAGGAGGATATGATGCAGAAGAAAAATTAGGTAAGATTTGCACTGGGCTAAAGTTGGATAACAAATTTTTAAACAAAGATTTTAGTTTGCTAAGCGGAGGTGAAAAAACTACGGTTCTTCTAGGAAAGCTGCTCATTGATAATCCTGATATACTACTGCTGGATGAGCCTACTAATCATTTGGACATGGACTCGATTGAATGGCTTGAAGGGTATCTTAAGAGTTATAAAGGAATTGTCATTGCAGTATCTCATGATAGATACTTTCTAGATAATGTGGTATCAAAAATTGTAGAGGTAGAAAATATGGAGTGCAAGACGTACAAAGGTAATTATTCTGCCTATGTTTATCAAAAAGAAGAAAATTTAAGAATACAATATGATAATTTCAAGGAGCAGCAGAAGAAAATTAATACAATGAAAAAGACCGTAAAGGATCTTCGTGACTGGGCTATGAGGGCTGATAATAACAAATTTTTTAGAAGAGCTGCAAGTATACAGATAAAGCTTGATAAGATGGAGAAAATAGTAAAGCCTGCCTTTCAAAAAAAGAATATGAAACTAGATTTAAAGGCTGCTAAGAGGTCAGGAAATGATACAATTAAGGCAATAGGACTTTCCAAAAGCTTTGAAGATAAGGTTATTTTTAAGGATTCAGATTTGCTAATCAATTTGGGTGAGAGAGTAGCACTAATCGGTCCCAACGGCAGCGGGAAGACTACATTTTTAAAACTTCTGATGGGTGAAGAAAAGCCAGATGCTGGTATAGTAGAACTTGGCGCCAATGTAATGGTGGGATATTTACCTCAAAAGATTACTTTTGAAAATGAGGAGCTTACTGTGCTTCAATGCTTCAGAGAAGACATTTCTATATTAGAGGGGAAGGCTAGGGAATACCTCTCAAAGTTTATGTTTTATGGAGGCAGTGTATTTAAAAAGGTCAGGCAACTATCAGGGGGGGAGAGAATCAGGCTTAAGCTGAGTAAGCTATTATATAAAGATGTTAATTTATTGATATTGGATGAGCCTACTAATCACCTTGATATAGAGTCCATAGAGACCTTTGAAGAAGCTTTGAAAGAGTTTAATGGAACTATATTCTTTATTTCTCATGACAGATATTTTATAAATAAAATTAGTGAAAGAGTTATAGTGCTTAAGAACAATGCCTTCAAAAGTTATGCTGGCAATTATGATTATTATAAAAACTTAAAGGAAGCTCATAACCTTCAGCTTTCTAAAAAGCCTGTGGTAAAGAGTAAAAAAGTTAAAGAACAGAAGAATACTGATGAAAGCAGAAAGAAAGAGGCAGAAGCAGCTAAGGCTTTAATGCAGGTTGAGAAGCTTGAAAAAGAGATAAAAGGGATTGATTCAGCTATGGCTGAGGATGGATTAAGTTATGAGGAGCTTAATAAATTGTATAACAGGAAGTGTGAATTGAATAAGAAATTAGATTTAGCTATGGAGTTATGGCTCCGCTTAAGCAGTTAAAATATAATTGCATTTTTCTTGCTGTCAGATATTGTTAGACATATGTTTGGAAAGTATATTATAATTGTGTATAAGATAAATAAATTGCGAACCAAGAAAGTGAATTAAAAGAAGATAATATTTAGTGTATGCTTTAAATAGGTAAGAGAAAAGAGTAAAGAGTAGAGAGAAAAGTGAAGGAAGAAATTCTGCTGTGCAGAATTTCTGAGAATTTAAATCTGATTACCGGCAAATAACTTTCTAAAAACTAAGACTATATCTAGTATTACAAAAAAATTATCTAAATAATTAAGAGTCTCTATACAATCAAAATTCAGCCCAGCTGAATTTTAACCTTCACTTTACTCTTTTCTCTTTACTCTTTACTCTCACACCTATTTAATGCACTTTCTCTAAACTATTCCGTCTAGCGCATTTAGTTTGCAATATATTTAAATTGTTTTTTTAACAGGTTAGTTTATAACACAATGATTTTACAAAGACTATGAAATTGCTAGTGACAAAAGGGGGTACACTTGTATGAGAAGATATGTTATCAATGCATAGCAGAGGCTATTGCATGTAGATAATTAATTAAGATATATGCATTAGCCTTTGCTCAATCCTAAAAAAATTATGTTTAGGAGGAGCATATAATGAGCTATGCAAATGCTAGGGAGATTTTTCCTGAAGATATATTAAGAATAATTCAACAATACGTGGATGGTGAATATATTTATATACCAAAGAAAGAGGAAAATAGAATAGCTTGGGGAGAACTTACTAAAAGTAAAGAGGAACTTCAGGCTAGAAACAAAAGAATATATGAGGATTATTTATCGGGAGTATCTGTTCAAGGTCTTTCAAAAATATATTATCTATCACCAAAAACTATACAAAAAATTATTTCGCAAAAAAAGAATAAAGGATAATACAAAATGCACTGTCTGATTTATATTGGGCAGTGCACTTTACTTACTTATAAATTAGAATTTATCATGGTATATGGTTGCTATTTTAACTTTATTGGCAAAAGTAAATCAATATACCCATCTATTCCGTTTTTAGGCCAACCCATATGGGAAGAATAAATCCAATTCAAGTGTTCTTCAAGGCATCCACCCATAATCTCTTCGCCCTGCTCACTGTAATTAGGAGCATACTTATCACTTTCTTCTACCCATTTGCTTAAAAGGTTCCATTCGTGAAAATCAGGGAATGCAATGGTATGTGCTGCGTACATTCCGCCATCAAACTTCTTTTTTACGAGTGGTGCTGGGACTTCCATGTCATCTGGAATAGTCACCCAGTCTTCATATCCGTGATGCGGTCTGCTCGGAGATGGATTTGGATGATTAAATCCGAACATTCTTGCATCGGGTTTCTTTTCATATAACTTGCTTTCACAAACAAATTTGTCTAGCACATCTCCAACGGTTTCTTCTGGGTTTTCACCAACAAAATGATATGAAGCGACAGTAAAGGGTGGTAACAAAACAATACGAACATTCCGTAACTTACCCAGTACCTCATTTGCTTTGTTTAAATCTTCCATAGATCGTTCCTCCTTAAAATTAATTCGAGAAAGGGTTAGAGGTTCAATGATTTTTATGATATCAGAATTTCGCAATAGGTCGAGCTTAATTGACGTTCCTATGTTTTGGTTCAATCGTGATACAAAAATCTTCAACACATCGCGAATGGTATTAAGAGCAGTTATCTCATCATTAAGCTCGGCAATGTTTTTTTGGAATATTTCAATAGTATGAATATGTTCCGGAGTTTTCAAGATCAACGCAATTTGTTTTAGTGAAATTCGTAGTTTGCGTAGTACAATGATGTACTGTAGACGTCTAATAGCATTTTCATCATAGACGCGATATGCATAATCTTCTTTGCGCTGACGGGGTAACAGTCCAATTTGTTCATAGTATCGAAGCATTCGTGTAGAAACATTAAAGACTTTACTCACCTCGCTGATAGTCATCAATTTCATACGCTCATCTCCTTTCAATAATCAGAATAATGGACGACACGATGTCAAAGTCAAGAGATTTTTGAAATATTTTCCAAGTAGTATATAAATTTTCTTCATAGCTAACAATAAATAAATTATAGCATGTATTTATCAATTGTTACCAAATTGTGATTATATATTTGGTGTATCAAGATATGATTTTGAGCTTTATGATTAACAATGCTACTGAAGAAACAATAAATTAAAGTGAGTTATGATATTTTAATCTGATTTTAATCTTTCTTACATTTTAGATTAATTTTTGCTGGGTATTATATAAGCAATGGTTAAACATTACGTGAACTTAATAAAGGTTCCTTAAGCTTTCGATGTTTATCTAAAATACGTTAATAAAAAGGGTATGGAGGAAGATTAATATGGAAAGAAATGAATTGATTAAAACTTTAATGGAAAAGTCTAAAGTAAGCTATGAAGAGGCAGAGGATGTATTACAAAAATTTGATTGGAATCTTATAGATTCTGTAATCTATTTAGAAAGAAAAGGTAAGGCCGAGAATAATGAAACTGCTGCTATTGTAGAAGTCAAGGAAAAAAACGAGGAAAGAAATTATAGAAAGAAAAGCGGTGGAATTAGAGAAGTTATGGGTAGAATATTTAAATTTATAGGTAAGATTATAGACAAAGGGAATCAAAACCATTTTGAAATAAGAAAAGAAAAGGATAGACCAATAAAGATATCATTAACGATATCAGTGCTCCTGCTAATAATTGCATTCTGGCCTGTTGCAATACTGCTGGTAATTGGATTATTCTTGGGGTATAAATATTCAATAGTAGGTCCTAATATTAATGTTCATGAAGTCAACAATATTTTAAACAAAGCTTCAGAATCAGCAGATAACATTAAAAATGATTTTAAAGAAGGATATAAAGGGTAGATTACAGCATAAGGGCTTTGAAACTATTCAAAGCCTTTTATTATGCTGTAGTCATACCTAAACTCTTATTTACTCATAAATTATAGATGCTGTTAAAAAGATGCGGTGAAATTGCTACTGGGTTATCTAAACATGCTCATTGCCATTCACAGATAACCTGTTAAAGGCCATTTAGGCCTTTAACCAAGCGGAACTAGCCGACATAGGGTGTAACCATTGAAAATATGAATAATGAAATTTATTTATAGCTTTTGGATATCCAACTAATAAAAAGGAAACTTTAAAGAAGAAAAACTTAGAGGAAATTACCTTTTATAATGTATTCAATATTGAAAAATAAGTACTTTACAAGAGGAGTGATGTTGTGTAAATTTTAATATGTCCTTCTAAAATGGAATATAAAATAATACAATTACAATAAATTACTAATCTATTATAGTTTTGGGAACTATCTATGTCAAAAGTACAAAATAAATATTTCAGAAGAGACAAATTCAACTTTTGATAACAAGTACTTATCTGGTGAGAAACTTTATAAATTTTACAATTATGAGATTTGGAATAAACGTTTTGATAATGTTCTTTCAATGGATGATGTAATAAATATTCTGTTAGGCAATTAATAATTTGTTATAATAAATATAATTTCAAGATGAAAATAAGACCAAGGGTAGTTCAACAATCCTTGGTCTTTAATAAACATAAGCTGTGGATGGAGCATTTTGAGCTGTAAATTATTTTTGCCTTTTAGTAGTTATTTTCGCATTAACCAGTTCTCCGGGTATTGATAATGCACACTCATATTTCCATCTTCATTTCGCATCATTAATAAATTCGGCCTCCGGAATAAAGCTAGAACCCCATTAACTTTTTAACGTTGCTGCAATTTTCTTTAGATGTAAGCATTTCTAAAAGTTTGAAAGCCACATCGAAAGCAGTTGAAGGATTATAAGAAGTGATTATATTTTTATCTACGACAATGGGCTCATGACCAAGAACATTAGCACCAAATTCAGATAATTGTTTTTGTCTTTTACCATTTCCTAAATTATACGTTGTTGCATTTCTACCAACTAGTACTCCGCTTTTTCCAATAGGAAGCGCAGCAACACAAATCGAAGCTATTATTTTTTCTGCTCTGTCAAATTCTCTGATTAAGTTTAAAAAATCTTCGCTATAAGCCTCTTCATAAAATCCCGCTTCTTCATAGCCTCCGGGTATTGCAAGCGCATCAAAATCATCAATATTAGCTTCACTTATATGCATTTCAGGAATTACTGTGAAGTTCCAGGTGCATTTAATTTTATCTCTTAATCCTACTGTTATTAAATCGGTGGTGCCATCACCTTCTAATTTATTCCAACCTATAACATCAGTAAAAACACTTGCTTCTACGGCTTCAAAACCATTGGCGAGAAGTAATAATACTTTTTTCATATCTTAACGGCTCCTTTAATTATACATATTTTGGACTTTGTTTTCTTAATTATAACTTGATGTGTTCGATAAATAAAATTGAAATAAATGAAGTTTATCATCGAAATATATGATAATGTAATAATATAGTTAAAGGATAAAGGAATGAGATTAATGGAAATTAGGCATTTGCAAACATTTATAACTATAGTTGAGCTTGACGGATTTACAAAAGCAGCAGAGCATTTAGGATATGCTCAATCTACTATAACATCTCATATTCAAATTCTAGAAAGTGAGTTAGGACAAGCCTTGTTTGACCGTTTAGGTAAAAAGATTATTTTGACTAATGTAGGTAAGGAGCTAGTTCCTTATGCTAAACAAATGCTGCATATATATAAAGAAATTAAGAACATAACATCAGAGCAAAATGGTGTATCCGGTGATTTAATCATTGGAGCAGGAGAATCATTAACCATATATCGTTTAGGAAAAATCTTAAAAGAATATAAAAAAAGTTTCCCCAATGTAAACATAATTATAAAGGATTCAATTTGCAGTGATCTAAGAAGTAAATTGCACAGTGGAGAATTAGATATCATCTTTACTATTGAACCAGAAATTACGGATACAGATTTAATTGTTAAAAATTTAAAAGATGAAGGTATGGTTATTATTGGTGCACCAGATGCGGACTTGGAGTTTTTAGTAACAAATTCTGAAGGTGAAGTAGCAAGGGATAGTATCATATTTAGTGAAAAAGGATGTAGTGCCAGAATAGTCTTTGAAAATTACTTAAGGGAGAAAAAAATAAGGTATGTAAATCCTTTAGAATTTTCAAGTATAGAAGCTATTAAAAAATGCGTGATGAATGGGCTGGGAATTTCTTTTTTACCTTATTATACAGTTAGAAATGAGATAAAGGAAGGAAGTCTCAAGATGATAGAGGTAACAGAGCCCTTTGGTAAGTTTAGAACTCAACTTGCTTATCATAAAAATAAGAGTATATCGTTACCAATGGCTAAATTGATAGAAATTACATTAAAATACTCTAGCAGCTGGAGATAAGGGTAGAATAAGCTACTATTTTGTTTATAGAAATCGTGAAGGATTATAAGGAAGAATATCCGAGCAGCAATTAATATAGTTGCAAAAGATGAGTTCACAAGACAAGTAGATGCTTTTTTCACTTGTTTTGAGTTTGTAAAGTATTCAAAAATAAGTAATTTGTAGAAAATGTGTTACAATTAAGAGGACAAGTAATTTTTTAGAGTGGGGTAAATAGAAATTTACGAGTAAGTAAGAGGCAAGAGTTTAGGTGGAAATTCAGCTTTTGAGCTGAATTTCTTCAATAATTTTTACCTCTTACCTCTTCAAAAACTCTAATTTATCTAACAGTTAAAGCTGCTAATTAGTTAAGTGAAATGAGGTATTAATATGAAAATGCACGATAAATGCTTGCCATGTGTAGTCAACCAGGTTATCAAAGTGGCAAATATTACAGGTATTAATGATAAAGAAACATTATTGAGCGAAGTTTTTGCTTATCTAAGTAAAATGGATTTTGAGACAACCACACCAGAAGTTATAGGAGATATTTTTGGTATGATAAAAAAACATACGAATAATCCAGACCCCTATAAAGAAACTAGAAATTACTATAATACATTGTTTTTAAAATTGTTACCTGAATTTGAGAAGAAGATAGAGCAAGCTGAAAATCCGTTTCAATTAGCAATAAGATATGCCATTGTGGGTAATATCATAGACTTTAATCCTATTCACAATACATTATTAGAAGATATTTATGATTGTTTTGAAAAAATGGAACAGCTAGAATTTGGAATAGATGATTCCAAGAAGTTGATGGAAAATATTTCGGATGCAAAAATATTATTATACTTAGGTGATAATTGTGGAGAAATTTGCATGGACAAGCTTCTCGTAAAGAAAATTAAAGAATTGAATCCTAGCGTTAAAATATTATTCGGAGTAAGGGGTAAACCCGTTGTAAATGATTCTATAGCTGAAGACGCATATGCTGTAGGCATTGATGAATATGCAGAGGTTATAGATAATGGCGATGGTTCCCTTGGTACTGTTCTTAATCGAACAAGTACTGAATTTAAAGAAGCCTATAAAAAGGCTGATATAGTAATTGCTAAAGGTCAAGCTAACTATGAATGTTTGAGTGAAGAAAACAAAAACATCTATTTCCTGTTAATGACTAAATGTGATGTGATTGCAAAGGATATTAACGTTGAAGAAAAGAAAATGATTTGCATGAACAAATAAATAACTCATGAAACTTTTTGATTTCGATATTCTACATTTATTCATATATGATGGAGTAGAGTGTAAAATAATAATCTGATTTTAATGTGATTTTAATCTTTCTTACATTTTAGATTAATTTTTGCCATGTATCATCTAGATATAAGATATAAAAAGGTATGGAGGATGATATAAATGGAAAGAAATGTAGAGAACAATGAAAGCACTGATGTTATAAAAGTGGATGTCAAAAGTGGAGAAGAAAATTATAAGAAGAAAAGCGGCGGACTAGGAGAAGTTATAGGCAGGATATTCAAGTTTATAGGTAAAGTTATTAAAAAGGGAAATGAAAATCATTTTGAAATAAGAAAAGACAATGAAAGACCTATAAAGATATCACTGACTATATCAGTACTTTTATTGATAATCGCATTTTGGCCGGTAGCAATATTATTGGTAATAGGGCTATTTTTAGGATATAAATATTCAATAACTGGTTCTAATATTAATGTAGGTAAGGTAAATGACATTCTAGTAAAAGCTTCAAACTCAGCAGAGAATATAAAGAGTGATTTTAATGAAGGATATAAGAGCAACAATTAATTTCGCGGCAGTCAAAAGAGGTTTTGAGATTATTCAAAGCCTCTTATTTTAATGTAGTACAGCATATTAAAATAAGAGGCGAAATGGTATAATTTATACAATAGATCTGGAGGGGTACCTATGGAAAATCATAAGCTTGTAGAAAAATTGCAGAAGGAAACAAATATAAATTATAAAGAAGCAAGTGATGCATTGGAAAAAGCAAATGGGAATCTTCTAGATGCAATGTTGTATCTTGAAGAAAAGGGTAAGGTTAAAAAGCCTTCTGTTAGTGTTTTTTATACAAATGAATATAAGGAAAACTATAAATATAGAGAGATAATTATTAAAAAGGATCATGAGAATAATTATAATAATTCAAAAAGACGTACTAACTCTGGGGGAGTTTTTGAGGCAGTATGTAAAGTAATAGACATCTGCAATAATATTTTCTTTGAAATAAAAAGAGAGAATTCAATACTCCTTAGACTGCCTATCACGGTGGTTATAGTATTATTAATGTTTGTTTTTTGGATAGTTATTCCTTTGTTTATAGTAGGTCTTTTCTTTGACATGGAGTTTTCACTATCGGGAAAGAGGGAGGTTACCAACAAGATTAATAACATATTTAAGCTGTTTTCAGTAAATGTAAAAAAGGTAAAAGAGGGATTAAGAAAGGGATTTAAAAATGATTAAAATTTTGATTGTTGAAGATGAAGAGAAAATAATGAGATTTTTAGAGCTGGAATTGTTACATGAAGGTTATGAAATATTAAAGGCGGACAACGGAAGAACTGGTCTTGAAATTGCGGAAAAGGGAGAAGCGGATTTAATGCTCCTTGATATAATGCTTCCACAAATAAATGGATTGGAAGTATTGCGAAGACTTAGAAAAACCTCTGATCTGCCTGTTATAATGCTTACGGCCAGGGATGCTGTTATGGACAAGGTATCTGGACTTGATGCGGGGGCAGATGATTATATAACAAAACCCTTTGCTATAGAGGAATTATTAGCAAGAATAAGGACTGCTCTTAAAAAGAGAACTGTTATTGAAAAAGCTGATACAGATGTAATAAGCTGTGGATTATTGTCTTTAGATAAGAAGAAACATGAGGTAATGTATGACAATACAAAGATTGAATTAACAAATAGGGAATTCAGCTTGTTAAAAATTTTAATGGAAAATAAAAATATAGTATTAAATAGAGATATATTGATGGAAAAAGTGTGCGGCTATGATTATATTGGAGAAACTAATGTGATAGATGTTTATGTAAGGTACTTAAGAACAAAAATAGATGATGTATTCAATACAAAGATAATATCCACAGTACGTGGAGTGGGGTATGTAATAAAAGATGAATAAGAAGGCAAACTCAACAAAAAAAGTTACATCTATTGCAATAAAACTCAATGCTGTTTTTGTAAGAAAACTTTTTTTCAAATTTCTTGTGATTGACGTATTTTTAATACTTTTTCTTATTTCGACCTGGTGTATAGATGCCGAAATTAGTTTTTACGGAAAATTTGTGCCAGATGCTAAAAGATCTTTAGATTTTTTTCCTATAGAAAGTTCAACTTATAAAGTAGTTTGGGATAATGGTAAAACTATGATTAAAAATGCAAGCGGATATATATATATTGTTCATAGGGTAATTACGGCTATAGCTATTATAGAAGGCTTATCTGTGCTTAAAGAAATAATATTCGGAACAATAAAAATCAGAAGAACTCTAAGACCACTGGATGAAATAGCTGAAACGGCAAGCAGACTTAGTAATATGACCTTTGATGAGGAAAAATTTCAGAATCTTGAGGAGGCTATCTCTAAAATTAGTCCTGATAGTTCAGATGAAAAAATTTATACCGGTGACAGTGAGCTGCGAGGTTTGGAAGAAGCGATAAATAACCTTTTGGAAAGAATGAGAGATTCTTATAGACAGCAGGCAAGGTTTGTTTCTGATGCTTCACATGAACTTAGAACTCCAATCTCAGTAATACAAGGTTATGCTAACATGCTGGATCGGTGGGGAAAAGAGGATGAAAGCGTATTAAACGAATCCATTGCAGCTATAAAAAGCGAATCTGATAATATGAAAAATCTAGTGGAACAATTATTATTTTTAGCTAGAGGGATCAATGGCAAGACACAGATTAGCTGCAAGGAGCTGCTTTTGAATGATATGATAAATGAAGTTTTGGAAGAATCCAAGATGATAGATAAAAATCATATATATGAGTATAATAATTCAGAAAAAATAATTGTTTATGGAGATATAGGTTTGCTCAAGCAAGCGGCAAGAATATTGATTGAAAATGCCGTTAAATACACTGATACAAACGAAGTTATAATATTAAAAACAGGAGTGAACGAAAAAGGAGAGCCATATTTTTCGATTCAAGATAATGGTATAGGCATGGATGAAGAGGATATACCGCATATCTTTGAGCGATTCTTCAGAGCAGATACAGCAAGAGGCAGAAAAAATGGCGGTACTGGTTTGGGACTTTCTATAGCTAAATGGATTATTGATGGACATAAAGGATATTTCTCTGTATTAAGCAGAAAAGGTATTGGTACTAGAATAACAATATTTTTACCTAAGCCAAAATAGCAGCTTGTTATTTGAAACAAGCTATGATTTTAGCTTCATTAAATAAAGAAACGATAATATATTTTGAAGTTAGTGAATTAAGAGAATAAGGTAACAGAAGGAATATAATAAAAGTATTTTGTGGATATTAAGAGTCAGGGCATAGGAAATGTTGTGGCACAAAGGAGATATAGAGTGAATTTAGCAATTGTTAGCAAATTTACATAAAATTTGTGTTACAAGTGCTTAATGAACGGGTCAATCTCCGTAGTGCCACAACATTTCCTTTTTTATTTAATATATATTGTAGACCCAGTTGGTATCTTTTCATAGATATACTTTGCATCATTAGTATAAAGTCGTACACATCCATGAGAAGCGGGTACTCCCATTATTCTGCTTACTATTTGTCCTTTACTGTTCATTGGCTGAGCGTGAAACAGGTATCCTCCATATATTCTTGTAACATATTTTAAATAGCATTTATATTTTACATCATGTACCCATACAGCTACTCGTTGAGATTTATAAAGACCTTTTATGGTAGGCGTCAACCTTCTGCCAGGAGCACAAGGAGCTGTTTTTACTAATGAAGGTTTCTTATTTAAGTAACTGTATATATAAATTTTGCAGCGCGATAAATTAACATATATTATATAGTTCGTAGTACTTTTTATAACTTTCTTATCAATATTAATTTGAAAGCCTTTGGTAGTAGCCGGCTTTTTTTGTTTTGAACCATTGGTAGATTTTTTTGCTTTACTGTTATATGTTATGTTACCAAGAAGAATATTATTTTGCTTGGTATATACGGTTTTGTTACTATTACATTTATTAATTAATATTACTGAAACACCTATAATAAATACAGTTATAATACAGAAAAGCTTGTGTACTAATTTAGTTTTCATCCAGATATCCCCCTTAAAATAAAATTCATATGTATAATCTCTGTATTTTATAGAATAGTTTGTTTTAGGAATTGATTGCATATGGAATAAAATACCGAGTACTATAATTACATATGTATTCAGCTTATTAATTATCACTGCAAATGGTGCTTATTTTTTACTCTTTATAAAAGAACTAATATTTTATATGGACTTAAACTAGTTTATATTTTGATTATAACGATTATTTAGGCTTTTTCAAAAGTTTGCTGCCTTTGCTGCGATGAAAAATGCTAGATCAGGAAAAATAAATCCTGTAAAAAAGGTTAGCTGCACAGCTATCCCTTATTTTTGATAATGGCGTTTTTAGATTAAGTAAAACATTTTAAATAAACATAAAATAGTTATTGCTATATAAATTTTATCGTGATATATTAAAAATGAATCTTAAGTTAGTAATGGAGGAGAAAACATGGGGAAAATTACAGGCTGTACTCTGGAGAGCCTTAAAAAGTTAATACCTAATTTTCTGAGGGCTAACACAATTAAAGCAGCTAATGAATATAGGGCTTATGAAACCGTTTATACTGAGAACAATAGAGGAGTTTCTAGTTCTATCAATTTATTAGCGGCAAAAAGCTTGGAAGATGAATTTGTGTTGCGGCTGCCAGTGGTAACTTCTACTTCAGAGGATGCAGTTTCAGCTGAAAATCCAAATCCTGTTCAAGCGCTTTCATATACAACTAATAAGAGTGCAGAAGAACTATTTGAGGTCAGAGAATTGTTTTGGACTTCTGATGGATGGCCTGTTATAAGCCCAGAATGCTATAAGGAATTTAAGAAAAGCTCCTTATTATCAGAAAAAATAATAGGCCATTATGAGTTTGTTAAGTTAACACCTACCCTGCCTCAAGGCGTTTTCAACTCAGTTTCACTTGATATTCTCGATATTACAATGCAGGGTGCAAGCAGTACGAGAAATTCGTGGGCAGTTAAGATGCCTGAAAATACTGAAGGAAGGGTTGAACTAGGAGGAAGTATAAGAGGTGCATGGAAGCTTATTGATTTTGAGACAATCGAATTCACTTATGCCAACTATAAAGAAACTTGTATCATTAAAGAAGCTTGGGATAATGAATTAGACAAGCTTACTATTATTTTAACTGGAAAAGATAGTAATGGAATAGCGTGTTTTGCAAAAAAATGTGATTTGCCTAAACTGAACTTTTAAGGAGGATTAAAATGGCTGAATTTAAAGATTGTAAAATAGAATTTCCAAGTAAACCACCGGTTCCTGTGACTAAACCCGTGTTTGCACAAGGTGAAAAACCAAAGGAACCAGATAAAATGAGTTTATGGGGATCTCACGATCCTGCTATTTTTCATGATCCTGTATCAGGTAATTACTATACCTATTGTACAGGAGCGATTGCTAGAAGATCTGCAGATATGATCACCTGGGAGAATATAGGCAAAGTAGTTGAGAATCCTCCAAAAGAATCTTTTGATTGGGTAGGGGACAACGGAATATGGGCTCCAGATATTATAAAAATGGGTAATGAGTATCGTTTGTATTGCTCAAATTCTACTTGGGGTGTACGTCAATCCTGTATATTTCTAGCAGTGGCTGATAATGCGGAAGGCCCATTTATTCCCAGAGGCTGCGTTATAAAAACAAGCGAGGATTCCCTTGTAAATGCAATAGATGCAAATTTGATAAAGGACGAAGAAACAGGGGACATATATATGACCTATGGATCTTTTTGGGGTGGCTGTCATATTATAAAGCTTGATAAGGAAACTGGACTTGCTGCAGAAGAAGGTATAGGAAAATGTATTGCTTGCCGCCCAAAGTGGGTTGATTGTGCTATAGAAGGACCGTATATAAGGTATAATCCAGATACGAAATATTACTATCTATTTGTTTCTTATGGCTCCTTAAAAAGTGATTACAATATAAGAGTTGGAAGAAGCATAAAGGTAACAGGACCATATTATGATGTGAACGGAAGAGATATGACAGATTTAGATGATTATAAAAATGAAGTTGGGTACATGATTGCCTGTGGATATCATTTTAATGATGGTCAAGGATATATGGGACCTGGTCATAATTCGGTTCTAAGGGATTTTGATAATGAGTGGTATCTCGTGTGTCATATAAGGGAACATGATTTTAAGGTTCCTCAGATTTCTACCATGCATATACACAAGATGCTCTGGACACCCGATGGCTGGCCAGTTCTAAATCCTCAGTGTTATGCAGGTGAAAAGACTCAGCTTATAGGAAAGGAACTGATTGCAGGCGAATATGAAAGAATTAAATTAGTACCATCTATCCCTCAAGGAGTTATTAACTCTGTTCCAATGACTTTAGAACAAGATGGAAGATTTACCTGCTGTTCAATCAATGGTCATTGGGAATACATTGATGGTACTACTATCTCAATTTCTTACGGTAATACTGTAGAAACCTATAAAGTAACACCTGCATGGGATTGGCAGTTGGATGAGCGAACCCTAGCGATTACAGGTAAAGATCAGTATGGGGTTGCTGTGTGGGGCAAGAAATTATAGATGTTAATATAAAACTTTCAGCAATACTAGGTCAAAATTTGATAAAAAGAAAATTAATATTCCTATACTAATAATTGCAAATATTAAATATATAAAAATCTTCATATGTTTAATGTATGCTTACTCTATTTGCCATTTTATTTCTTAAGTCGAAGGTTTCTATTGGTTCGGGTCCTCTTAATATTTTTCTTTTTATATGAAGATCTCCCTCGGAATCAGTTCTGATTTTCCATTCAATAAGCATTATCTTTCCACCTGATATTTCAATACCTTGTATCCCGCTTGCTCTGACGCATGATCCATCATTAAAATAAGGTAATTCATTTGCTTTTGGAAAATGAGGCCTATGAGTATGTCCACAGATGATCATAATTTTATTTGTTTTAATCCAATCACCATAGATACGTTCGATTTTGTGGATTTTTTCGGAACTTTTTACAGGACTTGCAGGATTTATAAAGCCGATTGAGTGAAGGAACCTCCAAAAATATCTCACTGTAAACATATTAAAGCGCCATAGCTTATCATTCATCCTGTCTCCTTGATGCCCATGAACAGCAAGAATTTCCTGTGATGTAATATTGTGTTTAAACACTACAGCCTCATACAGCGTAATTCCAGGAAATAACTCTATTTCTTCTTCGTTATAATCATCATAAAACTTATAAAAATTGTTTTTTACAAAATCTTTATATTTTAAAAGTATATTGTGATTACCATATAGCATGATCAATCTATTAGAATCATAATATTTTTTTAGCAGGGAATATACTTCATCATGTGCTAATCTTATATGCTTAAAATTAGAATGCTCCCAAAGTTCATCCCCATCTCCAAGCTCCACATAAGTATAGCCATTATTAAAATAAAATCCTAATGCATATAAAAAAATATTTTGATTTTTTGCAAATTCATCTGACGGTGTATTGTCGCCTCTATGACAGTCACTGAAAAATATATATTTTGAATTATTATCAAAATATTCAATTTTAGCATTATTGTAAGCTTCATCTAACCTCTTTTTTGCTAACTTTTTATCCCAGATCATGCGACACCTCTTTTAGAATTAATCAAATTAATTTTCAAATTAACATAAAAATTAGACTATATATAATATATCCTATTAATATAAATATATTATTTTAAAAGATGTTAATGATATAATGTTAAATCCGTACGTTGATAAAATAGAGTATATTACAGCAATTGGAAATGCATAGATATAAATTGGTTGTTTAAAGAGAAAGACGAATTTAGAGGAAATATTAAAAGAAAAAAATGTTGACTTTGCTGTATTGTGTGGTAATGCTGCAGAGTATTGTGTATTAGCAACTTATAATGGTGCGATAGAGAGAGACTTTGGAGCAGCTATGCTTCAGAATGGTATTTTTGCCTGTCACCCAAGTGGTTTGCTGGATATCTATTATAATAGAGAGTTGATTTCTTATGAAGTTATTTCATATGTGCTTAGCAATTGCTAGGGCAATTGATAGAATCAAATTTATCTTGAATATTATAATCAACTTCATGCAATAGCCTAATATATAAGGCTATTTTTTGTATAATAAACTATACACTATAACACCAGACTTAAAATGTGCGTTATTATAGTGGTAAATGGAGGTAAAATATGATGGAAAACAAATATATGACTGCACAGGTAGCAAAAATAATCGGGATACACCCTAATACAGTACGGTTGTATGAAAAACTAAGTTTGATACCTAAACCTCAAAGATTATCCAATGGATACCGAGTTTTTTCAGATTTTCATATTGCACAATTTAAATTGGCGAGGACAGCACTTAAAGTTGAAGTCCTGCAAAGCGGTTTGAGAAAAAATATGATTAATATTATTAAATTATCTGCCCAAGGTGAGTTTGAAAGGGCAATTGTATGTACTCAAAACTATATAGAGCAGGTTAAAATAGAGCGAAAAAATGCAGAAGAAGCTATCGAAATTACAAAAAACTTGCTCTCTGATGTAAAGGAGAAAGAAACGGATGTGTCATTAACCAGAAAAGAAACTGCAGATTATCTGGAAGTTACGATAGATACGTTAAGAAATTGGGAAATGAATGGGTTACTTTCTGTAAAGAGAAGACAAAATGGGTATCGTATATACACTAAAAATGACATCCAATTATTGAAGATAATACGTTCTTTACGTTGTGCCAATTATTCTCTTGCGGCAATTTTACGTATGGTAAATGCCATATCAAATAATTCAGAAATTGATATACGGGAAGTCATCAATACGCCTCAATCCGATGATATTGTAACAGTCTGTGACAAACTTCTTACCTCACTAAGCAATGCAGAATTAAATGCAAATAGCATTTTGAGGCAGCTAGAAGCTATGCAAGAAAATTTTAATATGAACCCTACAGTTTAACACCAGACTTAATTCTGGTGTTATTCTCTTTTATGTAATGAACTAAAAAGCTTACATTTAATGATTTATGAAATATTCATGTATTAAAAATAGGAGGTGTACGACAGACATGGAAGTAATTGAGATTCATGACTTATGTAAAGCATATGGGAATACGCAAGCTGTAAATAATGTGAGCATATCGGTTAAGCATGGTGAAATATTTGGGCTGCTTGGTGCTAATGGAGCAGGGAAAAGTACAACTGTTGAATGTGTTTTGGGTACAAAGAAAATTGATAGCGGATCAATTTCGATTTTAGGAATGAACCCACAAACAGAAAGAAAGAAATTATTTGAGCGAGTTGGAGTCCAATTTCAAGAATCAAATTATCAAGACAAACTAATAGTAGAAGAACTTTGTGAAGGTACACAAGCTCTATACAAACAGGCATCAGATTATAAAGAATTACTAAAACAATTTGGTCTTTTACATAAATGTAAAAGTCAAGTGAGTGAGCTTTCAGGAGGACAAAAGCAGCGCTTATTCATTATACTTGCTTTAATTCCCAATCCGGAAGTTGTGTTTTTAGATGAACTGACGACGGGACTTGATACTAGAGCAAGGAGAAAGGTATGGAAGATACTTTTGGATTTAAAGAAGAAAGGTCTTACTATCTTTTTAACTTCTCATTTCATGGATGAGGTAGAAGTATTGTGCGATAGGATTTGCATTCTTGAGAAGGGAAAGAGTATCTTCTATGGAACAGTTCAGGAAGCTATTGCAGGAAGTCCTTTTGAAAAATTTGAGGAAGCTTATTTGTGGTATACAGAGGAGGTAGTTGATGATGAGAGCATTTAGAACAATATTGAAAATAGAGTTGAAATTATCCATACGAGGAATGGATATGTTCATTTTTGCAATTTGTATGCCGGTAGTTATAACAATAATTCTTGGTATCATTTATGGGAATAAGTTAGCTTTTGCTGGAGCAAAATACACATTTTTTGAGCAATCTTTTGGGGCTATTACTACAATTGCAATATGTGCAGGGAGCGTGATGGGATTACCATTGGTGGTGTCTGACTATCGGCATAAAAAAATTCTAAAGAGGTTTAAAGTGACACCTGTAAGCCCTGCTATGATTCTGGCAGCGCAAGTAGTAATTTACACATTTTATTCTGTTAGCTCACTTATACTTGTTTATGGCACATCGAAAATTTTCTTTGGTTTTCGATTTAGTGGTTCATATATTCAGTTTTTAGGTGCTTACTTCTTGGTAATGGTATGCATGTTTAGCATAGGCATAATGGTAGGAGGCATTGCTCCAGACCTGAAGACAGCAGGTATCATAGCAAGTGTATTATATTTTCCTATGCTGATTTTTTCGGGAGCAACGCTGCCCTATGAGATTATGCCAACAACACTTCAGAAATTTGCCAATATATTACCCTTAACGCAAGGAATAAAACTTTTAAAAACAGTTTCTCTTGGTTTATCCACAGATGGGGTTATAATTCCTGTTATTGTAATGATTGTTCTTGGAGTAATATGTACCGGTATAGCACTTAGATTTTTCAAATGGGAATAAGAAATGTTACATCATGTTTACAAAGCAATTAAAGAGTAATAATAATATATTTTGAAGTTAATGAATTAAGAGAAAAAGGCAACAGAAGTAATAAAATAAAAGAATTATATGAAGATTAAGAGTTAGGGCATAAAAAAGATAGTGGCAGTAGGCGACATGGAGTAATTTCTTAATGAACGGGATTAGTTGCCGGATGCCACTATCTTTTTTATTTAAGGTTATTTACAGCTGATCTTTCAATTGCAAGCCCATTGGAGTAGCGCTTCATGAATTCATCAAAGCCTTTTACATCCTTAGCATCTGGCTCCACTTTTGTGCCAACCTTACCTGCAAATATTTTGTTCGATAAATAATCATCTAATGTTTCATTTTCATCTTTGTTAAGCATATAAGAGGCAAGTAATGCCATTCCCCAAGCTCCACCTTCTCCAGCAGTTTCCATAACAGAGACTGGAGCATCTATAGCTGCAGCCATGATCTTTTGTCCTACACCTTTAGTTCTAAATAGACCGCCATGGCCTAAAATTTCGTCAAGCTTAACGCCTTCTTCTTTAAGAAGAATATCCAAACCAGTTTTTAATGCACCTAATGCTGTAAATAAGTTTACACGCATGAAATTAGCTAGATTAAATTTACTTTCTGGTGTACGTACAAACAATGGACGTCCTTCTTCAAAGCCAGTTATATGTTCACCTGAGAAATAATTATAAGCCAGTAACCCACCACAATCTGCATCGCCTTCAAGTGCTTTATTATATAAAGTTCCGAAGAGCTTATCCATATCGACTTCCATGCCCATTGTTTCAGAGAATTCCTTAAATATTCCCACCCATGCATTAAGATCTGAAGTGCAGTTGTTGCAGTGAACCATAGCCACTAGGTTACCAGTAGGTGTTGTAACTAAGTCGATTTCCTCATATGCTTTTGACAATTCCTTTTCAAGAACGATCATTGCAAAGACAGAGGTTCCGGCTGATACATTACCTGTACGCTGTGCAATGCTATTAGTTGCAGCCATACCTGTTCCTGCATCGCCTTCTGGAGGACAAAGTGGAATGCCAGGTTTCAATTGCCCAGTAACATCGAGGAGCTTTGCACCATCCTCTGTAAGAACACCTGCATTTTCGCCGGCTAGTAGAACCTTTGGCAGGATATCTTCAAGTTTCCACGAAAAGTTTTTAGAAGCTATTAATTCATTAAATTGATTAATCATTTTTGCATTATAGTTCTTTGTGTTTATATCGATAGGGAACATTCCTGACGCTTCACCAATACCTATAACTTTTTGCCCAGTTAGTTTCCAATGTACATATCCTTCAAGCGTTGTTTGAAAGCTGATATCGGCTACATGCTCTTCCCCATTTAAAATAGCCTGATAAAGATGAGCAATGCTCCATCTTTGAGGAATATGATAGTTAAAAAGCTTAGTAAGCTCTTCAGAAGCCTTTTCAGTAATAGTGTTACGCCATGTACGGAATGGTACTAAAAGTTCGCCCTCTTTGTTGAAGACCATATAACCATGCATCATAGCACTAAAACCTATGGCACCAATAGTTTGAAGTGTTACTCCATATTTCTCCTTTACGTCGCTAGCCATCTTTTGATAACTGTCCTGTATACCTTTCCAAACATCTTCTAAGCTATAAGTCCAGATATTATTAATATAGCTGTTTTCCCAATCATGACTGCCAGAGGCTATAGGTGTATTATCTTCACCAATCAAAACTGATTTAATTCGTGTAGAACCAAGTTCTATGCCTAATACTGTTTTTCCGTTGATAATAGAATTTTTGATACCATTTACTGAAATACTCAATTTTTTATTCCTCCATAAAATATTTTAATAATAATATTTATATAATTTGCATTGATAACTTTTGTAAATACTTTTAAGCATTCTTTTAAAAAATGTATGTTCAAATACACATAATGTACGTATAACTTTTGCAATAATATTGATGCCGCTAATGTTATTTATTATTTGAAATTATTGCTTATCACATTCACTGTTAAAATAAGTACTTTGAATATTTTGTATTTATATTAAATTACAATTCAACAGGAGATACTTGTACGTACAACATATATTGCTATTGTACTATCAAAATAACATTAAATCAATACGATTTTGATTTAAACATAATATTTTTGATTGTATATCATAATAATAAAAGCATTTTGTGAATGCATATAGTCGGCATAGGGTAGGAAGTGGTTGGAGGAGGCATTTTCCAGCCGACGGAAATCACTTCCTACCCTTTTTTATACTATCTGAGTAAGGCGAAACATCCTTCCATGTCTTACCTCCATCAGCTGTTCTTAGTATTTTATTTCCCTCTAGAACCCAACCGGTTTTTTGATTAAACATGGATATCTTTGAAATTATCGCAGAGCAAAAAATACAAGAGGCAATTAAAAATGGTGATTTTGATAATCTATCTGGAAAAGGTAAACCCCTTAAATTCGAAGATTTATCGGGCATATCGCCAGAGGACAGAATGGCATACAAAATACTTAAAAACGCAAATATTCTACCTCCAGAAATGGAGTTAAAAAAAGTGATTAGTGAGCTTGAGAGCAGAATAGAAAAAAGTAATTCTGAAGATGAAAAAAAGAATTTAAGAGCTAAATTAAGCAAAAAAATCACTGAGTACAATATTATGAAAGAGAAAATTAAGCGTAGGTATTAAACGTCAGGACTCCTTTGCTGCTGGAAAATCTTTTTCTCTAGAAAAGCCGGTGACTAGCCGAAGTACGGTAATGTTTCGGTGTACAGCCAATGGTCTGTAAGAATAAGCGATTATAATAGCTGATATTATTAAAACCTGATAGATTAGCTATTTCACCTATCTTTTTATCTGTATCCAGCAGAAGATGGCAGCTTTGAATGATACGGTATCGCATGATGTATTGGACAGGAGTCACTTTCATAGTCTGTTTGAACATGCGGCAAAACTGGCCTTCACTCATTGGAATAAGGCCTGCTAATTCTGCTAATGTGATGTCATATGAATAATTCTCATGGATAAATTGTAAAACCGGCTTCAAGCGTTCCATATTGAATAAAACTGTATCATTAAGCTGACTTTTCACAGTTGCATTTTGGTAGTATAAATCCCAAATAGCAAATATATGACTTTTGATTGCTAATTCATGAGAATCTAGTTCGTGTTCCGGATAATTGCTTATTTCTATAAGATGTTTCATAATTTGGGCCTGCCAGAAATCTGAATTTGTATCAGTCTCTACTCTTCTTATAACTTCAGAAAATGCTAGATGTCCATTTAATATAGGAAGAATGTATTTTCTGCCGAAGCGTGTATAGAGATCTTCCTGCATAAGTTGGTAAGAAAAGTCAATGGCAAAAAAACTACATTTTTCGCCGGTAGCAGCTTTTGCCGAGTGGTAGAAATTTGAATTTACGAATACAAAATCACCAGCGTTTAAAAGGTATTCCTTCTGTTCTATAGTAAAGATAACGTTTCCTTCAGTGATAACAAGTATTTCAAATTCTTTATGCCAATGAAGATAGAAAATCACATTTGTATCTTTAGGATAGGTAAGTTTATGAAGTGCTATCGGTAATTCAGCAGTACCATGAATTACTTTTTCCTCAAAATTGCGGCGCTGATTCATTGAAACACCTCCTGATAATAAAAAATAATATAAAAACATCAAAATAGTGTTAGAAATAAATATTATAGTTAAAGATTATATAAGCAAATATCAATATAATAACATATAGGTGGATTATAGTAAATGCATTATCTATAATTCAAAAATAGTGTCTTTCTTTTCTAAAATAATAATGGATTATTGCTTCCAATGAAGCAATGGGAAGGAGTAAAAATGAAAGTAGCAGATGGTTTTTGGCTAAATAAGAAGGGATATGAAGTAAAGTATGCTTCACAACCTTATGAAATTGAAATATCAAAGAATGCAATTAAAGTTTTGGCAACTCCAGGTGTTATAGAGAATCGTGGAATGACGTTAGGTGGACCTAATCTTGAAATTACGTATTCTTCAACTTCTGAGAATATAATCAAAGTAAACGTTACACATTTTAGCGGCGGACTTGATAATGTTCCTCATTTTGAATTGAATGAAGATACAGGGTATATACCTAATATTAATGAGACTGATGATTATGTTGAGTTAGTTTCTGGTGATACTAAAGTTGTAATTAAAAAGGGAACTGAGTGGAGTGTTCAGTATTATTATAAGGATAGACATCTTACAGGAGGAGCATGGCGTTCTACTACTTATGTAAAAGAGAGCAAGTTTACTGCAAATGCAAGAATGGCACTGCAGGAGGATGATGAGTTCTTTAACTATCCACAGGATCCGCATACAGTATATCTAAGAGAACAGTTAAAAACAGATATTGGTGAATGTATATATGGTTTCGGCGAGAAATTCACTCCATTCGTTAAAAATGGACAGACTGTTGAGATTTGGAACAGTGATGGCGGTACTTGTTCAGATCAAAGTTATAAGAATATTCCTTTCTACATCTCATCAAAGAGCTACGGTGTTTTCGTAAACAGTACAGACAAGGTATCCTTTGAAGTTATGTCAGATACAGTATCAAAGGTAACTTTTGCAGTTCCTGGAGAAGAATTAGAGTATTTTGTAATTGGCGGAGAAAACTTGGAGGACGTATTAAAGAACTACACAACATTAACTGGTAAACCTGCATTGCCACCGGCATATTCTTTTGGTCTATGGTTATCAACTTCCTTTACAACTAATTATGATGAGAAAACAGTAAATTCCTTTATTGATGGAATGGCTGAGAGAGATATTCCATTACAGGTATTTCATTTCGACTGTTTCTGGATGAAAGAATATGAGTGGTGTAACTTTGAATGGGATAAGAGACAGTTTCCAGATCCTCCAGCTATGCTTAAGAGACTTCATGATAAAGGTTTAGAAATTTGTGTATGGATAAACTCTTATATAGGCCAGCGCTCAAAGCTATTTAATATAGGCAAGGAAAAAGGATATTTTATTAAAAATCGTGATGGAAGTGTATTTCAAACTGATTTCTGGCAGCCAGGCATGGCCATTGTTGACTTTACAAACCCAGAAGCTTGTGATTGGTACAAGAGCTTGCTTAAAGAATTGTTCAAGATGGGCGTTAATAATATCAAGACTGATTTTGGTGAAAGAATCCCAACAAAATGTGTATACTACAACGGTATGGATCCAATTAAGATGCACAATTACTATACTTATCTTTATAACAAATGTGTATTTGAAGCATTAGAAGAATACTATGGAAAAGATAAGGCTTGTTTATTTGCAAGGAGTGCAACAGCAGGCGGACAGAAGTTCCCTGTACATTGGGGCGGAGATTGTTATGCAGAATATTCTGCAATGGCTGAAACTGTTCGTGGTGGTCTTTCCCTTTGTTCTTCAGGTTTTGGTTTCTTCAGTCATGATATCGGAGGCTTTGAAGCAACTGCTCCTGCAGATGTATATAAGAGATGGTGTGCCTTTGGCTTGATGTCAACTCACAGCCGTTTGCATGGTTCATCCTCTTACAGAGTGCCATGGAACTTTGATGAAGAAGCTTGTGATGTTTTAAGATTCTATGCAAAGCTGAAGGGTAAAATGATGCCATATCTTTGGGCTCAGGCAATCAAGACTCATGAGGTTGGTGTACCTATGATGCGTTCAATGGTTATTGCATTCTCAAATGATACTGCATGCAAATATCTTGATCAGCAGTATATGTTAGGAGATAATCTTATAATCGTACCAGTAATGAACGAGCAAGGCCTAGCTGAATTCTATGTACCAGAAGGTAAATGGATTGATATAGTTACAAAGGATACTTATGAAGGCGGAAGATACTATCAAAGAAAATGCGATTACTATCAGATGCCAATTCTTGCAAGACCAAATTCAATTGTAACTTATGGTGAATTTGCAACTAATAATGTTGTGTATGATTACCTTCAAAATGCGGAAGTTACAATCTACAGTCTGGAAGATGGCAAGACTGCTGCAGCTTCAATCTATGATAGTGAGGCAAACAAACTTACTGATATTACTGCAACGAGAAGCGGCAATGTAATCAATGTGACTTATGGTAAAGTTGATAAGAACTTCAAAGTTGTTGTTGCTGGTACTGATAAGAGTGCTTATGCCGCAGCTGGAAGCACAAGTGTACAGATTAACTTATAATAATGAAAAAATATAAATTTTTTAATTAAAATTAAGGAAGAGAAATCTTTGAATGATGAAGATTCCTCTTCCTTTGTTGATTACGGAGTTAATATCTAAGCAATATAATGAATATCTATAAAAAATACATATATATTTTGACATATATATGTACAGGTGATACAATTATTAATTGGAAATGAGTCTTTTGCTTTAGTTTGTCGGGGTGACGTAAAATGAATGAAAGCGATAAATGTGATATATATAATACATTATTTCACTGGAGCAGTTTAAAGCTAAAACTTGTAATAGAAGGAATAGCGGTAGGATTAATTACAGGTTTAATTGTAGTATTATATAGATTCTTATTAGAAAAGTCAGTTATTTTTATAGATAATATTTATATTGCTTTGAAGTCTCAATATTGGCTGATTCCACTATGGGTTTTTGTTTTGGTATTAATCGGTTACGGAGTGGGGAGATTGGTTAAAAATGAACCTATGATTAGTGGAAGTGGTATTCCTCAGGTAGAGGGAGTTCTAACTAGAAAGCTTGAGATGGTATGGTGGAAAGTAATACTAGGTAAATTTTTCGGAGGAGTGTTGACCATAGGATCAGGGCTATCACTTGGAAGAGAAGGTCCATCTGTTCAATTAGGAGCTGCTGTTGGACAAGGCTTTGGAAAAATATTCAGAAGAATTAAATTAGAGGAAAAATTTCTTATAACTAGTGGGGCAAGCGCAGGCCTTTCTGCTGCGTTCAATGCGCCGTTAGCTGGTGCTATGTTTTCGTTAGAAGAGGTTCATAAGAATTTTTCACCTTTAGTACTTTTATCTTCTTTATCAGCAGCATTAACTGCTAATTTTGTGTCTAGTGAGTTTTTAGGATTAAAACCTGTATTTGATTTTAAAAATGTATCTGTTTTGCCTTTACAATATTATTTGTATATTATTGTTCTAGGAATAATAATTGGAGGACTTGGTGTTTTATTTAATAAGGCTTTACTTGGAACTCAGACTATATATGCCAAACAGAAATGGCTTAATCAGCAATTTAGAATTATAGTACCTTTATTATGTTCTGTAGCGTTAGGTTTTACCCTTCCACAAGTTTTAGGAGGTGGGCATGAACTTATTGGATCACTAATTAAGGCTAATTTTACAATTAAATTTCTTATAATATTATTAGTAATTAAATTCCTTTTTACAATGGTAAGTTATGGCTCAGGGGCTCCTGGTGGAATTTTTTTGCCGCTTCTAGCCATAGGTGCTTTAATAGGTAATATATATGGAAATGTCCTTATAGATATTTTCCATTTTGACAACAGTTACTTAAGTAATTTTATAATACTCGCTATGGCAGGGTATTTTACTGCAGTGGTGAGAGCCCCTATAACAGGAAGCATTTTAATTACTGAAATGACAGGATCATTAAGTCACTTAATGTCATTGGCACTTGTTTCAATTGTAGCATATATAGTTGCAGATTTATTGGGTGAAGGGCCAATTTATGAGTCATTACTTAACAGATTTTTGAATAGAAATACTGGCGATAAGTTTCAAGGAAGCAGGCACAATAAAGTATTGCTCGAGATAGCAGTATGTATGGGATCAATAATTGATGAGAAAAGAATAAAAGAGATAACATGGCCGCAAAATTGTCTATTGGTTGCAGTTAAGCGTGGAAAAACTGAAATAATTCCTGAGGGTAATACTCTGCTTACTACTGGTGATTATCTGATAGTTCTTACCAATGAAGACGAATCGGAAAAAATAACTAACGAATTACTTGGAATGTCAAAAAGCCTTGAATTAGCTTAGTATAAATAAAAAAGCTTCAACGAGTATAGATATAAATATAATCGCTGAAGCTTTTTTTACACTTTAGGAATTTATGTATTTTGCTAATTGTGGATAACTTTTAATTAATATAAAGATACACCACTAAATAGGAGAAAAGGTGCATAAAATTTGTGTTACAAATGCTTAATGAACGGATCAATCTCCGTAGTGCCACAACATTTCATTTTTTATTTATTACATTATGTTACGAATATCTTTAAACCAAATATTCATATCTTCAAATGTACCGCATATATTGCAGTTATTAATTAGTCGTCCTCCAAATTTGTAATTGTATTTGCTTAATACAATATTCATACTAATATTAGTTGCTCTAGATAAACTGAATAGAGTAATAAATCCTTTATTTTTAAGATCTTCTTCTAGAGAATAAACAATATTCGATAATATGCCTTTACATCTATATAATGGATAAGTAGCACAGTCAGCTATTTCAGCATTTAAATTATTTTTATCCATAATTGCTGATGCAATACCAATGACCTTTTTATCATATACAGCGATTTTATATAAGACTTGCTTATTTATAGTTCTCCTTAAATATTCTTTATCATAAATAGGATAAGGATATGTTGAAAATGTTTTGGAAAACAGCTCGGCCATTTCATCTATATCATCTTCATTAGCATTTCTGATACAGTATTTAGAATTATAAATACTGTGGGTATAAGCATTTTTTACATTGACAGAACGCCTTAATAACGAGTCTTTTCGAACGTGGTCGTTGCATATTTCTCTTTCCTTATGTATGAAATATGACATGCAAAATGCATCTTTTCCTTTGAAATATCCTTCTATTGTACCTTCTAATTTAAACTTAGCATCTCTAAAAAATATTGAAGTTTCGCCATCACAGTTACATATAATTTTTCCTAAATGTTGTTTTGAAGAAAAATGAATTATTCGTTTTATATTAAGAATTGATATATTATCTAAATCAAGTATTCTAACTAGTTTATTAGTATAGTCTACATATATCTTAGTATGGTCTATTTTGGTAAAGTAATTATTGCTCAAATTACAACTTTGCAATGTCATAGAATTGATAGCTCCTTAATGATTATTCTTACTAAAACAAAAATAAGCCGTAGAGAAGTCTCTACAGCTTATCAAGCCTTATTATTCATATATATCAAAAAGAATGATATTAATATGCTAAGAAAAACCTCTCTTCAACGCTTACGAGATTAGCTGTCGGATTCGGATTGAAGAAATTAACCCTACTTGTCATAATGACAAGATTCACCCCTAAATTGGTTCTCCCGCTCAATTGATTCAGCGCTAGCAATATTTATTTTATTAAAGTATAGCATTTGGATATATATATGTCAATGTATATATAAATAGCGTATCATGCTGAAAATGAATGTATATAAAGAATATTAATACATCTAGGTATATATTGACACATATATATGCTAACGCTAATATAATTAAGGTATAAAGAATCTTATGTTAATATAATAGTATTGAATTTTATATAGTGTACTTAAAGTCAAATCTAGCATTAGTGAATCATTACGCCGTTATATACACTGCATAAATTATTGGAGGTAACTATGGACAAAATACTCGTTAAAAAAGAAGAATTAATAAATAAGATGGAAGAGCTTATATTGAGGAATGAAGGACCATTTAGTATAGTAGTAGCAGATATAGATGACTTTAAAAATTTAAATGCTCTGTATGGAGATTTTACTGGCGATGAAGTAATAGAAAAGCTTATTTCCATATTACATAATAATTTAGCTCCTACAGATCTCATTTATAGAAGAGGAGACGAATTTAATATTTTGCTTGTAAAAAAAGGTGCTGAGAGAAGTTTTATGGAGTTAGAAGAAATAAGAAGATATTTATCAGATAATACCTTTTCGTTAGGTGATGACAAAGAGAAGAGTTTATACTTTACATTGAGTTTTGGAGTTGCTAGTTATCCGAGAGATGCTAAAAATGTAGTTGAACTTTTTAGAGTAGCTGATAGTGCTTTATTTAGAGCTAAAGAATTGGGCAAAAATAGAATTTGTCTTTCAGAAGCAGAAAATATGGTTTTGAAATCTAATTATTTTACCAAAACTCAACTCGATAGACTTTCAAGACTTTCAAAATCAACTGATAGAACAGAAGCTTTTCTCCTTAGAGAAGCACTTGATGATTTATTTAAGAAGTATAGCAGATAAATAGTTACTGCTATGAAGGAAGTGAAGATTTTGGAGAAAACCATATACCCTGCCGTGAAGAATCAGTATAAGAATACATTTTTGTATTTGAGGAATAATATTATTCATCGTAACACGACTTTGGTATTGGAGGATAATATTATGAAAGAGAAACGACAAGGATTGTCTGTAGGTCATCTTACAATGATGGCACTAGGTACTGTTATAGGAGGTTCGTTTTTTCTTGGCTCAGCTGTAGCTATTAATGCCGCAGGACCATCTATTATAATATCATACATATTAGCTGGAATACTAGTTTATTTTATACTGTATGCTTTATCTGAAATAACTGTAGCAAATCCACATGTTGGTTCTTTTCATACATTTGCAGCGCAGATTTTTAGCCCTGGAATTGGATTTGTTGTAGGCTGGGTGTACTGGACTGGAATGGTTCTATCTATGTCTAGCGAGGCCACTGCTGTTTCAATTTTAATGCGTAATTGGCTTCCTAATATATCTATATCGCTGATGGGAAGCTTGATAATAATAACTGTTACTTTGCTAAACCTGTTGGGAGCAGATAAATTAAGCAAGTTGGAAAGCAGCCTTGCAGCTGTGAAACTGCTGGCAATAGTCTCTTTTATTATTGTATCAATACTATTGGTTTTAGGCATAACTAAAAAAGCTGCACCGGTTGGCATCGGAGTGTTAGCAAGAGAGCCTTTTGCACCTGGTGGAATAAAAGGCATTGCTGGAAGTATGCTCATAGTTATGTTTGCTTATGCAGGTTTTGAAATAATCGGGTTAGCTGCTTCAGAAACGGTTAATCCGGAGGAAACAATTCCTAAAGCAATAAGAAATACCGTTCTAGGACTTGTAGTATTGTATATACTTTCTATACTTGCACTTCTTCCACTAGTTCCAACAGCTGTACTAAGTGAAAAAAGGAGCCCTATGGTAACCGCCCTGAACAGATATGGAATGGGTTGGGCTGGAACTGTTATGAATTTGGTGCTTATTACCGCTATACTGTCAGCTTCACTAGCAGCTATGTTTGGGATTGGAAGGATGATGAGATCTCTTGCGTATGAGGGTCAGGCTCCAAGGTGGCTGAAGGATAAAACAAATGTGCCTTACCGTGGAATATTATTTTCTGGTTTTGCAATGCTATTAGCATTGTGGATGGGTCTTCTGTTTCCTAGAATGTATTTATTCTTAATAAGTTCAGGCAGTTTTGCCCTTCTATTTACCTACGCAGTAATTCTAGCTATTCAAATACGACTTCGTAGAATGCATGGATGTCCTCCGAAGGGAAAATGCCAGATGCCTGGATATCCCTATACCTCCTGGTTTACTTTAGTAAGTATGGTCATTATTATCTTAAGCATGCCATTTATTTCTGGGCAGGGTTCAGGACTTATAGCTGGGATAGCGATGCTGGTGATATATTCCATTATGTATATAGTAACGAAATTTTTTATTAGTTCCAAAACTAAAAAAACTGTTGATAGAAGAATCAATATTAAAAGATATCATAAAAATATTGTAGTAGAATTCTCTAAAGAGCTGACGGAAAAAGCCAATGATGGAAATAAAAACTAAGCTAGTACAACGAAATAATTCTACCTCAGGCCCCCTAGTGGTAGAATTATTTTAAGGAATATGCTTTGATTTTCTTAAAAAATAAGTTTACTTAATCTTAAATATAGTGTATATTAAGACGCGTAAGTGAATAACTAAGGTAGAGGCGCAAAGTTTAAAAGTAAAACTGTGGAGATAAGCACTATGAAACGGTTCGAAAGGAAATTTTGCCGAAGTGTACAGCTAATGCTTTAATGCTGTAGCACTGGGCTTGTATAGAATATGTACAAGACTGTCACAAAGTGTAATTGTGGAGAGCTATCATTGTTGTGGAATTAATGCATATTATCCTATTAAATACATGCTTAATACCCTGAGTGTAGCCTCAGGGTATTTTTTTTACTCGACTTAGTTAGTTCGCTTATCGGAAATATAACCGATAAGGAGGAGACAAATGGATACTACAAGAGGAAAAAATACAGACTCACGTGGAGTTAAAAGAAGTTTGCAGGCAAGACATCTTAATATGATTGCTATGGGCGGAGCTATAGGTACCGGAATATTTTTAGCACTTGGTGCAACAATTAAGCAGGCAGGTCCCGGGGGAGCACTTGTTGCTTATGCTTGTATAGGAGTTATGGTTTATTTTTTAATGACTAGCTTAGGAGAAATGGCAACCTTTATGCCTGTATCAGGATCATTTGAAACCTATGCTTCAAAGTTCGTTGATCCGTCCTTTGGATTTGCACTTGGTTGGAACTACTGGTACAACTGGGCTATTACAGTTGCGGCTGAAATGGTTGCAGGTGCACTAATTATGAAATTTTGGTTTCCTAATGTGCCTGCTATCATCTGGAGTGTTTTATTCCTTGCGATAATAGTTTTTCTAAATCTATTATCTGTGAAGGCTTATGGGGAGTCTGAATACTGGTTTGCAGGTATTAAAGTAGTTACTGTAATTGTGTTTTTATTAATAGGTACTGCAACTATTTTAGGTATATTAGGTGGTCATAGAATTGGGTTGCAAAACTTTACTATTAAAGATGCTCCATTTGTTGGAGGAGCAAAATCTATTTTTATGGTGTTTTTAATTGCAGGTTTCTCCTTTCAAGGAACAGAACTTGTTGGTATAGCTGCTGGAGAAAGTGAAAATCCTAAGAAGACCATACCTAAAGCAATCAATACAATCTTTTGGAGAATTATTGTTTTCTATTTAGGAACAATATTTGTAGTAAGTGCTATAATTCCTTATACGCAGGCTGGAGTTAATACAAGTCCATTCACACTAGTATTTGAAAGAGCTGGTATAGCAGCCGCAGCATCACTTATGAATGCAGTTATCTTAACTTCAGTATTATCCTGTGGAAACTCAGGAATGTATGCTTCAAGCAGAATGCTGTATGCAATGGCAAAGGAAGGAAAGGCACCTAGCTGGTTGGGAAAGCTTAATGCAAGAGGAGTTCCAGTAAATGCATTACTATTAACTACACTTATAGCATCGGCTTGTTTCTTGACTGGAATTTATGCTGAAAGTACTGTTTATGTATGGCTCGTTGCGGCTTCAGGGCTTGCAGGTTTTCTTGCATGGGCTGGTATAGCAATATGCCACTACCGTTTTCGTAAAGCGTATGTTGTTCAAGGACATGATTTAAATAAACTTGTATATAGAGCGAAATTATTCCCACTTGGTCCAATGATGGCATTAACCTTATGTATAATTGTCATTTTAGGTCAGGGTTTTAGCTATTTTGAGGCTGCTAAAATTGATTGGAGCGGAGTAATATCTTCCTATATAGGATTACCGATCTTCTTGGGTTTATGGATTGGATATAAAAAGAAACATAAAACAAAGGTTGTTAACTTACAGGAAATTAATTTTGATATAGAGGATAATAATTCAGAAGAATAAACTTATTGACTGTAAAATTGTGTATTCTTTGTTTTAATTTCTGATTGTGCTGATTAAATAAGCTGGAAGTTATTTTTATAAAATAATTCCCAGCTTATTAATTCTTAAGGAAAAAATGTTCAATTTACTACTGTATAGTTTCTGCTTACATAATTCTATTGACAGTTGCAAGTAAGTGGCTATAATTAAATTGTAAACCTATATTATAATTATGGTTTACAATAAGGGGGGGAAAAAATATGAAAATATCAACAAAGGATTTAACATTATGCGGACTTTTTGCGGCAATAACCTGTGTTTTAGCTCAGATATCTATTCAGCTGCCATTTAGTCCGGTGCCTTTTACATTGCAGGTTATGGCTGTTTACTTAGCTGGAGTAATATTAGGAGGTAAAAGAGGCTTTATATCACAACTTGTCTATGTAGCTTTAGGGGCAATTGGTGTGCCTGTTTTCGCTAATTTTACGGGAGGAGCTAGTATCATTTTAGGTCCTACAGGTGGATTTGTTATAGCATTTCCTTTTATGGCTCTTATTGCCGGATACTCTACAAATAAATATAAATCAAAGATATATATAGTAATAGCAATGATAATCGCTCTTCTATTTTGTTATATCTTCGGCGCTGTATGGCTTTCAGTGATAGGAAAAATGTCTTTCACCTCAGCACTTAAGGTCGCAGTTCTGCCATTTATACTCTTTGATGCAGTAAAAATTGTTATTGTAGCCATAATTGGTCTAAACGTTAGAACTAGGATTGTAGTAGGTGGTTTATCATGATAAAACTAAGACCGCACCATATTATGTGTTTTCAGGGTTACGAGGGAAAAGGGTATAGTCAATCATTCGTTCTTAATATGAACAGGATACATAAAGAGCTTAATGAGAAAGCTGGCCTTAAAATTAAAATTGTTTTTTCCACGGATGATGTGTGTAAAAAGTGTCCTAATAAGCTATCGGAAAATTACTGCAGCTCCAATGAAAAGGTAATGAACTTGGATAGTAAGGTAATCCGTTATTTGAGATTAGAAGAAAAAATATATACGTATGCTGAGCTTGTAGATAAGTTAAGTCTAAGTATAAACGGAAAAATTATGGACGATGTCTGTGGAAAATGTGAGTGGTACAAAACAAGTAAGTGTAGGGCTAATATTTTGAATTTAGCTAAAGGAAAAATAGAACTTTAATCATAATTGAAGCAGCCGAGGTAGTGTGCAATCATTTTTTACTTTTAATTAAATTATGTGTTTTACCAATTGTAGATAGTTTTTCATAGATATCAAAATATGCATGTGTGACAAAAAATTACATGTTATGATAATAAACCTATAAAAAGCTTAATAATCAATAAAAATAATAAAATTACATGGGATAATTGGAATTATTTAAAAAATCATGTATAATTATGACATGACATATCATACAATTGATATTCAAAAAATACATAAAGTAAAGGTGGTCGTCAAAATGATGGAAATTAAAGATCCTCAAGGTTTATATGAGATTAAGGTTGATTTGGAAAGAAGAATAGTGTATGAGAACCATTTTAAGGGCCTATTCACAATTGAAGCTTTACAAAGAATGGACAAGGATTACAAGGAAAAAGTAATACCTGCGTTGGGTGGAAAGAAATGGGCTAAATATTGTGATATGAGAAATTATCAATTGTCTAACATTGTAGATGAAATGAACACTCATCTTCAATATTGTATTGATCATGGATTAGAACATGCAGCTCTTATTGTTGAGAGTGCTGTTGTCAAAATGCAAATGAATAGAACTGGCAGAAATACGCCTGTACCGCCTAATGCATTTACAGATGAAAAAGAAGCAGACGCATGGTTAAAGTCTGTAGGTCATTAATAGTAAAAAGAGAATATCTCATTAAGAGATATTCTTTTTTTACTAAAAATAGTTAAACATTTACTTTAATTCAAAAGTATTCTTAGATAACATTATAGAAAGTTCAAAATAAATTATATTATATGATATAGAACATAAAGGGAGATGGAAATATTGAGAATATCCGATGTAATAGTAAAATTATTGGAAATTAATGGTGTTAAATATATATTTGGTATACCTGCAAGTACGTTTGCAGGAATTAATGATGCGTTGAATGATAGTGACATAGAATATATAATTACTAAAAATGAGGCAGGTGCTTCATATTCTGCTTCTAAGTACGCTGATCTATCTAAAAAAATAGGGGTATGTCTTTTAGCAGGTGGAGTAGGAGTAAGTAATGCTATAAACGGGATAAATGACGCTAAAAGAAACAAAGTACCTATGCTTATCATATGCGGTGATACGAAGAGAGCTTTTAATGGCAAGGGTGCCATACAGGAATTAGACAATGAAAAAATGGTAAGTTCTATAACAAAATATGCTAAAAATATATTGAATGAGGACGAGGCAGTTTCTGAAATTGAAAAAGCTATTAAAATTGCTATGACGCCGCCTTGCGGACCTGTTTTAATTTCAATACCTTTTGATGTGCAATTAGCAGAATTTAATGGGAGAATTAATAATCAAAAAATACATATTCAATCAATTGAATGTGATGATGAAATGTTGCATGAAGCTATAAAAGAGATTAATAGTGTTAAACATGGAATTATTTTAGTAGGAAAAGGAGCAAGGGGACTCGGAGAAGAAATAAAAAGGTTAAGTAGAAAATTAAAATGGCCTATTATCTCGACACCTAATGCAAAAGGGGTTATTAATACCGACTTTGATTATTATATAGGAAATTACGGGTTTTGTTCAGCAGATGGAGCAGTTGAATATATAGAAAAAGGGCAAATAGATTGTTTGTTAATTTTAGGCTCTTCATTAGGACAAACAGCTACAAGAGATTTTAATGATGTGCTTGTTAGAAATAAGAAGGTTATAAGAATTGATTGGGATAGACAGGAATTTAATAAAGTATTTAATGAGGATATATCTGTATATTATGATCTTAAAAAAGCAATGCCAATCCTCCATGAAAGCATTGCAGCAAAAGAATGTGTGTTTAAAAAGCCAATAGAAAACAAACCATATGTTAAAAATCACACTGGAATATCTTTAAGGTTATTTTTTGAGAAAATGCCGGAAATTCTTCCTAAAGATACTTGTATAATAGGTGATATGGGAGATTTCTTTAATTACATATTTAAATATATGCCGGTTACTAATGGAATAGATTATTTGACAAGTATGAATTATGCGTGCATGGGAACTGGAATTGCAGGAGCAATGGGTGCATATTTAGCAGATACTAGTAAGACGTGTGCAGTAGTGGCAGGGGATGGAAGCTTTTATATGAATGGTGCAGAAATACTTACTGCTAGAGAGTATAACATGCCGATAATATACTTCATCATAAACAATGCAATGCTTGGACTTGTAAGAAATGGTTCGAGAGTATTTATGGGCAGACAGTGTAAGGGAAAAGTTGAATTTAAAAGAAGTAATATAGCCTCAATTGCACAAGCTATGGGAGTTGATAGTGTAGTAATCAATTCTGTGGATGAAATAGATAGTATAAAACATTTGTTTGTAGATAGAAAGTCTCCGCTGGTTGTTGAAGTTGTTACAGACGGTACCGAAGTGTTCATAGATACAGATAGAATAAAAAAAGTAAACTAATTTTAAAAGATAGAAGGAAAATAATATGAAAGTATTTAGTGAGCTGAAAGAAAGGTTAAAAGAAATAATTAAAGTAGATGAATTTGCATATCTTACTGTAAAAGATGAAGTTCAGGCATTTGCTTTTTATAAAGCAGATTCTGAGTTATTTAGTTTAGCTGAGTGGAAGAAGTTTCATCAGGAAGATTACCCTACTATAATAGCAAAATCACCTGTTCTTGTAGATTTAGTAAAAAACAAAAAATATGTTGCAGTAGAAAATACTCATGCACTAGAAGTGCCTCAAAAAGAGTTCCAAATACTAAATATATATAGCATATATTTATTCCCAGTGCTGCATAACAATTTAGTTGTTGGATTCGTAGATATTGCGTATATAGGAGATTATTATATAATTGATAAAGGTACACTGGATAAAATTCAGTGTTTAGTTTGTGAGTATAGTGAAAAGATATTGCAGACAGTAGAAGAATACAGTAAATAAGTTTTATGCGATGAGCTGGTGTTTATTTAGAAAACAGAAAGGCTATGCAAATTCTAATTCTCAAGTAAAGATGTTGAATAAAGAAACTTTATTTTTTTTCTGAATGCTATATAATATTAGTATAATATATCTGATGGAGGTTTAGACATATATGAATAACAGACTGACAGAAGAAAATATAAATAAGTTAAAAGAAGAATTAGAATATAGAATGACTGTAAAGAGAGCAGAAATAGCAAAAGAAAAAATGATTGCTGCTGCACATGGTGACAGGTCAGAAAATGCAGAATATAAAGAAGCTTGTGCTAACTATAGAGAAAATGATAATAGAATACAATATTTATTAAATATGATTTCAACTGCAACTGTAATAGAAGATGAAAATATAGACAAGTCGGCATTAGGAGTTAATAGTAAAGCTAGAATCAAATTTATTGAAGATGAATATGAAGATGTTATTTCATTAGCAACTACTATGGATTCAGATCCAGAAAATATGTGCATAAGTATAGAATCGGATTTGGGAAAAGCCTTAAACGGTAAAAAAGTTGGCGATATAGTTGAAGTCAATGCACCAAGTGGACAATACAAAGTAGAAGTATTAGAAATATTGTAAAATATATTAATATTTAAACTAGGATAAATTTAATATAAATAAGATATATGATTGAATTTACCAGTAAAAGAGTCAGGAAGCTTCTTCTCTGAGACTATATAGTTAACATCCGAAATGTTTGCTACCCTGTAAGGAGCAGTTGAGGAAAAGCGATTATAAGGACATAAAAATACTTTTTCTTTTGAATGGGACAACATTTTTTTTCGAATGGTTGTCTCATTTTCATTTGTATCAGTAATAATACCCTCTTTTGACAGAGCAGAAGATGTGAAAAAGAACATATCTGTATATATATTATCCAGCATTTCAAGAGCAAAGGAACCAGTTGTAATTACATCATTACAATCAGAAACCAGACCACCTATACAATATACTGATATATGTTTAGAAGCAAGGAGATGTGCTAAACTAATATTGTTTGTAAAAACAGTAAGATTCATATCAGAAGTTAGAAAGGTTGAAAAATTTATTGCTGTCGTTGAGCTATCAATAAAAATAGAAGTGCCATGTTTTATGAGGTTTGATGCAGTTCTTACTATAGCAACTTTCTCACGTCTATTTTCTTGAAGTCGAATGGAAAAGGGCGCCATGCCAGGTTGAGCAGAAAGTAGAGATACTCCGCCATGAGTTCTTTTAACTAATCCTCGATTTTCCAGATTCGTTAAATCTCTTCGAATGCTTGAAGGACTGATAAAGAGCTTTTGTGATAAATATTCTACGGTGGCATATGAAGTTTCCTTTAAAAGTTTCATTATTTCATTCTCTCTCTGAATATTGCTCATGAACAATGCTCCTTTTCATCTGTGATGTGCTCATATCTGATTATTTTTCATAATCAACGCCAGCTATTGACTATATGAGCATTATTTAATATTATACTCTCATAAATAGCAATTAGAAAGGAGATTTTCATTATAAAGAACATAATATTTGACGTAGACGGCACCTTATGGGATACAACGGAGGTTGTAGCTAAAGCTTGGAATAAGGCAATAGCAGAAATCGGTGGAACATCGACAAACGTAACCTCTTTTATGTTAAAAAAAGAATTTGGTAAGACAATGGATACAATAGCAAATAATCTGTTCAATGATGCCAGCGAAGAAAAAAGAAACTTAATAATGCAACGATGCTGTGAATATGAACATGATGCCTTGAGAGAAAACACTGATAATTTGTTGTTTCCTAATGTAAAAGAAACTATACAGAAACTTTCAGAAAAATGTCATTTGTTTATTGTAAGCAACTGCCAATCAGGATATATTGAATTATTTATGAAGAAGGCGGAAATCGAAAAGTATATTACAGACTATGAATGCTTTGGAAATACAGGTAAAGGTAAAGGAGAAAATATTAGGCTTGTTATAGATAGAAATAATTTAAAAGATACTATATACGTTGGAGATACTCAAGGAGATTATGAGGCTACTTTACTTGCAAAGGTTCCATTTGTATATGCAAAATACGGTTTTGGAAGCGTTGAAAACTGCTATGCAGCTATCAATGAGATAACTGATCTTTTGAATCTACGTTAGGGGGAGAAAGTATGCAGATAGAATTAGATCGTTTTCTAGGAAAATGCAGCTGCGGACACACTCATTCTATATCTGTGGAAGGTATCTATATTGAGCCAAATGCCTGCAGATATTTGGGTGAACTTTTGCAGTCGTATAAACATCCTGTTTTTATTTGTGATTCAAAAACTAAAAAAGCCTCAGAGGAAGCTCTAAATAAATACTTTAAAGAGAATGAAGTTGTTGAATTATCAGGAGAAGGAATACATGCAGATAATCAGAATGTTGCCCGTTTATCTGAAAGGTTAAATGATGAAGCAGATATTTTTATTGCTGTGGGTTCAGGAACAATTCATGATTTGACTAGATATGTTGCGTTTCAAAAAGGAATTCCTTTTATATCTATGCCTACAGCTGCAAGTGTTGATGGGTTCGTTTCTACTGTTGCGGCTATGACATGGAATGGATTGAAAAAGACTTTCCCTGCTAAAGCACCAATTTTTGTGCTAGCGGATACTAATATTTTCAGTAAAGCTCCATATAGATTGACTGCATCTGGAATATCAGATTTAATGGGAAAATATACAGCTTTAACTGATTGGAAAATATCACATATGATTACTGGTGAATATTTTTGCTCTAGAATCTATGATTTAGAAATAGAAGCGGTTAGAGAAGTGGAGAGTATATTAGGGGAGATAAAGTCAGGAAATGAAGAATGTATGGAAAAACTTATGTATGCACTGCTTCTTTCTGGTTTAGCAATGCAGATGATAGGAAATTCAAGACCAGCATCTGGCGCAGAGCATCATATTTCTCATCTGTGGGAGATGAGCGTAATTAATGAACCTATTGATGCGCTTCACGGTGAAAAAGTATCAGTAGGCCTGATTATGTGTTTGGAAAAGTATGGACAGATATTAAAGGCTATTGAAAGCGGAAAATGCAAGATAATAGATAACGCTGAATTTGAGACAGCACTACTTAAAGAATCTTTTGGAAAAAAAGGTTTATATGAGGGCATTCTTGAGGAAAATGGTGATAATTTATTAAAATCTATTAATCTGAGTAGATTGAAAAACCAGTTACCAGCTATTGCTGCGGAACTTAGAAAATTACCAGGATCAGATGAAATGGAAGAAAAGTTAAATAGAACGGATTGTATAACTTCTATGCAGGAATTGAATTTGCCCGATATTAAAGAATTGACACTAACATTGAGTCCATATGTACGAAGAAGGTTAACCTTGATGAGAATATCGAAACTTTTCAGTATATAAGTTTTAATTTTATCACTTCCTTTTTTAGTAACTACTCTTTTGATAAAGAAACCGGCTTAGCGCCGGTTTTTTATTAAAAAGAATAGTTTTATGAGTTATGAAGAATCAATATATAAAGTTCAGCTAATTATTGATAATAATTTCTTTTCCTTCTTTACGGCGCTGAGCGAATTCAGCAGTTGCTGTGAAAAGTACATCTGTTGATGAATTAATTGCAGTTTCAAAGGAATCTTGCAGAACACCTATAATAAAACCAACGCCAACTACTTGCATAGCTATATTGTTCGAAATTCCAAAAAGGCTGCAGGCTAATGGAATCAATAATAGTGAACCACCGGCTACACCTGAAGCTCCGCAAGCGGCTACTGCTGACAGAATGCTGAGAATGAATGCAGTAGGTATATCCACATGAATACCAAGAGCATTAACTGCCGCAAGTGTTAAAACAGAAATAGTAACGGCTGCACCAGCCATATTAATAGTAGCACCTAATGGAATGGATACAGAATAAGTATCCTTATCAAGGCCTAGTCTCTCACACAAGCTTATATTTATAGGAATATTGGCGGCTGAACTTCGAGTGAAAAATGCTGTAATTCCACTCTCCTTTAAACATTTAAATACCAGTGGGAATGGATTTTTGCGAATGTTTATATATACAATAATCGGATTGACAACAAGAGCTACAAAAAGCATACAACCAATGAGAAGTATTAATAGCTTTCCGTAACTAAGCAAGGAAGCTAATCCGTTTGTCGCAATAGAGTTAAATACTAGGCTCATTATTCCTAATGGAGCGAAGTTTATAATCCATTTAACTATTAATGAGGCTGCATCTGAAAAATTAGCAAGTATCATTTTAGTATGGTCAGAAGCATTTTTTAATGCAAAGCCGAATAGTATTGCCCAAGACAATATACCGATATAGTTACCGCTGTAAAGTGCTTTTACCGGGTTGTCGACTATGTTTAATAACAGTGATTTAAGAACTTCAGTGATACCATTAGGAGGAGTTACGTTTTCAGCACTCATAGATAGCGTTAAGCTTACAGGAAACAGAAAACTTACAATAACCGCTACTAATCCAGCTGAGAATGTTCCCAGAAGATAAAGTACGATGATTGATCTCATATTGGTTTGATGTCCGCTCTTATGCTGAGAGATGGCTGACATAACTAAGAAGAATACCAATACAGGTGCAATTGCTTTTAATGCACCTACAAATAAAGAACCCAAAATCACAACTGGTTTTGCTGTCTCTGGAACCGTTACAGCTAAGATAATACCTACAATCAAGCCGATGATAATTCTTTTTACTAGGCTTAATTGATTCCACTTATTCATTAGTTTTTTCATGTTTTTCCCCCTTGAGTTAAGATAGAAACGAAACAATGCAGTTTTATTTTGTATATAATTAATGAAATGTTTGAACTAAAAGAATGGAACACAGATATTTTAGCACGAAATTTGTCGAATGTGAAGTGAAAGATTCAGGTATTTATATTGGTAATTGTATAGTATAATAAATATTTAAAGGAAGTGATAGTAGATGAGAATTTTAGTTGTAATCCCATTTAACGAACATGAAAAAGAACAACTTGAGTCAAAGATGCCAGAGGCTGAGTATATTTTTATAACGCCTGGGGAGATTACTCAAAATATTGTAAAGAGTTCAGATATAATTATTGGAAATGTTCCGCCTCAATATATAAAAGAAAGTACAAAGCTTAAATGGCTGCAATTAAATAGTGCAGGTACAGATGGATACTGCGAATCAGGCGTAATTACTAAAGGGGCATATCTTACAAATGCTTCGGGCGCGTATGGACTTGCTATATCTGAACATATGTTAGGAATGCTGCTTGAAATTAAAAAAAAGCTGAATTTATATTATGTAAATCAGAAACAGCATGTGTGGAAGGATGAAGGAAATGTCACTGCAATTGAGGGAAGTACTACACTAGTTGTAGGACTTGGTGATATTGGAGGAAATTTTGCTAGAAAAATGAAGGCCCTTGGAAGCTATACAATAGGAATAAAGAGAACTGAAGGAAAGAAACCGGAATATGTTGATGAACTGTACACAATGGAGACCTTAGACACTCTTTTGCCTAAAGCTGATATAGTTGCACTATGCCTTCCAGGTACAAAGACTACTTATCATTTATTTACTAGAGACAGATTTAACTTGATGAAGAAAGATGCTGTTATTCTTAATGTGGGAAGAGGAAGTTTGATCTGTAGTGAGGATTTATGTGATGCGCTAGAAAATAGAATCATTAGTGGGGCAGGTCTTGATGTAACAGAACAAGAACCATTACCTGCCGAACACAGGTTGTGGGATACACCGGGAGTTGTTATTACTCCACATATATCAGGATATTACCATCTCCCAGAAACTTTGAGGAGAATAGTTAATATAAGTATTGAGAATCTTGAGCATTTTAAAAAGCAGGAACCATTAAAGAATATAGTTAATTTTGAAACGGGCTATAGGATGAAGAAGGAAGAAAAAGAGTAAAGAGTAAAGAGTAGAGAGAAAAGAGAAAAGTGAAGGAAGAAATTCTGCTATGCAGAATTCTACTATAGTTTCTCATTTTTCATCACTAATTTATTAATTATTTTATGTTCAAAGGGAGCTCCAATATTAAGGAAAAAGTATATTAAAAATAGATGTGGCGCGTCAGCTACATCTATTATAAGCTAAAAATCTTTTTTATCTCTTCATACTTTTCATGTGTAAGCAAAGCGTCTTTTTCTGTATCTTTAAGCTTAACTACGTAGGTCCATCTCCCATAAGGATAAATTTTTGTAATGGAAGATAGATTTATGATATAAGATTTATGGCTCCTAAAAAATTGTGACTTATCAAGTTTTTCCTCTATGTCTGATAAAGATATTGAGGTTACGAAGCTATCTGTCTTTGTATATATGACAGTAGTACTTTCTTCACGTTGTACTAAAATAATTTCCTTTGTATCCACAAAACTTATACCTTCTTTATTTTTTATCATAAGCCTATCTAGGCCTTTTTCGTGTTTTATTATTTTATCAATATTGTCTTCAAAGCTAGGCCTATTAATTCTTTTAATTCTATCTAGAGTCTGCATTATTCTTTCTATTTTGAAGGGTTTAACTAAATAATCGAAAGCATAAAGCTGAAAAGCATCAGACATATATTCTTGATGAGCCGTAGCAAAAATAATAATTGTCTTTGGATCTATGTCCGTCAATAGCTTAGCACAGTCAATCCCGTTACATCCTGGCATTTCAATATCAAAGAACACCACCTCAGGATGGTGCTTCTTGAAGACACTTATAGCTTCTTCACCATTATCCGTATCACCAACAACCTCAAAACCGCCGGATTTTTCTAACACCTTACTAATTACGGTTCTCATTCCTTTTTCATCATCCACTATAAGCACTTTTATATTCATAGAAAAAATCTCCTAATCCTAATACTTAATATCGTCTTCTTTTTCTGGTTTTACTTTTAGGTTTGCTAACTATTTCTGAAAGTATGATTGCCTGCTGCAGTCTAACTGGAGTAAGTTCCTGTGCAATTGAATCTATAACACCCTGAGGATTTGCTGAAGTATTTTGCTGCTTATTAAGATCATCATTATTTCTCATGAATCTCACTCTCCCAAGAGGTTTTATTGATTTTGTTTTTCTTTATTATCAGTAGTTAATGTCTGGGGTTTGGTTCCTGCTTTTGAAATTGAACTTCTCATGCTTGTATCTGCAATAACATTTTGCATATCATAGTAATCCATTATTCCGAGTTTTCCTTCCCTAAGAGCATAAGCCATTGCTTTTGGTACTTCAGCCTCGGATTCTACAACAGCAGCTCTCATTTCCTGTTCTTTTGCCACGGCCATAGCTCTTCTTTCCTCAGCCTTAGCTTGAGCAATATTTTTGTCAGCTTCAGCCTGCAGAGTTTGTAAATGAGCACCTATATTTCTTCCTACATCAACATCAGCAATATCTATAGACAAAATTTCGAAGGCTGTGCCAGCATCTAGTCCTTTATTTAATACAGTCTTTGAGATGGCATCGGGGTTTTCCAGCACTATTTTATGACTGGTAGATGAACCAACAGTAGTTACTATACCTTCACCAACTCTGGCTAAAATAGTTGCTTCTCCAGCACCTCCAACAAGTCTTTCTAGGTTAGCTCTGACTGTAACTCTGGCCTTAACTAGAAGTTCTATACCATCTTTTGCAACTGCTGAGACATTTGGAGTTTCGATTACTCGTGGGTTAACACTCATTTTAACCGCCTCTAAAACATCTCTACCAGCTAAATCAATAGCTGCTGCTTTTTCAAAGTGCAAGCCTATATCCGCTCTATGGGCAGCAATTAATGCGTTTACCACATTATCTACATTACCACCAGCTAAATAATGAGCTTCCAACTGGTTAACTGTCAGTCCCATACCAGCTTTTGTTGCTTTTATTAGTGGAATTACTATTTTAGAAGGTATGACTCTTCTTAATCGCATACCTATTAAATTGAAAATACTCACTTGAACATTAGCTGCCAGGGACGATATCCATAATCCCAATGGAACGAACATAGCAAATATAGCAATAAAACATACAACTGCTACTACTATTATAATTAAATTAGCATACATTTATAATTTCTCCTTTACTTATAAATTCACAATTTTACTTTTTTTACTAGTAATTTTACTCCGCTAACTTTAAATATCTCAACATTAGTACCTTTAGAGATATATTCACCATCAGAAATTACATCAAATTTAACTCCGTCAATGTCTACTGAACCAGCTGGTCTTAAGTCTGTTATCACGATGCCTTTTTTTCCAAGTAAATAGTCCAAATCTGACGAGCTGATATATCCATGTTCTTTTTTTTGTTCATAGGGCAGTATAAGCGGTTTAAAAAGTTTACCCTTTGCAAAATATGTCAAAACTACACCTAACATTATTCCAAGAACGGCTAGGATACCTAATGTCATAACTAATGCCTGACCAAAGTTTTGAGCCGTTAGTACAACTGCTAGTATTAAACATATACAACCTATGATTCCTGGAACTCCAAAGCCTGGAATATGCATTTCTAGTAGTACTAATCCGAATCCTATGACTAGAAATATAATTGTCAGCAGCGTAATATTCGGCAAAAATACACCCATGTTTTGATACCTCCCTCCTTACTATGTAAATATAATAGACCTTATAATAGAAAACATTAATATAAAACTTCTGAATTATACACTTTTGTTTTCCAAATGTCATTTAGAGGTATCCTTTGGAATAGTTATTTCGAAGGATGTCCTTTGTTCATTTGATGTAACTGTTATTGTTCCATGAGACTTCTCAATTATTTCTTTTACTATAGCAAGTCCCATGCCTTCTCCTTTGTCTCCCTTAGTAGTGAAGCCTACATTAAATATACGACTCATAATTTCTTTAGGAATGTTTGTCCCATTATTTGATATGTTGACCTTAATGTTTTTCAAATCTTCACCAAATTCAACCAGCAAGTGTCTATTGCAGGACTTCAACTTTAAACTAAAAATTGCATTATCTATTATGTTGCCAAGAACTCTGCAAAATTCCCAGGGCTCCATATTAAGTGATTTTAAATCACTTTTTATTTCCAGTTCCATTTCTATGTCCTCTTTTTCAGCTGTTTGTAACTTTGCCTGAAGTAATGCGTTTACAGCTGGTTCTGAAGTTTTTAATGCTTTACTAACTTTTACTATATCCTTGTAAACTGGCTCTATATAGTTTCTTGCTTCATCAAACTCTCCGAGCTCCATCAGTGAATAAATGACTTGTATATGATTTAGATAATCATGTCTTTGGGATCTCAGGGTTTTATTAAAGGCTTCAAGATATTTGATAGTGTCAATTAAGTTATTACTGCTTTTCTTAAATAAGAGATTATAGAATATTATGCCTGAAATAATGCTGTTAATTCCTATACTTATTGCGATAACATAAATAATAAAATTGCCTTGAATGTTATAGGGGGTTTTGTATTTATAGTAGATGAATAATGTTATAAACACTACTTGTGTTAAATTTAAAAAATAGATAGTAATACTATTTTAGATACATCGATTGATTGCCTTTTAACTGGCATGCATTTTACCCCCTGGAATATAAATTTTAAGTATATTTTACCATATAAATACATTGATTTTGTACAGCAGCGATAATATTTGTGATGGAAAGATTTCCTTATACATAAAATAGATTTATTCTATTTTAAAACAATAGTATTATATCCAATATGTACAATTATCTATATAATATGTGTGAATAAATAGATGCAAAGATAATAGCAAAGTAAACAAATGAACATACAGAAAAGATAGCTAGAAGAAATGAGGTAAGATATGTCAAACAAGTACGTACATGATATGACAGAAGGGAGTGAAGTTTCACTTCTGATAAAATTTTCACTGCCGATGCTTATCGGTAATGTTTTTCAACAGTTTTATAATATTATAGATTCCGTAGTTGTGGGAAGGTTTATAGGTGCTAATGCATTAGCTGCAGTAGGTGCTACAGGCTCTTTGAATTTTCTATTCTTTTCTATATGCGCAGGATTGTCTGTTGGAATAGGCATTATTATTTCACAGTATTTCGGAGCCAAGAAAGAATCACATGTAAAAAGAGCAATTGCCAATTCAATTTATGTTATAGGTGCAGCAGCCATAATTATGAGTTTGTTAGCTGTAATTTTTGCGCGTGCTATTTTAGTGTTTCTAAAAACACCGCCTGAAATTATAGATGATGCTACAGCGTTTTTAAGAATTGTATCAGGTGGTATGATAGCGGTGGCAGCTTATAATGCTATATCTGCTATACTTAGGGCTTTAGGAGATTCCAAGACACCACTGATTTTTTTAATTATATCCTGTGGAATTAATGTCATTCTGGATTTGATTTTCGTTCTTAAATTTGGACTTGGAGTAGCAGGAACAGGGTGTGCTACGGTTATTTCTCAGGGCTCAGCTGCTTTGGGATGCATTATTTTTGCACTGCTTAAGAATCCTTATTTTAAATTAAAAGCGGAACATTTGAAGGTAAACCGTACGATCATAGTAAAATGTATAAAAATTGGTATTCCTGTAGCTGCTCAAAGTTCTATGATTGCTGTATCTTTAGTAGCACTGCAGAGCGTTGTAAATGGTTATGGGAAGGTAGCAGTTGCAGCCTTTACATCAACAGGAAGAGTGGAACAGCTTATACAGCAGCCTTTTAACTCTTTAGGTGCTGCCGTGTCTACGTTTGCAGGACAGAATATGGGAGCTGGTAAACTTGAACGAGTGAAAAACGGATATCATAAAAGTATAATAATAATAGCAGCATTTAGTTTTACGGCTTTTCTCGCAGCCCAGTTTGGTGGACGTGCTATTATGGAACTGTTTGTTAAGGATAACGCAGTAATTTCTCTAGGAGCTAATGGAATTAGAATTACCAGCTGTTTGTATTTTCCTCTTGGAATGATTTATATTACCAGAGGACTGCTAAATGGTACAGGAGATGCTTTTTATGCCATGCTTAACGGCTTTATTGAGGTTGTTGGAAGGGTAGGGTTTTCAAGCGCATTGGTTTTTGTTCCTGCCTTTGGGGTTTGGGGCATATGGTTGACTACGGGATTAACCTGGCTTATTACATCTACTGCAAGTGTGATAAGATATAAACAAGGTAAGTGGAAAAACAAATCGTTAGTTATTCACGGATAAATTTATAAATAATAGATAGATGCCTGGTGTTAATGCCAGGCATTAGTTTTTACTCTTTAGGAATTTATGCATCTTGTTAAATATGGATAATTTTTAGATATGCTATGTTATAATATATTTTATGAAAAATATGATTGATAACATAAAAGAAGGTTGATGGTGCAAATTACTTTTAACAGCTATTCCTTTATTGAATAGACGGATAGATTACTTGAAGTCACTACGAAAGGAAGTGATTGTTTGAAACTAAATGAATTAAAATTAATATTTAATAAATCTGCTTCCAATGCTATAAAAAAGGAAGGAAAAGAAATTTTTGATAAAGGCCTAGTTACTCATTTTAAGGGTAAGAAGATAGATGAAGTATATCATATTTATGGTAAAGTGAAAGATAAAAGCAAATTTAAGGAAATTAATACTCATCTAGAGATTAATCTAAAGGAGAAAAAAATAGAAGAAGCAGTGTGTTCCTGTGGTGAGTTCAGAGAATTATCTTCCAGTGGATATATGCTAAAATGCCGCCATTTAACTGCTACTGTTTATAAATTTTTTAGCCTACTGTCAAAAAATAAAAATCAAGTAAATGAAGTTCAAGAAATTAGAGCTATAAATAAAGAGCAAGAACAGAAAGGTGTTTGTACTGCTAGACTTGTTAGAAAAACTGAGAAGGATTCTGTTTATTATGAGGGACAGTCATCTTCTAGAAATGAGAAACGGAGGATGCATCCTAATGAGCTGAAAACATTTTTGGAGAAAATAGAAAATAGAAAAATTAGATTTAAATTTGAATATATAGAATTTGTAGTTCCTATTTTACATAAAGATTTACCATTAACCTTCAATCTGAAAGAAGACGCTGAACGTATAGTTTTGACAACTCACAAACAGTTGCCAATTCCATTAAACTCAAACCATGATGTCTATTATTTTAGAAATGAACTTTATCTGCCATCAAAGAGTCAGACGGATAAATATGCCGCTTTATATGAAAAGTTAAAGGAGCATGGAGAAATTAGTTATCGAAAAAATATAAATAACTATAATAAGCTCATCTCTATATTGAGTAGTATTTCACATAACATTAATATTTCAGAAGGACTAAAAAATTTTGTATCGGATTTATTAAGACCTGAATTTTATATTTTTGAACAGGCTGATAAAATTTACTGTGACGTGTTTTTAAACTATGGAAACAGAAAGATTAATATACTACATGAAAGTGAAAATAGCGATACCTTAATAAGAGACTATAAAAAAGAAGAGAAACTTCTTATGAAGATAGAAAAAAGTGGTATTACTAAGATGAAAGACAGATTTATGTTCACAGGTGGAGAGGATGAACTATTTAACATATTAAGTGGTAGACGAGATAGTATTAAAAATTTAGGAAACATTATTTTAGGAAATGGGCTTAAAGACAAAAAAATATATAGTTCAGCACATATTAAAGCGGATTTGGATGAGATAGATGGATATTATGATTTCTCCTACAGCATAGGAAATTTAGAAAAAGAAGAGCTAAAAAGTGCTTTTAAAGCTTATAGATCAAAAAAGAAATTTTATAAAACGAAAAATAATGATTTTCTTGATTTTGAAGATGATGGTGTAAAGAGTTTTTTCAATCTTATTGAAGTATTAAGGACGGATGATAACACCGAATGGGACAGTGTAAAACTAGAAAAAAGCAAAGCTCTATATTTATATGAAAATATAAAAAATAGTAAATTGGGATTTTTCAAAAATTCTGAAGAGTTAAATGAAATAGAAAATAAACTAATCAATATTAATAATAGAGGAATAACCTTGCCAGATGGTTTTAATGGAACACTTAGAGAATATCAGCTGAAGGGTTTTAAATGGCTTAAAACATTAAGTGAAGTAGGTTTTGGCGGAATATTGGCAGATGAAATGGGATTGGGTAAGACTATTCAAACAATAGCTTTTCTATTGTCGGAACAAGAAAAGAAGACAATTATTATTTGTCCTACTTCTTTGATTTATAACTGGAAGGATGAATTTCAGAAATTTGCACCCGATTTAAAGGTATTAATAGTACATGGCTCTGATAGAAATAAAGCAGCGGAATGCATGAATGAATATGAGGTGATTTTAACTACCTATGGAACTTTGAAAATGGATATCGATAACTATAGTAATTTCATTTTTGATTACTGCATCATTGATGAGGCGCAAAACGTAAAGAATGCATCAGCTCAAAATACAAAGGCTGTTAAACAGATCAAAGCTAAGACTAGATTTGCTTTGACTGGAACTCCTATAGAGAATAATTTAACAGAACTTTGGTCTATATTTGACTATATAATGCCTGGATATTTATATACTAAAGAAAAATTTGAAGAAAAATTTATTGATAGTGGAGATGAGAACTTAGAAAACCTTAAGCTGTTGATACAGCCGTTTATCTTAAGGAGAACTAAAAAAGAAGTGGTTAATGAATTACCAGATAAAATAGAAAAGAAGCTATTAGTTAGAATGACAGCAGCTCAAAAAGCTGTATATAGCAGTTATATAAAAAGAGTAAAGACCATAATGAAGAACAACGTAGAGGGTAAAATTGAGATATTTTCATATTTAACTAAATTAAGACAGATATGCTTGGATCCTTCTCTAATAGTAGAAAAATATGAGGGGGGAAGTGGAAAACTGGAGGTAGCAATGGAGCTTATCAAAGAACATACTGCTTCAGGCGGAAAGGTGCTTCTGTTTTCTCAATTTACTTCTGTTTTAGATAAAATTGGTGAACGCTTAAACAAAGAAAAACTCCAATTCTTTCATTTAGACGGAAGAACAAAACCAAAGGATAGAATTGAAAGAGTGAAGGAATTTAACAACAGCAATTCTGTAAAAGTATTTCTGATTTCATTGAAGGCTGGGGGTACTGGTTTGAATTTAACTGCGGCAAATCTGGTTATCCACTTTGACCCATGGTGGAATCCAGCAGTTGAGGATCAAGCTACTGATAGGGCTCACAGAATTGGTCAAACAGACATAGTAGAGGTAATAAAGCTGGTAGCAAAAGGAACTATAGAAGAAAAAATTATTTTGTTGCAGGAAGATAAAAAAGAACTCATTAATAATATTCTTACGGGAGAGCTTAAAAATAGCAGTTTACTCAGCAGCTTATCAAGGGAGGATTTACTGCAGTTATTTGATAGAGATTAAATCAAGTACATTTAATTTAAAAATTAACGTTATTTAAATATAAAAATTATGGAGTGATAACATTGACTAACCAGAATAGTATCAAATACAGCAAAGAATTATACGAAAAACTTATGATTGATTGTCAAAACTGTTTTGGATTCTGTTGTGTAGCATTATACTTCTCAGCATCTGAAGGGTTTCCAGCAAATAAAGATGCCGGCAAGCCTTGTATAAATCTACAAGCTGATTATAGATGTGCTGTACATAAAAATCTTAGGGAAAAGGGCCTTAAAGGATGTACTGCTTATGATTGTTTTGGCGCAGGTCAAAAAGTTGCACAGGTTACATATGGTGGACATGACTGGAGGAAAAAACCTGAAACTGCAAACAGGATGTTTGACACATTTCTAGTTATGAGACAGCTTCATGAAATTTTATGGTACTTAATAGAAGCTTTCAGAGTGCAAACTGATGGTATTATTGAAAAGGATATTAGCAGCATGATAAGTGAAACAGAGAGATTAACTAATCTTGATGCGGATAATCTGATACAGCTAAATCTAGATACACACAGAAATAATGTTAATGTATTGCTTTCAAAGACCAGTGAGGCTGTGAGAACAAAAACTCGTAGAGGTCAAAAATCCGGCTTGAAACGAAAGAAGTCAATTTTAGGGAGGCCTGATTATATTGGTGCGGATTTTAGAAGGACTAATCTTAGAGGTGCAGACTTAAGAGGAGCACTTTTGATTGCTGCAAATCTTAGTGGCAGTGATTTGACTGGAGCGGATCTTATAGGAGCAGATTTAAGAGATGCTGATATAAGAGGAGCTAATCTTGCAGAAAGTATATTTATTACACAAATTCAAATCAACGCAGCAAAAGGGGATTCTAATACAAAGTTACCAGTGTCATTAACTCGTCCAGCATACTGGGATAAGTAATCATAAACATATAGTATTGACTCATTATGATGTGCTGCATGATATGAAAATAAGTTTGGAATTGTGTATTATGTGGTATATTCAACCATAGTATCAGAGACAGGAAACTATTGAAATTATATATGGGCTATAATTGACTTATAATAATTGCTGATTAGCATACAAGTAAATAAAATGATGGTAGAAAATCTTATAGTTATTGATTGGAGAAAAGATATATGGACATTATCATTGAATTAGGGAAAATAGATGATATTGATGAATTAGAGCAGCTTTATAATGATTTGAATGATTATTTATCAAAAGGAATAAACTATCCAGGATGGTTAAAGGGAGTATACCCTGTTAGGCAGAATGCAATCGATGGAATTAATAATGATAATCTGTATGTGGCAAGGCATAATGGCAAAATTGCAGGTTCCTTTATTCTGAGTCACAAACCTGAAACGGCATATTATAAGGCTAAATGGGAATTTGAATCTGATTATTCAGATGTCATTGTTGTATATACTTTTGCGGTACATCCTAACTTCTTGAAATGCGGTGTTGGCACAGCATTAATGGATTTTGCTGTTGAGCATGGAACTAAAACGCACGCTAGGTCAATTAGACTGGATGTTTATGAAAAAAATATGCCTGCAATTAGACTTTATGAAAAACTTGGTTTTAAGTATATAACTACGGTTGATTTAGGACTCGGAAATCACGGATTAAATTGGTTTAAACTATACGAAAAATTAATATAGATCAAACAAATTAATTCTAATTTATACTTGTTTTTTATCATAAACTATGTAATGAAAGAGGTTGAATAGATGGATTTACCTTTTGAATTAAAATTAGCTATAGAAAATCAGATTGTTGGTATGAAGCATACTCAATTATTACAAGATGCTCAAACGCTTAGTAAAAAATATAGAACTGAAAGCGGACATGGAAAACGTCTTCTTACGTGCAGTAATGAGGCAGCTACATATTCCGTTGTAAGGATGCCGGCCACTTATGGGGCAGTTTATTCAGCACTGAAATATACTTTAGCTTTAGCTGATTGTAATATAGAATCGCTATTAGATGTTGGAGCAGGTACTGGAGCAGCTTCGTGGGCTGCAGATTCACTGCTGAAATTAAAAAGGATTACGTGTTTGGAAAGAGAACATGCCATGAGCCAGATTGGTGAAAAAATGATGCAGGAAGGATCAGAAGTTTTAAAAAAAGCCAAATGGACAGAATATGACCTATCAATGGATAATATTTCAGAAAAAGCTGATTTAGTTATCGCATCTTATGTACTAAATGAGTTGGATGATAATGAAAGAATAAAAGCTGCAGAAAAATTATGGAATGCAGCTAATAAAATTATTTTGATTGTAGAACCGGGAACACCAATAGGATATTCTCATTTGAAAAAAATTAGGGATTACTTATTAGCTAAAGGAGCTCATATGGTAGCACCTTGTCCTCATGAAGATACCTGTAAGCTTGAACAGGATGATTGGTGCCACTTTACGTGTAGAATACAAAGAAGCAGACTGCATCGCTTATTAAAAGAGGGAGAAGTTCCGTATGAAGATGAGAAATTTGCATATTTAGCAATAGCACGAGAACAATATAAAAATGCTGTCGCACGTGTTTTAAGACATCCAATTGTAGGAAAAGGGAGAGTATTACTGGATATTTGCAGTACTAGTGGAATAAGAAAGGTAAATGTTTTTAAAAAAGATGGAGAGCTATATAAACAGGCACGAAAAGTACAATGTGGTGATGAAATATCAATTAAATGATAGTAATAATTGCTTTAATAATGGACATCCAATACGAATACAAATTGGATGTCAAAATTTGAGCAATATTTTATAAACAATAGCTAAGGGAGGTTCTTTTGTATCAGGAATGAGTAAAATTTGATTCATCGATAATTCTTGGTGCTCCTGTAGTTTTAATTTTAGGTTCTTCCCTCTTTAAAGTTTCCTCAATATGGATTATTTCTTTTATTTGGTGTTTGTATATAGATACATCTTCTAAAGTGACCATATGTTTTGAGAACTCAACATGTTCTTCACATAATGGTATTCTAATAGCTTCTGGTGATGAAGCATTAAAACCCGGAATAGTTGATTTTATGAGGGTCTTTTCTATTACGAGTTCTTCACGTTTAATGGGTATAGTAAAGTTTTTGTCTATTGAGATAACTTCTCTGTGAATATTTACTTGTCCTGTTTGAATCCATCTTTTTGCTATATCTAGTTGCTCTTGTTTAATTTGCAAAGTTTTATTTTCTTTATTATGATTGTTAGTCATATCTATTTTTGTGTTAATTATGGATGAGTCATTTTCCATATTCTTATCCTCCATATGTTCCTAAAAACACCTCTCAAATTTCAATAAAATTTGGAGGTGTTTTTGATTTGCTATTTATTCCATAGAGTTGTCATTATCTACTATATCGGCATCACCAGTTTTATTTATTCGAGCTTCTTCTCGTTTAAGAGTTTCATCTATATGTCTATTCTCTTCGATAGAACGCTTGTGAGCTGAAACTTCTCCTGTTACAACAGTGTGTTTATCTACATCAACTTTTTCTTCACTAACAGGAATTCGAATAGTTTCTTCATCGGTTATCGGCGAATCGGAAACTTCGTTATTTAGAGATTTTCGCTCAATTACAACTTCTTCACGTGTTACAGGAACATCGACTTCTTTACGCTCCTCTATGATTTCTTTACCAAGTTCTACTTCGCCTTTTTGAACTTTACTTTTCCCTATATCAAGTTCTTCCTTGTGAAGACGGAGCTTTGCATCATCAGAAGTTTCTTTTTTAGTATCATCATCTCCAAAAATACCTCCAAATATACTCATATGCAAACACCTCCATATAAATTAAATTTGTTCATTTATATGTTGTCACTTAAAAGAATATATTATCCTATTTGAAAATTGGAATTAGAAGTAATTATTATGCGAAAATTAAGAATAACCAGTTCACTTAAGAGATGATATGCTAATATAAAATAATGTTTGTATGAATGTAAAAATATATTTGAGAGAAAATATTATAATTAGTTAATATAAATTTTGTTATAATAAGCATAGCATAGTATTAGAAACTGGAGGTAAAATGATTGGAAAAGGAAAATAACGTTATGGATAATAAAGATATATGTATCGATGTGAACGAAGAGTCTTGGAATAAAGAAACTTATGATGCGTGGGCACAAAGATTTGGACAACCATGTGAAGCAGCTAATAAAATTAAAATAAATCCGGTAAAAACTTTGTCCGTGATCTACAACAAAATGAATGATGTAAGCGGAAAGAAAATTATGAATCTGATGGGGTCAAATGGCAGCAAGGCTGTAGCACTAGCTTTACTAGGAGCAAATGTCACTGTTGTAGACTTTTCATCAGGTAATAAACGTTATGCCATGGAGCTGGCAAAAGAAGCTAAAGTAAAAATTGATTATATTTTATCAGATGTGCTTAAGTTATCACAAGAACAGCTTACTGGCGATTATGATATAGTATTTGCTGAGATGGGTATATTGCACTATTTTACTGATTTAAAACCTTTTATGAATATTATCTATAAGCTTTTGCGAAACAATGGAATATTCATAATAAGAGATTTTCATCCAGTTTCTACAAAGCTAATTACTTCAAGGGGATCAACTGCTAAAGTACGTAAACATAAGGTTACAGGAGATTATTTTGATACCTCCTTGGAGGAAAAAGATATTTCTTATTCAAAATATCTAATTGATAATAAAGAACCTCAGAAAGTACTGCTTCGTAAATGGAACTTGGGTGAGATAGTTACAGCTGTTGCTAAGGAAGGATTCCTTATTAGGAGTCTAGATGAAGAACCCAACTTATCATCTGATATCTTTGATAAGGGAATTCCAAAGACGTTTACATTAGTGGCTGAAAAAAATTACAAGAATTAGAAGTTCAGTGATAATTTAAAAACATTTATTTTTCCTTTGTTTTTGCTAAAAATATACTAAGACATAAAAAACTATTACGAAAATGCTTTTATATGTAATATTGTAGAAATTAGTAGTAAAAAAGAATATTTTTTATTTGCTGTATGAATCAGTAGATTTTTGGGATAAAAGCTACTACTATATGATGAGTAGTAGCTTTTAATAATACAATTGATATAAAGAATAAGAAAGTAGATACGATAGCATATATGTAATTTATTTTAAGTACATGAAGGTAGTGATTTATATGTCAGTAGAAATTGATAACAGGTATGGTTCGTGTTATGAACAGGTATCCAATAAAACAAAATGCGATGTTAGTGAGAACAAAGCGGGCAAAAGGTGTACATCAGATAAAGGAATATCAAAGTATAATTACTTTAAAAATATATGTAGTAAATATCAAAATCTTAATATTAATATGAGTGATGCTGTTTTGGGTGAGGAAAATAAATTAACTATAAACATTTCTCCTAAGTTAGTTGAAAAAGCAACAAAAGATCCTAAGGCATCTGAAAAAATAAATTATCTTCTTGATCAGATGCCATCATTACCACAATTTATTGAAAAATTGAGCTATAGTTTAACGGGAAAAAAAGTAACAAAAGTAAGTATAATGATAGATGAGAATGGTGAATGCAGAACTAAGTGTGAATTTGAAGACGAGGATACTAAAAAGCTTAATACTACTGAAGACCACCAAGAAAAATTGCGTAAGAAAAAGATAAAAGCATTAAGGGAGAGAGCTAAAGCTTTAAAAGAAGCTAGAAAAGATGCTTCAAAGGATATAAAAGGGCAGCAAGTATGCGGCTATTATGATACTATATCAGAAGGTTTTGACTCAAATTTACTAGACACTAAGATATATTAAATAGGGACGTAAGGATTGTAACTTAAATTAAAGTATAATAGACGAGGATATGAAATTTAATGCAACAGTTGAAAGTTGTACAATATTTGTTCATTTTATTGAACAAATTCTTACACAGCAAATGATCCAAAATTTATCATTCATAGGTTCAATGCTTATATTTTGTGTTGGCATAAATCTTGTGTTTGGTAAAAAGTTTAAGGTTGCAATATGCTGTCAGCACTCTTAGTCGTTGTAGTGTACAGTATGATTAAAAAATAGATTATTAGTATATTGTGATATATTTAGGAAAACAATTACAAAAAAACTATTTACAAATTAAGGGCATGCTGTTATAATATAATCAACTTAAGCGATTAAGTAAAACAAAACGTTTCTAGGCGGGATAAAAATGAAGAAAGTAACTATGAAGGACATTGCAATAAGTGCAGGAGTATCTTTAGCGACTGTATCTTATGTATTAAATAACAACGAAAAAGAAAAAATTAATGATGAGACAAAAGAGAAAATATTTAAAATTGCAAAAGAGCTTAATTATGTACCTAATTTAAATGCTCGTTCTTTAGTTAATAAGAAATCCGGTCTTATTGGTATCATAGTTGTAAGAGATTATAAGAAAGAAGGACCGTGGAAGAAAAATTTTTATAGCAGTTACATAAATGCACTTGAAAGACTCCTTGACAGAGAGGGATATCATTTACTTGTAACAAATACCCCTTTAGATAAACCTGATTTAGACATTGTTTTGCAAAGGGAACTTGAAGCTGTCTTTGTTATAGATGTTGATGAAAAATTCTTTTATAAGATCTCAAATAATTTCACTGTACCAATAATAATTCTAGATAGTATTATCGATGATAAACTTTTTTATAAGATATTGCCTGATTTTAATGATTCAATAAAGAAAGCGCTGAAAGATATAGATGATGACGAGGCATATCTTATAACTGAAAAATTTAACAGTAATAAAGTGATGGCTTCTATTAGCGATGCTTTTAACGGAAAGAAAGAAAACTTGTATATAATGGAATCTATTAGTGGTATGGAAAAGTTCCTCAAAGATAGGAAAGGTAACCAAGGCATAATAATAAGTGAGTACCTTGCTATATTAGCTCAAAGATATGTTGATTGTAAAAAACTTACAGTCATAGCGACCTGTGGTGATTCGTATTTATTGTCAGAAGATATAAAATTACTGAAGTTTAACATATTGAAAAAGGCAGAAAGATCTGTTGAATTAATGAAGGAAGTTTTAGAGAAAAGATATAGAGGAAATAAATATTTGATATTACGAGCAGAGTAAAATCTGCTTAAAAAAATATATACTTAAACGGTTAAGTGAGGTGTTATTATGAAATTAAAAAAAATATTAACGGCATTTGTATCAATGGCAGTCATGTCATCCTTAGCGGCTTGCTCGAGTTCAAAAGGTTCAGTAAACGACGATTCAGGAGGGAAAAAGAATATAACGTTAACGGTATGGCATCAATACCTTCCGGACACTGAAAAACTATTAATAAATTCATTTAAGGATTTTACAAAACAAACAGGAATAAAATTAAAATTTGAGAAGCAGGAAAATATTGATAACAAGATAGAAATAGGTTCTCAAAGCGGGAAATTGCCAGACATAATAATAAGGTCTAATGATATGGTTGGAAAACTTACCGTTATGGGAGCAATTAAACCGCTGAATGGACTTATTAGTAAATCAGATCTAAAGAATACTATGAAAACTGCGATAGATGGATTCACATATAGAGGAAAGCTTTATGGAGTTCCAGGCCACTTGGAAACGGTTACGCTAATATATAATAAAGATCTAATCCCAGAGCCTCCTAAAACTATGGACGAGTTACTTCAAAAAGCGAAACAATTATCTAAGGACAATAAGTTTGGTTTTTTGATACCTCCCAAGGATCCGTATTTTAATTCATGTTTCTTCAATGGATCAAATAAGGATAAATATCTGACAACAGATGGGAAGGCTTCGTTAAATACACCTGAAAACATTGAAACTCTTAAATATTTAAAGCAGTTAAGCAAGTATTATCCAAAGGATTTGGATAATCAAATGGTGTCCCAGCTCTTTGATGATAAGAAAGTAGCTATGATGATTAGCGGCCCATGGGACATAGCCAAGCTTAAACAATTAAAAATTAATTACGGGTTAGCATTAATTCCTATTTCAAGCAATACTAATGAACCAGCTGCACCTTTTGTAAGCGTTCAGGGTATGATGATGACATCTAGCTGTAAAGATGAACAAGCTGCAGCAAAAGTATTGAAATATTATTTAGGTGAGAATGTGGCAATGGCTTATTTCAAATCTGGTGGATATATGCCATCAAACAGTTCTGTATATAACAAGGCTGAAGTGAAGGCAGACAAAGATATCCTTGCATTTAAGGCTCAGGCAGAAGTAGGGATTGCTCAACCTAATATTCCAGAGATGGGTGTAATGTGGCAGCCAGCTACTGATCTTCTTCAGGGTACAATTGTTTTGAGGCAGGATCCTCAAAAAACAGCTGAAAAGTTTCAAAAAAGAGCTGAGGATGCTATTTCTAATATGAAATAAATCTACTAATAGAGGAATGTCCTCTATTAGTATGAAAGGAGCCTATATGTTAGTTAACAAGAAAAATAGAGCATATCTTTATATAGTACCGTCATTTATAGGAATATTATTAATCGTCGTATTACCTATATTCTACTGTATTTATATTTCCTTTACCAATATGAATATGTATCATTGGATAAATTATCGTTTTGTAGGTCTTGAAAGTTATACTAAAGTTCTAAAAGGACTTAATGGGGAATTTTATCAGGTTTTGCTTAGAACTATAGTATGGACTGTTATAAATATATTTCTGCAGGTTGCATTTGGTATTTTTCTTGCCATGCTTTTAAATATAAAGCAGCTTAAACTCAAAGGATTGATGAGAACTTTACTTATATTGCCCTGGGCTATACCTGTATATATATCTTCACTTATATGGAAAGGTATGTTCAATTACGATTTCGGTATAGTGAATGATTTGATAACTAAGATTGGACTGCATAGAATAGAATGGCTTACTTCTCCTACTTTTGGAATGATAGCATGTATTATTGTAAACGTATGGCTAGCTACTCCATTTATGATGACGGTATGCCTTGGAGCACTACAGAGCATCGACGCTTCATACTATGAGGCTGCTGATATGGATGGAGCTAATGCTTTTGATAAATTCTTTAGAATTACACTACCACTAATAAAATCTATGCTCATAGCCCCAATCATTCTAACCAGTTTCGTAACGTTCAAACAATTTGATATTATTTATCTCATGACTGGAGGACTTGGCGGAAAAACAGATGTAGTTATAACCTATGCATACAATAAAGCTTTTACATCGAAAAATTATGCCTTTAGCTCAGCATTTTCTGTAATTATATTTTTAATACTTCTTGTATTCACTATTATCAATATGAGAGCCGTGAAGGGAGGAGAGGATATATAAATGCTAAATACATCGAAAATATCAAATCCCAATTTAAAACAAAATGTGTTTAAAAGGAAAACCATATTGAAATGTACTATGGCCTATATAGTTTTGATTATTGCAATTGTTTTTGCCATACTTCCAATACTTTGGATATTGTCTACTTCACTTGATGCAGTAAACAATCTTTCCAGCACTTCTCTGGGCTTGCTTCCAAGAAAATTTACATTATATAATTATAGAGAGATGTTAATTGGACCGGACAGTCATTTTTTCAGATGGTGCTTCAACAGCCTTATCGTTTCAGTTACGACCACTTTATTTAGCCTTTTTCTCGGGGTAACAGCTGCATATGCTTGTTCGAGATTTAGATTTAGAGGAAGAAAGCTATTTTTAAATATGTTTCTTTTATTAAATGCTTTCCCAAGCATTTTAAGTATAGTTGCGTATTATAAAATGCTTTCAATACTTAATCTCATAAATACTCTTGGGGGATTAGTATTAATATATTCAGGTGGACAATTAGTTTTTACTATATGGAATCTTAAAGGGTATTTTGACACAATACCATATGAAATAGAGGAAGCTAGCTTTATTGATGGAGCATCCTCATTTGATATATTTACTAAGATAGTACTTCCACTCTCCAAGCCAGCTATAGCTGTTACATCGCTATTTGTTTTTATGTCAGCGTGGAATGAATATTTATTTGCAATGACATTTACTTCTAATAAAAATATATATACTCTTTCCGTAGCGTTATGGTCCTTGCAAAATTCGGGTAATTATTCTACAAATTGGCCACTGTTTGCAGCTGGTTCAATGATAATTGCCATACCAGTTGTAATTATATTCTTATTTTTGCAAAAGAGTCTGGTCTCAGGATTGACTTTAGGAAGTTCAAAATAAACATACTAACAAGGAGGTAATAAACATGTTAAGAGAAGCTATATTGCATATTACAGACAGTACATTTGCTTACAGCGTAGGCGAATATTCATTAATGCTTAAATTAAGGGTGAAGAAGGATGATGTAGATAAAGTTAATTTGTTTTACGGAGATAGATATGAAACCACTAAACAAATAACAATGTATAAAAAAGAAATGAGCATTACTTTTACTGATGATTTATATGACTATTATGAGGTAGAAATAAATCCTACTTTTAATAGAATAGGATATTATTTTGAGCTTACAAGCGGTGAGGAAAGAATTATTTATGCTCAGGGAAGATTTTTAACAGAACCGCCTAAAGAAAGAAATCAGCTGTTTATGTTTTCGTATATATGCAGGGCTGATATCTATGACGGTTACTCTTGCTGGCAGGATATGATTGTATATCAGATATTTATAGATAGGTTTTATAAAGAAGGAATAGATGAGAAATGGTATAGGATACCTACACCAAAGGATGTCTATGGGGGTAATCTTAATGGAATAATCAATAAGCTTGATTACATCGAAGAATTAGGTGCTAATTGTATATATCTAACTCCAATATTTGCGTCTCCAAGTAACCATAAATATGATACTGTTGATTATTATAAGATAGATAGTAGCTTTGGTGATACAGAAACTTTAAAAAGACTGATAGGAGAGTGTCATAAACGAAACATCAAAGTTATCTTAGATGCAGTATTTAATCATACCAGTGACCAATTTTTCGCATTTAAAAATGTACTTGCAAAAGGGAAAAACTCGAAATACTATAATTGGTATATATTCAAGGATAATAATTATGAGTGCTTTGGTTCATCGAAGAATATGCCAAAGCTTAATACGGCGTGCAGTGAGGTAGCACAGTACGCAATAGACGTGGCACAATATTGGATTGATGAGTTCAATATAGATGGTTGGAGATTAGATGTCGCCAATGAAATTGATCATAAGTTTTGGAGAAAATTCAGAGAAGCAGTTAAAAATATTAAAAAGGATGCCTTTATAGTAGGTGAGGTATGGGATGGAGGAGAAAGCTATCTTAATGGTGATCAGTACGATTCAGTCATGAATTATCCGTACATGTATGCTTTGATTGGTTATTTTGCTAAAAAAGAATCTACATTAAGCGAATTTGACGCCTATATAAATAATCTTTTTGTACGGTATAAAAAGCCCATAAGAAATCAGCTTTTGAACCTTATTGACAGTCATGATACCAGCAGATTTCTTTACGAGGCAAATGAAGATATAGAAAAGTTAAAAATGGCAGTGTTTTTTCAAATGACCTCTATGGGAATACCGATGGTGTACTATGGAGATGAATTGGGTACAACAGGGGGGAATGACCCTGACTGTAGAAGAACTATAGATTTCAATTATGGAAATAAAGAATTATTTAATTATTATAAAAAGCTTATTTCAATCAGAAAAAGCAGTGATGCATTAAAGTATGGTGAGTTCAGAACTTTATATGTAAATGATGATGTTTATGCATACAAGAGATTTACTAATAAAGATACAGTTATAAATATTTTTAATTACAGTACTGTTTCTAAAACTATTACGCTGGATGTTAATGGACACAAAGGAATAGATCTATTTAATGGAGTAGAGTATGCTATAGAATCAGATAGATTAAGCCTCTATATGGGACCATTTGGAAAACGTATAATAAGAATAGAATCATAGAGGTTAATGATTTGTGAATTGTGGATAACTTTCAACCATACAGGAACATAGTACATGTATGGTTAAAGAAGTAACTATAAAATATACGAAGTAATATGAAGGTAACTTTGAAGAAAACACCATTAAGCAAATAAATAAGAAAAATAAATTGGAAGAAGTAATGTAGAAAATACTACTTTGTAAATGCATAGAACTGGTTATAGAGGTGAGAGTGGCCGTAGGAGGCATTTTTTAGCCGACGGAGGTCACTCATCCCTTATTTTATTCTCCTGGGTAAATAACTCCCCACTTTTTTCTTAGACTATCCATAATCTGCATAACTCTTATTGTCTCTGCATGAGGCATTTCTTCACATTCTAATTTACCTTCTTGTATAGCCTTAATGCAAGCTCTTACTTCATATTCATAGCCTGATATCTGTTTTGGAGCTTCATAGCAGGCGATTTCTTTTTGATCAAGGTCATACACTCTTATCCTTTCACAGTTATTAATATTTTCTGCTATGATGAATCCTTTATTACCGCTGATTATTCCCAGTCTGTCCGTTTGAGACATCATTGTACTATTTAATACTGCCATTCTTCCATCTTTATACTCAAATGTAATGCTGTTCTGTGCATCTACACCTTTATCAGTCAAGATTGCAGTTGAAGTTATTCTTTCAATGTCATTTCCGAAAACCATAAGAGCAAAATTTATAGGATACACACCAACATCTAATAGTGCACCTCCTGCCAGTGAAGGTTCTAGCAGTCTTGGAACACGGTTAATTACATAGCCTAAGTTAGCAGTCAACATGCTTACATTTCCAATAACTCCGCTAGCAATAATATCGTCCAAGGTTTTTCTAAGAGGCATATATCTGGTCCAGATGGCTTCTGTAAGTAAGAGTTTCTTTTCAAGAGCCAAAGCAAACATTTCTTCTGTCTGTTTCGCGTTTATTGCAAAGGATTTCTCACACAGTACATGTTTTCCATGATTCAGACAAAGCTTAACATGCTCATAATGATGTGAATGAGGAGTTGCAACATAAACCAACTCAACTTCTGGATCGGATAACATTTCTTCATATGAACCATATGCTTTTTCAAACGCAAATTCTTTTGCAAATGCTTCTGCTTTTTTATAATCTCTAGAAGCTACAGCATAGCTTGTAACTTCATCCATTTTATTTATTGTAGCTGACATAGATCTAGCTATGAAACCAGCTCCCAAGATAGCCATTTTCATATTATATAATCTCCTTTTCTTAAGTTATTGTAAGTACATTATAAGGCTTTAACTTAAGTAAAAGTCAAGGTGTTTTTTTAACAACATAAATTTAATTTTTTGAAATAGTATGATGTAAACGAAATTGTTTTGGTGTCATGCCTGTGTTTTTTTTGAAGATGCGTATCAAATGACTGCAATCTGAAAAACCTGTTTCTTGACTTATATAGTTAAGATCAAAATTTGTAAATAACAACAAATCTTTAACTTTACTCAGTCTTATAAATTCAATATAATCTCTGCATGACTGACCGTATAAGTCATGAAATCTCTTAGCAAAGTAGGAGTAACTCATATGACACCTTTCAGCCAGCAGCTCAACCTTTAGGGATTCATTTGAATGCTCATCTATATATTGTAATATGGTGTATAGTGAATCTGTGTTATTAGGCATCAGAGCGGCATTATTAGTATCAAATCCGTATTTTCTCCATAGTCTAAGAATTTCGATTAATAATGTTGATATCAAGGATTGAAGGCGAATATCATAACCATAGTCTTTATTTACCACTTCTTCTATGCAGCTATCCATTAAATTATCCAATGAAAAATTAGCAAAAGTTTTTGAAGGAAAGAAAATAGGTGCACAGGGGTCATCTACAGCACATTTGAAAACTGCACTAAGCTTTGGAGTATAACTACTGTTTATTTGTAGTTTATTTGCATCAAATTTAAGCACGTCATACTTTAGAGACTCATGGGAAGCTGTAAAAATTGAGTGCACTGCCTGTGGGTGGAAAAGAATCAAATCTCCAGGCTCCAGTACATACTCTTCAGTATTGCAATTTATTATGGCAGTACCTTTAAGCATAAATATAATTTCCATAAAATAATGCCAATGAGCTTTTATTGGAAATACATTATGTTTTGTATCAAATAAAAAGGCTTCATAAGGTGAAGTTAACATGTTACTTTCTTCAAATAAAAAGTCCATAATAATCTCCTTAAAATAGATTTGTTCTATTTTTAAATAATTGTATTATATCAGATTCAAGAATAAATTGGTATATTATATGAAACAAGATGGAGGGGAATGAGAGTTTTGAAGTTTATTAAAGGTTTTACTTTTGCGCCTTTTGCTAAAAGAGGAAGCTATATGAGAAAAGAAGCATATAAGAGTTTAGATAATTTGGTAGAAAGAGTTGGTGTTAATTTCATAATACTAGTACCTAATGGTTTACAGGATACTCCACAATCAGAAGAGATTTGTTATACTTCAAATTCAACTGTATCAGATGAAGAATTAGAAGCTATGATATATTATGCAAAGAAAAAGGGTCTAAGGGTTGCGCTTAAACCAACAGCAAATTGTAAGAACGGAACTTGGAGAGCTCATATTAATTTTTTTGATGAAGATGTTCATTGTGAACCGAAATGGAGTAAGTGGTTTGAAGCATATACGGCTTTTCAGCTGCATTACGCAAGCTTAGCTGAAAAAACAGGCTGTGAAATGTTTATTGCAGGTTGTGAAATGGTAATGTCAGAACGTAGAGAAAGAGAATGGCGTAAGTTAATTTCAGATATCAGAGATGTTTATCATGGAGCTGTGACCTACAATACAGATAAATATCAAGAACATAATGTAAAGTGGTGGGACTGTGTAGATGTAATTTCTTCCAGCGGATATTATCCTCTTAATGACTGGGAAAGGCAGCTAGATCGTATAGAAGCGGTAGTGCATAAGTTTAATAAACCATTTTTCTTTGCAGAGGCAGGCTGCATGTCTACTCAAGGTTCCTCGGCAGTTCCAAATGATTGGAACATGGAAGGTGATGTGGATTTAAAGGAACAGGCAGAGTGGTATGAAACTATGCTTAAAGCCTGCTTAAGACGTAAATGGATATCTGGCTTTGTAATGTGGGATTGGGCATCCAATCAATATTCATTAAATAGAGCAGAAAGTAACAAAGGTTATGATGTATATGGTAAACCAGCAGAGAAAGTTATTAGAAAGTACTATGACATGGTGGTGGCTGATCGATAATGGCAGAGAGCATAGAAACAGACAAGTTAGAACCAGAAGAGGAAGTCCTTTTAGAGAATTTTAGGAGAAATGAAAATCATACATTAATTACACTGCTTGGGCTATACAAGGGTCATTATTTAAAACTATTCTTTTCCATTGTCTTTTTTGCAGTAAAACATTTTCCTGTTTGGGTACTTCCAATTGTAACTTCAAATATTATTAATGCAGCAACTAATGGAGATAGAAATGCAGTTAATGTAATTATAATAAATGTTATTGTGATCCTCGTTATGGTACTGCAAAATATACCATCAAATTACATACATACTATCCTTTATGCAAAAGCGATAAGAAGTATAGAAAGGGATTTAAGAAGTTCACTTGTAAGAAAACTACAGCAGCTTTCTATCGCATATCATAATGAAATGCAGTCAGGACGGTTGCAATCAAAAATTATGCGTGATGTGGAGCAGATTGAAAATTTATCATCTCAGATTTTTATATCCATATTGAGTATCATACTAAATATTACTGTAGCGTTGGGAGTAGTTATCTTTAAAAGTTTAACTGTATTTTTATTCTTTATCGCTACTATACCTGTAGCAGTACTTATTATAGTGACATTTAGAGGAAAGATTAAGCAATATAATACTGATTATAGAAGAGAGATGGAAGAAACTTCTGTCCGCGTAATGGAGATGGTAGAATTAATTCCTGTTACAAGAGCTCATGGACTAGAAAAACAAGAAACAGAAAAGATGGATCATCAATTAAAAAACGTAGCTAAGAAAGGACTAAAACTAGATATTATTCAATCTTATTTTTCTTCTGTAAGCTGGGTGGCATTTCAGGCTTTTCAAATAATTTGTCTTGGTTTTACAGGATACTTAGCTGTAAAGAAATATATTACAGTAGGTGAAGTTGTAATGTATCAGACCTACTTTGGAACTATAGTGGGTCAGGTTTCTAGTGTTATTACCTTATTGCCTACTATTGCAAAAGGACTGGAATCTGTCAATTCAATTGGCGATATACTACTCTGTCACGATATAGAAAATAATCGCAGAAAAAAGAAGGTAAAAAATGTGACAGGTGAGATTATATTTAGAAATGTAGATTTTCAATATAAAGATGGAGAGCTTCCAGTTTTAAAAAATCTAAATTTTACTATAACTCCTGGAGAAACGATAGCATTTGTAGGCGCATCAGGAGCGGGAAAATCAACAATTTTGAATCTCGCTGTCGGATTTTTTTATGCTACAGAAGGACAAGTATTAATAGACGGGCAGAATATTAAAAGTCTCAATTTGCAAAGCTATCGTTCTCATATTGCAGTGGTACCGCAAAATGCTATTTTGTTTTCTGATACGATTCGAGAAAATATTATTTATGGAACAGATAATATTTCAGATGAAGAGTTACATGAAATAATAAAAGCTGCAAATTTAGAAGAGTTAATTGAATCTCTTCCTGATGGATTGGATACAAAATTGACTGAACATGGAAGAAATTTCTCTGGTGGACAGCGTCAAAGAATCTGCATAGCAAGAGCATTTGTAAGAAATCCTAAAATATTAATTCTTGATGAGGCTACATCAGCTTTAGATAGTATTTCAGAAAAGCAGATACAGGAATCGATAGAGAAACTTGTGAAAAACAGAACGACTTTGGTGGTTGCACATAGATTATCTACAATTAGGAATGCAGATAGAATTGCGGTTATTGGAAATGGAGGCCTACAAGAGTTTGGAACATATGATGAATTAATGGAGAAAAAAGGTGAATTTTATAGACTTAAAAAACTGCAGATGTAATCGACAATAAAAATGATATAGTCTGTTAGAAAATATAAGTGAACAATTAAAAGATAAATATTATATAATGAATATGAAAAAGGAGAAATAGAATGAAGGAAAATGAAAGATTAAAGACATATAAATTGTCTGAAATAGATAATTTAAAGGTCCATGGAAGAACAACTGGGCGTCTTTCTCCACTGACTTTGTTTTGGACGGGAAGCGCTGTTGAATTAAATGCAAAGGGTTCCGAGCTTTGGGTGGAAGTAGAGGTGGACTATGACATTTATGAACCATGGATTAGCATAGTTATTGATTCTGTTGCTGTAAGCAGACAGATGCTGACATCAGGAAGGTATTGGGTATGTGTATTTAGAGGTATGAACGAAAACACTACTAAGAATGTTCGTATCGTTAAGGATGTACAGGCTATGAACGGAGATCCCGGGTGTTCTATGCAGATACACGCAGTAAAATTTGATGGAAAATTTTTACCTATTCAAAAACGATCATATAAAATAGAGTTTATAGGTGACAGTATTACGTCTGGGGAAGGTGCTATAGGGGCTAAAGCCGAGGAGGATTGGATTCCGATGTGGTTCAGTGCAATAAACAACTATGGCACAATGACGGCAGAAGCTTTAAATGCAGAATATAGGATTATTTCTCAGAGCGGATGGGGAGTGCTTACAAGCTGGGACAATAATCCTCATGGAAATATTCCTGAATACTACGATAAAGTCTGTGGTCTTCTTACAGGAAAGAAAAATGAAGCTTTGGGAGCATTTAAAGAAAATGATTTTGCTTCTTGGCAGCCGGATATAGTAGTAGTTAACCTTGGAACAAATGATTGCGGTGCGTTTACTTCACCAGAATGGAAGGACGAAACAACTGGAGAAAATCATAAGCAGCGAATGAATGAAGATGGTACTTATAACGAAGATGACCTAAAAGCTTTTGAGAATGCAATCCAAAGTTTTCTTATTAAACTAAGGAAATACAATAAAAATGCACATATTATATGGGTATATGGAATGTTAGGTGTGTCCATAATGCCATCAATATATCGTGCAGTGGATGCTTATATGAAGAAAATAGGGGACAAGAAGGTTTCAGTTTTTCAACTTCCTAATACTACAGATGAGACGATAGGAGCAAGAAGTCATCCGGGTGTATTAGCTCATAAGAAAGCAGCAAAAGAACTGACTGGATATATAAAAGAAATTCTTGCAAATTAGTATACTATAATAGCATAATTCTTTAATGTCTGTTTAGAAATTGTAAAATCAATACCTAGCTGACATTGGAATTATGCTTTTTATTTAGTTGTGTTGAATATATTGGAAAAAGTTTAAAGGAAAAATGAAATAATAACTTGTAATGTTATAAAAATACTCGTCGTGGCAAGTCTTTATACAACAATATTATAGAAAATTGGATAGAATTCGACAAAAAATTCAAAATATCCATTCAGAAAATGCTGCAATCATAAATAACCTGGTTCCAAGCGATGATTTATCTAAATTAGCAGTGCATTCCTTAGATGTAACTGAGTTATCTATTATGGTTGGTATACGTAAAAAATATGATGAAAAGAAATTAGTAAAGTTAGGTACAGCGGCTTTGCTACATGATATAGGTAAGTTATTTACAAGTGAAATAAATCATGTAAAAAAGGGACAGGCTATACTTAAAAGGAATACGTCAATTATGTCAACTACATACATGGCGGTCTATTATATGTATGAAAGAGAAGATGGTTCAGGACTATTTGGTGTTACAGGTTCCAAAATACATGAATTTGCTAAAATACTTGGAATATGCAATGAGTATATAAATAGTATAGGTGGTGAAAAGGCACTTCTTCCTCATGAAGCTATTGAAAAAATTACAGCTGAAGCAGTAAGTAAGTTTGACAAACAAATCTTTAAAGATTTTTTGGAATCTGTTTATTGTTACCCTAATGGACTTCAGGTGAAATTAAATAATGGAAAGAAAGCTGTAGTTGTTATGCAAAACAGTGGAGCTACTACAAGACCTGTCTTGGCTGTTGCGGCTAATGAAACCTATACGTTTTGTAATTTGATTGAAAATAGAAATCTGACACTTTTTATAGAAAAAGTAATCATATAACTACTATTACCTTTACGGATTGGATGTAATACCCACAAGAGTATGTATTATACTCTTGTGGGTATCTTCATATTTTATTCTATAATTATACATGGGAAAATGTTGTTAAAATCAGCTATAAAGTGCTTGATTTTAGATGTAAATTTCTATAATATCAATATATGTAATGTTGAATGCTAACGTTTAACGGCAGGAGGTGGCAGTTAATAAAGGTCTACTAATTAATTTTTTACTACTATAAAATATTTGTTATTACCTAGAACTCATATCTTTTATTTCTTTTCAAATCTATTAAATCTTAACACCGAATACTGATTCTTATTAAGCATATTAATAATTATAAAATGATGCGCTGCTTGCAACAATTATGTGCATTGGTACAAAAGTACATATTTATAGGGGGTACAATATGACGTTTAACTTACCAAAGAAAAGTTTGTCGTTAAGGCATAAAATTACAGGAAGCTTTCTAATACTTATTTTCTTTTCTTCTCTTGTTATTGGTTTCTATTCTTATTATAATATGAAATCAAATATTGAATCAGTAGTAGGTAACACAGCATTATCAACGATTCAAGCTGTAAAGGATACAATTGATGCTGATAAGTTCAGCAGCTTGCAGGCAGAAGCTGATATGAAATCTGAATATTACAAGCATCTTCAAACACGCTTAATGGACATAAGGAAAACAGTAGGTCTAAAATATCTTTATACTATGCGTAAGACTGAAGCTAATAAATATATTTATGTTGTGGATGGAACTGAAATGAATGATAAGCAGTTCTCTTCATTAGGCAATGAAGAGACAAGTATAACTAGAGCGATGATGAGAAGTTTTAATGGTATATCAGAATATGAGTTTTCTTCAGATAAATGGGGAAACCTAATTTCTACATATATTCCTATTAAAGATCAATCGGGCAAAGTAATAGGCATAGTTGGGGCAGATTTTGATGCCAATAATATGGTTAATCAGCTTCACAAATTTAGAAGGAATATTGGGGTAATTATTGTAGTAGTTATTATTATGGGAATATTGATAAGTGAAGTTTTGTCAATTATTCTAGTTCGCTCACTAAATAAACTAAAACGGCAGGCAGAATTAATAAAAGAGGGAGATTTAACAGTAAAGTTTGATAATATTACTAATGATGAAATAGGTGTATTAACAAAATCTTTTAAAGATATGGTAGATAATCTGAGTGTTATTACTAATAGGATTAAGACAAATACAAAAGAAGTAGTTCTTCAGATTGATAGTGTTAATAATGATTTTAGTGAATCGAGTAAATCTACAGAGCAGATAGCTGAAGTAATTACTGAAATTGCAGCTGGCGCATTAGAACAAACTCAAAGCGTAGATGAAGTTGTGAAGTCTATGAATCAGGTGTTTGAGCAGGTAAAAAAATCAGTAGAGCATGCGACTTTAGTTTCAGATTCATCAAATCAGGCAGTAATAGACACCGCACAGGCAATAGAAATATTTAAAACTTCTATTGAAAAGGTGATCTCTGTCAATAAGACTATTGAGCATACAGATAGAATAATTCAAGAATTAGGAAATAAATCAAAAGAAATAGGTTCATTTAGTGATACAATTTCACAGATAACAAAACAGACAAATCTTTTATCTTTAAACGCTGAGATAGAAGCAGCGAGGGCTGGAGAGCATGGAAAAGGTTTTGCTGTAGTAGCTAACGAGGTTAAAGTATTAGCAGAACAATCTAATGACGCAACTAGGCAAATAAGTGATATTGCAGCTAGTATGCAGAAAGAAATCAGTGATGCTATTAAAACAATACGAGATGGAGTAATTAAGGCTAAAGAGGGGGTTGATGCTGTTACAAAAGTAGATGAATATCTACTAAACTTACAAAAATCTAGTGATGAAGCATATTTAAGAGTTAAAGATATAATAAAATCTATTGAATCAATTGAAAATGATTGTAATGATACAGTAAATAGAATGTGCAAGTTAGCAGATATTTCGAAGTATTTTAGTGAAGGTAGTCAGCATGTTGCTGCCTCAACTGAAGAACAGTCAGCAATCATGTATCAGATAAATGAAAATCTAGATAATATTAAGCAGGTCACATATAAGCTAAACAGTGTGGTAGATAAATTTAAAGTTGATTAAGCTTTTATCTTATCGTTTTTAACATTAGAAATTTATGTATTTTCCCAATTGTGGATAACTTTTGGATAATGTAGTATAATTAATAACTACATTATATTTACCAAAAAAGATCTGGATTATATTTGGAGGAAAACGTATGAAGGTAAGTTTTAGAGCAGATGAAGATAAAGTTAGAGTATTAGGCAGAACGACGGTTTTAGATGGGATAAGATATATTGATTATTCTTGTTCAGGAATTGAATTTGAATTTATAGGTACAAGCGTTAGCGTGAAGCTGTGTACAGATAAATCAAAATGGGAAGAAACATTAAAAGCCTGGGTAGCTGTTTTTGTTGATGATGAAAGCATGCCAAGTAAGCGTATACCGTTAGATAATGATGAGGATATATATAAGTTATATGAGAGCAAGGAATCACGTAAAGTGAAAATACGATTAATGAAAATGTCAGAGGCGGCTTTTGCCAAGGTAGGTATTAAAGAAATAGTAATTGAAGGCGAGACAGAAGCAGTACCAACAAAGAGCAAGGAACGCCGTATTGAATTTATCGGAGATTCAATAACCTGTGGTTATGGTATAGAAGGTGTTTGGAACACAGATGTCTTTAATACAACGCAGGAGAATCCTTGGAAAGCTTATGCAGCTAAATCAGCTCGCTATTTCAATGCTGAGTTTAACCTTGTATCCTGGAGCGGTATAGGAGTTATTTCATCTTGGACAGAAGAGGATACTCCTAACACAAAAGAATGGCTTATGCCAATATTATATAAATATACTGATGGAGCCTTAGATAAAAGCTTAGAAAAGACTGAATATCAAGTTTGGGACAACCATAAATTTGAACCTCATTTGATTGTTATTAATTTAGGTACAAATGATGCAAGTTATACAAAGCAAGTAAAAGAAAGAGCAGAGGAATTTCAAGAAGGGTATTATGAATTTTTAAAACAAGTTAGGGGATGTAATCCAAATTCTCAGATAATTTGTGCTCTGGGGGTCATGGGACAAGAATTATGCCCTGCAGTAGAGAACGCAGTTGAAAGATTTAGAAAGGCTGCAAATGATGATAGAATTCATACACTGTGTTTCGATGTTCAATTAGAGAGTGACGGAATAGGAGCTGATTGGCATCCAAGCTTAAAAACACAGGACAAGATGTTTAAAAAATTGATTGGCAAAATAAAAGAAGTAATGCAATGGTAAAAGAGTAAAGAGAAGAGAGAAAAGTGAAGAAAGAAATTCTTCTACGCAGAATTTCTGAGATTTTATCTTCGTATATGCATAGGGTAGGAAGTGGTTGGAGTGGGCATTTTCCAGCCAACAGAAATCACTTCTTACCCTATTTTATGTTCATTCTATATCTGTCATCATTCTATTAAAGTATGAAATCACTTGCTCAGCTATTCTATCTGGGTAGATGATACCTTTTGATTTGCAGGCATCCTCGGCATCTTGTTTGAATACAAGCATATTTTTTCTTATGGCAGTTTCAAGTGTATCTAATTGTGCTTGAGTAAAATATGATAATAAATGTTTCTGTTTTTCTTCGGGAACACAGTGCTTTACTTTGCTTTCCCAGGATCCCCAATCCAAAGTATCATACTGGGATAATAATAAATCTAAGTGTGCATGGAATATTATATCAATATTCTTTAACAGTTTAAAAATATCATTTCTTTTGAAATATTTAATGAGCATTTCAGTATGAAACCAGTAGGTATCCATCGTTCTTACTAGATCAGGTATATAATCATCCGTACGAAGTCCTCTATCTAGTAGTTTGCCTACTTCTCCGGTTGTGTCAAAAATTATATTTTTTCTTGTACAACCTTTTAAGTGCTGCCTGCACATCCATTCTTCAGGGTAATCAGAATTAACTACAAAAAAATCGAATTGGTGAAGGTTTTCACCTTGACGAATTACACTGCAATAATTTTTAAAATGATTATCGTTAAAGTCTTCGCCCCAAAAAATCAAAAGTTCATCAGAGGCTTCAGAAAGTATATTAGGAATGTCTTTCGAGAATTCTTCAAAATCTTTATCTGCTACAAGAAAAACAGGATCATAATCTGAATATATATCTTCCATACCTCTACTTATTGAGCCATAGTGCCATCCACCTTTGCAGCGAAGATCTTCTTTCAATATTCTTACCACTTTATTAAACACTACCTCTAAGTCCTTATGCATAACTTTAAACACTTCCTTTTTTGTTATTATTGTAATAATATCACTTTTATATTTGGAAGTATTGCTGTATATTGATACGTAATTACACAATATTGACTTTATTAACACGAGCCAGTTCTTAACTTTAGCGCTGAGAACTGGCTCACATATTAAATACATGTTACTTTAATTTTACAGTGGAAATAAAGAGAGCATAAAGCATATCTACACACTTAGCTAAATACAAGTCAGTATCTGTTAATGAATCATCATAAAGAATTTTATGGCATGCATCATCAACTAAAAGATTGGAATAGTAGCAAAATATCTCAAGGTCATTATCACTTTTAAAAGAGATGTTTAGTATATTGATAATTTCAATTACTTTGGACAGCCTTTCCATATGCTGTTTATTGACTAAATTACCTATATCCTCATCTAATAATTTTAAAGCATTCAATTCATGTTGAAAAGTCTTAGAAAAACTATGATGTTCTAACATTAGTTTTAAAAACTTTGTAAAAAGATTCTTCACAATACTAGGTTCATGTAAATCTTTATCATTATTTTCTATCCAGAAATCTTTTGTCGGATAATTAAAATCTTCAGATGTATTTTTTAGTACTTGAAGATAGATGTCTTTTTTATCTTTAAAATAAGCATAGATTGAACCGGTAGCTACATTAGCTTCAGCAGCAATATCAGCAGTAGTGGTGTTATAATAACCATTTTCATTAAATAGTTTAAAAGCAGCATCAATAATTTTATCGTATTTTTCCAAAGCCCTTTTTTGGGTAGGTTTTCTAATCTTTCTATCCATCGCAATCACCTAAGTATATAGTAAGGTACATTATTAGAAAAGTCAATAATATGAAATTAGTTTCATGTTATTGACTTTTAATTAAAATACTGCTAGTATGTGAATGTGAAATTAATTTCATATTTATGTATATTTTTTTGGAGGTCATTATGAGAAAAAAAGAAAAAAATTTAGCATTTATCTCTCTGGCAATTTCCTGCTTTTTAACAGTATTAGATTCCACCATAATAAATGTATCGCTTCCGACTATGGCAAAGTATTTCAACACAAGCATTACAGGGATATCTTGGGTAAGTACTGCTTATCTAATTCCATTTTGCGCACTATTAATCAACTTTTCGAAGATAGCAGATATATATGGCAGAAAAAAACTATTTTTAGCAGGTCTTATAGTTTTTGGTATGTCTTCAATCTGTTGTGGTATATCTACCACAATATATATGATAATATTTTTTAGGGTGCTTCAAGGTATTGGTGCCGCTATACTAGCACCATTAGCTATCCCTCTTGGAATAGAACTATTTGGCAAAGATGCGATGGGTAAGCTTGCTATTATAGTAGGAATGGTTATCTCAATTTCAGCAGCATCAGGCCCTGTTATCGGTGGCGTATTAAATGAGATATTTGGTTTTAAAGCTATTTTCTATGTAAATATACCTTTTATTTTGGTTTCATTAGTGCTTGGTAAAATGTATGTTAAAGAATGTTATGACAAGACGATAGAGAAAAAAGTAGATATGATAGGTTCATTGCTTTTAGCTTATGGTATAGGTGCACTTACGTTTCTGCTTGTTAAAGGTAATAGCTATGGGTGGAGCAGCAAGCTTATAATTACAATGATAATAACTTCTTTGTTATCAATACTAGGATTTTTAATTTATGAAAGTCGAATCAAAAATCCTATGATAGAATTTAATCTATTTAAAATAAAAAGTTATACTGCATCAATAGCACTTATATCTGTTATCTTCTTTGCGTATATGCCAGTATCATACCTGATGAATTTTTACCTTGAAGATCAGCTTGGCTACAGCACACTGAAATCAGGACTTATTCTTGGTATTGCAAGTGTAGTTTCCTTTCTCATGTCGCCAATATTTGCTATAATATCAAGGAAAGTTTCTGTAAGGCTAACTTCATTTTTAGCTGTTGTCTTTGTAAGCTTAGGAGATTTAACACTTACTTTTGTGAATAGTACCAATCATATAAGGATAATATATGCTGCTTTTATAATTGCAGGATTAGGTATTGGAGCAACTACACCGCTGTATCAAAGTGCCTTTGAGGAAGTGCCCAAGGACAAAAACGGAGTGGCTTCAGGAATTCAAAATAGTATAAGGCAGGTAGCTGCCTGCATTGCTATCGCCTTAGTATCAACCTTAAGCACCCATTACAGCGGTATAGCTGTAGACAATGTAAAAAACAAGATAACTAATTACGTAAATCAGGATACTGTAATTGAGCAGAAAGTGAAGAATGTTATAAATTCGAAGATGAAAAACATGAAATCTGATGAAAAATCGGGTTTTTCAAGAAAGATAATTCATAATATGGTTGAAAAACAAGAAAGCAAGGTTCTAAAGGGTATTCCTCAAAATATGAGAACTGTTGTTAAAATTAAGTTTAAAAAACAGGAAAAAGAAATTTACAAAGTTATAGATAAAGCACGTAAAGTTAGAACAGATGAAATCAATAAGGTGTACAGTAAATGCTTTTTAATTGTCGGTATTATCGACCTTCTAGGATTGATTGCAGTACCTTTTAATAAGGTTAGACGAAGAAAAATAGAAGAAGATGCATTAAAAACGGCTATGTAGTTATTTAAATATAAAGTAATCAATAATTTTAGATTATACAAATAATAAAATAGATGCTTATAAATGATATGGAGCTTACGTTAATGTAAACTCCATATTTTTATTATGTGCTAGTTTAAAGCTATAGCTTTATTAACCTGCTCTAGGAGAGAATCAGTAGAAATTTCATTAATTTTACTTTCATTTCTTTTCTTAAATTCTACTATTCCTTCTCCAATTTTTTTACCTACGGTAATTCTTAGTGGAATTCCAATTAAATCAGCATCTTTAAATTTAACACCAGCTCTTTCATCTCTATCATCAAGAATTGCATCTATACCGTTTTGTTTTATCGTTTCGTAGATTTGTTTTGCTGCATTTAATTGCTCCTCATTTTTAACATTTACGGGAACAACAATCACCTTATAAGGTGCTACTGACATAGGCCAGATTATGCCGTTATCGTCATGATGCTGTTCGATGATGGCCGATAGAATACGAGTAACACCGATACCATAGCAGCCCATGAGCATAGGATTGCTCTTTCCATTTTCATCTAAATAGTTGCACTGCATAGGCTTACTGTACTTTGTTCCTAATTTAAATACCTGACCGACCTCTATGCCTCTTTCCATTTTCATAGGTTTTCCGCATACTGGACATTTATCTCCTTCAGATGCGCTTGCAAGATCAACTACTTTACCTGTAAAGTCTCGTCCGTAGTTTACATTCTTCAGATGGTAGTCCTTCTCATTGGCACCTGTATAAAAATTCTTTAGATGAGTAAGTTCGCTGTCTACTAGAATTTCGGCGTTTTTCAATCCTATTGGTCCTATATATCCTGGCACACTGCCTATAGCTTCAATATCACTTTCGCTTGCCATCTGAATATATTCTTCTATTGTTCCAAGAGCATTACAAAGCTTAACAATGTTGAGTTCTCTGTCACCTCTGATCAATGCAAGAATAATTCTGTCACCAACTCTAACTACTACAGATTTAACTATTTTGTTGGTTGGTTCATTAAGGAATTTGCCTACTTCTTCAATTGTAGCAAAATTTGGAGTATGAATTTTCTCAAACGGTTTCTCGGCTTCGGCATCATCAGCAGTATCAAGCATAAATTCAGCTTTTTCTCTGTCTGCTGCATAATCACAGTTTGTGCAATATAGTATATCGCTTTCACCAATATCACTAAGTGCCATAAATTGATGTGAGCCAGTTCCGCCTATAGCACCGGTATCTGCTAAGACTGCTTTCCATTCAAGAGCACACCTATCAAATATGCGGCTATAGGCGTCATACATATCCTTATAACTCTTATCAAGACCTGCCTCATCTCTATCGAAGGAATAGGCATCTTTCATTACAAACTCTCTTGTTCTTAATAGTCCAAATCTTGGTCTTCTTTCGTCACGGTATTTTGTTTGAATCTGATATAAATTAATTGGCAGCTGCTTATATGAAGTTATTTCTTTTCTTACTATATTTGTAAATATTTCTTCATGAGTTGGTCCAAGACAGAACTCTCTTTCATTTCTGTCCTTCAGTCTGAACATTTCTTTTCCATAATCACTCCATCTTCCAGATTCTTCCCAGAGTTCTTTTGGTTGAAGAGCTGAACATAAAATTTCCTGAGCATCTTTATTATCTAATTCTTCCCTAATTATTGCTTTAATATTTTCTATTACTCTTATACCAAGGGGGAGATAGTTATACACTCCTGAAACCAGATTTCTTACAAGTCCTGCTCTTATCATAAGTTTATGGCTGGCAATGTCTGCATCGTTTGGAGCTTCTCTTAAAGTTGGTATAAACATTTTTGACATGTACATTATTATATCCTCCTTGTATAATGTAGTCATAACATTCAATAGAAAACTGTCTTTATTAATTACGAACATTACAACTCATTTTTTTCTTATTATTCTTAAAATCTTTACCCTATAGGGTATTTGTTTCTACTCTAACTT
>NZ_MZGV01000005.1 GCF_002029235.1 Clostridium oryzae
TTTGTCATGCTGTCAAGGGTGGCGGCTTCCTTCACCTACCTATTTTTCCTTGCTTTTTTTCTTCTTTTTCTCTTTTCAATCCTACTTTTTTTCTCTAAATTTTTTTCATAGCAAACTTTACACTATCTATCAAATACATGCAAGTATTCTTCTCATAATATGTAGCTTGCAAGCTCATTACCTCTCCCTTTCACACTGTTCCTGCCATTTCATCAGCCATTTGAGCTGTTTGTCAAAGAATTCATCATTAACACAATCAAGTCCATAAACTTCAATAATTGTTGCCTGAAGTTGATAATGATAGACCGCTATCAGATCATAAAAAGCCCTTAATTCCATACCACTAAGAGAGCAGTATCTTGTATATCCCTTTAGAAAAAATTCATATGTATTTTTCGATCTTTGATATCCACTTTCGTCAAAATCGAAATAATTTGTTGAATTGCACATTATCATTATGTCATATATGGGAAATGCATTGCATGAAGTGTCAAAATCCAGAAGATGATATTCCCCTGAATCTGTCTTTAATAGATTCCCTCTATGCAGATCTCCATGGCAGAAACCACGCGGAAGATTCTCTACCTTTTTCCAGAGAGTATCTCCATATTCACTGAATATTTTAATCTTATTTTCAGCATAGTTCTTTTTCTTCAAAATATTGATATAACGATCTATAAAAAATTCTTTACCCTTCACCTGTAAATTTCCCTTGTATTTCTGCATAAGACAATGGAGTCGGCCTACAAGTTCACCTATGGTTTCTAAATCTTCCCCTTCCTCAGGTTCCCTGCCATCAATAAAATTGTACAACACGACAAAAAACTTACACTCCATGTCCTCTATTTCAACATATAGTAATCCATTCTTCGTCTGAATAATTCGCGGAGCTGGAAACTCCTTTTGTTCAAGGTAAGCTAATATACTTAGTGATTGTTTTGCTGTATCCATATAAGCAGAAGGAATTATCTTCATAAAATATTTTTTCTGCTCACTCCAAATATAATAGGATTCACAGCCGCCTTTTCGCTTCAATTTTATCTTTATGAACTTTTTATTATAAAAATCAGTTAGCATACTGAGTAATCTGTTCTCCTCCAATTTTCTCACCTCGCTTGATGTAAGTTTATCTATTATTCTTTTTACTTTAATCCAATTAAACCTTCCCACTTGTCCAGTGGACTTCAGTTCATTATGGGTCTTTCTTATTGAGTCTTATACTCTACAAATATTTTGATATGATATCGTCGCTCCATATCTGAACTTCAATATATCGTTCCGAACCAAATTTACCATCTGCGTTCCACAATTGAGGCAAACCATATTTCTCAATAATTTTCAGTATCTCTGAATATGTATACAACTTTTTTCTATACTCTTTCCCATCATTTACTTTAGGACTGAAAGTCGGATGCATGTCTCCATACGTGAAAGAAATTGTATTAAGATCAAATTTTTCAACAGAAATCTTTACGAAGCAGCCATCTATGTACCAGGATTTCAAGAACTCACACTCTTCAACTACCATGTAATGAGGTGCTTTTCTCGTTGGTTTCCCGCCTTTCTTCAAAAACAATTTCCTCCCCAAGGTTTCATATTCAATTCTTCTTTTCATATAGTTGATATCTCTTTTAGCAGTGTATGATGACGGGCTTTGCTTTTTTATTTTTTCCATCACCAGTTCTGCTTCTTCAGCAGTCAGATCAGATAAATTCTTAAATGGTCCTATTTCCTTTTCATAATAGTGATACAAGAACATGTCTACTCCTCCAGTTATGGTATTACTGGTAATTATACCATAATATAAAAACATTTCATCAAAAATAAAAACAGCTGGAAAGGGGGACTAACCAACTGCATTACATATTGTTAATTTCTATTAAATTAAGGGGTTTTCATTTCTATGTTTATATAATAAACAACTTTTGTTACAGTTATATTACATAATTGGATACATGCTGTTAACTTATTGTGTATATTTTTTGAACGGAATCAATATAAATTTATTGGAGCTCAAATAAAGGACCGTCCCTATTGATGATCCTTAACTAAAAGTATTTTTTTAAATCCTCTAAACTGGCTAAATCAAAAATCTCCGTTGCAATTATATCAATTACTCCTATAGGCAACTTTTTTATTTTTTCAATGTAATCATCTGGTACCTTCTTGAATTTTTTTATCAATAGATTAATAAGTAATTCAGCTTTTCCTTCTGCCTTTCCCTCTTCTATTCCTTCTTTTATCCCGTCTTCTCTAATCATTCTTCCAATTTCAGTCATGCTAAAAACCTCCTTAAATTTAGATTTAGAAGCTATATCGCCGAATTTATCAAACAAAGCATATAACAGCGTTAAACATTGCAATTTTACATCTTGATCATCTATAGCTGCAGCTAATTCTATTCCTTCCAAAGACCTTTTACTTTTGCTTTCCTTGCTGTTCATTAGCGGTATAAAAGTTAAAGTTAAGATATCTTCACCACTTAATTTTTCTTTTCGCATAATTTTATCTTTCAGTAACGTCAGCTTCTTATCACCATCTAGATTCTTCATGTAAAAAGCCTCCACCTGATACTTTATGGTTCCAGCATCAATAACTGTCTCAACATCTTCAATATCCGCCGAATATATAACCATGGTTTTTACTTTTCTCTTGTCTTTGTAAAACAAAGACGCATCATAATATAGAAATCTTTTAATATCTTCTCTTTTATCTGTGGTTTGAAACTCAAAATGAAGATAATTACCGTCTTCCATGTAAAATAAATAATCTGTATAATTCGTTTTAATATCGACATTTTTTATTTCCGTTTCGGCTGGTGCCAGAATCTTTGTATCAATACCGAAAAATTTTACTGCATTATCTTTAAAAAACTCCATAGCTTTTTTAAAGACCGTGTCCTCTATTTTATTATAATCCATGTGATGCCTGCCTTTCTACTACTTTATGCTTATTATTATTGCCTAAAATTGCAGAAATATGCAAACATATATTCGTAATCATGTTAGCCACCCCAAAAATAAAAACAGCTGGAAAGGGGGACTAACCAACTGTATTACATATTGTTAATATCTATTAAATTAAAGGGGATTTCGTTTCTATGTTTATATAATAAACAACTTTTGTTACAGTTATATTACATAATTGGATACATGCTGTTAACTTATTGTGTATATTTTTTGAACAAAATATTTATTTATGAGTAACATAAACTATGCAATCTTAGCTTAATTTATTGATAACATCCCCATAATTAAATTGTCCTTATATTCCCCATCAAAAAGTTCTCTGTTCTTGATAATTCCTAACGCTTTGAAGCCTGCCTTCTCATAGCATCTGATAGCTCGTTTATTCCAAGTCTGAGGATCGATTAAAATTATATCTGCTTTTTCATTATCAAATAAATACTTTACAAACATTTTTATGAACTTTGTTCCCAGTCCTCTGTTCCAATAATCAATTTCACCTATAAACAAATCAATACCAAAAGGTAATTTATAAGTATCTAAGTTAATTTTCTCCTTTAATTCATAATCATCACTGTTAGTTCTATAATACTGTATATATCCAACAGCCCGTTCTTTATATTCTAAAATGCATCGAATTACTGCTTTTTCACCTCTAACCCTTGGTCCCCACTTTTTAATTACTTTTTCCAAGTCAAATGGATTGTTTTTTCCTTCATAATATTCTAGCACAGCAGGATCAGACAACCATTTTGCCAGCAGACTGTAGTCCTCATTACAATTTAACATTCTTCGTATTGAAAGATAATCTCTCTTACATATATAATTCATTGTAATCCCCCTAAACTTAACATCCTTAAAGCACTACTTAGTTCCTAATATATCTAATGCCTCTTTTGCCATTGCTATTACTCCTTCCGGAGCCTCTTCTACCTGCTCCAGCTCCTCTTTTGTGTACCAATATAGTTCAGTAGATTCCCCATTTCCGGGATTAACATCATAGGTTTCAGCAGAAGCATAATAATCAAGATCAATATGATAATGATCGGTTTTAATCTTACATAGAATCATATGCATAGGCTTTATAAGCAGCTCTTCAGCTGACAAACCCATTACACCTTCCATCTCACTGTTCTTGTCCGGATTATATAATTCTATATCTAAACCGGTCTCTTCCTTTGCTTCTCTGACACAGGTTTCCTGTGGCAATTCATTCGCTTCTATATGACCGCCAACTGGCAGGATTTTTTTATACTTCATATGTCTATGCAGCAACACTTTATTCTCATGAACTATAAAAATTGATACTGTAAAATGCTTTTCTATATCCATATGTCTCCTCCATCTACGCACACTAAACGTTTTTTACCATTACTGGCATTATATCATATAACTTAAAGCGTTTCGTTATTTTGTAAATACTAATAGCAAAAACAGCTGGAAAGAAGAACTAACCAACTGTTTTATTTATATTAATTATGCCTTAGTTTTTATATTTATATACAAACTCATATTATCCATTCTATGCTTCTTAAGGAACAAATAAAAACAGCTGGATAGGGGGAACTAACCAACTGCATATACATGTAACGTAAATTTTTATTAAATTAAGGGATTTCGATTTCTATACTTATATAATAAACGTCTTTTGTTACAGTTATATTACGAAATTAAATACATCGTGTTAATTTATTATGTCTAATTTATAAACATAAAGACTGCACAATTTTAAGAAAATACTAATAAACAAATAAACAAGAAAAACAATTTGGAAGAAATAATATAAAAAATAATACTTTGTAAATGTATAGAGTCAGTGTAGGGTAGGAAGTGATTGGAGGCGGCATTTTCCAGCCGACGGAGGCATTTGGAGTGAGTTTAGCAATTATCCGTGTCTTTTAGGCAAATTTCCGTTAAGATGGCGAATTGTTTGAGGTGTAGCCGAGTTATGAGCCATTAGGAAATTTGACTAAAAGATGCGGTAAAATTGCTACTGGGTTATCTAAACATGCTCATTGCCATTCGCAGATAACCCGTTAAAGGCCATTTAGGCCTTTAACCAAGCGGAACTAGCCGACATAGGGTGCAACCATTTTTTATTTTATCTTAACATCAGCTACTTTTTGTCCTTTTACTGCTTTTCCTGTCTCTACATTAATTCCCTCCACAGCATCCATATTCGTAACTAAAACGACCGTCACTGTACTCTTTCCTCTCTCTTTAATAAGATTAGAATCCATAGTTACAACCTTATCACCTTTCCTAACTCTTGAACCCTGCTCTATGTGAGTGGTAAAACCTTCACCTTTTAATTTAACTGTGTCAATTCCTATATGAACCATTACTTCCAGTCCATCGTCAGTAGTTATTGCAAAAGCGTGCTTTGTCGGAAATACCACCGATAGCTCACCATCTACAGGCGAAACTATTTCTTCACCTGAAGGTATTATTCCAAAGCCGTCTCCAGCTATCTTCTGAGCAAACACTTCATCAGGTACCTGTTCAATCGGAATTATTTCTCCATCAAGAGGACTTAAAAGTTGATGAATGCCGCTTTTAGTTTCAACTTCTTTTATAGGCTCAGCTTTTTCTTCGTTTGACGTCTCTATTATTCCGCCGTTTGCAATAATAGTTTTTATATCATCTTTAATTCTTTCTGCCTGTGTTCCGAAAACTACCTGCACGCTGTCTCCCGCTTTCATAACACCTGCAGCACCTAATGCCTTTAATGTACTATCATCAACTAATGATGTATCTTTCAAATTAAGTCTTAGCCTTGTAATGCATGCATCCAACACTTTAATATTATCTTTTCCGCCTATAGCCTCCAAAACTCTTACGGCCTTTTCACTTCCCTGAGCATTTATTGGTTTTACTGCTGTTGTATCTTCATCTTCTCTTCCAGGTGTCTTTATATTAAAAGCTCTTATGCTAAAGTAGAACACTATAAAATACAGTGCAAAATAAGCTATTCCTACAGGCCATATCAACCATCGATTACCGGCATATTTAAAACCTAATACATAATCTATAAAAGATGCTGAAAAAGTATATCCAAGCCTTATATTAAGGAGACTAGTAACGATACCTGCTGAAAATGCTGCAAGCACATGGAAAATGAATAGTACAGGTGCGACAAAAATAAAAGAATATTCAATAGGCTCTGTTATACCTGTTACAAATGCAACGAATGCTGATGAAACCATCATACCTGCTATGAGTTTTCTTTTCTCTTTTTTAGCAGTTGCAATGATTGCTGTCGCTGCTCCAGGAAGTCCAAACATCAGTATCGGATATTCTGAAGCCATGAAATGTCCAGCAGTCGGATCACCATGAAAGTATCTAGCAGTATCACCTATATAGGTAACTCCATTTGATACATAGTGACCAAATTGATATAGAAACACTGGGTAGTAAATATGATGCAAACCTACAGGTATGAGCAATCTCTTTCCTGCTGCGTACATTCCTGGTCCCAAAGACGAACTGCTCGCAAAGTTTGCAAAATCATTTATCCATCCCTGAACAGGAAGCCAAATATTAACACCGATAATACCGATAATAACAGCTGCTACTGAGGAAATAATTGGTATAAATCTCTTTCCAGCAAAGAAACCAAGTACCTGTGGCAGTTTAATATTATGAAATTTATTGTATAAAATTGCTGCAGTTATTCCAATAATTATTCCTCCAAAAACACTCATATTAACAGTGGTTTTCGTTACTATATTACTGTATTCCTGCGTTGTCATAAATGCTTTAAGTGTCATGTGGTGCGATGCTGCTGCTGTTTTTGCCATGGAAGCAGCCGCAGTAGTACTAGCCAAGGTTTGAATTGCCTGTAAAATAAGCTGGCCTATTACAGCGGCCAATGCTGCAACTGCCTCGCCGCCTGAAAAGCCGATAGCTACTCCAACAGCAAAAATCATTGGTAAATTGCTAAAAATAGCATTTCCTGCTGCTTCTACATAAGGTATATTAAGCAGATCTGGTTGCCCAAGCCTTAGTAAAAGACCTGCTGCTGGCAGTACAGAAACCGGAAGCATAAGTGATTTACCTATTCTCTGAAGTACCGAAAAGAAACTCTTTTTCATATATTTTCCTCCCTCATATATTTAATATTAGTATGTGCAATCTTGTGTAAAAATAAAAAAATAAGGCAAGAACTAAAACCATAACAAAAATTATGGTCTAAGCTCATGCCTAATTTAATAGTAACATTACTTAACTTTCATAAAGTCTTCTAAGATGTAGGGCAATATACCCTATCTCATCTTCTGGAATTCTTATAGAAAACAAATCCTGAATTTTCATCGCGACTTTTATCGCTAAATCGTATTCATTATATAGTTCTTTTTTTATACTGTCAAGCAAATTATTTTTAATAATTTTTTTATTTATAACCCTGTCCAAAACAAAATTTATATGGGTAACAGTCCTCGCATAAGCTAATGAATTCTTGTTAAATTCTTTTCCCATAAGCTTAGATATAAACATCATTAACTCACTGACTTTCTTTGTGTACGCTAATGTACTGCTAACCCCTTTTTGCTTTGCTGCTGCATTTATATGCATAGAAATAAAGCCAACCTCATCTTCCGGCAGTTTAATTTCAAACCTGCTATTTATCATTTCCAAGGCTTTTTCGGCTAATTTATATTCCTTAGGGTACAACACTAAAATCTCACTTAGAAAAGGGTTTTCTATTTTTACTCCTGAACGAATTCTCACAAATGCAAAATTAATGTGGTCCGGAAGAGAAACATGTATAGCCTCATTGAACTTGACTTTTAATTCCTTTTCACACATTGAAATAATCTCTTCACATACGCCGACTATTTTACCGTCGATTTCTTTGAGAATTTCATTGAAACTACTACCTTGCAAGTCTTGCCTTACATATATATTCTCAATCTTTTCCCGGGCAATTTTTTGCCCTTTATGGCCATTAAACCCAATTCCTTTGCCAACTAATATATAATCTTTTATATTTTTTTGTGCTATAACAACATTATTGTTTAACACCTTTTTTATTGCATACTCTTCCATAGAAACTCCTTACTTCAAATTATTTTCTCAAAAGCTATTCTCTCGCTTCCACTTTCTAAATAAATTATGCCACAATATTTATACTGATTTTTCTTGAGTAATTTCTGCATAGATATATTTTCTTTATGAGTATCTATCCTATTACACTCTCCATAAATAATAAAACTTATTATCATTTTATCGTAATTATATCATAAATTATTTTAATGGTCATACTGGCTTTGACTAGCAAAATATAGACAAACTATATATATAAGAATAAATTATCCAATTAAGGGCCTTGTTTTTTCGACCAAAAAACTTTATAATATACTTTAAAATCTTTTTAAGGAGTAGATGAAATGGCATACTATTATGATGAACCTTCCCATACTTTTAGTGAATACTTATTAGTACCTGGATATTCTTCTGCGAAGTGCATAACAAGCAATGTATCTTTAAGAACACCTATTACTAAATTCAAAAAGGGTGAAACACCAGCTATATCTATGAATATTCCACTTGTTTCCGCTGTAATGCAATCTGTATCGGATGATAAAATGGCAGTTGCTCTGGCAAAAGAAGGTGGAATTTCTTTTATTTATGGATCTCAAAGTATTGAGCAGCAAGCTGAAATGATAAGGAGAGTAAAAAATTATAAGGCTGGCTTTGTTTACAGTGATTCCAATATACGCCCTGACCAAACTCTAGCAGACATCCTTGAGCTTAAAGAGAAAACAGGTCACGCAACCGTAGCTGTTACTGATGACGGAACTTCAAATGGTAAGTTGGTTGGTATCGTCACTAGCAGAGACTATCGTGTGAGCCGTATGGAAAAAAGCACAAAAGTTAGCGAGTTTATGACTCCTATTGAACATATTATCTATGCTAAAGAAGGTATAAGTCTTAAGGAAGCTAACAACATAATTTGGGACAATAAATTAAATGCCTTGCCAATCATCGATAATAACGGCAGATTAGTGTCTTTTGTTTTTAGAAAAGATTATGATTCCCATAAGGAGAATCCTCTAGAATTACTTGATTCTTCTAAAAGATATGTTGTTGGAGCTGGAATCAATACAAGAGATTACGCTGAACGTGTTCCAGCACTAGTTGAAGCTGGTGTGGACGTATTATGCATAGATTCCTCTGAAGGTTTCTCCGAATGGCAAAAGCTTACTATAGACTTTATACGTGAAAGATATGGTGATACTGTAAAAGTCGGAGCTGGTAATGTAGTTGACAGAGATGGTTTTAGATTCCTTGCTGAAGCAGGAGCTGACTTTGTTAAAATCGGTATCGGTGGTGGATCTATATGTATTACTCGTGAAACCAAAGGTATCGGTAGAGGTCAAGCTACATCAGTTATCGAAGTAGCAAAAGCAAGAGACGAATACTATGAAGAAACTGGTATCTATGTTCCAATATGCTCCGATGGCGGTATTGTTCATGATTACCACATCACATTAGCTCTTGCTATGGGTGCTGATTTCTGCATGCTTGGAAGATATTTTTCACGTTTCGATGAAAGCCCAACTAATAAAGTTATAGTAAATGGAAGCTATATGAAGGAATATTGGGGTGAAGGCTCTGCAAGAGCAAGAAACTGGCAAAGATACGACATGGGCGGTGCTGCGAAACTTTCGTTTGAAGAAGGTGTTGATTCCTATGTACCTTATGCAGGAAGTTTACATGACAATTTAAGTATTACATTAAGTAAAGTCCGCTCAACAATGTGTAACTGTGGTGCTTTAGATATCAATGAGTTCCAACAAAAGGCTAGACTTACACTAGTTTCATCCGTAAGTATAGTTGAGGGCGGAGCACATGATGTTGTTCTTAAAGATAAGAACATATCACCAGTAAAATAAAAAATGCTGAGTGACTTTTGCCGGCTGAAAAATGCCTTCACTGGTCACTCAACATTATGCTAACTTTATAAATTTACATGCTATTTATGTATATGTAAATATGCTGTATTCATTTATTGATTGTATAAATACCCAGCTATAAATGCTCCTTGCAAAGCCCTTACATCATCCTTAAAATGAGCTTGATCACTATAGATGTCTTCTCCTAAACTCTTAGTAAAACTAAAAATATCGATGTAAGGTATTTTATATTCTCTCATGATTTTCTCAGCTATATCGTTAAACTCTACAACATCTTCATTATATCTCAAAAATCCACCCACCATATTATACATTGTATCACTAACTGGTGTTATATTAACCCAAGCTACCTTTTCTGACATTTTCAATGCAAGCTCACATATAGCTCTTAAATTATCTCTATACTCCCAGTTCTCAATTTGCTTTCTCAATGTAATCCGGTCTACACGTATATCATGAAGGCCAGAATTTATCAGCATAATATCCCAATGAATTTCCTCATCATATGCATCCTTTAAATACTGCAAAATTCTTTTGCTGTCTCCTGCATTATTTCCTAATCTTTTATAATTATATTTCCCCTTAATCATTTTTTCCAGATATGGGCTATAATGCAGCGAAACACTGTCGCCTATAACGTATACCGTTTTCTTTTCCATAGGTACCCATCCCTTATTTTTTATAATTTCAATGATACTGTATATCATTAAGTCGTGCAAACAAACAAAAAAACAGCTAGACAACCGGCTGCTAACCATTAACAATTGTTACTTTCTCTCTGTTTATCGAAATAAATAGCAAAAACTTCATAGTTAAGCAAAAAAGACTTCAGAACTCTCCGAAGTCTTTTAAGTCATATTTCTACTTTTATCTGTCTGTACTAAATCCAGTAAGCTGTCTTTGAATCAAGCTTACCATTATAAAAGACACAAGTTATAGAGGAACTATAACTTGCGTTATTCCATGAATAAGTTGTCATATTTTCTCCACCTATTATACTTTGATATGCTAATACGCCTTTTCCTAATATAGACTTCACTTTTTTTAGCGACATACCCTTTTTTAACTTTTTGTACTTGGTTTTTGTAATCTTCCATGCACTCTTACATAGTCCAGTCTGATCTTTTGCTACCACCTTTCCATTTTTAAAAGTTACATTCATACTTGCCAGTCCAATATCCCAGGAATACATTACTGACTTAATATTCCCAATAATGCTAGTACTCTCCTTCTTACCTTTTTTGCCTAAAATCTTAACGACTTGAGAATATTTTTGACCCATCTTAACCTTTAAAAAATTTCCATAAGTAATCTTTGATTTAGCACTTACAGGAATACTAAAAGCAAATACAAAGATTAAAATAAGTACTGCTGATAATGATTTTTTTAATTTCAAATTAATTCCCCCCAAACTATATATTAATAAAAAGTTCTAAAACTTTTCTACTATACTTATATCGTTACTTTTTACAATTATATTATAGCAGCTTATATAAATCTTAAATTTAAATCTCAACAATCAATACCATTTTCACTCTCAGCAAACTCTGCTAATTCTTTATTGAATTTATCCTTTTCATCATAGAATAGTCCATGCCCGCTATTTTCAAATATTACAAGTTTAGACTCTTTAATCTCTCTTCTCTGAGCTTCAGCCAGCGGAAAAAGACATACTCTATCATGAATACCGTGAAGAATTAGTGTTGGTACATTAATTTCTCGAAGGTCATAAAACAATCTCTCTTCATCAAGCCAGGTTTTTGCAATTAATGCTGTCGCCCACCCTGCTGCTTGCAGGCCCAGACTGAAAAACCAATCTGAAAAAGGTACCGTTATATGCTGAAAGAAAAACATATTTCCAAAGTTTCTCAGCATATTAGGCCGATCACTATATGTTCCTTCTATAATTTCATTAACAGCTTCTTTGGGCAGACCATAAGGAAAATATGACCTTTTGATAAGACTTGGAGCCGCAGCAGCAAAGAGCGCTAGCTTTGATACTCCATATCCATTGTGTCTTGCCATATATCTTATAGCTATAGCTCCACCCGTAGAATGTCCACCAAGAGTTATATCATGAAGCTCAAGCTGATCAATGACACTTCTAACATCATCTGAAAGTGTATCATAATCATATCCTCTGAAAGGTTTATCAGAATCACCAAAGCCTCTAGTATCTATTCCTATACATCTAAACCCCAATTCCGGAAGCTTGTCAAATTGGTATTCAAATAATTTATGGCTTCCCGGCCAACCATGTAAAAATAATATTGTTTTCTTACCACTTGGATTAATATCCTCTACATATATTTTTACATCAGACTCAACTTTAACGTAATATCCCACCTAAAATACCCCCATTAATAAAAATTCTTTATTAATAGGGTATTCTAATGTATTTAGTTGGTGAACAGTTATTACTTATAATTGTATCATATATAAATTGGCAGGAACTATGAATATTCATAGTACTGCCAATCGGTTTTTTACATATTTATATATCTCTACTTGTATAAAATTTAATAGATAGATTAATTGAAATGTATATTAATATAAATAGCGCAGCTGCTAACAAAATTCCTAAAATAACTGTATTCATATTATTAAGATACATAACAGCTCTGCTAATATTGTAAGCACCAATAAGCTTGATAAGAAAAAATGGTATAACCCATAGAAGATATAAAACAAGGACAAAAACATTTTTTACGTCCTTGAATTCAAAGCGGAAATATATTGGAAAATATATAGCTATCATGATTATTATAGTTGTGGCACAGCTTGATAGTGTACCTTTAATGTTCATCAATCCGTTGATCTGATCTAAATGAATCATTTTATTTAGATGAATAAAGCTTGAAACTGCTGCACCTGATACGTTTAAAGCTCTGAATAGATAAGTAAATATCAATGTTGCACCCACTGATAATATCAAAATAACAAATGAGCCCGCGTATTTAGATAATACAACTTCTTTTCTTGTTACAGGTAAACTGTTAAACATAACATCTCCATTATATCTATCATTGTAAGTACAAGAATTCAATATATGACCGTATACTAAAACAGATGGTACTAAAATATAAATAAAGGCTGGAGCTTCAATAAAAAGTAAGTTTCCGACTAAACAAGATACCAATATATCTAAAGCTAACCTTTTTCTTATAGGAAAATCTTTTATTATCAAATTTATCATCCTATTCACCTCCATCATGATTTGTTAATATCCTTCATTTTATAGGTCTCTATTTACATAAACCTTTAATGAAATAATTAAAGATATGCAAATCATTAAAATTGAAGAAACAAGACTCACTGCAGTACCCCAAAACTTAAACCTTTGAGAAGCTGCAAGCTCCATTATTGAACTTTTTGCCGTTCCATTATCAATAAACGTGGTTATTAAAACGACAACAACTATTGAAAGAAAAATCACGATTGTTAATATATTGTTAGCTGGCTGAGACTTTGTATTTCCACGCCATAGATACATAGGAATATACACTGAGCAGTAAACTGCCGAAAAGATGATACCTAGAATAATATATTGAATCTTTATATAGCTCTTCATATTGCTTAATCCAGTCATTTTAATTAATGTACACACTACAGTAGTAAATACAAGTCCGATTATAAAAAATAAGGCTCCTGAAATATATTTACTATAGACAACCTCCTTTCTTGCTACTGGAAGACTGTTAAGCATAACATCGACTTCATTTTTTTCTCCAAATCCACAGCTGTAAACAAGTAAAGAATAGGTAAAAATAAAAGGGGTAACTATGTAGGCACAAGCTGCACTGAAAAATTGGGCAACCACAACAAAAAGTATATTCGCCGCTATATTCGTCACAGGATTTTTCATAGGTGCTTTCTGAATTAATAAATCCTTCAAAACTAATTTAAGCATTTTTACATCCCCTTACTGTATAAACCATGATATCTTCTAAACTAGCTCTATCAATCAGAACATCTTTTCCAAATATACTTTTTACCTTTCCGGCATCATCAGTCAACGCATCAAATCCATAAGCAGTCCTATTTACCCCGATAAACTCCTTTTCCGTGTAGTTATCCATAAGTGATTTATTTCCCTTAACAATGCTGTATCGCTCCATAATGCTGTCTTTATTATCTGAAAAAACTATTTTACCATTGTTAATAAAAGTAATGTAATCAGCTATCTTCTCCAAATCCGTAGTTATATGAGTGGAGAAAAAGATACTCTTATTTTCATCCTGAATCACGTATTTTAAAATATCAAGTATCTCCCGTCTAAATACAGGATCCAACCCTGAAGTAGGCTCGTCCATTATAATAAGATCCGCATTATGTGAAAGTGCAATAGCAAGAAAATATTTGGTTTTCATGCCTTTCGATAACTCTTTAATCTTTTTCTTTTTCGGAAGATTGAATTCTGATATATACTTGTTAAACGCTTTATCATCCCAGTTTCTATAAAACCGTGATATAATATTTTTCATATATATTAAATCTAAATCCTCATAAAAGTAACTTTCGTCATATACGAAACCAATCTTCTCTTTTACTTCTTTTTCTTTCTTAACATTATCAAGTCCAAAAATTTTAACTTCTCCTGAATTTCTTTTTATAAGGTTCATTATGAGTTTTATAGTAGTGCTTTTTCCCGCACCATTAGGGCCTATAAATCCCATTATATAGCCTCTTTTCAAATTAAAATTCACATTATCTAAAGTAAAATCATCGTATTTTTTAGTCAAATTTTTGACTTCCAGAATATTTTCCATATCTGCCTCCTAAAAACTATTTAATATTTTCGTATAAAATATCAAGCATCTCCTTCAAATCCTCTAAAGATAAATTCACAACTTTACTTTCCTCTATGGCCTCTATTAATTTTTCCTCAATATCTTTAATCTTCTTTTCTTTAAACAGTTCTTTATTGGGTACCGATACATAAGAACCTTTGCCAGGCAGCGTATGTATAAAACCTTCTCTTTCAAGTTCTTCATATGCTCTTTTAGTAGTAATTACACTAATATCAAGTTCTTTTGCAAGACTTCTAATTGATGGAAGAAGCTCTCCTTCATTTATACTGCCTGAAAAGATGTTATTTTTTATCTGTTTTATTATCTGTTCGTATATCGGTTCTCCAGATGAATTTGAGATGATTATATCCATTTATAGTTCCCCTTTGCGCAAAGTGTGTATACTATATATACTGTATATATACATATATACACCTATATTTATATAAAGTCAATATTTTGCTAAAACAAAAATAAGAGCATCGCAAGACACTCTTATTTAAATAACTTATTCCACGTTTTTTCTCCGACTATTCCATCCGCTTTTAGCCCGTTTTTCTTTTGAAACTTCTTAACTGCCCTCCTAGTTCCCTTTCCAAATTTACCATCATCATTCATATATCTGTATCCTAATTCCATCAGTCGTCTCTTTATTCTCCTTACATTCTCATCTTCCTTGTGAGGGGCATACTTCATTTCATACCCTGGATACTCATACTCTGGTACAAGTCTATCATAATTATATAACTTATTTCTTTCTATTATTGAAACAAGGAGCTTATCGTAATTAATGTCTGTAGCATATCCTGCTTCTTTTATCGCCCTGCAGGCTTTCCTGTAATCTCTTTCTCCTCTGACTTTTGAATACCGTTCAGCACTCAAAAATCTTCCATGATCTTCAATGCTATCTGCCCAGTTTTCATATTTCCTAAATGCAGCATTTACAACATATCTTCGCCCATTCTTTCTTTGCTCACCCGTTTTCATAACTACTTTTTTACCTTTCCAGGACGAGTCAGCTTTTATTCCAAAAAGGTTATTAGCTTTTCTAGTCAATTTGCTTCTTCCCCATGCACTCTCTAATATAGCTTGAGCAATTGTTAAGCTGGCAAGTATATCATACTTTTTCATAGCTGCCTTTGCAGCCGGATATACTTTTTTTATAAAAGTCTTCTTACTCATAGAATTTCCTCCTTATATAAATCTTCATAATATTTATAAATAAGTACTTTTCACACCCTGACAAAACAAAACTCCCCTCATCTGCTATGTAAAATAACAAGCGAAGGGAGTTAATAATTTATTACACATTATACGAACTGCTAATATGTTAGATGTTTTTACGGTTATATATTTATTACTTCATTATATTCCTATTTACAACTTTTGTTGACTTTATATAGCGGACAGCATAGCTAGTATTTCTATGCATACCACATTTTTTCTATAAATAGATTATATCTATTTATAGATGCCATCCGCTAAGGTCTTTAGTACTGAATTATCATCTTTCCATTTCTTTTAGTAGCTTGTGATAATCATTCAATACCTTGTCCAGTTCTTGACTTAGCTTTATTACTTCAGGGTCCATCGGATCCCCTTTATCTAAAAGCAAGTCAGTCATTTGCTCTCTTGTTTCGTCAATTAAAGAAAGCAATCTGGTATAATTAGACATATTCCCCCCTCCTTTCAAGTAACACTATATAGTATTTTAGGGAATTATATCTAAAAACACAAAAGGCTGCATCAAAAGGATAATTCCATTACATGGTATCCTTTTGATGCAGCCTTTAATGCTATACAATTCTTATTGAAATTTAAATTTACGATATTTACTAATTGCAATCGCTCCTATAGAAAATATGACACTAAAAGTCAACAGCACCACTAATGGATTTATATTTGCCGATGTGCCTTTTCCAGTATAGTCACATGCTCTTATTACCCATCTAATAGGAGTGAATTCGCTTACCAGCTTAAGCCCTCTAGGCATCTTGCTATACGTAATAAAACTTCCACCAAGCAAACACAAAATCATACTAACTGCACTTGAAAACATGCTAGCATACATATCTCTTTCAAATATGCATGTTACAAGGGTTCCAAAGGCTGTACTAAGCAGCACTATTAACGCCCCATAGCTCAACAATGTTCCAAACGATAATGATAACTTAATATCAAGCATATATAGGATTGAAAATGACAGAAAGAATTGCACATAAGTGAATACATAATTATATAAAATATTACCTAAAATATACTGAGTATTTAAGTTAGGTGAATACTTAAATCTTATGAAAGTGTTCTGTGATTTATCTTCAAGCATTAATGAGCCATTCACAGTACAGGTAATAAACAACGCCATAACAAGGAATGCCATTACCCTGGCAGTTTTAGACAGCGAGCTTTTCTGCATATTTTTAATAATATAGGTCATGTCAGTAGTTCTGTCACTAGACAGATATCTCGTAACAATGCCTTTCATAACAGAATTGATTTTTTTATCATTTACTGTGTAAAAATCAAAATACTTATTAATGTTATTTATCTGTCCTCTAGTAAATGACTTTTTAAAAGTTATTACTCCTGTATATTTGCCTAGGATCACATCTGTTTTTATCAATTTGCTGTCTGTAAGTCTCACATTAATTCCTTTTGTTTTCTCTAATAATCTTACTATCCTTTGCTGCTCTGGAAATTTATTTTTAGTAACTACAGCTAGATTAACTGTAGGCTTACCAATATAGTTTGCTGCTATCGCTAGAACAATAGCAAGTACAGGTAAAAGCAAGTTAATTAAAAACTTTGATCTATTATTAATAATTCTTTTGAAGCTAGTTTTGAATATTATAAATACAGTTCTCATTACAAAAAAGCCTCCTTTTTAAATGCTTTTACAGCTATAAAAGTAAACACTGCTCCTATAAGCCCGACAATAATAATAGAAAATATTATTGTGCTTGTACTATTATCGTAAACTGATGCTATTATGCCTCTATTAATCCAGGTAAGAGGTGAAACATAACTTACCTTTTCAACTAGCTTTCCCAAAGAACCCGTTGGAAAAAAAGTTCCCCCGAGGATAGCAAAAATACTAAGAGGAATATTTAATATTCCTTGGAGAGTATCAAAATTTTTAAATGCAATTCCTAGGTATATACCAATAGCCGATGACATAAAGGCCGTCATTAGAAATAAAGTAATTATAATCAAACCTGAATCTCCTATATATATATTTAATATTAGCTTTGAAACAAGCAAATCAAATATGGAACACAGCCACACAACAAAAGTACAGGATATTATTTTCGAAAACACTATGGCTTCATGCCCTATTGGTGCAGCTATAAACCTGTAGGAAGTTTTATAAAAACTCTCATCTTTCGCAACATACGCCATCGTTATTATGCTGGAAAAAATGAAATACGGTATCATTACCAACGTATAATATCCATTTGATGTCACTGAACTATCACCTTTAAAGTAATTCGTTGCAATATATCCTAAAATAAAAGTCAGTCCTATTGGATACACCACATTATAAAAAATTATAAAGAAATCCTTTAATCTTCTTTTTGTACCATAAGCTAAAAGCGATAAAAATCCTTCCACTTTAACACCTCCTAATCCCTAAGTTCCTTCCCTGTCAATTGTAAAAATATTTCCTCTAAATTGTCTTTACAATACTTATCCTTAAGTTCATCCTTGCTGCCCTGTTCTATGATCTTCCCTTCATCCATTATTATTATCCTTGAACACACACTTTCAACTTCCTCCATATAATGGGATATATATATAATTGAAGTTCCCTGCTTATTTAGTTTTTTTACCGTTTCTAAGATGTTATTTCTTGATTGGGGATCGATACCTACCGTTGGTTCGTCCATAATAAGAAGTTTAGGCTGATGAGCTATTGCACATGCTATATTAAGCCTTCTCTTCATTCCGCCGGAAAACTTAATTGGGAAATCACCTTTTCTTTCCCATAGCCCAACAAATTCAAGGGCTTTTCTAACACTATCCTTTAATTTAGTACCTTTTATTCCATACAAGCTGCAAAAAAATTTAACATTGTCATAAGCAGATAAATTACTAAAAACAGCTATGTCCTGTGGAACTACGCCTAGGTTTCTTTTGAAATAATTTTTATTAGAATTTATATCTTTATCGCAAAACAAAATGCTGCCATCGTCATAATCAACCACTGTAGATATCATATTTATACTTGTACTCTTTCCAGCTCCATTAGGTCCCAAAAATCCAAGTATCTCATTTTCTTTTATTTCAAAGCTAATATTGTTAACTGCAGCCCTTTCACCATAATTTTTTTTAAGATTCGTTACTGTAAGAATATTTTTCATACCTATCATCTCCTATTAAATTAAAATATTTTATTTATACTATTATTTGTTGGATATTCAACATTGGATATTGTGGTTAAAAAAAAGGAATAAATCCTTTTTTATTTTTGTGTAAGCAATTTTATAAATTCATTAAGCTTTTGTTCAAGATTGTCCGTAGGGTTCTGCATAATTTTAGCCTTAAACTTTTCTATCTTAGCATATTTTTCACAATCTATATCGTTATAATTCACATCATTAAGGGTTGAAAAATCTACATTGCTGATAAGCTGCTCCTGAGCATTATCTGATTCAATAACCTGATCCAGCTGTTCAAGCAGCGCTTCATGCCATTTTATCTGATAGTCAAGATTGGAAATGACCATATCAAAATTAAGTACCTCCAGCTTAAGCGACTTTTCTGTGATTTTGATTTTTTTTCCTTTTTCCCACCATACCTTTTTCTCTCTAAGAACTTTTAAGTGTTTTTCCACACTGGCTGTTATCTCTTCCTTGGTCAACTTATTTATCATGGAATATATCATAAATTTATCAGATTCAGCACCTGCTATAGGCTTCTCAAGCTCTTTTTTTAGTGCATTTCTAAGCTCTTCTTTACCCGCATCCGTTATGTCATATATCTTTCTAATCCTAGCACCATTTCTTTCTTCCTTTAGGGTATATATATATCCTTCCTTTTCAAGCTTATCCAGTGCATAATATATAGAACCTGACTGAATCCTTGACCATTTGTCTATGCCGTTTACTTCTATAAATCTTTGTATATTGTAGCCATGACTAGGCTTAATGTTTAAGAGATATAATATGAGCGCTCTTATCATTTTTAATTCCTCCACATATCCAACATTGAGTATATGTATATATATTATATCCAACCTTGAGTATTGTCAATATTTATCTTCTGAATCTATCTGTTATTTCCATATCATTATGAATGTTCCTATAATCATAAATGCACTTGCTAATAATGTCTTCAATGTAAATTGCTCACCAAGAATAACGAAAGCTAAAATCAATGTTAATACGATACTGGATTTATCTATAATAGCAACCTGTGAAACATTGCCTACAGAAATTGCTCTATAATAAAATATCCATGAAAGTCCAGTAGCCAATCCAGATAAAATTAAAAAAGTCCAATTCTGCTTTGTAAGACCTTTGATTGCATTTTGACCACCTGCTGAAAACACTATACCCCAGGATAGAATTACAACTACAACTGTACGAATAGCTGTCGCAAGATTAGAGTCCACTCCCTTCATACCTATTTTAGCAAGAATAGATGTCAATGCGGCAAATACTGCCGATAGTATTGCGAATAACTTCCACATTTTTAAGTCTCCTTTTTTATACATTATTAATACTAATGTTCCTTAGCTCAATTCTACTTTCATTTATAACGTTTTTCAATATATAAAAATGGTTACACCCTATGTCGGCTAGTTCCGCTCGTTAAGCAATTTCACCGCATCTTTTAGTCAAATTTCCTAATGGTTCATAACTCGGCTGCGCCTCAAACAATTCGCCATCTTAACGGAAATTTGCCTAAAAGACACGGATAATTACTAAACTCGCTCCAAATGCCTCCGTCGGGTGTAACCATTTTTAATGCCCTAACTCTTAATTTTTACATAATATTTTTATTTTATTAATTCTGTTACCTTCGTATCTTAATTCGCTAAATTCAAAATATATTATTATTTCTTTTTAATCCCTTCGTAAACACGATGTATTGTTGTTTTATTTAGTGATGTATCTTAATATTAATTAAAAGTTATCCACAATTGGTAAAAATCATAAATTTTTAGGCTACGCAGCTATCCTTTTGCTTCCTATTATGCTTAATTCTCTTTTTAAATTCCTCTACCGATCTATTAATAATTAATTCTTCAGGAAAATCAACTTCCTTCAAAAGTTTACTTGCAAAATCAAATCTCGCAACATCAACATCTACATGAGCATCGCTTCCCATTATTATCGGGACATCATATTTTTTACATAAATTCAGCATTTCAATATTGTTTCTTACTCCATTCTTACGCTTATTTATTGGATTTAATGAATTATTGTTAAGTTCTAAAAACGTGTTATAGTCTCTTGATGCTTTTACAACTGCCTCATAATTTAAGGGGCATCTTCCATCGTCAGGATGACTTATAATATCTATATCAGGATTTTTAATTGCCGAAATCACCGCATTAGTATTTTGATCAATAGTCCCAAACTTATAACATTGATAATGTATACCTGCAATTCTTATATCTAAAGCATTTATTGCTTTCTGCTCCAAACTGAGACTTCCCTCGTAGTCTATAATGTTAATCTCTGATCCGAACATTAGCTCAACTCCATACATTTCTCTTGGAACCACTTTTATATTTCTAAAATAGATGCTATCACAGGTTCCTGGTATGCCTGGTGCATGTTCTGTTATTCCAAGCAATTTTATATCTTTTTCAGAAGCTGCCTTAGCCATCTCCCTTATAGTACTATAAGCATGTCCACTTGCAAGCGTATGAGTATGCATATCTAATTCTATTTTCATTATAAACACTCCTTAAATCCATTTTGTATGTAATACAGTCTGAATTTGTATATCACATATCTGTCATAACCAAAATATATTATAGCACATATTTGTAATTATAAAAGTATTAAACGCATTATATTAGTCAATATGCACGATATAGTATATCATATATAAAATATAAAGTAGAAAAGGAAATGTTGTGGCTCTACGGAGGCTGATCCATTCATTAAATGCTTGTACGCGAATTTCTAGAGACTAAAAAAAGCTCTGCAAATCCAGAGCTTTTTTATTACTTAATTATTTAACGCCGATATTAACTTTTGAATTAAGTTTACCATAACTAAAGTTGATTTCTATATAACCGCCGTTTTTGCTTTGCCAAACATATGCCATTGTGGATCCACTAGATGTTTTATATTGACTCGTTAAGACTCCACTGCCTAATATAGCTTTAACTTTTTTATAAGTCATTCCTTGCTTAAGCTTCTTATATTTTGCTTTTGTTACATTTGAAATTTTATTATTCAAATTGTTCTGTGATTTTGTTATGGCTTTTCCATTCTGTATTCCTACTATAATGTATTTATCTCCATTATCAGTCTTCCATGAGTATACAGTTGATTTATATCCCTCTGTTGATGAAGAACTATCAACTTTTCCTTTTCCTAAAATATGTTTAACCTGAGAATAACTCATACCCATCTTTACTTTTAAGAAACTACTGTAAGTAACTCTAGTTTTAGCACTTACCGAAACACTTAATGTAAACATAAATAGCAAAATAAGTATTGACACAAATGATTTTTTTAGCTTCAAAATCAATCCCCCCTATGATTTAAATTGTATAAATAGCATTTTCATGCTACAAATAACTATTTTACCATTTCTATACCAATATATTAAATGCCTATTAATCTCGAATTTAGCCATTAGAATAGAATATATATTATATCATTCCATATTTCCGTATTTTATTCGTCTTTAATCACTTTTTGATTAATTTTAAACTTATACTATAAATTAGTAACAATAATATCCACTAGAGCAGAAACCATATACCCTTCAAGAACAGCTTAATTGCTGCCATGCATAAATTTTATACATGATGGGAAATGTAAAATATAAAATTGACAATCATATTGAAAAGGAGAACGTAAATATATGTTAACAAAGGAACGTATCACAATGGATGAAAGCCTAGACAGCACATTGTCCCTTTCTCGCGAAGGATACCTGTTTATAAAAAACAAGGCAGACAATTTGCAAACCAGCCTTTTTCAAACTCATTTATTAGGACAAAATATAATCTGCATGACTGGTGAAGGCGCCGCAAAAATTTTTTACGACCCCGAACTCTTTGAAAGAACAGGAGCTGCACCTAAACGAGTACAGAAAACATTGTTTGGTGAAAATGCTATACAGACTATGGATGGTCAAGCACATATCCACCGAAAAAATCTCTTCATATCACTTACCTCATCACAGCATCAGGAGATACTATCTGAATTAGTAAAGGAAGGATTAGAAAACTCAATCAGTAGATGGGCGCAGAGTAAAGAAGTAGTACTTTTTGATGAAGCAAAGATACTATTATGTCAGGCTGCCTGCCATTGGGCTGGGGTTCCACTTAATGAATCCGAAATTGAAGACCGTGCTGAGGATTTCAGTCAAATGGTAGATGGCTTTGGTGCGGTGGGACTAAGGTACTGGAAAGGTGAAATAGCAAGGAATATAACTGAAAAATGGATAAGAGGAATAATTGAAGATGTTCGTTCTGGAAGACTTACTGCCAAAGAAGATTCACCATTATATGCTATAGCTTTTTATAGAGAACTTGATGGTAGTGAGTTAGATGATCAGATGGCCGCTGTGGAACTAATTAACCTATTACGGCCTATTGTAGCCATTTCTACATACATTACGTTCGCAGCTTTAGCTCTATGCGATCATATAGAATGTAAGCAGAAAATACTTACAGACAACAGCAATTATCTAGAAATGTTTGTTCAGGAAGTCCGCCGTTACTATCCGTTTACTCCCTTTGTGGGTGCAAAAGTAAAAAAAGACTTTGTAATTAATGGATGCCAATTTAAAAAAGACACTCTTGTATTACTTGACGTATACGGCACCAACCATGATTCACGTATCTGGAAGGAACCAAATAAATTTTATCCGGAACGCTTTAAGGAATGGAATGAAAGTCCATTTAATTTTATACCTCAAGGCGGAGGAGATGCTGCCACTTCACATCGCTGTCCTGGCGAAGAAATTACAACAGAAATTATGAAGACATGCGTAGATTTTCTTGTTAACAGTATAGAATTTAAAGTTCCCCCGCAAAATTTGAGATATAACCTAGCAAGAATACCTTCACTGCCTAAGAGTGGATTTGTAATGAGTAATGTCAGAAGAAAAAATATTCTTTAGCCATCCTTTTAAATTAGAATTTATCTAGTAGTTAAGAAGTAAGAGTTATGAATAAAACCCTGGAGTTCTTATAATGATACTTCTTAACTATTATCTTTTTTACCTTACTTATTTATAAATTACTATATTCTGTAACACAATCAAGCAAATAAAATACTATTTCTTACTTTTATCGATAAGCTCCTGAAATTTTTCCAATCCCCTTACTACTTCCTTTAAATCGTCAATCGATGCGTTTTTAGCAATATCAGCGAAAAATTCGTTTCTTATTTCCACAACATTGAATTTTTTTGAAAAGTCCTGAGATAATGATAATTTTACTGTTCTGCGATTTTCCTCAGGAATTTCACGTATTATGACTCCTTGATCTACCAAACGGTCAACTATACCTGAAACAGTACTCTTTGACAAATTTAATAATTTACTCAACTCTTGTATATTGATTTCTGGATTTTTATATATAGCAAGAATTGAAAACAACTGCGAACCTGAAAAACCGAATTGCTCTGTTTTTTCAACAAAATAATCACTAAAATTCTTTTGCAATGCTCTAAAAAGCGATACTAATTTTTCAATATATTCGCTTTCTGTATACTCCACTTTGTTATTCTCTATCATACTTACCTCCTGATATGGGTTTAATACTTTTTCAGTATACATTTATTAATGTTAGAGAAATTCTTATGATAAGTCAAGAATATACTATACAGCATCGTTTTCTAGGTCAGCTCCTGTGAATTGGCTGTTATAAAGATCTGCATAGAAACCTCCTTGATTGAGTAATTCCTTATGATTACCCATTTCTATGATAGTTCCGTTTTTCATAACCAAGATAAGTTCTGCATCACGAATAGTAGAAAGTCTGTGTGCAATTACGAAGCTTGTTCTACCCTTCATTAAATTAGCCATAGCCTTTTGTATTAATACTTCTGTTCTGGTATCAACACTGCTTGTAGCCTCATCAAGTATCAAGATTGTAGGATCTGCAAGTATTGCACGAGCAATGGTTAAAAGCTGTTTTTGTCCCTGGGAAATATTAGTTCCTTCTTCATTAAGAATTGTATCATAGCCTTCAGGCAGCGTTCTTATAAAATGATCTGCATGGGCAGCCTTTGCTGCACGAACAATATCTTCCATAGTAGCTCCTTCTTTTCCATAGGCTATATTATCCTTAATTGAACCATTATACAACCACGTATCTTGAAGAACCATACCAAACATCTTACGTAATTCACTTCTCTTAATATCATTTATATTAACACCATCAATAGCTATCTTACCTGCATTTATTTCATAAAAACGCATTAACAGATTTACAAGTGTTGTTTTACCCGCTCCAGTAGGTCCAACAATAGCAATTGTATGTCCTTGCTTTACATCCAAGTTCATGTTTTCTATCAAAGGTACCTCTTCCATATATCTAAAATCAACATGTTCAAAGGTAACTTCTCCCTTTGGATTTTCCAATACTACTGCATCGCTGCTGTCCGCAATTTCCTCTTCCTCGTCCAGTATCTGAAACACACGTTCAGCACAAGCTACAGTTGATTGTATAACATTAGATATATTAGCAGTCTGAGTTATTGGCATAGTAAAGGATCTAGAATATTGAATGAAGGCTAGAATATCACCTAAACCCAGCAGACTTTTTGTAATCCATATACCACCAACAATGCTTATTCCGACATAACCCAAGTTACTTATAAAATTCATCAAAGGGAACATTATACCGGAAACAAATTGGGCCTTCCAGCCTGCACTTTTAAGTCTTTTATTTATAGCTTCAAACTCTTCTATTGACTCTTTTTCATGGCCAAAAGCTTTTACTATTTTATGTCCTGTATACATTTCTTCTACATGTCCACTGATAAGTCCCATTTCCTTCTGTTGAGCAGCAAAAAACTTTTGGGACTTCTTTGCAATAGCTGCTGTAACTATAATGTACAAAGGTAATGTTGCTATAACAATCAATGTCAAAGTAGGACTTATTGTAACCATCATTATTATATAACCAATTATAGTGATAACAGATGTAATTATCTGTGTTAAACTCTGCTGCAAGGTAGTGGAGATAGTATCAACATCATTGGTAACACGGCTTAGTATATCACCATGAGAGTGCATATCAAAATACTTAAGAGGTAATCTTGCAAGCTTTTCATCCACTTCTCTTCTTAAATCACGGACAGTCTTCTGTGAAACCCCTGACATAACAAGACCCATTGTTAAATTGAAAAGTGCACTTATTACGTACATTCCAATAAGTACAATAACTATATTACCAATGTAACGGAAATCATATTTACCGTTTGTATCTCTTATTGCTGTTATTACTGAATTCATTTGATCATCAGTAAGGTTTACATTATCTTTTGGATTTGTTGGAGCATTATCCATAGACTTTGTCAATTTACTTCCTAAATCCAAAATTTTCTTACACACATCTGCCCTTTTATTTGCATCTGTTAATTTATCAAGCTTTGGCAATGCAATAAATTCCTGAATTGACTTTATACTCTTTGTGTCTATTTTATTCTTTGATTTTGAACCTTTAGAAATATCATCCGTATCAGGCATATCTCTGAATATGTCTAACATTTTACTTGTAACTTTGGCTTTTTGGTTAGTATCAGTTATCGAATTTAACATTGGCAAACCTAATAATTCTTTTACGCTTTTGAGCTGTTTAGTATCCATTGTGTCACTTGAATCTTTACTTGAACCATTATCTATTTTAGGCATTTCTCCAAAAATATCAACTAGCTTGATTGCAGCTGCAGTCTTTTTCTTTGAATCCTTAATACTATTTATATCTGATATTTTCAATAAGTCTTTTATCGTGTTCAAGTCTGATTTATTTATCTTGCTTCCAGAACTTGAAGTATCACTGCTGCTTGACATATCAGGCATATCTTTAAATATATCAATAAGCTTACTTAAAGTTTTCTTCTTTTCTTCAGAGTCTTTAATTTTATTTATGGATGGAAGCTTTAACAGTTTTTTTACAGCCTTCTCAGCCTTAGTATTCATATTAGAATTTGTACTGGAAGTTTTAGCAGTAAAATCTGTCATCTTTGCAATTCTTGAATACACTTCATCCATTTCTGCCGTATCAAGACTCATTGAACTTTGTGTTGCGCTGCCCCCCGGCAACTTCTTAGCAACACTCATGAATTCCTTAATCACAGTAACTTTACTATTTCCAGCTTGAGTTTGATCCAGCATTGGAATATTTAATAGTTCCTTTAATGTAGTTAAGCTAGCTTTATCAACTTGACCATTTGATGGCATAGCCTGAAGTATATCAATAAATTGAAGTGTAATTTGAACTCTTTTTGTCCTATTACTTGTTGAATCAATCATTGGCAGCTTCATTAGTTTTTGAATAACAGCCTGAGTTTTAGCATCCGGCTGAGTAGTTGTCTTGGCAGCCTTTTTAGTTGTCTGTTGTGTTGTCTGAGCTGACTGCTGCGTTGCCTGCTGTGCTGTCTGTTTTCCCTTCTGTTTTGCCTGAGCTGCCTTCTGGGCCGCTGCTAGTTGTTCCGCCTGCTTCATTTGTTTCTGAATTTTAGTAACCATTGTTTTCTGGGCTGCAGCCATCTGATTAGTTATCTTATCAACAGCAGTTTTCTGCCCTGTATTTACGCCTTGATATACTTGTATTGCCATATTTTTGTAAATTTCATTAACAGCCTTATCCTGAGCATCACCCATGCTTTTGGTTATCTTATTTGTGGCAGTTTTCTGTCCATCAGCCATCTTATCTATGATTTTGTCTACAGCTTCCTTTTGGACATCTCCCATTTTACTGTTCATCTGATCTATTGCTTTATTTTGACCTTTTGCCATTTCCGATAACATTTTTCGAGCCATATAAGCATTTTGTAATTTATTCATTGCTTTACTTGATATTTTAGGAGCCGCTATTGAAAAGGTTGTACTTAAAATAGCAAATATAAGAACAACTATTAAATTTATTCTATGAGGTTTTAAATATCCTAGAAGCCTTTTCAAAGAACCTTTAAAGTCCTTCGCTTTTTCTACAGGTCTTCCCATCCCCCTCATCGGTCCGCCTCTTCGACCTCCCATTGATTTTCTGTTTCCTCTATTTTCACTCATGCTATTTCCTCCTCTGAAAGTTGTGAGGATACAATTTCACGGTAAACATCACATTTTTCTAGTAATTCCTTATGCGTGCCCATTCCTACAACAGAACCTTCATCTAAAACTATGATTCTATCTGCCTCCATAACTGTTCCAACTCTTTGTGCAACAATAATTACTGTTGAGTCCTGAGTTTCACTTTTCAAAGCAGCTCTAAGCTGCGCATCTGTTTTAAAGTCTAAAGCTGAGAAACTGTCATCAAATATATATATCTCTGGTTTTCTGACTAATGCACGGGCTATAGAAAGTCTCTGCTTTTGGCCACCGGATACGTTTGTTCCTCCTTGAGCAATTTCATGCTCGTAGCCTCCATCCATGGTTGCTATAAAGTCGGCAGCCTGTGCCACTTCAGCAGCATGTCTAACTTCTTCATCACTTGCACCATCATTACCAAATCTAATATTTTCAGCAATTGTACCCGAAAATAGAACTGCTTTCTGAGGAACAAAGCCAATCTTATTTCTAAGATCTTCCTGAGAAATTTCTTTAATATCTACGCCATCAACTAAAATACTTCCGCTCTGTATATCATAAAATCTTGGTATTAGATTTATTAACGTAGATTTACCAGAACCTGTACTTCCAATGATAGCAGTGGTTTCACCAGGCCTTGCTGCAAAGGAAATATTTCTAAGAGCAGGTTCTTCAGCTCCATGATAACTAAAGGTTACATTTTTAAATTCAACATATCCTTTTCCTTCATAATTGTCTTTTGTTTTATCAGCATCTTTTATTTCAGGTACAGTATCAAGTACTTCATTGATTCTCACTGCTGCAGCTTGTGCACGTGGAACCATAATGAACATCATTGCAAGCATAAGCATTGACATCATAATTTGCATTGCATATTGAGTAAAGGCAGAAAGTGCACCTAAATCCATACTTCCTTTGCTTATACGTATCCCGCCAAACCAAAGAATTGCCAAAGTAGTAAAGTTCATAATCAGCATGATAGAAGGCATCATAAAAGCCATAATCCTGTTAACCTTGATATAGTTTTCAGTAAGATCTACATTTGCTTCATTAAAACGCTTTGCTTCCTTGTCCACTGTATTAAAAGCACGTATTACTCTTATACCTGTTAACTTTTCTCTCAAGACTAAGTTAATTTTGTCAACCTTTATCTGTACTTTTTTGAAAAGAGGAATCATCTTAGATGCTATAAATCCAACAACTATTGCAAGTGCAGGTATAGAAACTCCTAAAACCCAGGTAAGAGTCCCATCCTTTCTTATCGCCAATATAATACCACCAATACACATAATTGGAGCACTAATCATCAAACGCATTATCATAACAGTAACTGTTTGAATTTGTGTTATGTCATTTGTCGTCCTAGTAATAAGAGTTGCTGTTCCTAATTTATCAAATTCATACAATGAAAAGCTCTCAGCTCTTTTAAATATTTTATTTCTAAGTATTTCTCCTAAGCCCATAGAAGATATAGCCGACAAAAAACTGGCCAAAACTGAACAAATCACTCCTCCTAGTGCAACCAAAAGCATTATTCCACCAATATGAAAAATCTTGTTTGTATCTCCCTGCATAACCCCGTCATTTATTATATCTGACATAAGTGTCGGCAGATAAAGGTCACCAATTGATTGACATGCTACAAAAACTAATACTCCAATTACCATGAGAGTATAGGGTTTTAAAAACTTATAAAGTCTTAACATAAATCACCTCTCCTTTTTGTCGTTTAATATCCTTTTCATAATTTTCAATGCATCAATGATCTTCTCAATATCTTCTGGGGCGGCTGAATTAAGCAAATTGAAAAGACTTTCTTTTGCTTTCTCACTAAGTCCTTTATTTTCTTCCATGAATTTTTTAGTTATCTTTACATAGACTGTTCTTCTATCCTCATAATTTCTTGTTCTTTCCACCATTCCACGTTCTTCCATTCTGTCAATTATACCGGACACGGTGCTTTTAGATAGCTGAACCCTCTCACTTATATCACTAATCTTCATTTCTCCATACTTACAGAGTGAAAATATAATTATTCCCTGTGACACAGTAATCTCAGTTCCTTTAAAATTCTTATGAATTTTCTGCTTTATAGTTTTACTTACTTCATGCATTAGTTTCACAGCCTCTTCACTTCTATTACTTGAATGCACTTCTACCACCCCTTTCCTTTCAAAATTAGTTCATTTCCAAACTGTTCGATACCGATTAGTCTGCATACGAACTATTATATCATTTTTTATATTGCAGTCAAGCTACTTTTAAAAAAGATATTTGACATATATAAAAAGCAGTTTACTTTTTACAGTAAGCTGCTTTTGCCGTGAAAAATGAAATGTTGTGGCACTACGGAGATTGATCCGTAGTACCACAACATTTCCTATGCCCTGACTCTTAATATTAACAAAATACTTTTATTACATTAAAAATAAAAAAACACCTAAAATGCTGTATTTCAAGTGTTTCCCTAGTGCACCCGGAGAGATTCGAACTCTCGACCTTCGGATTCGAAGTCCGCGACTCTATCCAGCTGAGCTACGAGTGCAATTATATAAATATATCTCAGAATATTATTATAAGACACTTAGCATTTTTTATCAATGCTTTTATTTATAATATAGTCTATAATTTTGATTATTCTCTTCTACTTATCTTATATAAGACACTAATAAATTTTGAATTAAATCTTGCTCATTGGCAAAAATATTTATCAAAGGAGGGATAACAACTTATGCAAGAAAAATATATAGAACCGTTAACCAAACTTGAATATGCTCCTCTTGAGAAGAACCAGGAAGAAAAATTAAGAGACTTTGAAAGAAAGTTTAATGAAGAGTTCGGAACCGCTTTTTACTTTATGGTAATGAGAAAAGAAGACTAATTATATAAGTTGCAATAAAGTTCTTACATTATGGCTTCTAAAATATCACTGCTGAATCGGTTCGACCCTAGGATCTTTTAGAAGTCAGAATGTATTAGAACTTTCACAACTTATACTGCAAATGCACCTCAAAATGTTACTATGCTTTCGCTTTAATTTGAGGTGCAGCCTATTAGTTTCCTTCTTTTTTCATAGGTCACATCAGGTAATTATGCACACTGCTGTAAATCTGTTTCTTTTACCTTCATGAATATAATATTGTAGATTAGTGAAGCTAAAACTGCTGCTATATGGCTTATTAATACAGCTATCCATATTCCATTTAGCCCTAAGCTTGAAAGCGAAAATATTTTTGCTAAAGGCATTCTTACCACAACGTAGTAGAATATCATAACAAACATAGCTGTAGTTGGTCTTCCAAAGCCATTTACCTTTCCAAGTACACAACTGGTTATACAATTGCAAATATACCCAATAGATATTGTGGCAAAATATACTTTAACTATATTGGCCACTGAAGTCCCTCCTCCAAACATAGCGGTAAGCTCTTTAGCGAAGAAAACTACTGTTATAGTAAGAATTATAAGCAAAATTCCTCCGTAAACTATGCCCCATTTTAAATATTCCTCTGCCTTTTTCATTTTTTTCGCTCCAAAGCACTGTCCTGTACAGGAAGTTATAGCCATATTAAGTGCCATAGCTGGATAGAATAATATAACCTCCAGTTTTCCCGAAATACCAAAGGCCGCAACAGAAAGTACCCCAAACCCAGCCACAAGTAAGGTTATAAATGCTGTACTAATAGCAGGAATACTTTGCTGAATCATGGATGGAATAGATTTTGCAATAATATCAAAACTTAAGCTTTTACTTATTAGCTTAATGTCAATTCTAATTATCTTATTTTTAACTATATAGGCAACCATTATTAACATCATTATGCCTTGGGAAATAAGTGTAGCAACTGCAGCTCCGTTCATGCCAAACATATGAATAAAAACTGGATCGATAACTAAATTAAGAAAAGTACAAGCAATTATTGACACCATCTGCATAGTAGAATTGCCATAGCTGCGAAGAACTGCTGTGAAATACAGATAGAACAATACAAATATAAAACCAAGAACGTAGATTGAAAGAAACCCCTTTGCCATAGAATAAATAGACTTTGGCGTATTCAAAGCTGAAAGTATACCGTCAATTCCCAATTCACATATGAGCACAAGTATCACGCCAAAAATTAGAGTAACTATAAAAGAAGTTGCAATAGTAGACTTTATTTTTTCTTCATCTTTAGCTCCAATGTATTTGGATAACAGCATGGCAATGGCGTTAGTAGCTCCCATACTCAATGAGCTAAAGAGCAAAATTAGCGGTGTAGATACCGTTAAAGCAGCCAAAGCCTTTTCTCCAAGCAAATTACCAATCCATAAGCTATCTACGATATTATAGGCCATATTAAACACATATGCAATTATCAGAGGCACCGTTATTGCTATTAAATTCTTTGAAGCATATCCTTCAGTAAAATCGATTGTTTTAAAATTTTTCATTTCTATCAATCCTTTCATTATATGTATCAATTAATTTTACTCATTGAACATTATTCACTCATAAAGTATTTTTTTACCCTGACAGCAATGTATTAATTTATGCTGCCAGGGCTATATAACTTATATAATTTCTCCGTATAGTATTTGCCTTATTATGTTTCTCATATAGTCAACTCTATCCTTTATATCCATACTGTTATCCTGCATGATGCCTATTTGCCCATACATGATAAAACTGGCTGTTATATCAGCATTTTCAAGTTCTATTTCGCCTTTGTCACATAAAACCTGAAGCTCTTCTTTAATGTGTGGTACAAGATATTTACATATATTTAAGGTTAGCTGCTCATGCAGTGCTTCATTACCTTCTTTATGATAAAAATCATGATACTTGCTGATAGAATCCTGATTTTGTGTTAATTTACACATTAAATTCATACGCTCATCCAACGTTCTGCTTCTGTCATGGATAGCTGCAACAAATGCTGAACAGCATTCTCTTACGTATTGATCCATAGCCGTTTCAAAAAGTTCCTGCTTTGATGCGAAATATCTATAACACAATCCTTGCACTACATTCATCTCTTTAGCAATATCAGCCATAGAGGTTGCTTCATAGCCTTTTTTATAAAATAATTTCATAGCAGTATCTATTATTTCCTGCTTTCTAACCTCTGGCGGTTTCGAAATCCTCAATGTTAATTCTCCTTTTCTATATGTAATGATATCAATATAACACTTGAATGAATAAAAGTCAATGAACTTAATTCACTATTTTTTTAATTTTAAAGAGAAACTAAAAAAGTTCCTCTTTAAAATTCCCCTGCCTTATATTTTTCAATCAATTCTTCTATTTTAGGTGTGCACCTTCTGCCTCCACAGCCGCCTGAACCGGCACCGGTAGCTTTTTGTACTTCCTCTACCGTAAGTGCACCTCTTTTTATAGCTCCCTTAATTTTAGATCTTGGTATGGCCTTGCACAAACATACCTTAGTTAATTTGTCCATTATATCAGGACTTATATTGTTGTCCATTTTGATTCTCCTTCTAATAATAATTATTATCCTTTAATACTAATTATACTCTTGCTTATATAAAAATTCAATTATTTAAAAAAGAATCATTAAGCCATAGTATAGCTTAATGATTCTTTTTTTATACTTAATGCTTACTTATTTTGCTATTGCATACTTACCATTGTCATTAAATGCCGCCAAATTTTTATCGTCATATACACTTAAATAATAAAACTTTTTTGATGTTGTGTATTTCTTTACTATTTTTTTACCATTTGACATATATATACTGCCATTCCTTAATAGCCATAGATTATTCTTAACGTCCATAACAGCACAGTAATCCGAAAGAAGTGCTCCATAATCTCCTAAGTCCTGAGTGGAAATTTTAGAAATAGAATTAGACTTTATCTTAAATTTATTATAATATGCAGTTCTTCCTCCTTCATCATCCATGTCGCAGCCTATTATATAAAGCTTATTGTCTTTTGATATGTTAAAATCATCTATAGTGTTAATACCATGACTATTCAATGCATATTTCTTGAAGCTTCCTTTATAGTGCCTGTATAATGAATATTTATATATATATCTATTTACAGGGAATATGTACACCAAGTTTCCGTTGTAATCTAATCCTAAGCTTATTCTATAACCGATGTCATCAAATCGTTTTTTATAGCCTTGGCTGTTTACAAGATATGAATCATGATTTTCTGTTTCATATCCATCCCATGCACACCATACTACTCCTGATTTATCTATTACAACATGCTCAAGTTCATTGTAATTTTTTTTAGGTGCAGACAATTTTCTATATACAGAAAAATGATAAGATTTTAAATTTAACTTATATATAGTGTCATTCTTTAACATGTATATATTATTTTTATCATAAGCTTTTACATAAGAAAAACTACCGTCATATTTAGAAAGGTTTATATGTATGTTTCTGATAACTGATAATTTTTTCATTATAACTATAGACTTCTTCGATTTGCTGTAAAATATAAGCTTATCTTTGTACTGAATTATAGGGACTCCTTCATTTTTCTTTCCTGCTGTTAATTCTTTACTTTTTGCATAAACGGAAAGGTTGTTAGAATTATAAAATAATGAAAATGCCATAAAGAAACTTACAATAATACTTAACGGATAAATTGCTTTTTTAAAATAATTTTTCATAGTTTCTACCATCCTCCTTTTTTACTATTTTTTTATTATACTACAAATATTATGTAGAATAAACAAGAATGTAGAAACTATTTCCATATTATATTTTACTCAATATAGCTTAAATTATATAAAATTTATAGTATAATATTACATAAATCAACAGATAAATAAATATTTTATATACAAACATTTAAACAGTATTTAGAAAGAGGTGACGTTTATGCCATTAGACCATAAACATATTGATGAAATTAAAATACCTATTTATGAATTTAACAAAGAATATTACGGTGGTAATCAATACTGGTTTCCGAAAAAACTTCATCAGCTTAGCGGTTGTGGTCCGATAGCTGCAGCTAATATAATGGCATATTTAGCTGAAAACTTTTCAGAGAATTACAGAGCTCTGTATCCTTATAGTCTCCCCATATCTAAAGGCGATTTTGTTAATCATATAGTGGAGGTTCGCAAATTTGTAAAACCTGGTATACGTGGACTTACTTCAGTTCACCAATTTTGTGAAAATACATTAGACTATGCTAAAAGCAGAAATGTTTTATTAACGCCACATATATTAGAGGATGACACTGTAAGCATGGAAGAGGTTGTACATTACCTTTCTGAAGCTCTGCTGCAGAAACTTCCTGTTGCGATACTTGTACTTACTCATGCTGTAAAAGAATTAGAAGATTACTCTTGGCATTGGATGACTATTACTGATTTGAAGTTCAATGCTGAAGATAACAATACTTATATTGTAGTCTCAACTTATGGCGAACGCCATGTTATTGATTTAAATATACTTTGGAATCATAGATGTACTAAAGATAGAATTAAGTTCGCTTATTTTTCATAAAAAACCTCCCATCAATGTCAATGGGAGGTTTTTTAATTTAAAGTGAATATGTGCATTCATGATTTATATAAAACACCCTATAGATAAGTACCTAATGAATTCAATTACCTATCTACATTTTGTCATATATACCGCGTGTGCTTCCTGCTTATGTTTTTTTTCTGTAGTTTTTATCGTTATTTATATTCATATTATTTATAGATATGGATGCCATTTACCATAAATGGATCCTTCTCCTCTGCATTGCAACTAACACTATAAAGGTTTAAAATACTTAATATTATTACAAAACAAGTTATAAATTTCTTCATATATTTATCACCTCACCAGTATATTACTATATTTACCTATAAATGTTAATGGCGTATAATTATTGTATATATCTATTTTTATAAATATCATCGTATTATCTATTTACTATTTTGAATTACACAAAATGACATCACTATTTTACCTCATTTGGGGATTTGTGCATTTTATGAACATAGGAGGACAAATTATTTGGAACATTATATTGGAATAAAAATTAAACAACTTAGAAAAGAAAAAAATCTGCCACAAAAGTCCCTTTGTTGTGACATACTTGATAGAACAGTTCTGAGTAAGATTGAAAACTGCAAAATGTTACCATCTATACCTCAATTGCAATATATTGCTCAAAAATTAAATACTGATATTTCATTCTTCTTAGATAATAGTTTGGCACATAATCCTAATTGTACAAACCATATGACAAATGAATTTGAATATATACACTCACTTTTTATAAACAATCAATTTCTCGATATTATAGAATTATGGGAAAATAGAAGACTAAAACATATAAATATGGACTATTTCTGCTATTATTTAGGAATTTCCTACTTCCGATTGAATTTAATAAACCAATCAGTACAATTCTTAAAAAAATTTTTAAACTTTTATTTTAAACTTAGTAATTATGAGAAGGATATAAATGTTGAAAAATACGCAAATTCTATAAATATACTAGCAACTATAGAGGTATCAAATAAAAATTTTAAAAAAGCTGTTAACTATCTTTTGCGTAGCAAACTGTACTTAGAAAATTATAATAGAACCAACATTGAAAGCTATATTAAAACAATTAGCAATATCGGAACAATATATTGTATAAATCAAAATTATGCTGGCTGCATAGAAATTTTAGAAGAGTATTTGCTTAATAATAAAGTATCCACACCTATTGAAGCTCTTCCAAATATTCATTTATCTCTTAATGTAGCTTACTGCAGACTTGGACATTATGATAAAGCTATTAATCATATTAAAAACGCAATTTTTCTATTTAGCTATTGTGATAAAAATTTTGATTCTCTGGAATGCTATCTCAACTATACAAATTGCTTAAGATTTCAGAAAAAGTATGATCAGTCATTTAAGATCCTTGATAGCATAAGCAGTGAGGTTAACTACGACAAGAGATTATCTGATATTTTTTCAGTCCAAAAGATGCTTCTATTCTTTAACATGAAAAAATATGATACTGTTATAAAGATTTCTTCAAAGATAAAAGAATCTGCATTAAGAACTAGCAGCAAAAACGAATATTACTTCATGTTAGGTTATATAGCCTTTACAAAAGAGAATTTCAATGCTGCTAAAAGATATTTATTAAAATGTGAGAAATATTTATTGGATAAGAAGCTTTATGCTGACCTTGTATTACTATATAACGATCTATTTTACATTACTAAGGATAAAAAATATAAAATACAATCAACAAAATATTCAAAAGAAAAATGCTACTATCAAATTTATATCCCTTAGCCCTTAATACTATAAACGCTGCTAAATAATTAGAGCACAGTAATACCACTTACTATGCTCCGATTACCTCACTTTTTGAAACTCTGTTACAGAAGCTTCCTGTTACCTATTCACTTTGTAATTTATAAACTTCAAAATATGATGTTAGTATATAAAATAGTTCTCTCTTCTATTTAGATTAAATGCTTCTTTATTGTTATTTGTTCTTATTTATTCTTCTTTATTCCTTAATCTCTCCACTAAGCTTTCCTTGCACATATCGTTATAGCATAAAGATGGAAGATAATAAGCAATTAAAAGCAGGAATGGCATACACAAAATTATTGGCAGAAGCGTAAACTTATAAGTGAAATACCAGGCGCCACTAATTATGGAGGTTACAGCAATATAGGCAATACCGCTTCCAAAGATAGCCGTAATTAAAAAGGTTGCTGCCACATATACAAAGCTTTCACATCTCACCATGCTTTTCAGCTGCTTTCCTGTCATTCCAACAGCCTGAAGCATTGCAAATTCTCTTCTTCTATTTAAAATCGAGGTTACTGTAGAGTTAAAGAAATTCAATATACCTATCAGCGCCAGAATAAAACTTAAGGCTCCTCCAACAACTATAAACATCACTTCAACTTGATGATATTGAGCTGTATAGGTACTCTTAGAAACAAGCTTAAGATTTGCAGCTACATGGTTACAGTAATCATTTATTTCCTGCTTTGCTTTATTTAGATATTTATCCTTAACATCAAAATTAATCATAAGGGGTTGTACGCTGCTGTAATTCTTCTTATATTCATTATCAGCAAGTATTAAATTCGGACCTATATTCGTAAATTCGTGTGCACTTATAGAATCTGGAATATCACCAATAGCCAGCACCTTGTATTTTTTAATATTTCCTCTTCCATAGTTTATAGTGACTGTATCTCCAATATCGTAGTAATGATATTTTTCATCAGCTGCATAGCCGCTAACTATAACATACTTACCACTTTTGAGCTTATTAAAGTCCATTTTCCCTTCATATATATCTAGCTGCTTTGAAGTGTATTTATCTACTCCATATACATAAGTGTCCAGTATTTTTGTGGTTTTAACATATTCTAAACACGACTTTTGATTCTTATTTAAATATCTTTCTTTAAAATGGTGTACTATTTTCATAGCATTCCTATAACCCGTTTCGCTTGCTTTTTGATCACACTCTTTTGCGTATACTTTTCCTACATCTCTCAGACCTTTTAAGCCTTCTACTTTTTTTATTACACCTGCAGTAACTCCTTCTAAATTTTTATTAAAATCTGTTCCCGTAATAGAAGCATCACTTACAGAAAAATCACTTAAAATCAGTCCCGATACGAATTTATTCATATCAAAACCATTCACTAAAGTATATACAGAATTCAGCAGTATCAGACTTAAAGAAAGAGAAAGCACAACGGCTATAAACTGCTTCTTGCCTCTTTTTAAATTTGCCACTGCCATAGAAAAAGTATTTATTTTACCAGTTTTCTTTTTCACTGTTTTTATCCCTTTATTCTGTCCTGTGTAGTTTATAGCCTCTATTGGAGAAACCTTCGAGGCTAGTCTGCCTGGACGAATGCAGCTCAGATATATAGTAAGCAGCGTAAATAATAATGCACCAATAAAAATCACTGGATGGAATGTAATTTTTAGTTCTATTAAGCCGTCAGTAAATTGTCTGAGAAACGGCAGTAAAAGCTTTGATATAAACCATCCCGAAACAAGCCCCAAGGGGATTCCTATTATAGATAAAGTAATCGCCTGATTTCTTACAATTATTTTCAACTGTTTTCCTGTGGTACCTATAGTCTTAAGCAGACCATAAAACTGTATGTCCTTTACTACGGATATATAAAAAATATTATAGATAATTAAGTACCCTGAAAACACTATTAGCAATCCCATTATTCCTATAAACAGCAAGGACTTTGCATCTACAGCTTCTGAAGTATAAGCCCAATTTGCACCATAGTGCACTTCACTTGGCTTAAAATTGCATCGCTTCATTAATGCATTAATTTTTCCTTGAATGTTCCAGCTATTAGAAAACCATATATTAGTATCTATCAAGCCAGCACAATCACCAATTTCCACTTGATGCAGCGGGTTCGCAGTCACAGTAGCCACCTTGTTACAGTAAGCTTTTGATACCCATACCTCCTGAGCTCCAGCAAGCACATCTCCCTTCCAATAGCCACAGAGGGTAAAAGTATCCTTGATTTTTTTCTTATGTACAGTAAATTCCAGTCTGATTTTTTCACCCAGCTTGTACGGCAATCCTAGACTGTCTAGTACTAATGTACTAGTAGCAATATCCTTGTAATACCTAGGCATTCTTCCAGCTGTAGGATAAGAAAACTCCCATTTAGCACTCTGCGCTTCACTATATCTTATTTCTGTGGGCCGCTTTTTAAGTTTCTGATCTTCAGCTTGTGAAATGAATATGTTATACGAGATTTTCTTAATTCCAGTATCCTTTGCAGCAATATTATATTGCTTCTGAATAATGTGTTTAAAACCCGCATGAGCGCTTGTTCCAACTTGATGCATTGCCTCGTGCTGTGAAGCTTCCATTATACTATCGCCAATGGTCAGTAAACTTGTAAACAAAACACAGGTAAGCATTATAGCCAAAATAACTATAATGTTTCTGCGTCTATTATTTAAGAGAATCCTCTTTGATATTCGATTTATAACCTCCCTATTTTTTACATTAAGCACCTATCTCACCGCCTTTTACCCTTCCATCCTCAATTCTTATGATGCGGTCAGCTAATGATGCTATATTTTCATTATGTGTTATCATTGCAATAGTTTGATTAAATTTTTCGCTAGTTACTTTTAATAGACTGAGGACATCACTGCTTGTCCGACTATCAAGATTACCAGTTGGCTCATCAGCTAAGATAATTGCAGGTTTAGTGGCCAGTGATCTTGCAATAGCAACTCTCTGCTGCTGTCCACCAGATAGCTGGCTTGGAAGATTCTCTTTTTTGTCTTTAAGGCCTAAGGTTTCAATTATCTCTCCTACATACTCTTCATCCACCTGGTTTCCATCTAACTGTATAGGAAGAACTATATTCTCATATACGTTAAGCACAGGTACGAGATTAAAGCTTTGAAATACAAAACCTATTTTCCTTCTTCTGAAGATTGTTAATGCTTCCTCCTTTAAAGAAAAAATATCCTTATCATCTACTAATACCTTGCCCGATGTAGGATAATCCAATCCCCCAAGCATATGTAACAAAGTTGACTTGCCGCTGCCTGAAGTTCCTACAATCGATACAAATTCGCCCTTTTCAACAGACAGACTAACTCCGTCAAGGGCCTTTACCTGCTTCTCACCTGAGCCATAATATTTCTTCAAGTCGATTGTTTTTAAAATACCCATTTCTACCTCCATAGTTGAAACTTATATTATTTCTTTCAATATACAGATTATAGCAGAGTAATCTTTCGTAAATCTTTCCACAATATAACGGTATTGAAAGAATTATAGGTTCTGTGTGAATAATATAAATAGATTGTCCTTCATCTAGGAAGATAGATTGAGAAAGTTGAACCTTTCCCTAATTTTGATGTTACATTAATATACCCCTGCTGCTGCCTTATTATTTCTCTTGATAGATATAACCCTATGCCGACACCGCTCTGCTGTTGTACACTTTGGCTGCGATAGAATCGCTTAAATATCTGTGTTATTTCTTCTTCTTTAATTCCCATCCCTTGATCGATAATATCTATGCATATGTATAGTTCAAATTCCTTTACAGAAATAGCAATTTCAGTGTCATCATTAGAATATTTTACTGCATTATCAATTATGTTATATATTGCTTCTTCCGTCCATTTCAAATCACAAGAAGCCTTAACTGCTCGTTCTCCTATGACATTAATTAAAATATTCTTTTGCTTAGCTTTAGCTTTAAGCTCCGTTACTGCACCGTAAATCATAGGGGCAATCTCTTGCTTTATAGGTACTATAGTCATAGTACCGCTTTCAAGTCTCGATATTTTTACTAAGGCATGTATTAGGAAATCGAGTTTTTCAGCCTGCGTAGCAATTTGTTTTATAAGTGCTTTATTATCTTCATTAACTTCTTTTTCTTGCAATAGCTGCGTATATAACAGGATATTAGAGAGAGGTGTTTTAGTCTGATGTGAAATATCTGAAACAATACCTTTAATATTTTCCTTTTCTTTTTCTATATTACTTCTGGACAATTTAGAATTTGTCAGAAACTGCTTCCATTTAACTTCTAACTTAGATAATTCACTTTCATTATAATCTGTTTCCTCAAAGGTACCCTTTATAGCATCGTCAACCATATTATTCAGCCTATTATATGTCCTTCTCCATGGTAAAAAAAACTTCATTTTATCACCTTGTTATCTTTCCATACATAACCCACACCATATATAGTTTGTATGTATGTAGGCTTTGAAGGATTATCTTCAAGTTTATTTCTAAGCCTGTTAATTGTAACGGATAAAGCATTCTCGTCCACAAATTCACTGCCATCGCTCCATACCTTGTCTATTAATGTTGCACGAAAAAGTACTTTCTCCTTGTTCTCAATAAGTATTCTAAGCAGCTTTTGTTCATTCTTACTAAGCTCTATACAATTATTTTTTATAGTAAACTGCATAGAATCAAAATCAAAAGTGAATTCATCTACCTCATAGTAATTTCGTTGTTGGTTTCTATCTGTTCTTCTAAAAAGTGTTTCTATTCTTGCTCTAAGGACCATAAGGCTAAAGGGCTTGGTTATGTAATCATCAGCTCCCAGCTGCAATCCCATAACTTCGTCCGTTTCCATATCATTAGCTGTAAGTATTAGCACAGGAATATCTGATTTCTGCCTGACTTTCTTTAAAAAATCATATCCGCTTCCATCTGGCAAGTTAATATCTAAAATAATCAAATCTATACTGTTTTCAAGGACAATTTTCTCTGCTGAAGCCAAATCAAAACATTGCCTAAATTCGTAGTCTGGGTTCTTTAATGCAAGAACAATACCATCGCTTAATGCTCTGTCATCTTCTATAATCAATATTTTTTTCATGTTCCTACTCCTTAATTTTTACCTATATATAGATATTCTAATTCAACTATTAACTTACAGGCAATAAAATATTGTTGAATATTCGAAGTTTCACCAACTTTATATTAAATTTCAATATTACCTCTTTATATATTACCAATATAAACAAAAAAGTTCACATATAGTAAAAGCATATCAAGATATTTTTGCATTATTTACAAATATTACCTTGGACATAAAATGGATACGCTAAGAGAAGCCGCTTTGTACAAAAGATGATGGCGAGATAACTCGCCTGTGTGGTCGGTCTTAAATAATAAAAAAGGATGAACAAATTAGCTATTTAGCTTGTTCATCCTCTTTTATTTTTAAATTAATATTAATGTTTCGAGCTAGTAACTGCACTATAATATTTCTTTACAGTGCATCCTGCCTCCTTTGATTGTGCCTTTAACCATTTCTTATGAGTGCAATCTGTTAAACATCCTGGTGCTATCTGTCCATTTACTTCCAATACCTCAACTTTATCCATAATACCTTCTACAATAAATTTTTTTTTCATTAATATCATCCTTCCAATTTATTATTTATAAAAGTAATATAACTTACTTTTTATATTTGGCCTGTACATAGTTCGTTAATCATATTAGCATTTCTATATTTTCACCATAGTAAAGGTTATAATAATGACCATTCTTGCATATCAATTCATCATGAGTTCCCTGTTCAACTATTCTTCCTCCATCCATGACATATATTATGTCTGCATTTCTTATTGTCGATAATCTATGTGCTATAACTATAGTTGTTCTATTTTTAAGAAATTCAGATATATTACCCATTATATTTTGCTGAGATACATTATCTAAAGCTGATGTAGCTTCATCAAATACAATTACCCTTGAATCGCCTAACAGTGCTCTTGCAATAGATATTTTCTGCTTCTGCCCACCTGAAAGCTTCACTCCATCCTCTCCTATCACAGTATCAAATCCATTAGGGAGACTAGCAATAAAATCATATATTTGAACTTTTTTGCAGATGTATTCTACCTCAGCTCTGCTTACATACTTATTCTCCAGAGTAATATTATTTATAATCGTATCATCAAACAATAACAAGTCCTGAGTGATTATAGCTATATTCTTTCTCAGATTTCTTAGATTGTACTTTTTTAACGAAACCCTATCTATATAAATGCAGCCATTATTAACTTCCCATAATCTGAATAGCAATTTTATAATGGTAGATTTGCCACAGCCTGTAGAACCTACTATTGCACTAACTTTCCCTTTTTCAAATTTCATGTTTACATCGTTTATTACATCGCTGCCATCTCCATAAGAGAAGTCTACATGCTTAAATTCAATATACCCATTAGAATCCTTATTAAATACTTCTCCATCATTATCCTGTTCTATAATCACTGGTTCATCTATAACTGCAAATATTCTATTTATTGAAACTGCGGACTGTTGAATAGTTGTGTTCGATCTTATTATACGCATAGACGGTCCCATAAACATAGATACATATTGTTCAAATGCTATAAGTTCTCCAAAAGTCATATGTCCTTTAATTATCTTGTAGCCGCCATACCCATATGTAAATACTGTAATTAATGCGCTTACAACTTTTACATTTGCAGAATTTCCTGAAATAATCATGTCAAAGTGAATATATTTTTTCAAAATATCTTTTTCTTTTTTTATGTAGTTTCTAAAAAACTTTGGAATAGACTTAGACATAACTACGAGCATTATGTTGGATATGTATTCCTGAACAAGATTAGATATGACTCCTGAATCATCTCTGAGTTCGTTAGTTTTCCTCGAAAGAATTTTTGTAAATTTGGATTGAGTAAAACCTAATGCTATTTCTAATGTCATAAGTAGTAGTAATAAATCCCACTGCATTCTTATTAAAAAGAACAGTGCTATAACTGCCATAAAGGCATCTGAAACCAGTGAAATTACAAGTTCAATACCCATACTTTCAACAATATATATGTCATTTTCCATAACCTGCAGCATATTTCCTGATTTAATGTTTGTATAATAGTCACCTGATAACTTTCCAAGATGCTTTAACAACTTTACTTTCAGTTTTACAGTTACTCCGTTTTTTATCTTGGAGTATATATAGCCTGATCCAACCTCAAAAGCTGCAGATACTATATTTATAAGTGCATAAAGTATTGCTAAAGCTAGTAAGAGCTTTATTTTACCCAGCTTTATTGCATCATCTAGTATTCTTTGCATTATCTGCGGTGTTGTTAAATCCAATGCAGAAACTATAAGCATTATAACAAATGCAACTATGGATAATTTTCTATTCTGTTTAAATATCATCAAAAAAAATCTTTTAATATTTTTTCTTGTAGTACTTTTATCACTAATCATAGTTCATCTTCCTTAAACACAAGATCATAAAGTGTATAAACTGAATAAAAATCCTCTGACGTAACACTTGTATAATCAATATTCTTATTTAATTCTACATTAGCAAAGTCTATAAATGCTTGTATATTTTCCAGTCCTATAATCCCGTAAAGATGAATATCTTTTATATTTTCTAGTTTCACATCTGAAAATTTTTCAATACACTTGCTGAGTACTAAAAGGTTATTCTGCTTTATCTCCAGCTCATTGCTAACCTTCCATTCACCGTAACACATTAAATCTTCTTCAGTCCACTTTGTTCGTTCCGCATTATTCAATATAATTTTCGTCAGCTGTTCATTGCTAATATTCTTATCTGCTAACATTCTAGATACAACCCCACAGAAATACGCTGTGCACCTGCTGTTACCTCCAAAAAAGCTGTACTTCCCATTAGTTTGAGGCAGTAGTCTTTTTACATTGCAGCATATTGACTGTATTTCTTTATCCGAATCAAACCAGAAGTTTTTAATGTTCTTATAGATTCCTCTGACACCAATTACTCCTTCCATGTAGCTAGGATAACTTACTTCTCCATCATTCTCAGCAGAGCAAATTAATAACTTATTCTTTTCATTTATATATCTAATAATTTTTTTTAATTCATCGTTATATTTACTCTCTTTAGTTGAACAGCTTAGAGAAATAAGTTTAACTTCCTCCATAGACGCTGCATAATCTAATGCTTCAATAAGCTTTTTTACTGTGCACTGAGCGTTCTCATTCAATAATTTTATTATGTATAATTTAGCTTTAGTATTTATCCTAAGTATTTCAGCAGCACATGCTGTACCATGTCCATTAAAATCTTGAATACTACTAATATCAGTTCTATAATTATCTATATTTATTCCTTCTATATTTTTTTTATTAAATTCCTTGAAGTTTAAGTCAATACCACTATCAATAATTACAATTGAATTCATGTCAAACATCCTTGTTCTAGATTTTTTCTCTCAAATACTAATTTGTATTATAGTGTTTTTATCTTATCTATAAAATCGTCCTTTAGAATCCTCTTGAAAGAAATAGCTGAAGTAATGTAACTTATAAGTACTAATGACAGAAGTATAATCGCAAGTATTATGGCAAACCCAACATCAAATAACCTAGCCATATAAACATCAGAAATTATCATTCTTCTTATTATTAACGCAGGAATAAGCGATAGTATGTAACTTATAAGTACACATACATTTATTTCCAATGTGATAATTCTAAAAATTTCTCTTTTAGTTATACCTATTCCTCTAAATAACGCAAACTCCCTGCTTCTATTATTTATGCTAGTAAATATACTATTACAATAATTAAATAGAGATAATATTGCTATTATACCAACTACTAATCCTATAATAATACTTTTTTGATTATTTTCCTTTGTATATTCCTCTGACTCATTTTTGTAATTAACAAATTTGCCGTCACCTTCTTCTTTTGCGATTTCCTCTAAATCACTTGCAATTACACTTTTGTTACTATACATAGATGACCATATATCAAACCTCTCGTAACCTGAATTCCCCATTATTTTATTCATCAGATTTACACTCATAATTATTGTCATATCTGAATCAACCTGTTGAGATGCCATCGGTAAATCTTTAATAAAACCAGCCACGGTAACTTGTCTTTGATTTTCAATAGATGGATTATTAACCTTAATCTTATCACCAATTTTTATATTAAACCTGTTTTGAGCTGATTCCTGTAAATATACATACGCTTTTGCCATTAACAAATCAGGATTTTTATTTCCATCAGTAATTAAATTTTTTATTATACTAGGATTTTCCACTCCTATACCATTAAAATTTATCATATGAATTTTTGATTTATTCTTTAGCTTAACAAAAGCACTTTGGTTTATTATTCTTTTATTTTTTTTGTACCAGCTATTTTTTTTATTAATTTTGTTTTCATTTATCTCAACGTAAATATCTTTATTCCTATATGCATTTACTTTTGTTATCCCTACTATTTTTTTTATCTTATCTAATACATCTTTATCATATCCACTCTTAATTGAATTTAAATTTCTTATACTTGTAGAACTTATTAAATAATCACCTGGTATCAATATTCTAGTTCCATTATCATTGCTATAATTACTTGTGGCTTTTGTGTACCCAACAATACATAAAAAAGCAATCAAAATTACAGATGCCATCATTAAAAAAGTGCGCTGCTTATTTCTTTGTAGATTTTTTGATGCGATATTTCCAGTATCATTAAATAACCATTTAAGTAAGTCACTTACTATTGTTTTACTTTTTATATTAATCTTTTCCTTATTATTTCTTAAATCAACTATAGGTTCAACTGTACATGCATTTATCATAGGTCCTAAAATTGAGATTAATATGGTTACACCACTTAATAGTGCGGCTTTTATGTATAGATTTACATGATTACCTCCAGCTATATTATTTATATCATTTATGCTATATATTGCAGCTATAACATAATTCTTTATAAAGTGTGCTAGTACTGTACCAGCTATAAGTCCAATCAAAATACTTATAATTGAATATATACCAGTCTCTATCAATACTATTTTTCCTACATCAAAAGGTGTAAAGCCCAATGCTCTCATAACTCCTAAATCCTTTGTCCTATCTAAAACCAGCATATTAAATATATTATATATAAGCAATGCTGTAGCCAATGCCACTACTATATTTACAGTTATATACGGTATCCGCATATTTGACTCATCATCTAAAGCTCCTATTATAGCTTTATTAGGAGAAATATTTTTCTTATTTAAATGTTCTTGCTTAACAAGGTTAGAAATTTGTCTATTTATATTGTTTTCATGCTCAAATTTTAATACTATTCCATCATATTTATTTTTCATAGGGATATATTTTTTTGCAGCATTTTCCGCTATATATGCCCAACTCAATGCTTGTCTCTTTAAAAGTGCATTATCGTATAATACCCCCATAACTTTAAAGGATTTTTTTCCTTTATATATTACCTCTCCATTTGAATTTTCCTTTACATAGCTTAGTTCTATATTTTTGCCTATAGGATTCTCAATATGTCTTAATTTAAAGTATCTGTCACTTATTGCGATTTCATTTTTATGAATTGGTAATGAACCTTTCTTTATTTTTATATTATGTTCTAATTCTCTCATATTCTTGTCTTCATTTAATATAAGAAGCCTTTCTGTTTCATTAACTTGTGAACTACCAAGAACCATCTGTTTTCCTAATTGTTTAATATTTGAATTATTTTTTATACGTTCCACTTCTGCATTAGTAGGATTATAGTAGATAGCATGTTCACCGCCAATGCTATCCTTAGCTTGTTTAACTAGTATTTTTTTTGCATCACTATTAATAATATTCATACAAAGAAAAAGCGCCGTACAGATAATTATACTAATTACAATTATAAGAGAATTTTTTTTATCAAATGATATATATCTTTTTACTATATCTGTAAATTTCATGTTATGCCTCCTTAATACGTCCATCCTGTATTTTTATGATTCTATCAGCATACTTTGCATTGTCCTCATTATGAGTTATCATTATAACAGTTTGGTGGTATTTTTTCTGAGACTCCTTAAGAAGTTTTAAGACTTCCTCCTCTGTTTGACTGTCCAGGTTTCCCGTAGGCTCATCAGCAAGTATTATCGCTGGCTTATTTATTAGAGCTCTAGCTATTGCAACTCTCTGCTGCTGTCCTCCTGACAATTGGTTTGGAAAATGGTTCCTTCTATCATCTATACTTAAAATTTTCATTAATTCCTCTGTATAAGATTTATTCTTATTGTTAGTGTTTATAGTTGGCAATTCTATGTTTTCCTCTACTGTAAGAACTGGTATAAGATTAAATGTTTGAAATATTAATCCTATCCTTTTCTTTCTTAATAATGATCTGTCATTTTCACTCAGAGAAAAAATATTTTTTCCATCTACAATTATATTACCAGAGGTTGGTTTCTCTAATCCAGCTATTAAATGAAGCAATGTGGTTTTGCCAGATCCACTCTTACCAAGTATAACAACAAACTCTCCACTTTTAACTTCTATGTTAATATCTTTTAACGCTATTACTGTTGCCTCTCCTATACCAAACTTTTTTGTAATGTTCTCTACTTTTAAAACACTCATTTTTTACCTCCAATAATATAATAAATTCTGAAGTATATTAACTAACAAAAACATAACAATAAAATATTGTTATGTTTTTGTTACTAAATTACTGTATTAGTGAGCACCACTTGTAATAGCATCATAATACTCTTTCTGATAGCAACCAGATTTTCCTGAATATGCTTTAGCCCAGTATGTATGAGTACAATCTTTATAACATCCAGGTGCTACTTGTCCATTTACATCTAATCCTTCTACTTTTTCTAAAATCTCTTTTACTATGAATTTACTCATATTTTCCTCCTCCTATAATTTTTTTTATAAAGCAATTAACTTGCATTATAGCATACACATGGTTTTATTCTTTTACATATCAATAAGAATATCATTATATTTATTTTTTGTTTTCAATTTTATTCTTTCTAAGACACATTCTATAGTTGGTGGTACATAATAGTCTCCAGTAGTAACTTTATTTAATAACTTACATCTGTTTCCTTCACAAGCCCTCTTATTGTTACATCTAATGCACTTACTATTATCCTTTATACTTATGTCCTTAATGCACTGAAGCTTATCAGAATCTATTCCGTTTTCTATAGTACCTATATTAAATTTTTCTCTACCAGCTACAAAAGTACACGGATAAATAAAACCATCTGGATAATAATTAACGCTTGGTGAACATATACCTACTGCTCTCTTCTGCTTTTGTATATCATAAACTGTACTAACTACTATTTTAAGATTATTTTTATACCAATAATCTATAATTTTTTCTTGTTGATTCTGTATTATTTCAATACACTCTTCATTCCACTCTTTTGAGAACAAATCAAAAGCTGATGCAATATTTTCAAAACCTAAATTCTTAATATATACAGTATTCTCAAACATATCCTCTACATTATTAGGTGTAATGGTCATTCTGCACCTCAAATTTTTAAATATACTAAGCATTTTTTTAGCTGTTTCTATAACAATATTAAAAGATCCATTACCATCTCCAAAAACTCTATTTCTGTTATGAATATTTTTATCTCCATCAATACTTATTGATATATAGCCTTCGAAAGCTTTTCTATATTTTCTAAAAAAATTATCTATTTCTTCATTCCAGACAGTTCCGTTAGTTGTCATTTCATATTTTATTTGTAAGTTTCCTTTAAACTCTTCTATATCATCCACAAATCTTTTTATAAGCTTAAAATTCAGTAAAGGTTCTCCTCCATGAAAACGTATAATATGTTTATTATCATCAGACTGAGAAATTGATTTTTTAATACTTTTTAAAGTTAAGTCCTGAAAATAATCATTCATATTTCCAAAACATGTCTTTTCGCCTTCATAACAATATCTGCAATGTAAATTACAAAAATCTGTTGTCCAAACAGTAAACTCCATTAATTACTCCCCCCATACAACATCTGTCAATTTATTTCGTACTTGTTCACATCTTTTCATAAATAATTCTTTATTTTGCAACAAATCTTCACATTCCGCCGGACACGACCAGCAAAAAGCTTTTACATTACAACTATTACAATGCTCATTACTACAATTTTTTAGTTTTCTTAAATTCTTGTATCCCTTATTACGATTAACATTTAAACCTATTAGATATTCTTTTAGATCTGCTATTTCCAATAAATTTCCCAATCCATATTTGCTGCTAACTAGAGAATTACAAGGGTATAAAGTTCCATCAACGTCTACTGTTATATTTTCAATACATGCACCACAATTTCCTGGTAAAACTTCTTTCTTATTATATGGAATATACCTCGCCCAATTTATGATATCACTCTCACCCATGTTTCTCTTCTTTAAATATTGATTCATATTTTTTAATATAGTATTGTGATTTTTAGCTGCTCTACCACTATAAGAAAAATATCTAATCATTGGCTTAGTCCCAAGCCTTTTATTTAGCTTTTCGAATTCGTCAGTTATTATTGGGTTATTAGGAAGAATAGCAGATACAGATATATTCTCAACACCTTCACTTTTCAAATATTGTATCTTTTCAATCACTCTACTGTATACATTGTTTCCTCTAATTATGCTGCAACTTTCTTCATCCACTCCGTCAATGCTTATACTTATATCATCAAAAAATTTCTTCAAATGCTTAATGTTATCTTTATTAATTAGTAAACTATTCGTCATAATTCCAAGCTTTCCATTAAATTTGCTTCTTAAATATGAAATAATCTCCCATATATCTTTTCTTATCAAAGGTTCTCCACCTGTAATCGTTATGCTTTCAAGTCCAATGTCAGCTATCTTATCTACAATTTTTAGCATATCTTCAGTGTCAAGTAAATCCTGTCTTACGGAATCTAATGCGTCAACACAACAATGTGAACAAGTCAAATTACATCTTTTAGTAACAAACCAATCTAAACTCATCATTCTGTTATTGTTTAAATCCCCCTTATCTTTAAGTACTTTTATTTCCAATAGCTTGTCCAATAACATCCCAAAATATTGCTTATCCTGTTCTTGTTCAAAGCTATCAATAATTTCATCATGATTGTATTCTAGCTCTAAAAATTTTTTTAAAATATCTAGGCACTCCTTAGACACTTTAATCCAACTTCTGCTCTCTTCACTTGCTAAAATTGCAAATTTATCTTTATAATTAATTCTAATATTTTCTGAAAACTTATATTTTCTCATAAATACTCACCAATCCATATATCTAATACTTAAAAGTTGTATTATTTTGAAGTTCTTATACTTCCCGCCACAACAGAACCCTTTTCTTTCTCAGTGCAACTTATAGCATAGAAGTTCAAATAACTTAAGTCTATTAAGAAACAAATAACGTTTTATATATCTTTTTCATTTTATTTCATCGCTTTTCTTCATCTATATAATACCTTATTCACCTTTAAATGTAAATGTTGTATAATTATCGTGATATAATTTCCTAACAGATTAAAAAGAAATATATTTTTTTTTCTTTTAATGCGATAGCTTAACTATATCATTGTTATGCTTTTTTATTTATGTGCATTTAATGCACATAAATAAAGTAACTGCAGTTGCTTAATATAATAACACTAAATAACATATCGTAATTAATAGAAGTGTCTGAATCAGGGAGAACCTTATACATAAGAACATCTATTCGGCCTCTTTTGTATCGACCTTCCCTTTTTCAAAATGCATTTAAAGTGATTTTTCTACAATCTTTTTATAGTGCGCTCAGTAAACAGTTCCTAAAGAACAGGAGGTAAGACAGCAAAATAGAAAAACTTTGAAAGTTAAGAAAAAATAAAAATAGACAAGCTATTTAGCTTGTCTATTTCTCATAATATAAGCGAAAGACGGGACTCGAACCCGCAACTTTCACCTTGGCAAGGTGACACTCTACCATTGAGTCACTTCCGCATATAAAAGATGCAGGTAAAGGGAGTCGAACCCCCACGCCGTAGGCGCTAGATCCTAAGTCTAGTGCGTCTGCCAATTCCGCCATACCTGCATGTTTATAAAATATTTTGTAAAAATGGTGGCTCACCGGGGAATCGAACCCCGGACAACATGATTAAAAGTCATGTGCTCTACCAACTGAGCTAGTGAACCATTTGGTGCGACATCAGGGACTCGAACCCTGGGCACCCTGATTAAGAGTCAGGTGCTCTACCAACTGAGCTAATATCGCTGGTGCGTCTTAAGGGATTTGAACCCCTGGCCCACGGCTTAGAAGGCCGTTGCTCTATCCAACTGAGCTAAAGACGCATATTTGGAGCGGGTGAAGGGAATCGAACCCTCGTAACCAGCTTGGAAGGCTGGGGCTCTACCATTGAGCTACACCCGCATATTAGTGGTCGGGGTGACAGGGATTGAACCTGCGACCTCATGGTCCCAAACCACGCGCGCTCCCATCTGCGCCACACCCCGATATTATGTGCATGTACTAATCAATATTATATTATTGCTTTTACACAAGCGGGTGAAGGGAATCGAACCCTCGTAACCAGCTTGGAAGGCTGGGGCTCTACCATTGAGCTACACCCGCATTTACTGAAGCGAAAGACGGGACTCGAACCCGCAACTTTCACCTTGGCAAGGTGACACTCTACCATTGAGTCACTTCCGCGCAGCAATACTTGAATGCAGGTAAAGGGAGTCGAACCCCCACGCCGTAGGCGCTAGATCCTAAGTCTAGTGCGTCTGCCAATTCCGCCATACCTGCATGTTATAAAATTTTGTGTAAAAATGGTGGCTCACCGGGGAATCGAACCCCGGACAACATGATTAAAAGTCATGTGCTCTACCAACTGAGCTAGTGAACCGTATTTGGCTGGGATGGCAGGATTCGAACCTACGCGTACAGGAGTCAAAGTCCTGTGCCTTACCGCTTGGCGACATCCCAACAAATATAATGGGGTGGACGATGGGGCTCGAACCCACGACAACCAGAACCACAATCTGGCGCTCTACCAACTGAACTACGTCCACCATAATGCGACATCAGGGACTCGAACCCTGGGCACCCTGATTAAGAGTCAGGTGCTCTACCAACTGAGCTAATATCGCTGGTGCGTCTTAAGGGATTTGAACCCCTGGCCCACGGCTTAGAAGGCCGTTGCTCTATCCAACTGAGCTAAAGACGCATATCTGGAGCGGGTGAAGGGAATCGAACCCTCGTAACCAGCTTGGAAGGCTGGGGCTCTACCATTGAGCTACACCCGCATAACAGTGGTCGGGGTGACAGGGATTGAACCTGCGACCTCATGGTCCCAAACCACGCGCGCTCCCATCTGCGCCACACCCCGACAAATCATAATTAACAAGTTTATGTTTTTATCAGTGACACTTTATACTGAAAACTTCTTGTTTATTATGTCTGTCGCTGACGACATAGATTATTCTACACGATATAGTTACATTCGTCAATACTATTTTTATTATTTTTTATAATTTATTCTTTAACTTTCATATAAAAGGTATATATAAGTAGGAAAATTATATTGTGTGTGAAGCAAATGCCACACTTTTTTAAACGCATTTACAACTCATATAAATGTATTAAACCACCACAAGCCATGGATTCACCTTACCATCCTTTATCTCTATCATAGCAAAGCTTTCTGAAGCATCTCTAGCCATAGCCGCACTGCCAGGATTGATATACCATATCCCCCTTATATAATCTACGGCTGACCTGTGTGTATGACCGTATAATGCTATATTAGCGTTTTCTGCCTCTGCTTTAGACTGAAGTTCTTCTATTCCATACTTTACACCATAATGATGTCCATGAGTTATAAAAATTCTTTTACCGCATATCTCTTCAATAATTTCAGCAGGTTCTGACGGAGAATAATCACAATTCCCCCTCACATAAACAACCCTATTACCAAAATTTTTCTCGAACCATTTAGCATCGCTAACATTATCTCCCAAATGTATAAGCATGTCGGCAGATTTTATTTTTTTTAAAACTTTCTTCATGGAATACCCATCCATATGTGTATCACTTACTACAGCTATTAGCACTTTAACTCCTCCAAAATAATTATAACTTCATTAATTCTTCTCTTACTTTTTTTAGAGCATTACCTCTGTGACTTATGGAGTTTTTCTCCTCTGATGTCATCTCAGCAAATGTTTTTTTAAATTCAGGCACATAGAAAAGAGGATCATATCCAAATCCATCCTGGCCACACTCCTGTTCTGCAATAACACCTTCCACATATCCTTCAACTTCTATAGGTTCATCCTTCGCCCCAATTATAACTATAGAACATACAAATCTTGCCTTTCTATCAGATTTATCCTTCATCTCACTAAGCAGTTTGTCATTGTTTTTCTTTGAATTTCCATGTTCACCAGCATATCTTGCCGAATATACTCCTGGTGCTCCTCCTAAAACATCAACGGAAAGTCCTGAATCATCTGCCATAACCATATAATCCTTTTTCCTGTCGCCAAGTACGTTATAAATAGCCTCAGCCTTTATTCTTGAATTTTCGATAAATGTAGAACCAGTCTCCTCAACATCGATATCTATACCTGCTTCTTTTAATGAAACTATGTTAAAGTCTAGCTCCCTTAAAATCTCTTTTATTTCTTTAACTTTATGATCATTATTGCTGGCAATTATTATGTTCTTCATTATTATTCCTCCAATATGTACGTTATATATTAAACAATTCATCTCTTCCAGGTGGTAGTACCTCTTCCTCTGAATTTTCACCTGATAGTATCCCTTTTTCTTCGGTAATCTTTCCAATAATAGATGCATTTATTCCTGCAACCATTAATTCTTTAACAAGTTTCTCACCGTTTTCTGCAGTTATTAGCATGCTTCCTGAAGAAATAAGTCTTAGTGGACTTATTTTAAAGTGCTCACACACCTTTTTCGTAACATTTCTTATCGGAAGTTTATGCTCATATACCTTAAATCCTACTGAAGAAGCTTTAGCCATCTCCCAGAGTGCACCAAGCAATCCTCCTTCAGTTATGTCATGCATAGCATTTACCTCAAAATCTCCGCAAATTGTTCCTTCTTCTATTACACTAATATAATCTATAAATCCTTCAGCCTCTTTTATTTCGTCATTAGATAAAAATTTCTCTGCTTCTTCTCTCCTGTCATTAACTATTATGTTTGTACCTTCCATAGCTAAGTATTTGGTGACGATTATATCATCTCCAACTTTAGCTCCTGATGCAGCAACAGCTCTATTAGCTTTAGTTTTGCCTATGACTGTACAAGAAACAATCATTCTATTTACTGCTGAAGTAACTTCTGTGTGCCCTCCCAAGACCTCCAGATTGAGCCTTGCTGCTTCTTGTCCTATGCTGTCCATAACTTCCTTGATATCTTCAATAGTACAGCCTTCCGGTGCTAATATTGTCACCATTATTCCAAGTGGTGCTACACCGCAGGATGCAATGTCGTTGCAATTTATATTTACTGCAAGTTTACCTATATTACTTCCAGATGCAGTTATAGGATCTGTAGATATAACACATTCATAGTCGCCAAAGTTTATTATTGAACAATCCTCTCCGAGCCCGCTATGAATTCTTACATCATCTTTTATAATGCCCTTGTTATGTTTTATAATTTCTGTCAAGTCATCCCAGTTGAGTTTACCTTCCTTCATATATTTCACCTTTTCAGTTATATATTTTTATTATTATAATAGCACTATTTTAACTTATTACACATATTAATTATATAAGGATTATTTTATGGTGGTGGAAATTTTGAAATATATCGGACCTTTTTTAAGAATTACTGCTTTAAGCAAAGAAAATATTGAAAAGCAGCTGAGCTACTTTTCACGAGAGTCCTTCAAGCACATCGTTCTAAAATCAAGATGTGGAATCTGTACATCAGTTAACAATCTAAAACTTAAAAACATACCTAATTTTGATATTAACATATTTAAAAAAAATTCTCCACTTTTATGCATATATAAAAAGGCCAATGCAAAATACACATGTAACAGCGACTATACAGGATGGGATGAAAACACCTTTAAAAAAGAGTTTAATGTTTCCAGTAACGCTTTCATGACGCTCTGCCTTTTGGACTTTTGCAATTATTATGAGAATTTTAAGGATATAGACAACAAATTGTTTTCTGTTGGAAAGCTTTATGAAAAGTTGGCTTTTTCTCAACTTGAATTTTACTCATCGAACTTTAGAAACAATGAAGGCGTGTTTGTTGACAAAAAAGAAATAGCAGTTAATTCCAATGGGACTCTTGAACTTGAAGATAAAGCAAAAAAATTTAAATATTCAGATCAGGCTCTTCTGATGTCAGCCTTTTATCAAGCTTCTACATTTTGCGAAAAAAATGAAGGAGAAAGTTACAAAGCTTTCGCTCTTGATATTTTGAATATGTTCTTAAATTATAAACATGAAATATATAATTTATCCTTTGATGAAACCAATAGACTATGTTTTGCTATGAACATATTTTATAATATGAGCAAAAATAAAAATTCTGAGCAGCTGCTCATAGACTTATGTGATCTGCTCATAGAAAAATACGAAGAAAAAGATTTAGAAGCAGATTTTAAAAATGAAAATATAGATAATGTTTGTCTCGTATACCTAAATCTTCTAATAGCAAATAAAAATTTTTCTATTTTTAAATTCAAACAGTGCAGCGATAAAATAATTGATTATCTATTAAATCTTTATGATAATGAGAGAGCAATCTTTCTGCTTCCTTCTGATAAAAAAGACATAGACTATGGTTCTTCTGAAATAGTAATGTATATACTCAGTTGTATAGCATATACAAATTGCAACAACCTCTCTGACCTTTCAACACTAAATGGAGTATACAAAAATCAGCTAATAAATTCAGGAATAGTGCTTAGCTGGCCAGATGTACCGTCCCTTGAAAGTGTAGAAAAATATAAAAACTATTCACTAAAATCAGAAGATTTAATAGAGGATGCGTCCTTTAGATCATCTTCCCTTCCAACACCTGAAAGCAGTGAATTAGCTCCTATATTTTTAAAAAGCACTCAATATAATATAAAGAAAGATATATTCAGCTCTGGTAAAAACACCTTTGACAGTACTAAAAATATGCCTTTGCTGTTTATGATTCAATATGTACTGAATTTTTTCAGTAATGATTCAAACCAATTAGAATTATAATGTTCATAAAAAATGGTTACACCCTATGTCGGCTAATTCCGCCGGGGTGAAAGGTCTAAATGACCTTTCACGGGCTATTTACGAATAATAATGAGTATGCATAAATAGCCCCAGAAGACCATTTTTAATGCCTTAACTCTTAATATTAACAAAATATTTTTATTACATTACCTTACAAAAATTTAACAAATTCAATCCATACAATCTGTTTTAACTGTTATTCTCCTTAATATGTTGAATATCCATATAACCATTATAACCATAATCAACGCCAGATAAATAGTCATTAGACAAAACTACATCTGTATCATAATACATAGGAAAATAAATCTCCGAATTTTTTATCAAATCCTCACATTTCCTAAATATTGCTAACTTAGCTGTATCATTTAAATAAAAAGCTCTTTCCATAAGACCATCAAATGAATTAGATTTATATCCAATATAATTTTCATTACTATGAGATGTTAGGTTTTCAAATATACCTAGCTGCCTATCATATCCCACTTGATATTTAAATAAAAGCATCTGATAATTACCTTTTTCCATAGTTTTTTTTACATCGTCATAATTACATAACGTTATATAAACATTCATATTAAGCTTATCCTTTAATTGACTTCTAATTTGTTCTGCTATTCTTTTACTTACACCATCATTGACACATAACATGCTTATACTATGTGTATCCATAATTTTATTTATACCGGGAGCAGTATGCGATTGCATATTAGGACTGTATACTCTCTTAAAAACCTCATAATTATCTGGTTTGTAATTTTTTAAAGCTCTTTTTTTTATGCTTTCTAAATCTAATTTATTAATAATCTGAGTTCGAGTTTCTTTATCTAATAGATTGTTAGATTTTTTATGTAAATTAAACGATAAGGCAATAATATCAGGTGAATTTTCAATTAAACTGCCGCTATCCATAAATCTTTCAATTTCGCTCACAGGTGGATTAACAATCAAATCCACATCTCCGTTTTCAAATTTAGCCAGAGCCTCTTCACAGCTAATTTTATTCATAAAAAGGAAGGTATTGCTTCTGACATTATTTTTGTTCCAATAATACCCGTTCTTATCAAGTACAATACCTTCTCTTATGCTGTCTTTTATTATAAAAGGTCCGCTAAATTTGATAGTAGAAAAATTATAAGACAGATTTTCTAATTCATAGCTGCCTTCCCTAAGCAAAAAGTCTGTACTTGCTAGCATCTTGATAAAGGCACTGCAAGGTCTGTTTAACCTTATTTTAAGGTTTTTACTATCCCTAGCCTTTATAGCTACATCGCTGAATGGTGCCTTTCCTGCATGATAATCCTTAGCTCCATATATATTAAACAGATCATCTATACTGTTGTTTTTGCTTTGGGGAGCTAACAAATATTTAAATAATTTTACGAAATCTTTAGAAGTTATTTCCTCTCCATCACTCCATTTTGCATTTTTTCTTATATGAAATTCATATTCCAAGCCATTATCGCTTACAATCCATTTATCTGACAATGCAGATATTACATTACCACCCTTATCTGTGGATACAAGTCCTTCAAATAGATAATTAAATAGTCCATTGTACTCTGAATAGTTCATTCTACAAACTGGTGAGAAATTATCAGGTAAATTCCCAGCATAGCATTTTATATATGTGTTTTTTGAACTAGCAGTATATTTCCTTTGTTCTACACATGAGCATAATAAAATTGATGTAATAAAACATAGTATTATAATTTTCATTTTCATAAAAATACCTTCTCTTTCTATAGATATAGGTATTTTTAATTATTGACAATACAAATATTTTTTAATCATAAAGTGTTCCCTAAGGTATATAACTATACACTTTAACTCCGTTATCTTTAAAAACCTTTTGTGCCGAATCACTAAAGCCAAGCTGTCTTCTTATAAAATCATTTCCGTCTTCAAGAATGACCTTCTTTCCTAAAGGAATAGCTATTTCTTTATTATATTTAAACACCTTTTTATCAAAGACACCGGTAGTTATATATATTCCTTTTTTAATTCCGCTGCATTTAAGTAGGTGTATAAAATGTTCATAATCTTCCTGATAAACCCTGCCTGTTTTATGGAATTTTAGAATTCTCCTCGAATTTCTTCCAATAAGCTTTATTTCTAACATGCTGTTATTTTTAATAAATAGTTCATACTGCACTGACGATACCCAACAGCATCTAGTTATTTCCTCATAAAAAGCATCTACTTTAAATTTTTTTATATAAAGTCTAGCTTTTTCTATTTCTTCACTGCGAAAATTTTCATAAAGTCTATTTCCTATAACAGATAGCAAACTCATCCCTCCTTAGTCCTTTATTATGTAGTTAGACGAAAAGGGATTTTATTTGTACAGCTGTCATTTCCGCCGAAATAAACGTGCTATTAGTGATACGTAATAAATGCAAATTCAATATAGAACTTGCTATATAATTATATGCAACTAACTAGCAAATGAGAAGATAATTTATTTATACGATGCAGTAAAATCTAAAACATTCTGTATAATAATCCGCACCTATGCTATAATATTTTATATCATTTGTTTGTGGAGGATTGATTGCGATGGTTTTACTGCTTGAAATTTTAGGTGTGCTATTTATGCTTACGATGATGTTAATCATGATTTGGAGCTTTGTCATTTTTAACAAAGCATTCGGCCAGTTAAGATATAGAAATTATTTATTAGAAAAGATAAATCACTCTATCAGCTTGTTAGGTTCTAAAAATGTTAATTGTGCTAATGAAATAGCTATAGAGAAAACAGAAATAGATCATGAATCTGATGTACCAGCTTTACAACAAAGGTCAGACGATGAGTCTGAATATATTAAAGATAATGAATAATACATAGAACTAAAATAATAAAGCCTATATCACAGAAAATGTTTCTGAATGATATAGGCTTTATTTATGTTATTATCTTACCTCTTAGCAATTTCCTGATTTACAAGTTTATTTACAAGCTGAGGATTTGCCTTTCCTTTGGTCTCTTTCATAACAAGACCAACAATATAGCCTGTAGCTCTTCCTCTTCCGCTCTTATATTTTTCTATAGATTCCGGACTAGAATCAAGTGCCTTATTAACTATTTCAAGAAGTTCATCTTCATCGTTATTTAATACAAGTCCTTTTTCATCAACGATAGCCTTAGGACTTTTACCTGTTTTAAACATTTCTTCAACTACCTGTTTACCTATGGCATTTGAAATGATGCCTGCATTGATAAGCTGAATGAGCTCTGCTAAGTCTGCTGGTTTAAACTTAAGATCAGCAACAGTTAGATTATTCTCGTTTAGCAGTCTCGAAACATCTCCCATCATCCAGTTAGATGCAGCCTTAGGGTCTTTACTTAGCTTAGAAGCTTCATCATAGAAATCTGCCATTTCTGTAGACAAAGTCAGTACCATAGCATCATATTTAGGAATTCCATACTCTTTAATAAACCTCTCAGCTTTTTCATGAGGAAGTTCAGGTATAGTTGCTTTAACTGAATTTAGCCACTCATCAGAAATGTTTATAGTTACAAGATCTCCTTCTGGGAAATATCTGTAATCATTTGCCATTTCCTTACTTCGCATTACAGCTGTTTCACTTTTTTCCTCATTCCATCTTCTAGTTTCAACTGTAAGCTTCTCACCTTTTTCTACTGCAGTTACCTGTCTGTTAAATTCATATACTAAAGCCTTTTCCAATGCTTTAAAAGAGTTCATATTCTTAATTTCTGCTCTTACTCCAAGCTTATCACTGCCCTTAGGTCTTACAGAAATGTTAGCATCGCATCTTAAGGAACCTTCCTCCATTTTACAATCTGATACTCCTATTGAAGATAGTATACTTCTAAGTTTAGTAAGATAAAGTGTAGCTTCCTCTGGTGTTCTCATATCCGGATTTGATACAATTTCTATAAGAGGTACGCCTGCTCTGTTATAATCTACCAATGTGCCTACAGCAGTATGAAGCAGCTTACCTGCATCTTCTTCAATATGTATCCTCTGAACGCCTATTCTCTTAACTATACCTTTACTAGTTTCTATATCTATATAACCATCATGGCACAGTGGAATTTCATCTTGAGTTATCTGATAGTTCTTAGGACAATCAGGATAGAAATAATTTTTTCTGTCCATTCTGCATAATTGATTTATTGAACAATTTAATGACAATCCCGCTTTCATGCCGTATTCTACAACAGCCTTATTAAGTTGTGGAAGCGATCCTGGCAGTGCCATACATATAGGGCAAACATGTGAATTTGGTTTACCACCAAATTCTGTTGAACATCCACAATATATTTTTGTTTTCGTTGAAAGTTCTACGTGAACTTCTAATCCAATTACAGCCTCAAAATCCATTTATAATTCCTCCTACCTGGCATTTTAGTTTTAATACATCCTAGATCTCTGGGGTCAGATTATGCCAATTCGTTGATTGCTCATAACTGTAGGCTATGTTGAAAAGCATATCTTCCCTAAAATAGTTACCCATAATTTGAAGACCTACAGGAAGATTGTTAACCATGCCGCAAGGCACAGATATAGCTGGTATACCTGCTATATTTACAGGTACAGTATATATATCTGAAAGATACATTGAAAGCACATCTCCTGCCTTTTCACCTATCTTAAAAGCTGTAGTAGGTGATGTAGGTGATATAAGTGCATCAAATTCCTTGAATATCTTTTCATAATCATTTTTAATAAGCCTTCTAACCTTAAGCGCTTTCTTATAATATGCATCATAGTAACCTGCTGAAAGTACATAAGTTCCAAGCATTATTCTTCTCTTGACTTCTTTTCCAAAACCTTCGCTTCTTGAAGAGAAATATAAATCTATTGAATCAGTAAATTCCTTAGATCTATGACCGTATCTTATACCATCAAATCTTGCCAGGTTTGATGATGCCTCGGCACTAGATATAATGTAGTAATCAGCTAAAGCGTACTCAGCTAATGGCAGAGAACATTCTTTTACTTCAGCACCATTAGCTCTAAGAACTTTTACAGCCTCTTCTACACTTTTTCTAATTCCATCATCAAGACCTTCTGAGAAAAATTCCTTTGGAACTCCTATTCTGATTCCTTTCAAATCCTTCTTCAAACTGCTTGAGTAATTTTGAACCGGAGTATCTATAGTTGTAAAGTCGTTCTTATCAACACCAGCTATAGCCTGAGTCAGTAAAGCACAATCCTCTACATCCCTTCCGAAAGTTCCTACCTGATCCAATGTAGAACCAAAGGCTACAACTCCATATCTTGATATTCTTCCATAAGTAGGCTTAAGCCCAACTACACCACAAAGAGAAGCTGGCTGTCTAACAGAACCGCCAGTTTCAGTTCCTAATGCAAGCGGTGATTCCAAACTAGCTACTGCTGCAGCAGAACCACCGGAAGAACCTCCTGGTACTCTATCTAAGTCCCATGGATTCTTTGCTAATTTATAAGCACTGTTTTCGTTTGAAGATCCCATAGCAAATTCATCCATATTTGCCTTACCAACAACAACTCCATCACTGTTTTTAAGATTTACACTTACAGTTGCATCATATGGTGCCTTGTAGTTTTCTAATATCTTTGATGCACAAGTACACTGCATTCCTTTTACATTTATGTTATCCTTAACAAGTACAGGTACTCCGCCAAGGATACCTAAGCTTTCGCCTGCAGCAAACTTTTCATCTAACTTCTTAGCTTGTGCTAAAGCTTCTTCTTCTGCTGTATATAACACTGCTCCAACTTTAGAATCAACTTCCTTTATTCTTGAAATAGAGCTTTCCACAGCTTCTGAAATTTTGATTTCTTTATTATGTATAAGGTCTTTAAGCTCATGAGCTTTAAGCTTATTTAAATCCATTTTGCTACCTCCAAATATTACAGATTATATGAATTTACATGATTTCTATTCAATAATTTTAGGTACAACTACATACTCCTCAAGGTTCTGAGGTGCATTGCTTATTACATCTTCTAAAGGCATGGAAGCTTCAACTTCATCTTCTCTATATTTATTTTCAACATAATATGGATTTACTATTATATCAACATCATCCGTATTAAGCTCATTCAATTTCTCTACGTATGTCAAAATACTATTTAAATCTCCACAAAACTGTTCTTTTTCTTCCTCTGAAAAATTCAATCTAGCCAATTCTGCTACGTATTCTACATCTTTTTTTGAAACGGCCATTATCTCACACCTTTCTAATAATTTTTGTATATAAACAATAACAATTTTACCACTACTTATACCGTTTTGCTATAGTAACCAGCACTTTCACCATACTCCGCCTACGAATCGTAAAAATATAATACTTACAGCAAAGAGCATACATATACATATATATATAAATTTTCTGCCGCCAGTATTGCTGCTATATAATCTTATTCCCCACAAAAGCATCGTACAGAACATAGAAGCCTGCAAAGCGGAATATGAGTGGAAACATCTTAATTTTAAAAAGCCTATACTGTATACATTTATCCATGCGTATGTAGCTAATAACGTAATGATAATAGATAGAATTGTGCAAACTACTCCAAGCCATGATAAAAAGTTAATAAGCTTTTTCACTGCAAATTCCTCCCGATCTTATTTTAGCTTCCTAAGAAACTTAGTTCAGCATATCTTCAAACTGTTGCTCGTTTATAATATTTACTCCAAGATCCACAGCCTTATCATATTTTGATCCTGGATCTTCTCCTGCAAGTACATAATCTGTCTTTTTGCTTACGCTTCCAGCAACCTTAGCACCAAGACTTTGAAGTTTCTCCTTTATCTCTGTTCTGCTGTAATTTTTAAGACTCCCTGTAACAACCACAGTCTTACCTGCAAAAGCATTTTCAACAATTTGGCTTTCTTCATAATATGGTTTTACTCCAAGCTTTAATAGTTCTTCAATACTCTTTATTATCTTATCCTGTGCAAAAAACTTTATAATGCTTAAAGCAACTATTTCGCCTACATCCTCCACCAGCAAAAGTTCTTCTTCGGAAGCCTTCATTATATTCTCCAAAGTTTTAAAGTTTTTCACTATATCCCTAGAAGTCTTCTTGCCGACATTAGGTATACCTAATGCAAAAATAAATGATGCCAAATCACAATTCTTGCTCTTTTCTATAGCATCAAGCAGATTCTGGGCTTTTTTATCTTTAAACTTATCAAGACCAATAAGCTGTTCTTTGTTTAGCGTATACAAATCATATATAGCCTTTATGTTCAGCTTTTCAAATAGCTGTTCTGCAGTTTTTTCACTAAAGCCTTCTATATTCATAGCCTCTCTGCTGGCAAAATGGACTATACTCTTTACCATCTGTGGTTTACAAGACAAAGTGTTTTCACAAAAATAATGTGCTCCGTCAAGTATCAGTTTGCTGCTGCAGTAAGGGCAAAATTCAGGCGGTAATATTTCTTCTCCGCTGTCTTTAGATTCTTCCACTGTTCCCATTATTTCAGGAATAACATCGTTCGATCTCCTTATGAGCACTCTAGCACCAAGCCTTACACCTTTACGTTTTATGTCATCCATATTATTAAGAGTGGCTCTCTTTACTGTTACTCCTCCAAGCTCTACAGGTTCCAAAAGTGCAGTTGGAGAAACCCTGCCGCTCCTTCCAACATTCCACTCTACCTCTAAAATCTTAGTAGTTACTTCAAGAGCTTCAAATTTAAAGGCGATAGCCCATTTAGGAAATTTAACAGTATATCCAAGCAAGTTTCTAGTTCTCATATCATCTATGACTATTACTACTCCATCTATATCATAGTTTAGACTATCTCTTATACTCCCTATATATTCGATTTCCTTCTCTATTTCTTCAACGTTTTTGCATACCTTCATATAATCATCAACAGGGAAGTTATTTTTTCTTATAAACTCCATCATTTCCTGATAACTTTGAAAGGGGTCGCCTTCATTGTAGCCTACATCGTAGAAAAATGCTGAAAGATTTCTCCTTGCTGTCTCTCTTACATTAAGGTTTCTCAAGGCTCCTGCTGCACCGTTTCTTAAATTTTTAAGAGGCACCTGCACGTCTTTGTTGTAATTTTCAAATGCTTCCTTTGTCATTATGGTTTCACCGTGAACCTCTACCACATTATGATAATTTATTTTTAGCGGAATCTGGCGTATAGTTCTAGCCTGCTCAGTTACATCCTCTCCGATCTCTCCAGTACCTCTTGTAGCTGCTTTTACCATTATTCCTTCTTCATCATAAGTACAGTTAATCGTTAATCCGTCAAATTTTTTCGTCACAACATAAGTAAGCTCAGGCAGCTTATCTTCATGAGTTGAATTATAGTTTTCAATCAGCCTAACATTTCTTTCGTGCCACTCTCTGAGTTCTTCTACGCTCTGAGCTTTGCCCATACTCCATAATTTAGCTCTATGAGTATATTTCTGAAACTCAGGGAGTACCTTATCACCTATTCTAACCGTTGGAGAATAAGGACGGATAACTCCGGTGCTTCTTTCAAGCGCAACAAGTTCATCATATTTTTTATCATATTCTTTATCTGACACTGTTGGATTACTGAGCACATAGTACTCATAAGAATATTTATTAAGTTCTTTAATAAGTTCTTCCATTCTATCCAGCTCTGCGGACATATAAATCTCTCCTCAAACATATTGTTTATCAATTTACTAACTCTAATGGAGCCATACTTAATAGAAATTGTTTGATTCCCATATTATTAAAAGCTATACTTAGCTTCAAATCGCTCCCATCTTTACTGATGCTTACTATGGTTCCTGTACCAAACTTCTGATGCATTACCTTCTGCCCTAAACGCGCATCAGCTTCAGTAATCCTTTTTCCGGTTGGTTTAGGCACTTTCTGCTGCATAGTATATTGAACCTTTTTACTTAAGAAGTCATTACTTGTTTTATTTTCATAAGAATTCCTGTTGTCATAACTTCCATGTCCAAAGTTTTGCCTAAAACCATTTTTTCCATTCAGATTCTCCTTTATATTATCTGGTATCTCTTTAAGGAAATCTGATGCTTCATGGGAAGTTATGCTTCCAAATACCCTTCTCATCTGAGCAGATGTCATATATAGTTTTTCTTTTGCTCTGGTAATACCAACATAGCAAAGTCTTCTGGATTCCTCCATCTCGTGTTCACTATTAAAAGAAGCTGTTCCTGGAAATATACCATTTTCCATTCCTACCATAAATACCACTGGAAATTCAAGACCTTTAGCGCTGTGTACTGTCATCAATACTACAGTCTCAGCCTGTTCATCATAATTATCAACATCAGCTACCAACGATACCTTTTCAAGAAATGCAGATAATGATTTATCTTCACTGCTGTTTTCAAAATCAACAGCCTCTGATACAAGCTGCTCTATGTTTTCTATACGTGACTGATCTTCAACCTCATTAGACTGCTTAAGTTCCTTTAGATAGCCTGTATCCTCGAGTACTGCATTCAAAAGCTCCGAAACCGTTAGCTCCTCTTTTTTAGCAAGTAAATCTTCCATGAGGTTTACAAATTTACTTATAGAATTCTTAGTTCTGGCCGTTATACTAGGCAGGGCTTCTGCATCCAGCATAATATTAAACAGACTATCTTCATATTCATTACCATACTGCAAAAGTTTCTCTACAGTGGTAGCCCCTATGTTTCTCTTTGGTACGTTTACTATTCTCTGGAGACTTATATCATCATCAAGATTATTCAGTACTTTTAGATATGCCATTATATCTTTTATTTCTTTTCTGTCATAGAACTTAAGACCACCGATAAGTCTATATGGAATATCTCTCTTTACGAATATCTCCTCAAATATTCTCGATTGAGCATTAGTTCTATACAATATTGCAAATTCGCTATATTTTCTTTTCTCATTCATAACTGCTTTTTTTATCTCTGCAGCCACAAATTCCCCTTCATCTCTGTCTGATTCTGCTCTGTATATCTTGATTTTATCTCCTGAATCCGCCTCTGTTCTTAAGGCTTTATCTTTACGCTCAGCATTATTTCTTATCACATTATTAGCTGCCTCTAATATGTTGGACTTAGATCTATAATTCTCTTCAAGCTTAATCACTTTTGCATTAGGATAATCTCTTTCAAAATCTAATATGTTTTTGATATCAGCTCCACGGAATTCATATATACACTGATCATCATCACCAACTACACAAATATTTTTATGGCTCTGTGCAAGAAGTCTTATGAATTCATATTGACATCTATTTGTATCCTGATACTCATCCACCATTATGTATTTAAACTTTCTCTGATAGAATTCAAGCACATCTCTATTTTTCTGGAATAACTCCACAGTTTTAAAAAGCAGATTATCAAAGTCAAGTGCATTGTTCGCTTTAAGCTTTTTCTCATAAAGCAGATACACATCAGCTATTTTATTTTCTCTGAAATTAAATTGATTTTCTTTTTTAAATTTATCTGCTGAAATAAGATTATCTTTTGCTTTTCCTATCCTACTTAACATTTCACTTTCAGTAATGTCTTTATCATTTATGGACAGTTCCTTCATACATTGCTTTATAAGCGTCTTCTGGTCATAACTGTCATATATCGTAAAATCTTTTTTATAACCTAACTTATCTATTTCTCTTCTGAGTATTCTTACACAAGAGGAGTGAAATGTAGATATCCACATATTATCTACGTCATCGCCTACCATATTCCGAACTCTTCCTCTCATTTCTTCAGCTGCCTTATTAGTAAAAGTTATAGCTAATATCTGAGAAGGATATATTCCTAGATCTTGAATCATATGAGCGATTCTATATGTGATAACTCTCGTTTTTCCACTGCCAGCTCCTGCAAGTATTAAAAGTGGTCCTTGTACCGTAGTAGCAGCAACATATTGTTCCTTATTTAACAATTTTTTAAGTTCCAAAAAATCACTTCCTTTATAGATAAAACTCAGCCTAAGCTGAGTTCTAATTTGAGGCATACTTCAATATGCCGTAACGCTCTCTATTAATAATAATAACCTATATGTAGTAAAATTTCACTAGTAAAAATTATTTATTCACCCTTTGTTATCCTATCAAGTACTATATTATAACCATCGCTTCCATAATTAAGACATCTATTTACCCTGCTTATGGTAGCAGTACTGGCACCAGTTGTTTTAGCTATATCATTGTAAGTTTTTCCATGTTTAAGCATATTCGCTACCTGAAGACGCTGTTCCAATGCTTTGATTTCTGTAACAGTACACAAATCCTCAAAAAACTTATAACATTCTTCTCTATTTTTAAGACTTATAATTGCATCAAATAAAAAGTCCATATCTTCACTTTGAAGTTTTGAAATATAATCTTCCATTTAACATCCTCCATTTAACCAAAATAAAGAAGTCTAAGCTTTTACACATTAACTCTCTAAAGTGTATACTCTAATTATAGTACACATAAAAAACTATAACAATATTAAAAAAGAAAAAACACAACCCTTGGGGCTAGGTTGTGTTAAAGCACTATAAATAAAAAGGGGGCTAATTCTTCCTTTTATTTATCCTTGCAGGAACTATTATACATAAAACACAATCTCTATGCAAGACATATTGCAAAATAAATTGTAAATTTTTAATTAATATGATATAAAACTTTCATTTTGTAACGTTTACACATAAATGATCTTGAAATAAACTGATATTTTAATTTATTAAGTATTAATTCTTAATATAAATATATTATGAACCAAGAAAGTGAATTAAATGAAGATAATATTAAGTAGTTAGTGTATGCTTTAAATATTGGTAAGAGAAAAGAGTAAAGAGTAGAGAGAAAAGTGAAGGAAGAAATTCTGCTGCGCAGAATTTCTAAGAATTTAAATCCGATTAACAGCAGATAACTTTCTAAAAACTAAGACTATACCTAGTATTGCAAAAGGATTATCTAAATAATTGAGAGTCTCTATACAATCAAAATTCAGCTCAGCTGAATTTTAACCTTCACTTTTCTCTTTTCTCTTTACTCTTAACTCTCATACCTATTTAATGCACTTTCCCTAGACTATTCCGTCTAGAGCATTTAATTCGCAATATATTTAATTTCCCATTCAAACAAGCTTCACTGCCACTCTTAATTGATTTACCTCTTCTTCAGTAAGCTCCCTATACTCTCCTTCTTCCAAGTTCGTATCCAGTTTTATCGGCCCAAAGGTTTCTCTTTTTAAATAAATAACGTGTTTTCCAAGGCTTTCAAACATCCTTTTTACCTGATGAAATTTACCTTCATGTATCGTAACTTTAACCTCAGACAAATTATCTGAAACTGACAGTATTTCAAGATTTCCAGGCATACATTTATAGCCGTCATCTAAAGTTATTCCTTTTTCAAACGCTTTTTGATCTTCTTCATCCACTGAAGCATCGATTTTAGCATAATAAACCTTATCCACATGCCACTTTGGTGCTATAAGCCTATGATTCAGCTCTCCATCATTAGTAAGTAATAAAAGTCCTACTGTATCCTTATCGAGCCTTCCAACAGGAAAAGGATTAAAAGCTGCATACTTTGCATCAATAAGATCTATTACTGTTTTGTCATAATTATCCTCCGTAGCTGAAATAACTCCATCAGGCTTATTTAGCATAAGATATATATTTTTTCTGTAAAATATCTTTTCACCGTTAACTTCAATACTACTGCTTTCTGGGTTAACCTGAGCAGCTGAATCCTTCTGGATTACACCATCAACTACTATAACCCCTTTCTTCGCAAGGACCTTTATTTCTTTTCTGCTTCCATATCCTAAATTTGCTAGTACCTTATCTAATCTTTCCATTAGTTTACCACCTTTTCACATAAGTTCCAGGTATTCACTTAAATACTGCAAATACCTGGCACTGAAAATAAATCTTCATTTATTTACATTAAATTCTATCATATCATAATCTTCATATGAAATGTCTTTATAACTGCTCTTTGTTAAAGCAAGTATTTTATAATTACCACTGCTATACGGAATGAAACTAAAGTAATTCATTTTACTATATTTTTGGGACAATACCCAATCCTCGTGTTCCATAAGATAAAACTCATATACAACATCTTTTCCGCCTTCACATTTTACTGAAAATATTACAGGTTCATTCACCTTGATATTTACTTTATCCCAAAGTATTTTCGTATTGGTTACAGGCAGTGCATCATTTACATATATATTTATTATTTTTTTATCGTCATATGCCTCTGAACTTTTTTTGTTTTTAGCCATTATTTCAACTACATAGCTGCCGCTGCATTTAGGATTTACCAGATATCTATCGCTCTTAATATAATCTGTTTCTTCAACAAGATGGCTGTTAATTTTAAGCACATATTTTATAAGTGTATCTTGTGTTTTCTGAGCTATGATGTCAAACCTTATCGTGTCACCAACTAAATAATTTTCCTTGGCAGGCATAAGCACATAATCTATTTCAGCAGGAAGATACTTTCTAGCAGTCAAATGTATTATTTCATGGCTGTCATACTGTTTGGTAGAATATTTATCCTTAGCCCTTACTTCAAATTCATACTCTCCTTCATTATCTGGTGTAAAATTGACCCAGCTGCAGCTTCCATAATTAACCTTTTCAATCTCAATACCATCTTTTTTTACTGAAAAAGAATATCGTAAATCTATACCACCTGTAGCGATGGCTTTAATATTTATGGATTCACCTACAACAACATTATCTTCTTTACTTAGTATTATGTCCTTAATCTTTACTGGATTCACACTATAATCATCAATAATATATTTAAATGAAGTCTGTTTTTCAAACTTTTCTTTAGAGCTTTTATCTTTAACTAGTAAAGTTACTTTGTATTCTCCAGACCTTTCTGGTGTCCATATAAAGCTGCTATCATTAATATACCCAGAGTCTTTTGAACTGTTTCCATCTATTATATATCTATAAAGAAGATTTTTTCCTCCTTTGACCACTGCCTTTAGTTCTATGGAACTGTCGCATATCTGAGGAGACATAACATCACTGGTAAAACTTTGTATTTCTATATCCTCATAAGGTCTTACCTTATAAGCTATGATTGCCCTATCATCATATTCTTCAACCGAATACATATCTTTAGCCATGCAAAGCAGCTTAAAATCTCCATGGTCATCTTCAATATAGCTGACCATTCTCTTAGTTGAATAGTCTTGAATACATGTAGCTTTTCCTGTCTTAGTTATTTTAATAAATTTGTATAACACCATTCTATTGTCTTCATAATCAGCATCAACTTGAAAAACTAATTCTTCTCCTGATAACATAACTGTTGAAAGGCACTTAAAATTTTTAATCTCTAACTTTTTTATTGGCAGCACTTCGAATTCTATTTTTTTAAAATCATCAAAAGTATTCTTTGAATCCAAATTTCTGCATTCCACTAACAACTGATTAGTCCCAGGATTTTTTGCTGTTATACTCAGTGTATTTTCCGCACAATAATCTCTTAATATTTCCCATTTATCCTCAACTTTTATCCAATATTTATAGACAACAGACGTCTTATTAACATTAACTATTAGGTTTAGCTTATCTCCAACTTTTAATTCATGCTTATCTATTTCCAGTGAATCAATTATATTTTCCTCGATCCTTCCTATTATGTAATCAGATCTAAGGACTTTATCAAAGGGTTTAACACTATCTTTTTTCTTCATTTGAACCATTATTATGTACTTGCCTTCCTGACTTGGTGTCCAAACTGTACTTTCATTTTCCGAAAAATCCTGAAGTATATTCCATACTCCATCTATCCCAAGCATAAACTTAAATAGATAATCACTTTCGTGTAAATTTTCTACTTTTATTTCTATTTTGCTGTTTTTCTCTGCTGGACCCGGAATACTAAACACTATATTAGCATCTTCCATTTTTACACCACCTTATCGCCTGTATCATATTATATATATATATATATATATATCTAGTTGATAGACAAAGTCTAATAACTATAATTATACTATAAATTCCTTTTATTTCCACTTATTTTTTTGGTAACTACTGATTATTTTTATGTATATCTAAATCCAATTTTTAGAGTATAATATAGAAAAGGGTAAACAATACGAAAGATTTGTTAACATTCAATAATGCCATCACGCAGATTAAAATTCCGTATTGATTATTTATACAGGGTTTCTGCATTGAAACTCTAATTAGGGAAGCAACCTTAGATTACTAACTTATACTTGAAAATAAATGATATACCTTCGATGTTTTTACGATGTATAAGTTAAGTTTCCTTAATGTTTTCCTATATAGGGTTTCTACTTCAACTATTAACTTATACACGTCGAATGATCGTTGAAGCGTTCGATAATTCACCATGTATAAGTTAAGTTTACGTATAGAAACCCTATAACTTTTAGCTAGATTTTCATTTATATAATATTAGGAGGCTGAGCCCAAATGCAGCTTTTAAATTGCTCTCTTATAGATTTTACCACAGTTTGTATTAAAACAGATAGTTCGGACTATTTAAACCAGCAAAATATCAATGTAATAAACGGAAAAAAATTCATCTCTATAGAAAAAACTTCGATCAAAGACTCCTGCGTTTATTTGAAGCTTACAGCCGAAATCAATATAAAATATAAAACAATTATCGAATATGATAACCAAAAATTTAATGTAAACTACTACTCTCTATACTCTACAAAAGAATTTGATGACAGATATTATACTGAAAAGCCTTTAGGAATCCATTACAGTAAAACTCAAACAATTTTCAAATTATGGTCGCCAATAGCTGAAAATGTTGACTTATTGATATACGATTCTGCAAATTCTGTTCCTTCAAAATTTTCTATGGAGGAAACTAAAAACGGCGTATGGCAGATTAAATTAAGCGGTGACTATAACGGTTTTTTCTATAACTATCAGGTTAAAATACAGGGAGAAGAAAATGAGATTATAGATCCCTATGCTAGAGCCTGCAGCATTAACGGAATAAAAGGTGCGATACTGGATTTTTCCCTATCGAATCCAAAAGGATTTTCAAAGGATAGCCATATTCCACTATCCAATTATTCTGATGCTGTACTATATGAAATTAATGTACGTGATATTTCTATACACCCAGATAGCGGTATTGAGAAAAAAGGAAAATTTCTTGGCCTATGCGAAGAAAACACTTCTTCGTCAAAAAATATTTTAACCGGCTTAAGTCATATAAAGGAACTTGGCATAACACACGTTCAGCTTATGCCTGTTTTCGATTTTTCCTACCAGAGTGTAGATGAAGAACATCCTTACAAATACAATTGGGGATATGATCCTCAAAACTATAATATTCCTGAAGGTAATTACTCAACTGCACCAAGTAATCCATTATCTAGGATACTTGAACTTAAACAAGCTGTGGCTGCTTTTCACAGAAACAATATTGGTGTAATAATGGATGTTGTATATAACCATATATTTAAATACGAATACTCAAATCTTCACAACTTATTTCCACACTACTTTTTTAGAGAGTGTGAGAACGGTGATATAAGTAATGGAAGCGGATGCGGTAACGATATTGCATCAGAACATTCTATGGTTAGAAAATTTATAACAGATTCACTGATATATTGGATGGAAGAATACCACATAGATGGTTTTAGGTTCGATCTCATGGGTATTTTGGATGTAGACACAGTAAATTATATTATTTCACAATTAAAGTCTAGAAACAGTGATGTGATAATTTATGGTGAAGGTTGGAACATGGGTACTGCAATCGCTGAATGCAAACGCTGCTCAATTAATAATAACAGAGCTACTAAGAATTTAGGATTTTTTAATGATGTCATTAGAGATAGCATAAAAGGCAGCGTTTTTCAGGAGAACGAAAAAGGATTTGTAAGCGGAAAGCAAAATCTAGAAAGCATGATAAAGTATTGTGCTGCAGGCTGCTGCATAACAGTTGATGATAAAAGTCCTATTTTTGACTCTCCTACTCAAACTATAAATTATATCAGTTGCCATGATAATTATACTTTATGGGATAAACTTAAAATAAGTTGTCCGGGTGCTTCAGAGAATAATCTTAAGGCCATGTGCAAACTTGCTTATGGTATACTGCTTACTTCTCAGGGGATACCTTTACTTCACTCAGGCTGCGAATTTTGCAGAACTAAATCTGGAATTTCAAATAGTTATAACGCCACAGATATCATTAATAGAATAGATTGGAATTTAAAGTATAAAAATATGGATTTATTTCAATATGTGAAAGGGCTTATAAGTATAAGAAGAGGACACAATGCATTCAGAGAAGTTTCCTCTGAAGATATAAAAGATCACTTAGTTTTTTTACCGTCTCCACCTAATACTGTGGCCTATTTACTCAAGGATAATGGAGCCAGAGATTCTTGGAATGATATTTTGATTATTTACAACAGCACTAGTGAAACTCAAAGCATTTCGATACCAGATGGCAGCTGGAATATTGTTGCAAACGGCAAATCTGCCGGTTTAGAGGTACTCGAAAAAATAGAGGGTTCTATGATAACTGTATCTCCAGTTTCAGCGATAATAGCGTATAAAAGCAATTAGGAATTGTTAATTAGAAAAAGCTATTAACCAAAATGTAAGAACATCTTGATTAATAGCTTTTTATTTATCTTCCAAAGATGATTCAACGAGCTTTGAAAGATTTCTTTCAAGTCTCATATCATCATTTTCAGTTCTCTTTTTAGCATTTGTTGTCTTGCCGCCAGCCCGTCTTATCTTTGCTTTTATATGCCTTTCCATAAGAAGCCTATCTATATTTTCTTCGTCATATATATATCCCGATGGACTTATAGCAAAACCTTTTTTAGCTAGGGACATAGCAGCCACTCCATAGTCCTGAGTAACCACAATATCACCCTTTTGTGCATTGTTGATAAGAATAATATCAACGCTTTGAAAACCGCTGTCTACTATTTTAACCTCAGCATAGTCACTGAAGATAGCATGATTTATATCACAGAATATAAGAAGGTCCAAGCAATAATGCCTGGCTACCTTCTCTATTATATCTCTTCCAGCAGCGCCATCTCCGTCTACTAAAATTCTCATTCTTATAATCTTTTTTCAAGATCTGCCTTCATGCTCTCATAACCAGGTTTTCCAAGAAGAGCAAACATATTCTTCTTATATGCTTCAACTCCTGGCTGATTGAATGGGTTTACACCAAGCAGATATCCACTTATTCCACATGCTTTTTCAAAGAAATATACAATGTATCCAAAATTATATGGAGTAAGTTTTGGTAAATTAATAACTATATTAGGCACTCCACCATCATTATGTGCAAGAAGTGTTCCTTCAAATGCCTTTTTATTTACGAAGTCCATAGTTTTACCACTTAAGAAATTGAGTCCGTCAACATTTTCTTTACTTTCTTTTATAACTACTTCTTTTTCAGGAGTTTCAATATTTATAACTGTTTCAAATATATTTCTTCTTCCCTCTTGAATATATTGTCCCATAGAATGAAGATCAGTAGAAAAATCAACAGCAGCTGGGAATATACCCTTATTATCTTTTCCTTCACTCTCTCCATAAAGCTGTTTCCACCACTCACCAAAATAATGAAGTTTTGGCTCATAGTTTACTAGAATTTCTGTAGTCTTACCTTTATTGTATAATACATTTCTTACAGCAGCATATTTATAGCAATCATTTTTGCTCAAATCAGTTTCAGCATAAACTTTTCTAGCATCTGCTGCACCTTTCATCATTTCATCTATATCAATTCCGCTTACAGCGATAGGAAGAAGTCCTACGGCAGTAAGAACTGAATATCTTCCACCTACATCATCAGGGATTACAAATGTTTCATAACCTTCTGCATCAGCAAGATTTTTTAAAGCTCCCTTTGCTTTATCTGTTGTAGCAAATATTCTTTCTTTAGCAGCTTCTTTTCCATATTTCTTTTCAACATATTCTTTAAATATTCTGAATGCTATAGCTGGCTCAGTTGTAGTACCAGATTTTGATATTACATTTACCGATATGTCTTTTCCTTCAATTGCCTCTAGTAAATCTGCCATATATGTTGAACTTATATTATTTCCAACGTAGAATATGAGTGGTGCTTTTCTCCCCTCTTTTGATAAAGCATTATAAAATGTATGATTTAACATTTCAATAGCAGCTCTAGCTCCAAGATATGAACCACCTATTCCGATTACTATAAGCACATCAGAATTGCTCTTTATCTTTTCTGCTGCTTTCTTTATTCTTGCAAATTCATCCTTGTCATAATTTACAGGTAAATCAATCCATCCAAGAAAATCGCTACCTGCTCCAGTTTTTTCTTTAAGTTGCTTGTCTGCTGCTGATATCATAGATGTAAGATAACTTACCTCTTCATCACCAACATAAGGTTTTAACTTTGACAAATCAATACTTAATGTTTCAGACATTTTTGTTCCTCCTTATATACTCTAATAGACTTTTATTTTAGTTAATTGGCACAGAATCTTATTTAGAACTTTTGAGTAAATATTGTCCAAGTTTTATTTATCGTTCCATAACAAATTTTATTTTATATTTAAAATTAAATCAAGTCCATTAAATATATTTTTATCTATATATGCTAATATCTTAAGCAGTAAATACTTTACTGTTACTCTTTACATCATCATAGACTCTATTTAATTCAATAGATTTAATAATAAATTCCACTCCAGATATATTAAATGATGGTATCCTGTATAGTCCCTGTACAAGCTTCATTATTTCATCATAAGATTCTCCTGCAATATTCCAGCTAACCTCATCATTAAAATTAATTATACTCTCATCTGAATTAGAATCATTGTTTTTGAGTTCTGAAAATACCAGTATTTCTTCTTTTTTATAAAAAGATTGCATTACCTCATACTCTTCTTCACACATATATCTGCATTGATTTTGATAATTGTTTCCCGATAATTGGTAACATAATTCTTTTAAATAATAACAGTAATTTCCTTCTAGTGGTTTGTGACTTTGACAAATTAGACCAATGGTTAAATTAATCACTATATCAACCCCTTAATAAATATAACTTTATACTTATATATTTACTGTTACGCATCTTTAGCTTATACATAATATATTCTACATAAAATGTCAAAATCCTCTATTTGTCGAAATTTTCTCAATATTTTGTCTATAATTGTTCTACTCTGTAATGCTAATAATGTATAATAAAAATATTTATTGAGTTTAATAAGTGAAAAACGTTATAAAATTAGAGAATTTTTTTTGATATAAGCCAGTAATCCTAGTATCCGTCTAAGTATTTCGTATAGACAGGAAACGTCTTTGGAAACGGTTAAACGGTCTTATCATAATTTATCTATAAAAAATCAACTTAATCGCCAAAAAAGGCAGGAAGTGATTTCCGTCGGCTGAAAAATGCCTCCCCCAATCACTTCCTGCCTTAGCCGGCTCTATGTATTTACAAAATATTATTTTATATATTGCTTCTTTCAAATTCTTCTCTTGTTTATTGGTTTAATAGTATTTTCTTAAGAGTTATCTTCATATCACTTCGTATATTATATAATTACATCCTTTTAACAGTACATTCAATTAATGAGTAGGTAAGAAGTAAAAACTAAGAAGTAATAGTTTATAAAAGCTGTAGCTATTGTGTATTTTGACTACGCGCTTGCTATTGGAAGCATAATAATTCCGATAATAAACTCCTCTATACAATATCATAGGTATAGGAAGTTCTTTCTTAATATTTTCTGTTCTATTGATAATAATCTGCTTAATAAGCCTAAAATGTTTTGTAAGTACAAAAAGAAATATTTAAATGATAGCTTTACAACTAAGAATTAATTTTTCGAAAATAATTCTACTAATACATTATCCTCACACAATCTATTATAAAGTTCAATATTTGTATTATTATGACACTTATGGTATCATTCTACATAAGGAACAAACTAAAAACGAAAGGAAGTAAACAATCTAAATGTACTGTGAGGTACTAGGTTTACTGTAAAAAATATTATGAGTATATTAGAAGAAAAATTCAACAAGATATCAGGCGGGAGAATATTAGATGTAGGTACAGGAGATGGTTATTTTATTTCTGTAATTACCAAACTGTTCAAAGATTACAATGAAATAATAGGTATTGATAATAGTAAAGACGCTATACAATCTTTAAAAAAATCTAATAAACAGCAAAACATTCAATTTATCAATATGTCAGCTGATAAAATGACTTTTGAAGACAACAGCATGGATACGGTTTGCATTTCAAATACTCTTCACCATTTGCCTAATTATAAGCAAGTATTAAGTGAAATGCTCAGAGTTCTTAAACCAAATGGTTTTTTCATAATAAATGAAATGTTCTGTGATAATCAAGCACTAAAGCAGCTTTCTCATGTCTATATACATCATCTTTGTGCTGAAATGAATATGTTAGCTGGTACTTATCATGCAAAAACTTTTAAAAGACAAGCTATCATAGATATTGTAAAAGAAACTGGTGTTAAAATAGAAGATATTTTTGAATATAGTACTGCTGAGGAACAGAAAGCTGACGTAAATGAAGCCGAAGAAAAAGAAATATTAGACAGTTGTTTTAACAGTATAGATAATTATGCTGAAAAATTAAAAGGAAACAAAGAGTTTGATAATATAAAAAGCAAAATATCTTCACTTAAACAGAACTTATATAAAGTTGGGTTTATGAATGCCACAGAGCTTGTTATCCTCGGAAGGAAATAATCTTGGTTAAAGCCCTGATAAAAAATCATTTACTAGTCTATTAGCAATATCCCTTGCTTGTGCACAGTAATTTGGGGAAAACGGATCGCTAAAGCCATGTTTTCCCACTAATACATGTGCACTGACATTTGTTTTTTCACTAAGAACTCTTAATAACTCCCTGGGACTAAAGGATTTCTCATCTTCAGCAAAAATCAGTAATACCTTACAGTTTGGAACTACATATAAATAATCTCTTATTCTAGAGCCATAGTAGCCTATTATTCCATCACATTTGACGTCTGAATCACTGCATAACCATGCTATAGATGCACCAGCACTGAAGCCTAATATGAACACATACTTGTACACTTCTTTTAATTCTTTTAGTAACCTTTTAATTCGATCAGCAGTTGGAATGAAGCCAACATTTTTCTTAAAGTTCTCATAAGCTTCTTGCTCAACTGCATAGTCAAAACTTTTATTTAAACTAAGTAAATCTGGACAAATTACATCAAACCCTAAGCTGCTGTAGTATTCGCATACTTGATGCATATGTTGATTTATCCCATATATTTCATGCAAAACTATAATCACTCGTTCATTATTATTTATAAACTTTATCATTGAATTCTCCCCTATTTCTTTAGAACCTTATATATCCTGGATTTATTCATATAATACTCCTGTCATTACATATAAATTTAATTAGTAGTGATTATATCATATTGTTTAATTATTTTCATCATTGATTACATATTACATATTTCATTATAATATTCCAATTTATTGCTATATAATTTATAATATATATTAGGACGGTGATTAATTATGGGTATTTTCAATATATTTAAAAATCAATTTATAGAAGTTATTGAATGGACAGACTCCAGCAGTGACACTATTGTTTATAGATTTCCTGTAGAAAATAAAGAAATTAAAATGGGAGCTCAGCTTACTGTAAGAGAATCTCAGATGGCAGTGTTTGTAAACGAAGGTCAGATTGCTGATGTTTTTGGACCAGGAAGATATATGTTGACTACAAAAAACATGCCTGTTCTTTCAACGATTCGTGCTTGGGCTTATGATTTTAACTCCCCTTTTAAGGCAGAAGTTTATTTTATTAATACAAAACAATTCACCGATCAGAAATGGGGTACATCCAATCCTATTATGATGCGTGATGCTGAATTCGGAGTTATAAGGCTTCGTGCCTTTGGCATATTCTCGTTTAAAGTAGTAGACCCTGGTAAATTTCTTAAGGAAGTATTCGGAACTACAGATGTTTTCGATACTGAAAATATTGTTGGGCAGCTAAAACGCGCCCTAATATCTGGAATCTCTGATATGATTGCCGAATCTAGAATACCGGCACTAGATCTTGCTACTCATTATGATGAATTCGGAGAATCAGCTAAAGTTAAACTTCAAGATAGATTTCAAGCTCTAGGATTTGAACTATCTTCGCTCTACATTGAAAATATATCTCTTCCGGAAGAGGTTGAAAAAGTACTTGATAAAAAAACTTCTATGGGGGTACTTGGAAACATGCAGCAGTATACTCAATATCAAGCTGCTGAGGCTATAAGAGATGTTGCTCAAAACCCTTGTAATGGTGCCTCAGGTTTAGGTATGAGCTTTGGAGTAGGAAATGCTGTGGGAAATATTATTACTGATGCATTAAATAAAAATAGTCAAACTACTACCTCCGTTCAACCAACTAACACAGTAACCTGTCCAAAGTGTAATGCTCAGGTAACAGCTGGTTCTAAATTCTGTTCCTCCTGCGGTAATATGCTGATAAAGCCTACAGTTAAATGCATAAAATGCGGCAGTGAAATAGAAGAGGGATTGAAATTTTGCCCTGATTGTGGTGCTCCGCAGACTGTAAAAGATGTTTTCTGCAAGGTTTGTGGCAAACCGGTGCCTGCAGCTTCAAAGTTCTGTACTGAATGTGGTAATAAAATTGAATAGGAGGGACTTTGATGGAAAATAAGCATAAGAGTACTATTGAAAAAACAGATATATTTCCTTGTCCAAGTTGCGGAGCCAATATGGTTTTTGATCCTGCATCTCAAAAACTTGTATGTCCTTATTGCGGCTTAAAGTCAGAAATTGAAAAAGATGATACTCCCATAACAGAATATTATTTCTTAGATGCAGATGAACAGGCTTCAACCGATTGGGGAACTGAAAAGAGAATTATTCATTGTGAAAATTGCGGAGCTGATACCATATTAGATCATACTGCTGTGGCTGAATTCTGTGCTTTTTGCGGTTCTTCTCATATCGTAAGAAATGAATCTTCCGTTGGTATTGCACCTGAATCGCTTATACCATTTACGATTTCGAGAAAAAATGCAGAAACAGGTTTTACAAAATGGATAAAGCATAGATTCTTGGCTCCAAGGAAGTTAAAAACAAGTTATCAAGCTCAGAGAATTACAGGAGTATATATACCATTTTGGACTTATGATGCAGATACACGATCTACATATACAGCTGAGGCAGGTACCTATTATTATGTTACAGAAACTGAATGGGTAGAAGAAGATGGTGAAAGAAAACAAGTTGAAAAACAGGTCAAAAAAACTCGCTGGGAATATACCAGTGGCAGCTATTCAAGATTTTTCAATGACATACTAATAAATGCTTCTAAAAAAGTTAACGATAAGCTTATACGTAAACTTGAGCCATTTGATTTGACTGAACTTACTCATTATAATACTCAGTATATGTCTGGATTTTTAGCAGAAAGATACAGTGTAACATTAAAAGAAGGCTGGTCTAAAGCTACCCCAATTATGGATGAGAAAATTGAAAACGGAATCCGAAATCAGATTGATGCAGATGAAATAAGAAATTTAAACATAGATACGGGTTTCTATGGTGTGACATATAAACATATACTATTACCAATATGGGTTTCTTCATTTATATATAGAAATAAAATATATCAATATCTAGTGAATGGACAAACTGGAGAGGTTCAAGGAAAGTATCCATTGAGCGTTGTTAAAATATTAATCACCATATTACTACTTGTAGCCGTAATTGCCGGAATCGGAGCTTGGCTATTCAGCAATTAAAAAATCGGCTAATCGCCGATTTTTTAGTGTATAGCTTTCTTCTTGTACTTCTTTCCAGCCACCTCTACGCTTCCAATCGTAATCAATGCATTTTCATCGAAGTTCAACACTATAGATTTAAGCTTAGACAATTCAAGACGTGAAACTACCACATATATTACATTATATGGTGCTTTTGAATAAGCACCTTTTCCGTTTAATATCGTAACCCCTCTTCCAAGTCGATCTGTAAGAGCTGAGGTAATCTCTTCGCTTTCATCCGATACAATCATAACTGCTTTTGATTCGTCTACTCCTTCTACTACTATATCGATGACTTTAAACGCGATGAAATATGCTACTAACGAATACATTGTTCTGTCCCAACCAAAAATAAATCCTGCACCAGTAAGTATAAATATATTAAAAAACATAACTATTTCACCAATAGAAAAGCTAGTTTTTTTATCAAAAATGATTGCTACTATCTCCGTTCCATCAAGTGAGCCACCAGAACGGATTATTAGTCCAACTCCAGCTCCATTGATAATTCCTCCGAAAACTGCAGCAAGAAATATATCATGAGTAAGTCCAGGTATAGGATGAAGTATCGAAACCCCAATAGAAAGACTCGTAACAGCAAGAAGTGTATGCAGCACAAAAGATTTTCCAATCTGCTTATATCCTATAATAAAAAATGGAACGTTTAGAATAAATGTAAAAAGACCAAGTGGAAACTTAGTTAAATAACTAGAAATAATAGATATGCCAACAACACCGCCATCAATAATTCTGTTAGGTACCAGAAATATTTCAAGACCTATTGAAGATAAGGATGCGCCTATAATTATTAATAATATCTTTGATACTATAGTATATATTTTCTCTTTCTTAGCGATCATTAAACCATCCTCTCTAAACTTAATCATTATTATTATAGCATATCTCTACAGTGTAGTGCTATACTCTATTACATATTGTTATAATCTATATATTCTGGCCTCATAAGGTCTCAATTTAAACGCTGCTTTATTATCCTGGCCCCCAGCTTCTACTTTATAGTTTGATAATAGAAGTTTACTATGTTCTAAATGAACATTCTTTGGAATTTCAAATATAGGTTCATTACTAAAAAAATTAACTACTATTAGCATTCTGCTGTCATTTAATTCTCTTATGTACGAATATATCTTGTTATGCTCTTTATTGAGTTCGATAAAATTTCCGTACACTAAAGCTGGATTATCCTTTCTTAATGCTATTAGTGCCTTATAGTACATCAATATAGACTGTTGATCTTGTAGTTGATCTTTCACATTTATCTTTTTATAATTTGGATTAACCTTTATCCAAGGAGTTCCGGTTGAAAAGCCAGCGGTTTGACTATCATCCCACTGCATCGGAGTCCTGGAATTATCTCGTGAGGTATAATACAGTCCTAATAAATAGTTTTCCTCACTAACTAGACCAGCTTCAACTAATTCTCTATGCTTAATAAATGCTGATGGATCTCTGTAATCCTTCAGCTCAAATCCCTTAGCATTAGTCATTCCAATCTCGTCACCATAATAAACAAAGGGAGTGCCTTTCTGTGTAAACTGCAAAGTTGCAAGCATTTTTGCAGATTCCCTCCAATATTTTTCATCATCTCCCATCCTTGATACAGTTCTGGTAGTGTCATGATTAGAATAGAATAAAGGGCACCAGCCTTCTTCTTCCTGTCTAAGCTGCCAGCCAGACATTTTTTTCTTAATATCCTGAATAAGGTCTATAGGTTTCCTTTCCCAAGGTCTTTCCCCCCTGCCTACACTGTGCATATCAAAATGAAATATCATATCCAGTTCATTTCTATCCTTGCCAGTATAAATAAATGCATTTTCATGATTTATTCCACCGGTTTCTCCGATGACTACATGATACCCAGAATTAAATACTTCTTTCCTTAATTCCTTTAAGTACCCATGTACCTCAGGAAGGTTCTGCACGTATTTTATGAAATCACCGTATACTTCTCCCTCTCTGACTATACCGTTCGGGAAACTGTGATCTTTTTCTAAATGGTTTATAGCATCCATTCTGAAGCCGTCCGCTCCCCTATCAATCCAGTATCTTATTACACCTTTCATTTCTTCTCTTAAGTTTTTATTTCTCCAATTAAAATCCGGCTGTTTTTTTGAAAATATGTGAAGATAATATTCTCCAGATGTTTCATCATATTCCCATGCACTTCCTCCAAAAAAACATCCCCAATTATTAGGAGGAGTACCATTCCTGCCTGAATGCCATATATAATAATCTCTATATGGATTGTCTTTACTTTTTCTGCTTTCAATAAACCATGGATGTTCATCGGAACTATGATTAATTACTAAATCCATAATTAATTTCATATCTCTTTGGTGAAGTTCTCTAACAAGTTCATCAAAATCAGATAACGTTCCAAATTCATCCATTATGTCTTTAAAATCACTAATATCATATCCATTGTCTTCATTTGGTGATTTATTAATTGGATTTAAATACAGCATATCTATTCCAAGATCTTTCAAATAGTCCAGTTTTTCAATAATACCTCTGAGGTCACCTATACCATCACCATCTGAATCATTAAAACTTCTTACATATGCTTGATATGCTACTCCCTCTTTCCACCATTTTCTATCCATATATTCATCCCTTCCATTCCTAAAAAACTATATTAACTGCATATAAGCCTGCTAGAAATTCTAATTTTAAATAAAATTTCTGCAGACTTATACTATGGGCAAATAAATAAGCTATTATGCTTCTAAGATAATAGGTTTTAATTGAAGTTCAATTTTACCTTCTGAAACTTGTATGACCCTTCCATCTATAAGATTGTTGTAAGTTCCATCCTTAATATTCAGCTTGTAACTCCCTATTTTTCTTTCTACATTAAATATTCCAATAAGCTGTCTACCTTTATACTCATATCTTGCTTCTATAACACCAATTTTCTTTTGCTGTAATATCTCATACTGTCCATATGCAAAAATATCTGCTTTTTTAATTTGAATAAGCTTCTTTATATATTCATAGAATTTTATATCCTTATTCCAGTTTACTGGGTCACTGTTAAACAGATCAGGAGTATTATCATCTTTTGCTTCCTGACCAGCATAAATAAGTGCTGCTCCTTTCTCGAAAAACATAAAAGCAGTCCAGTTTTTCAAATCAGTCTCTTCTTTTAAATAATAGGTTATTCTTGGATTATCATGATTCTCCAAAAATCTAAGCTTTACATAGTTTTCAGGATAAATAAAATCCTGATTGCGCTTTGCTTCTAAAACATAGCTTAGCCCTCTCTCGCCTCTCAGATATTCTGCAAAATATTTATAAGTATCATAATCATATGCAATATCGAAAGCCTGAAAAACCTCACTGTCGGAATGTGCCATTATTTTTCTTTGTCTCAGTTCTTTTAGAAAATACGAATCTGCACTTTCTGCCAGCCAAATAGCATTTTTCTTTACTGATGCAACTTCTCTTCTAGCCCTTGTCCAAAATTCAATCGGCACAAGATGCGCTACATCGCATCTGAAACCATCTACTCCAAGCAGTACCCAGTATTTTAATGTTTCTATCTGATAATCCCATAGTTCTTTATTATCATAATCTAGGTCAATTATGTCCGACCAGCCGCCTACTTTATTTCCAGGCTGCCCGTCTTCTTTTCTATAAAAATACTCCGGATGGCTTTTCAGAAGTTCGGATTCATGTGATGTATGATTATAAACTACATCGATAATAAGTTTCATTCCTCTTTTATGGGTTTCTGAAATAAGCTCTTTAAAATCCTCTAATGTACCATACTCTGGATTTACTTTTCTGTAATCCTGAATTGAGTAAGGACATCCTAGCTTACCTTTCTTGTTAACCTGACCGATTGGATGTATTGGCATAAGCCATATTATATCTACACCTAAATCAGCTATTCTATCTAAATCCTCCGTGACTCCTTTAAAGTCACCTTCCTTTGTATGATTTCTTACATAAACAGAATATATTGTACTGTTCCTCAATTTTATATCTGTATTCTTAGCCACTTATATGCACCCCTCTTATTAATATCCTCTTAAATAAATTCCTAGCTTTTCGATATTTAGCATTATTTTAATAGATACACCCTTGCTTCATAAGGCCTTAACCTAATACTATGAAGATCATGCTCTTCAACCTGATAGTTACTTATTAGAAGCTCCGTTGCTTTATACTCAATGTCCTCTGGAAGATTAAATTCTACTTTACTGTCAAAGAAATTCAGAATAACTAACAAACGTTCATTATTGAGGTTTCTTGTATAAGCAAATATACTTTCATCATCTTTATATAACATGTTTATATCACCGTATACTATTACCTCATATTGTTTTCTCAGCTGGATTAACTTTTGATAGTAATAAAATACAGAACTTTTATCAGCTAATGCTCTTTCAACATTTATTTCTTTGTAGTTTGGGTTAACATTAATCCAAGGCTTTCCATCAGTGAAGCCAGCATTCTCAGATGAATTCCATTGTATTGGAGTTCTTGCATTGTCCCTTCCTTTGGCATAAATACCTTTCATCAATGTTTCCTTTGGTACGCCCAATGCTGACATCTCTTTGTACATATTAATACTCTCAATGTCTTTATACTCAGAAATATCATTAAAATGCACATTGGTCATTCCAATTTCTTCACCTTGATAGATGTATGGTGTTCCCTGCCATGTATGAAGAAACGTCGCCAGCAGCTTCGCTGATTCAACTCTGTATTCTTTGTCATTTCCGAATCTAGATACCATTCTTGGTTGATCATGATTATTTAAAAATAGTGAATTCCATCCTTTTCCTTTTAATGTGTCATACCATTTAAACATTATTTCTTTAAATGTTGTGAGTTTCCATGGCTTTATATCCCATTTCCCGTGTTCTCCTGAATCTATATCCATAAGTTCAAATTGAAAAATCATATTGAGTTCATTTCTATCACTATTTACATATAGCTCTGCTGTTTTAGGATCTACACCTGGTGCTTCACCTACAGTCATTATGTCATATTTACTTAATACCTCTCTATTCATTTCCTGCAGGAATTCATGTATTCTTGGCCCATTCGCAGTAAAAGGAAAGCCGTTACCGTAAAGATCGTTTTCTCCTTTTTCTCCGTCAGGAAGTCCCGGCACCTTAGATATTAAATTTATGACATCCATTCTAAAGCCATCTATTCCCTTATCAAACCAGAATTTCATCATATCATAGACTTCAGATCTTACTTTCTTATTTTCCCAATTTAAATCTGGCTGCTTAGTTGAAAATAAGTGAAAATAATACTGGTCAGTGGCTTTATCATATTTCCATGCAGAACCACTGAAGAAGGAACCCCAGTTGTTTGGAGGATTACCATCCTTTCCATTTCTCCAGATATAATAATCTCTGAATTGATTATCTTTTGAGCTTCTGCTCTCTATAAACCACTTATGTTCATCAGAGGTATGGTTTACAACCAGATCCATTACCAGTTTAATACCTCTTTGATGCATTCCCTGAAGGAGCTCTTCAAAGTCTTTTTCAGTTCCGAATTCCTTCATAATAGCTCTATAATCACTTATATCATACCCATTATCATCATTTGGAGACTGATAAACTGGGCTCAGCCATACAACACCTATTCCAAGCTTCTTCAGATAATCCAATTTTTCAATTATACCTTGTAAATCACCGATTCCATCGCCATTTGAATCTTTAAAACTTCTTGGATAAATCTGATATACTACTGCTTCTTTCCACCATCTTTTCATACAAACCATTTTTTCACCTCTAATTTACACTTTTAGCATTTTTACTTTGCAAAAGATAATCATCTTTCTATTAAAATTTGAACTGGAACCGTCTATCCAACAATTCCAGTTCATAAAACTATATCTGCTATTTAATTTTGCTTACTTCACTGATGATCTTTTCTCCACCCTGCTGATTCCACTTATTAACAAAATCATCAAAGGAGCTTATAGGAGCTGTTCCCATAATTATTTTTGCAAAAGTTTCCTGCTCAAGCTTCTGCAAATTAGCCCATCTAGATTCCATTGTCTGTGTTTGACCATAATAAAGGCTATAGACTCCTTTTATGTTTTTCTCAGTTGAAAGAGGTTTATCTCCAACCATAATGGATACTAAACGAGGAAGGTTGCTAGATTCAAGTTTGCTCTTTAAGTTCCAATTGTTTATTGAGTAATCATCATATGGTTTTTTCTTTAACTGCTTAATAGCCTCCATATCACCTTTTAAAAGCTTATGAGTACTAAAATCAGTATCTTTTATAGTAGTTTCACCCTTCATGAATTTTGTCAAGATATTATAGGATGACTCTAGTTCATCAACATTATCAAATACAGAGAATAATGGGTAAGCTGCTCCGGTACCAGTGTTTTTGCTTAAACCACTTGCTACCCATTTTGGTTCGTCTCTTAGAAGTAAGTTAATAATCTTTACAGCAGCTTCAGGATGCTTATAATTCTTGTTTACTACTAAGAAGTTAGAAGCTGGAGCTGACAAATGTGCATAATAATTGCCATCTGAAGCAAGCGGAGCTGCATATGCCTGCCAATCCTGAGGAGGGTTCTGAAGATATACATCAGAGATGTTATAACCTTCCCACCAAGGTCCAAAGAATACACCAACTTTACCATCTTTAACTGGCGGCATACTATCATCTCTTACTAACAGTTCCTTATCAAGTAATCCTTCCTTATACATATCAGCTAAAGATTGAAGTGCCTGTTTTGTCTGAGGTTGTGTAGAACCATATACAACTTTACCACTGTTGTCTTTCAGCCAATATCCTGGATAAGATTGATATGAACTGAAAATAGGGTCTAATCCAAACTGAGTACCATCTGTACCGCTTAATGTTCCTGACTTAGCAGGTCCGATTATACCAATAGTATCTTTCTTGCCATTACCATCAGGATCTTTTTCAACAAAAGCTTTTGCAACTGCCTTTAGTTCTTCTATATTAGTGGGTGCCTTCAAGCCTAACTTTTTGAGCCAATCCTGACGAATCCACATTTCATTAAACCCATTTGCTTTTGGCGAAGTGGCAGGAACGGACATTATTTTGCCATTTACCTCAGTTAATTTAGTTAAAGCACTTCCACCACTCTTATAATAGCTTTTTAATAAATCACAGGCAGAATTCTTAAATGTACTAGTTAAATCGGCAATCTGATTATATTTCATCATTGCTTTATATCTTGTCATATCAACAATTACAGCATCCGGAAGATTGTTGGATGAAATAGCCAAGCTCATCTTCTGATTCCAATCTCCTGGTGCACAAACCCAATCGAATTTTACGTTGATATTAAGACTCTTTTTAATAGCATCGATATACCCATTCTTTTCTATTGATTCTCCTTTATCGAACTTTACATTAGGATCTAGTGTACGAACAAGATGAATAGTAACTGGTTTTTTATACCTTCCAAAAGGCTTTTGTTCAGCCTTTGAAAGTGTAGTAGTCGTCTTGCTTTGTGTTGCTTTTTTTCCACAAGCTGTTCCAGTTGCAACTAACATAGACACTGCCAAGCATGACGCTAAAACTTTACTCTTTTTCATTTTAATTCCCCCTTAATTTATAAAATATATTTTTGGTACATATATTTCAACTGTACTTATATAGGAAAAGATTGTGTAAGCTAAACTTATCCATGGAAAATATCCAGCAATTGCGATCTTTTCTATGTATGCATAATAAATTTTTCCTATACTGTACAATTAAAATCGTAATAGGTTATTCTTTTACTGAGCCTAAAGTAATTCCTGTTATAAAATACCTTTGAAGAAATGGATAAATCATCAACACTGGAATCATTGCTATGAAAATTTTTGCAGCATTAAGCGATTTATTATTAAGCATGGATGCAAGTTTAATCTGCTCTGTGTCCATAGTACTATAATCTAAAACTACAACTAACTGTTGAATATAAGTCTGCAGTGGATAATTAGACTGCTTTGTATTTAAAACCAATCCCTGGAAGAACTCATTCCAGTGACCTATTATAGTAAACAATGTAATAGTTGCAATTACTGGCCCGGAAAGCGGAATAATAATTTGAAATAACGTACGCCAAGGACCGGCTCCATCTACAAAAGCTGCTTCCTCCAGTGCCGGAGGTATATTCCTGAAGAAGTTAATTACTAATATAACATTGAAAACTGGAAGTCCTCCAGCAAGTACCAACCCCCAAATTGAATCTATTAATCCGTATTTTTTTACGGTAAGATACCAAGGAATTGTACCGCCGTTAAATAGCATGCAGAATATGAGCACCCACATGTAAACATTACGATGAGGTAACTGCTTAGATGTTTTAGATAAAGGATATGCCATCAACACAATTGCACCTACACCTACTACTGTTCCCAGAAAAACTCTTTTTACCGATACCCAGAAAGACATTAAAAACGCCGATTCACCAACAATCTTTTTATATGAAAGTATGTTGAAGCCTATTGGCCAAAAGGTAACTTGTCCTGCATTAACTGCCCCTTTGTCACTAAGAGAAACCATTAATATGTACCAAAGAGGCAGCAGACATAAGAGTGTAATTAAAATCAATATTATTGCATTTGTAACATTAAATATTCTTGAACCAACTGTTTTACGTTCAATCAAAAGATCCACCCCCCGAAACTTCGTTAAAAGATTTTATAGCCTGTAAATTTGTCTGCTAGAACATAACTAATGATTATAAGTATGAAGCTTACAACAGATTTCAAAAGACCAACTGCAGTAGCAAGACTATATTGTAAGTTTACAAGACCTGCACGATATACCCAAGTATCAATAATATCACCTGTAGAATAAACTAACGGATTGTATAAGTTGTATATCTGATCAAATCCTGCATTAAGAATATTACCCAGGGACAGTATTGCGAGCAGAATAACAGTTGTCTTAATACCAGGCAGTGTAACATGCAAAAGCCTTTTAAATCGTCCAGCACCATCTATAGCAGCAGCTTCATGAAGAGCTGGGTCAATTCCGGTCAAGGCTGCAAGATATATAACAGCATTATATCCAAAGCCTTTCCATATGTCTGACCATATTACCAAAGGTCTAAACATATCAGCACGTCCAAAGAAAACGATTGGTTTAATTCCAAAAAGTCCCAGAAAACTGTTAATTGGACCTACCACTCCAAAAATATTTAAAACGATGTTTGCAAGTATAACCCAGGATAAAAAGTAAGGTAAATATGCTATTGTCTGAATTGGTCTTACCAATTTCTTAATTGTTAATTCACTGAGCAGTAATGCAAAAATTAATGGAATGATAAGATTTCCAATTAATTTACCCACTGCAATTATAATTGTATTAATAAATACCTGTCTTACATCGTCCATACTAAACATATAACGAAAATTTTCCAACCCTATCCACGGCGATTTAAAAATTCCTATAGACGGATTAAAGTCCTGAAAGGCCATTATGATTCCAAACATAGGAACAATACTGAATAAGATCAACCAAATATAACCGGGCGCCATCATTATCCAATAATGTATGAGATTTTTTTTGCTATTCATTTTATTATTTTCCCCCTTCTTCGTAACTTTTTAGCAAAGTATGAGATTTGCTTACAACTGAATTGCACTGATTCTTACACTAGTAAATTTAAGTATTTTCATAAGTGCTGCATATTAGATTGGTATATAGTAAAATATATTGTCTAATGATTTCGTTTACAAATTTAGTATAACATTAATTAAATGTTAACAATATGGACATATGTTATACAATTTGTGTAGTTTTTTTAATATAAAAAAAACATTTTTCATGAATGTTAAAATTGTTTCTTTTTTTCGAAACATAACACATGATAAAAAGGGTAGGAAGTGATTTCCGTCGGCTAAAAAATGCCTCCTCCAACCGCTTCCTACCCTATGCCGATTCTATGCATTTACAAAGTATTATTTGCTATATTTCTTCTCCCAAATTATTTTTCTTGTTTATTTATTAGTATTTTCTTAAGAACTATCTTCATATTACTTTGTATATTATATGTTTACACCTTTTTAACAACTCATACAATTTATTCACATATAGTTAAAAATCATCTACAATTGGCAAAAACCACAAATTCCTAGAGACTAAAAAAATTAGAAGTGATTTCCGTCGGCTGAAAAATACCTCCTATAATCACTTCCAATCTATGCTTACTCTATGCATCTACAAATAGATTTTTGCAGAATTTTTATAGCTACTGGATACCAATATCTTTTGTTTTTAATTACATTTTCTTAAATTTTGTTTTCTATATTCTCCTGGTGTCATTCCTGTTAATCCGCAAAACACCCTTATAAAATAATTAACATCTTCATATCCTATATCTTGTGCGATGTCTGCTACTAAAGTATCCTTTTCAACTAATAAAATTTTAGCAGCTTTAATTCTTTCCTGCCGTACAAATTCTTTAAAAGACATTCCTGTATATTTTTTAAAATTAATAGAAAAATAGCTTCGGCTGAGATTAACAATTTGAGTAATTTCTTCTACGTTTAATTGCATTCCTAAGTTTTCCTTTACATAAATTACAGCTTTTATAATACATAACTGCAATTTATCTAGGTTTGTTTCTTCGGATGCTTTTTTATATAAATCTTCTCTAAAAGCGGTAAGCCATTGAAAAAAATCGTCGAGATTATCATATTCAGGTACTTCTTTACCTACTGAGCAGATATTTTTTTCAGCCTCACTTGTTAAATGCAGCAATACCTGTGCAACTCTCCATATTGAAATACCAAGTTCCCTTGTACTGCTGCAAAGCTCTTCAAAAGTAGTATCATCATAAATCCAATACATTTCATTCCACTTTTTGACAAGATAATCCCATTCCTTCTCATCGACTGTGTGTAGGTTATGGACCTTTGTCAAACGCAATTTAGCATTATTGTCAGGCTTTATATTGGTCTTTGGCATAATTCCTTCAACTTTCTGACTTATCCGTTTAAGAAGTTCATCACAATCTGTACTTTCCATCTCTAATTTTGAAATATAATCTAACGCTCCAATTCTTAAGGCTGACTGTACATAGTGAAAATCCTCATGAAAAGTTAATACTACAAACAGCAGCTTAGGGTTAAATTCTAGACTTTTCTCCATTAATGAAATCCCATCCATTACAGGCATATCTAAATCCACAAACAGTAAATCAACTGGTGTTTGCTTTAAAAATTCCAATGCTCTCTCTCCATTTTGAGCTTCACCCACAACAACCATTCCGTATTTTTCCCATGGCATCATTGAAATAATTCCTTGACGTACCAAGCGGTCGTCATCAACAATTAATACACGATACATGTCAGTTCTTACCCCCTTTAAGAAAATTTACTTGCTCTCACTCTGCGTCAAAATTACCGGTTCAGTACTATCGATTGGCAAAAGCAAAGTTACTTTCGTTCCCTGCGTTAATTCACTTTCAATGTTAATTATTGCTCTATCTCCATAAAATGATTCAAGCATACCATACACATATCTTAGTCCAATCCCACCAACTTTATTGCCTTCTGTAGAATTTCTTTGCATGGTTTGCTTAATACTGTGAAGTTCATCATTTGTAAGTCCTTTTCCGTTATCCTCCATTGTTATTATAATAGCATTATTCAAATCAGAATGAGATACAGAAATGCTCAAACATCCCTCCTCACCTAAACCATGATGAATAGCATTTTCTGCAATAGGCTGCAAAATCATTCTAGCAGTTGGTGTTTCTAAATAGTCTCCATCTTCAACCTTTAATTCTACTTTAAAGTCATAGCGCATTTTTTGGAGCTTAAGGTATGACTGAAGCATCTTGAGTTCTGTATTTATGGTAGTTTGCCTGTCTATTTTATCAAGACTGTACGCCAGAATATAATTGAGCTCTGCTGTAAATATTTCAATTTCTGTCTGTCCATGCATTTTTGCAAGCCAATGAATGGAATGAAGTGTATTCATCAAAAAATGCGGATTTATCTGATAGTAAATTTTTTCAATTTCAAGCTTATGCTTTTCACGAGCCATATTTTCAACATTTAATAAAAGTTTTTGAATTTGCTTTTTCATAGTATTGAACTGCATAAAGAGAGTATCATATTCTATTACACCAGTATGTACAGAAACTGTGTGTAAATCGCCTTTTCCAACCTTCTTCATTTCTTTTGAGAAAATTGCAAGAGGTGTATAGATTAGTCTCGATAGAAAAATAAATGAAAATCCAAAAAGAATTCCAGCTAATAATAATATTACTATAATGTTACGGACCCACGCATACAATTCTTTATTATATTCACTAGCAGGCAATAATAGAACATTTGTATATCCACTATTGGTAGTTACTTTGCAACCTACATATTTTCCTACTTCTCCAAAATAACTTTCTCCTACTCTTTGTACATTTTCCATTTTAAACGAATCCCCTGCTGAAAAATCCTTTGTACTAGAATACTGAATACGCTTTTTTGAATCTACCTGAAGAAGAGCATAATGTAATTTTTGAACCTTGGAAAGTGCATCTATAGTTTTTTCATCATCTAATTTAGCTTCAATATAGATTACAAGTTCTTTTCCATTATTTAAATAAACCCTTCGAGAAATAGAAAGTACCTGCCACATACCAAGACCTAAGCTGCTGGATTGATGTAACGAATTATATTCCATATTACCGTTCTTCATTAAAACATTTAACTTTTCAGGAGAAAATCCATCATATGTTTTAAAGTTATAAAAATAATTTTTTTGTGTTTGTGGATCAAAGTACGTTCTACAGGTAATATCTGTATTAACAAACGTAATTTTAATTAAATTATCTGAAATTTGTTGTCCAACACGATATCTATTAAAGTTAGAATTTACATCAAAGTAGTTGTCTAATAAAGAGCCTATTGTACCTTCAGGAGACATTAGCTGAATAACTTGTCCCATATTGGCATAGCACTGTGTCATCTTGTCAGAAAGCTGCTGCAGACTTGATGCTATAGAAGTCTTAAGCTTATTCTTCTCGATAGAATGTATAGTATAAAAGGAAACTAAGGATAATAATATTAATATTATCGAAGTTTCCGTGACTACTATAAAAATCAATCTCTGCTGTAAAGTTTTAAATTTAAAATATTTAGATAGAAAATCCGGATGACACAATCTCATAGCATTCCCTCCATATGAAGTCGTCAATTGGCGAACTAGTCTCTTACTTCACTTCATACATCTATTTACAAATTGACATCGTTTCCATACCTATAATAACACAATTGTCCACACCAATCAATTATTGAAAAATGGAACAATCAAGCATTATTTATCATAAAAATCCATATATTTATCAGCTGATAATACATCCTGAGTTATACTGAAAAAACTTAATAAAGCAAAAGCTGCTCCTTGAAAATTATACAAAACAATTATAATTTTATAAGTACTGCTGATTGTGCCGCAATTTCTATTCTTATCTTACCTTTCACAGGAACATATATTTTGCCGTTAACTAAATCTTCAGCATTTGTGCTATTTTCTATTTCGATAACGTAACTTATATCTCCATTATTTATATAACCCTCTAAGCATTCTCCATTCAACTCTCTTTTAAAGCCGTATACATTTTTTGATTCATCTATAAGTATTGTATTAAAATCACCATAAGTAAGTACTTTATTCGTTTTTCTTATTGTAATTAACTTTTTATAGTAATCTCTTAGTGTTTTATTTTGCTTTCGTTCATCCCAGACCATTCCCCTTCGGCAGTATGGATCATGACCTCCCGTCATTCCTATTTCATCTCCATAATAAACCATAGGTACACCAGGAAAAGTAAACTGAATAAATGCAGCAAGTGCTAACTTATCAACTCTTTCTTCTGAAACGTTAAGAAAACGTGGAGTATCATGACTATCAATCAAATTCCATAATACGTTGTAAGCAGGGATTTTATATAATCCTCTTATGGCTCCTATTCGTTCGCTAAACTCTTTTGGGCTTATCTTATTAGTTGCGATGAAATCTTTTACTGCACCAGAAAAAACATAATTCATTACCGAATCAAACTGATCCCCTTGAAGCCATGAACTCGAATCATACCACACTTCTCCTATTATTAATGCATCTTTCTTAACTGCTTTAACTGCTTGTCTAAAATCTTTCCAAAAGTGATGTCCCACTTCATCGGCTACATCCAAACGCCAACCGTCAATATCTGCTTCTCGAATCCAATAGGTAGCTGCATCAATAAGATATTTTTTTGTAGCTTCATTCTTAGTCATCAGTTTTGGCATGTGTCCTCCATAGGCAAAGGTTGCATAATCAGGTTCATCTTTAACTTCTACTGGAAATTTTCTAATATCAAACCAAGCTTTATACTCGGATTTTTCTCCTTTTTCTCTTACATCCTTAAATGGAGGGAATTCTATGCCCGAGTGGTTAAATACTGCATCAAGGATTATTCTAATACCTCTTTTATGAGCTTCTTTAACAAGTTCTTTTAATGTTTCTGTAGAACCAAACTGAGGATCAATTTCAAAATAATTAAACGTGTCATACTTATGATTGGAACCTGCTCTGAATATAGGGTTCAAATAAATTGTATTTACTCCCAAATCCTCCATATAATTTAACTTATCAATTATACCCTGTAAATCTCCGCCTAGCATGATTTTGGTATCTACTTCAGAGTCCCATGGTTTTACATCTTCTGGATCATTAGACTTATCTCCATTATTATATCGTTCAGGAAATATTTGATATACAATGGATTCTCTAGCCCACTCAGGAACTACAAAAATATCATTTTCATCTATTGTTGGAAAGCTGAAAAAATCTGATCCTTCATCTGGTTGTTCCTCTGAAAACAAATAGTTTCCATAATATAAGCTTTTCTCCCCATCTACCAGCTCGAAGAAATAATTTAGACTAATAAAATCATGTGATACTATGGCTTCATAATAATCAAATAAACTATCAGTTGCTACTTTTTTCATTTCAATTTTAAAAGTTTCTTTGTTTCTAAAATACTTATATTTATCCATATAGAACAATTTAATTTTTTTCAAATCATCTCGTCCTGTTCTTATCTTAATAACCACATCTCTCTTTGATATTGCATATGCATAATCTGAATTTATTTTATGATAAACCGCTTCTTTCAACATAAACTTATCTCCTCGTAATAAATTAGTCTGAAAATTTTTCAATCATTAATCTATATAACATTTTCAGCAAACGTGTGAATTATGAAGCCTAAAGAAAAACTAGTTTCTTAGCTTATTAACTATAACTGTAGTTTCTTCTCCTGGGATTAATATATCCTCATCATAAATAGTTATAGTTAATTCTTGCTCAGCTTCATTAGTAACAACAACATTTTCTTTTGATATATCTATCTTGAGCAATGTTCCTCTGAACATAACCTTGAATGAGAAAGAATTCCAATGTCCAGGCAGAAATGGATTCAATACTAGCTTACCATTCCTTACTCTCATTCCTCCAAAGCCCTGTACAACTGACATCCACGTCCCTGCCATGCTAGTTATATGACATCCATCCTCTGTATCATTATTGTAGTTGTCCAAGTCTAATCTTGCTGTTCTTAAATACATTTCATAAGCCTTCTCATAATACCCTATTTTTGCTGCAAGAATAGAATGTACACAAGATGATAATGATGATTCATGAACAGTTCTTGGCTCATAAAAATCAAAATTTCTTTTTATAGTAGCTGTATCATATCTATCTTCTAAAAAGTATAATCCTTGTAGTACGTCAGCCTGCTTAATAAAACATGATCTAAGAATCCTGTCCCAGGACCAATTTTGGTTTAGAGGCAGATTCTTAGGGTCCAAATCCTTAACTAGTATCTGTTCTTTATCCATGTAACCATCCTGCTGCAGATAGATTCCAAGTTTCTCTTCTACAGGGTAATACATATTATCAATAATATCCTTCCACTTACTGATTTCAGTATCTTTTATGTTAAGTTTATTGTGTAGTTCAGCATATCTTTCAGGTTCATTATTTTTTAAGTAGTCAATCACTTGAAGAGTATATTCTAATGTCCAAACAGCAATTCTATTTGTGTACCAATTATTATTTGAGTTATTTTCATATTCATTAGGTCCTGTTACACCCAACATAACATATTTACCCTTATTATTAGAAAAATTAACTCTTTCTTCCCAGAATCTTGATATTTCTACTAGCACATCTAACCCGTATTGACCTAAATAGGATTTGTCTCCAGTATAATTCACATAATTGTATATTGCATGAGCTATAGCGCCATTTCTGTGAATTTCCTCAAAGGTTATCTCCCACTCATTGTGACACTCCTCACCATTCATGGTAACCATCGGATATAATGCACCTTTTGTAAAGCCTAATTTTTTAGCATTTTCTTTTGCCTTATCCAACTGTTTATACCTGTAGATTAAAAGCTGCCTTGCAATTTTTTGATCTGCTGTACTCAAATAGAAAGGTAAACAATATGCTTCTGTATCCCAGTAAGTACTTCCGCCATATTTCTCCCCTGTAAAACCTTTAGGTCCGATATTTAGTCTGTCATCCTCCCCTGTATAAGTCTGGTTTAATTGAAAAATATTAAACCTGATTGCCTGCTGAGCTGAAACATCGCCTTCAATAACAATATCGCTTTCCTTCCACTTATTATGCCAAGCTTCTGCTTGTTCATTAAGCAGCTCCTCAAATCCCTTATCAAAAGCTTTTTCTAAAATTGTCTTTCCTACATTTTCTAGTTCATCTATTTTATAATCTCTTGAAGTAACATTAGCTACATATTTATAAATTGTGGTGTCTTCATCTCTTTTTATTTTGAGTTCAACTACATTACCAACAAATTTTTTTTCTAGTTTAGTCCTAGCATTGAAATTTATCTTTTTGCCAGACTGCTCTATATCATATTTCATAGATGAATTTACATAAAAATCAAGTTTCTTTGTTTTTACTGTCAATGAAGCTTCTCCCATCGCACTGTTCGAATAAATTTCATCCCAAAACTTCTCATCATAGTTTGAATCAGTATTCTTCACATTTCCATCTAAATAAGGAGAAATAGTTAAAACACCATCAAAGTCTATAGGTGTAACAGAATATTTAATAGCTCCTATCTCTTTTTGAACGATACTAACAAATCTTTTTGCATCTACCTTTATTTTCTTTCCGCTTGGAAGCTTTGCTGTAAAGCTTCTCTGCAAATATCCGTCTTTCATATTTAATATTCTTACAAAATCGTTTACCTGACACTTTGCAAGATCTACTGCTTCTCCATCTATACTGATATCTATTCCAATCCAATTAGTAGAATTCAATACCTTTGCAAAATACTCCGGATAACCATTTTTCCACCAACCTACTCTTGTTTTATCCGGATAATATACTCCTGCCATATAACTTCCCTGAAGAGATTTACCGCTGTATTGCTCTTCAAAGTTAGCTCTTTGTCCCATATATCCATTGCCTATACTAAAAATGCTCTCAGAAATTTGATTGTTCTCTGCATCAAAATGATTTTCTATTATTTTCCATTCGTCCATTTTTAAATACTGTTTCATATTAACGCTCCTCTACATAAATTTAAAATACTAATCTATCCAGTGTCATCTGCTTTAAAGATGGAATAACGTAATCAGCTTTTCCTAAAATCTTAGCATCACCAATACCTATACTATGCATTCCTGCATTTATTGCGGCTTCAATACCAGCTTGGGCATCTTCAAAAACTACACATTTTTCCGGAGGTACACCAAGTTCCCTTGCTCCCGATAGAAATACCTCTGGATCCGGTTTTGCTTTAGTAACTTTATTGCCATCTATTATTACATCGAATTTATTAATCAAATCCACATTACCCAATATTGTCATAGCATTTTTACTTACGGATCCCAATGCAATTTTATATTCCTTAAGTCTTAATACTTCCAGAAATTCTTTAGCACCTGGAAGTATTTCTTCTTTTGTCATCTTTGAAATATATTCCCTATACCATTCATTCTTTTTTTCTGCAAGTTCCAGCTTAGTTTGATCATCTACTGCCAGACCGCCTATTTCTAAAAGTATATCTAGCGACTTCATTCGGCTTACTCCTTTTAACCGTTCATTCTGTTCCTCGGTAAAATCAAATCCAAATTCGTCTGCTAACCTTTTCCACGCCAAATAGTGGTATTTAGCAGTATCAACTATAACACCATCTAAATCAAATATACATGCCTTTATACCCATCCCATTTCCCCCTAACTAATTTCTATTGTATAGATCTAAGCTTCCACCAACCTATCTATTGTTTTCTTAAGTTAGTACAGCTCTAATAAAAAATCCTTTATCTTAATTTGTGCAAACGGTTGCCCAATAACCAAATTATAGTTTACTCCGCATACCTTGTCAATCGAATTTTTATAAATAATATAATATAATTTGTTGCATAAAAAAGGGTAGGAAGTGATTTCCGTCGGCTGGAAAATGCCTCCTCCAACCACTTCCTACCCTATGCCGACTCTATGCATTTACAAAGTATTATTTTCTATAGTATTTCTCCCAAATTATCTTTCTTGTTTATTTATTTACTAGTATTTTCTTAAGAGCTTTCTTTTTATTACTTCGCATATTATATAGTATATTCTTTTAACGACATATACAATATATTCATACACAGTTAAAAGTTATCCGCAATTGGCAACATACATAAATTCCTAGAGACTAAAAAAAGGAAATGTTGTGGCACTACGAAGATTGATCCATTCATTAAGCACTTGTAACACAAATTTTATGTAAATTTGCTGACAATTGCTTAACTCACTCTATATCTCCTTTGTGCCACAACATTTCTTATTTCCTAACTCTTATTATGCTGCTTCCTCAACTGCTATACTAATTAAGATTGTACCCATTGCTTCTAATTCCAACGGTGCAATAATGTTAGGAGCTTTATTTGATATCTCGATTTTTTCTCCCATTAACAAAGTAGGTGGTGTAATATCAATATTTATATTTTGACCAGCAAATATAGTACTAGCATTCCCCATAATCATATTTCCCATTTCGGAAACTGCACTCTTGCTTATATCGTCTAACTCAGTTACCTCCATTCCGCCCATCATAACAGAAGCAATTTTTTTAGCAGTATCTATAGGCAGTTCAAAGGATACTTGTCCTTTAATTTTCCCAATTACTCCTATCATTACAACCACTTGATTTGATAAAAGAACAGAATTTCTCAAATACGGTTTTTCATGTTTTACCCCTGTTCCAAAAAGCATTTCTGTCACTGACTGAGTAGCTTGTACAAATGAATCTATGTATTCTGACTTCATATTAATACCCCCATCTTATTTTGTAATTATTAAACATCAACTTACCTGCATCATAGTAAACCAATAGCTTAATCTGCTTTACCTTAATATAGAAAACAAAATATCCGGTATACTATCCAGAGACGCCTGCTTTTCAACAGCCCCAATATTATACGCCGCCTTTGGCATCCCATAGACAACAGAAGATTTTTCATCCTGCCCGATAGTGTTTGCCCCTTTTCTTCTCATTGAAAGAAGCCCTCTAGCTCCATCGTAGCCCATGCCCGTAAGTATGATTCCTACAGCATCCCTACCGCACTCCATTGCTACCGACTCAAATAATACATCAACAGATGGACAATGTCCGTTTACTTTATCACCCTGAAAGCACTCAACCCTGTACCTACCACCAACCTTCTTAATTTTCATGTGTTTCTCTCCAGGAGCTATGAGCACCTTACCTTGCTCCAGATAATCACCTGTCTGTGCCTCTTTTACATTAAGAGCAGTAGAACTATTAAGCCTTTGAGCAAACATATTTGAAAAAACTGCAGGTATATGCTGAACTATCACTACTCCTGGAAAGGCGCTTGGAAAACGCCTTAAAAGATTGTATATAGCTTCTGTACCACCGGTTGAAGCTCCTATGGCAACAATTTTACTCTTTTTGCTTAAGATTTGATTATTAACCGCATTGTCCTTTACCATCACTTGTGGAAGCTTTACTTTCGCAGCAGCAGCGATTTTTATCTTAACTATTAGTTCATTAATAAAACCTTCTACACTGCTAACTAACTGAAAATTCGGCTTAGTGACAAAATCAACTGCTCCTACATTCATAGCATCAAATACAGCTTCACTCACTGTACTAACTACAATGACAGGCAACTGATATTGAGGAAGTAATCTGCGTATGAATTCAATTCCATTCATCTTTGGCATTTCCACATCGCATGTCATAATATCTGGCTTAAAAGCTAATATTTTATCTCTCGCATCAAAAGGGTCAGAAGCTTTTGCTACTACCTGAATATTGGAATCAGTTGAAATTCCTCTTGCCAATACTTCTCTAAACAATATACTGTCATCAACTACTAATACTCTTATCTTATTCGCTTCCGCCATAGCATCACCACCTCGTTCATTCTTTTCTATACATAGCTGGCATAATATACTTATAACCTGTTTCTTCACGAATTAATGACTCTGAATGTCCAATAAATAAATATCCTGCAATCTCTTCTTTTCTTAAATTGATAAAAAAATAGCAGACATTACTTAGAATGCCTGCCATGAGTAAACTACCTTCACTTTATCGGCAACCTGACTATCATAGCAATTTATTTTGCGTTAGACTCATGGCTTTGCGTCTCCGTCTTTCAACGGATTTGCTATTTGTTAATAAGTTTTATATGTAGCATAAAGATTAATAATAGTTAAATATAATTTAATAAATGCTTGAACTATTTCTATGATACCACATATATAAGTCGAATTCAGTAGTTTTTTATCTTGTGATAATGATTTTATTAAATTTTTATAAAAAACATTTCTATTTTGTCAAAATATATTTTTCATGCTTCTATAATTTTTGCTACTTATGATCATATAATTCGTGATAGCATATAACACTACCTTTTTTCAATATATCTATTGCATACTTTATGGCAGAAATTATTTTTTCTACCACACATAACATTAGTTGATCCGCATTTTGGACACATGTTCCTGTCTTCCTCATACTTTATTTCGTATATATTACCACAATCAATGCATTTAAATTGACACACGTTTCTCGTATAGTTCCCGCCAGTTATATTTATAGCTTTTCCTTCTATAATAGCAGTGGCAATCTTTTTTCTTGCACTGTCTATTATATTTTGAAAGGTTTGCCTTGAAACATGCATTTTTTCAGCACACTCTTCCTGTTTTAGCCCTTCAATGTCCTTTAACCTCATTGCTTCAAGCTCTTCTACCTTAATTATTATATCTTCCACTTCACATTTTCTTCTACCTGCTGGTATAAAGTATGTATATTCAGGCAAATTTTCTACTCTTCTATATTTCACTGGTCTTGGCATTTTTTATCTCCTTCTCTTTCCACGTAAATACAATTAATCTGTACTTATATTATTAAATATTAATATAGCATATATATTATACTGTTAAAATCTATATATTTAAAATAAGTATCCTTAATATTGTTATATATAGTAAAATACTAACGAGCTATTAGTATTTTTTATATGCAAAAAAACAAAGTGCTGACTTCGTCAACACTCTGTTTTTTCTAATGGCAATGTCCACCACAATCCTTACAATCGCATCCACATTGAAGAGACTTCCCGCTCTTTTTGCTTTTAATCATACTCCTTACTGATAAAGCTAGAACTCCAAGCACTATAATACCAACTATAACTGTTCCCATAATGGTTCCTCCATTCTATATTTTACAAGCCTGCACATAAAAATTATGCTGGTTCTATTTTTTATCTAGTCATATTTACTTCTTCCATGCTAATGGTATTAGTTTCCCTGTATGGTCTAAACAATAGATATAAGAAGAATATTACTATCACAAATGCCACAGCTGTACCGATTCCAAATGTACCAGCTGAAATAAACATTCCTATTTGATAAATACAAAGCGATACAAGATAGGCTAAGCCTGTCTGATATCCAATTGCTATCCAAAACCATTTTGTATTATTCATTTCTCTTTTAATAGCTCCCATTGCTGCAAAACATGGAGCACACAGAAGATTGAATACTAGAAAAGAATAAGCAGAAATCATAGTCATATTTCCAGCCAGATTTTTCCAAACCTGATGGCCATTATCTGCTACTTCCGAGAAGCCATACAATATTCCAAAGGTGCCAACTACATTTTCCTTAGCAACAAGACCCGTGATTGCAGCAACAGCTGACTTCCAATCTCCCCACCCTAAAGGTGTAAATATAGGTGCAATAACTTTGCCTATGTTGGCTAAGAAGCCATGTCTTAAGTCTTCTACCATTGTAAATTTTCCATGTTCAATTCCAAAGTTTGATGTAAACCATACGAAAATTGTAGAGAATAATATAACAGTTCCCGCCTTCTTTATAAATGAATACCCTCTCTCCCACATACTTCTAAGTATGTTTTCTACTGTAGGAAGATGATAGGCAGGCAGTTCCATAACGAATGGTGATGGATCTCCGGCAAACAATCTTGTTTTCTTTAATATTATTCCAGACAAAATAACCGCTATGATTCCTACGAAGTATGCACTTGGAGCTACCCACCATGCACCATGAAATAATGCTCCAGCTATTAATGCTATTATAGGAAGCTTAGCAGAGCACGGAATAAAAGTTGTTGTCATAATCGTCATTTTTCTATCTCTGTCATTCTCAATAGTACGTGATGACATTATACCTGGTACACCACATCCGCTAGCAATTAACATAGGTATGAATGATTTTCCAGATAGTCCAAACTTTCTAAACACTCTATCCATGATAAAAGCAACTCTCGCCATGTAGCCACAAGCCTCTAAAAACGCAAGAAACATAAATAATACCAACATTTGAGGTACAAATCCAAGAACTGCACCAACTCCAGCTACAATACCATCAATGATAAGGCTCTTGAGCCAGGCTGCACAACCAATAGAGCTAAGTCCTGCTGTTAATAATTTAGGTATTCCTGGTACTAGTGTTCCAAAAAAATGCCACCCGTCACCAAACAAGCCATCATTCACCCAATCTGTTGCAGCAGTTCCAATGGTTGTTATAGCTACATAATATACAAGAGTCATAACTACTGCAAATATAGGAAGTGCTAAAAACCTATTTGTTACCACTCTATCAATTTTATCTGATGCAGTTAACTTATCTTTACTTCTTTTTGTATAACATTCTTTAATAATTGAAGATATGTAAGTATATCTTTCATTTGTAATAATACTTTCTGTATCATCATCCATTTCTTTTTCAATTTTTTCTATTTCATCTGTGATATCAGGAATGCTCTTCATTTGTGAAGCTATCTTATCGTCACGTTCCAAAAGTTTTATTGCGAAAAACCGTTTTTGTTCTTTTGGCACATCACTGCTTATTTTATCTTCAACACTCTTAAGAACCTCTTCCACCTTAAGTGCAAATGTATGAACCGGTGGAGTTTTAGCCTTATCACTTGCTAACTTAACAGCTTTTTCAGCTGCTTCAATGATTCCACTACCCTTTAAAGCTGATATTTCAACAACTTCACAGCCCAGTTTTCTGCTAAGCTTGTCAACATTTATTTTATCACCATTTTTCTTTACAATATCCATCATATTGATTGCCATAATAACAGGAATTCCTAATTCCATTAACTGTGTTGATAGATATAAATTCCTCTCAATGTTTGTACCATCAACAATATTAAGAATTACATCTGGTTTTTCATTAATAAGATAATTTCTTGCTACTACCTCTTCCAATGTGTATGGCGATAATGAATAAATACCAGGAAGATCCATAATTACAACATCTTTATGGCCTTTCAATTTACCTTCTTTTTTCTCCACCGTAACACCTGGCCAATTCCCCACAAATTGATTTGACCCTGTCAAGGCATTAAATAATGTTGTTTTTCCACAGTTTGGATTTCCTGCAAGAGCTACTTTTATTAACATTACTACCCCCTATCTGCTGTTTTGCACAGCTTACTAAGATTAGTTATAACTAACCGTAGAGTAAAAAAATTATTCTACTTCAATTATCTCTGCGTCTGCTTTCCTAATAGACAATTCATAACCGCGCACAGTTACTTCCAAAGGATCACCAAGCGGAGCTACTTTTCTTACATATATATTCACACCTTTTGTTATACCCATGTCCATAATACGTCTCTTTATCGCTCCACTTCCATTAATTCTTATGGCTTTCACTGTATCTCCGCATTTAATTTCTTTTAAAGTCCGCATACTCCACACCTCTTATATCATAATTTTGTTTGCCATATCCTTATTGATTGCAACACGGGACTCTTTAACATTTACAATCATATTGCCACCGATCTCTGATACAACTGTTACCATTCCGCCTGCCACAAAACCTAGATTCTCTAAAAATCTTCTTACTTCTTCTTTTCCGCCAACTTTTCTAATTAAATTAGTTTCTCCTGCTTTGGCCATAGTCAAAGGCATTTTAATCCACCTTCCTCTGTATTGATAATGATTTTCAATAACATCTTTCATAAGTTAGTATATACTAATACCGATTAGTTGTCAATAACTATGATATTAATTATCATTATATTTTAGTTTATTTATACTTAGTTAACTATTTCCATAACCTAATAATAAGCTAACTATTTGATGATAATTATTCGATATGGTATACTAATTTTATTATATTATCTTGACTAATTATGTAGATTTTGAAAAGAGGGACTTTAAATGAATGTAAATGAATCAGCAGAAAATTATCTAGAGACCATTTTAATTTTGAGCCACCGTTTACCAGTAGTTCGTTCTATTGATATTGCTACCGAGCTTAACTTTAAAAAGCCAAGTGTTAGTGTAGCCATGAAAAACCTACGTGAAAAACACCTTATAACGATGACAGAGGCTGGTTATATTTCTCTTACAGAATCTGGCAAAGAAGTTGCAAATATGGTTTATGAAAAACATACTTTTCTTTCTAATTGGCTAGAATATCTTGGTGTAGACCCTAGAATTGCTTCAGAAGATGCTTGCCGCATTGAACATGTTATTAGCACTGAAAGTTTTGAAGCTATAAAAGAGCACGTTAAGAAATTTCATTCGAATATAAATTTATTACGCTAAACATTAAATATGAGAATCAGATATAAAATATCTATAATATGCTTTATAATCTAAATATTCAAAAGTATAACTTAAGCATTTCTTTTCTATTTATTTTCTCCGATTTTACCATCTGTACTCTTATACCTGATATATCCAAACCATAATTGGCATCGTTATAATACAAACTATAGTTGTAACTGCATTTATAATACTTGCATACTCTCCATTTTCTCCGTAGATTTGAGCCATCTGGGTCACCGTTGATGCAGATGGTGCTGCAGCTGCAAGAAGACTGATAAGCAGAATCATCTTTCCATTTGATACTAAGTTCATCATACCGCTATATTTAAGTAAAATCATAATTATCAAGGGACAGACTATCATCTTAAGAAAAACAACTATGTAAATTCTCTTATAGGCAAACACCTTTTTTAAACTCATATTTCCGATCAACATTCCTGCAACAACCATACAAATAGGACCAATCATAACACTTACTGATTCCATGGCTCGCGTTACAATATCCGGCATTTGTAATCTTGTAACAAAAAGTAAAATTCCCAAAAAGATAGCTATCATATTAACATTTAAAAGAATTTTTTTCAGATCTATTTTTCGTTCACCACAAAGTACCATCCTGCAATGTGTCCAAAAAAGTACTAACTGCACAACTATGAAAGCACTGGAATAAATTACCCATTCCTTTCCTAAGATAGAAGTCACAATCGGAATAATCAAATTTCCCGCATTTGAGTATATTATTGAGGTTTTTTCCACAGCGTCTAAATTGAATATCTTTTCAAGTATCTTTCCTAGAGTCAACAGTATAATATGAATCAATACTGCTGCTGCAAAAGCAAGAATCAAGCCATTTCGTATGCTATCTGTATATTTAACCTGAAAGGCATTAATAATCACACAAGGTGTTATCAGATAAAGAGCAACTACAGAAAGAGTTTTGCTCTCTTCTGTTTTCAATAAATGCGTCTTTACCAATACAAATCCCATAACCATAATTAAAAAGAGTACAGCAATCTGTTTCATTAATAATAAACTAATCATGATTTTTCCCCTTATTCTCTGTCTGATTCAAACACTTAAAATCCATTTATCGTTTTGTTTTCCTGTTCATTGTATAATAAATGTGAAAAAATATAAAGTGTACACTTAAAAGTAAGATGCTCTTCTCTTAAATAAATAGAAAAGTCAAACCTCAGTGGATAAATTTAATGTTTCATTTGCTTTCTTTTATGATATGATACAAATAGAAACTATTTTTATATGTCAGGCATCGCTGACTAGCTCTCCACTTTAAGGAAATCTGGATTGTGAAGGAGGTCCTATCTATGCATAATACTGCTAAAAAAAAAATATATACCTATACCGATTATTTAAGTTATCCTGAAGACAAACGTATCGAGATTATAGACGGTGACATATACAACATGGCAGCAGCTCCATCAAGAATTCATCAAGAAATTATCACAGAACTACTGTTTAGAATAAGAAAATATATAGAAGTTAACAAAGGAGACTGTAAAGTATATCCTTCTCCTTTTGACGTAGTATTAAAAAACGATAATGAAGATGCAGCCTATAGCAGAAATATAGTTCAACCTGACATTTCGGTTATATGCGATAAAAGTAAACTTACTGATAAAGGCTGCACAGGATCACCAGATATGATTATTGAGGTTGTATCACCCTTTAATCCTAACAGTGACTATATAAGAAAACTAAATTTATATGATCAATATAAAGTCCGTGAATACTGGATAGTAAACCCTATGGAAAAAACTATATTAGTTTATAGACTTGATAAAAACAACCAATATGCAGCTCCAAAGGCATACACTTTTAACGATAAAATAAACGTAGGAATTTATAATGGTTTAGAAATTGATTTTAATACATTTGACATATAGCTGCATAAAAATTGAAGCTCTGTCCCACAGAGTTTCAATTCTATTTTCACCAAAAATCACACCTCTGAGGCGCTGCATTCTCAGCAGTTACCGTATTAGAGGAAGCCTTATTGTAACCTTTCCACTTCCTAAAGCCTCATCATTTTCGATAACAATTTTTCCTCCATGAGCCTTAATTATTTTATTTGCAAAAGCTAAGCCAATTCCGTAATGGCCGGTTCTGCTTCTACTCTTGTCCTTCGTGTAAAACATTTCTTTAGCCTTTAGCATAGCTTCCTCTGAAAAGCCATCTCCCTCATCTGTTACAATAAAGGAAAGCCAGTCTCCTTCTGAAACTACCCTCAAACTGATTTTTTTACCTTCAGGAGTATGTTCTATACCGTTCATGATAATGTTCATAAAGGCTCTCTCCATTAAGTTTGAATCTATCTTCCAGCTTAGTTGTTCCTTCAAAGTATTTTCTAATACAATCTTAATGTTCTTACTACCTATAGCAGCAATGGCCTTCTTTTCTATAGTGGCTAAGAAATCCTTAAAACTACTCTCTTCAAGCTGCAAAACAAAATTATCATTATCATTTGTTGTCTCCATAAGCAGTTTTACATATTCCTCTACCTGTTTTGTTGCATCCATGATTTCGCTGCTATAGACAAATGAAGTTTCATCCTTTTGTGTTAAACTTAGCAGCTCTGCATTACCTCTGATTATGGTTATAGGTATCTTTATATCATGTACTAATGCACTTATCTGTTCCCTCTTGTTTTTTTCCTGCTCAAACTGAACTTCAAGGGAATTTTTTAAACTTATACGCAAGCTGTTTAAAGAATCCATAACCCTTTGATATTCTAGAACAGAAACTGATTGTTCCTTAAAATCCAGTTCCTGTTTTTCTATTCTTTCTGTAACGAATCTAAATTTATCTAACTCTTGCTTCATTTTTGCAGAGAACTGTTTCGTAAACATATACAGGATACCTATCAAGCAAAGAATATATAGTATGGCAAAAGCCCCTTCAGGGTATGGCAGAAATCTTCTCAGTTCCGTATTTGAAAACTGCACTGCTATATAATATTTTATAATACAATACTCATTGGCTCGTTTTATTACATAAAATCCGGAATATCTTGCCATCCTAATTCCATCATTACTTATAATCTTTTTAACCTTTTGGATTTCGGCTTTCTTCATATTTCCACTCACCACATTTAGGTTTTGCTTTTTTAAAACTACATAGGATAAATTGTTTGGAATGAGATTAGCTGTCACCTTATGAGCTTCTGATATCTTGGTTTCAGCCTTTTTTATAAGCTGTTCTGAATAATTTGAAGGAAGAAGGATACCCATTTTCATTAACTGAGTAAATGCTACTATACTTACTAATAAAAACATAACAACTGCTAGTCCAATTTTGACAACAAACCTTGTAATATACGCTTGTATGGAGATTTTTTTTACGCCCACTTATAACCAACTCCCCATATAGTTTCAATAGGACAATTATCGATTTCATTAAATTTCTTACGTATTAACCTTATGTATTCTGTTATTATAGAAAAAAGTGCATCGCTATCTAGCTCATATACAGCCTCGTAAATCTGTTCTTTAGTAAAAACTCTGCCTTTATTGGCAGCCAAAAACTCGCACACCTTATACTCATTCTTTGTAAATGCTAGAACCTTTTCATTCACTCTTATCTCTTTTTTATCAAAATCTACTGTTATATTTCCATCCACTAGTTTTCTGGTTCGCTTTTCACGGTTTTCTCTTCTTAAGTAGGCTTCAACCCTTGCATTTAACTCCATAACCCCAAAAGGTTTAGGCAGATACTCATCTCCGCCTTCCATCAATCCCTGTACTATTGCAGCCTCATCAGTTTTGGCAGTCAGAAAAACTATAGGGCAATCTACTGTGCCTCGAATTTTTCTGCACAATTCAAAGCCATCCATTCCAGGCATCATAACATCCAATAAAATTAGGTCATATCCGCAAAAGGCTTCTATATCAACTCCTTCAGCACCCTGAAATGTTACTACCTCGTGGTTTTTAAGTGAAAGAGCATTTTTAATAAGTTTTAATATTCTTGAGTCATCATCTACCGCTAAAATTTTCGCCATGCTTCACCTCCATCCAATATGATAGCGTTAATCACGCTCTCTGTCTACCTTCCCAGAAATAGAAAACAGCTATAGATAAGCTTAAGCAGCAAACTGTCATAATCCCCATAATCAAGCCGCCTGTAATGTCGTTATGTTGATAATACTTATAGGTTAAAGGAACTTTTGCTCCATGTGCATATTGCGAAACCGTCATAAAGTTAGACAAACGTACTGACCATGCCCATGGTAAAACTCTCCATATACTGTCTCCCTGGCCTGTACAAGCTAAAGCACTGATTATAACCCCCGCAAAACCCATTATGTTGCTAATACCTGTTCCGAAACAATAGGCTATAATTAAATAGAAGCTGTAAAGAAATATAACACTAATAAATACAATCATTGCTGTTTTAATAAACATTATATAGCTTATATTCTTAATGTGCAGTACAAACTTCATCGACAGCAGAAAGCTTACGACTGCCAAAAGCAGTGCAAATGCACACATAGATAGCAGCATACATAATTGGCTTATAAAGGTTGTTACTTTATGTCTCGTTTTTCCCAGCATCATCTGAAAGCCTCCAGCCTGCTGTTCCTGACTCACAACAAGACTGCAAAGCACAGCTGCAATAAGCGTCATTGCATAGCCTATCATTTGAAAGAAGGTTCCAAATAGCCCGATGTTAGTTAATCTTCCCTTTCTTCCAAGGCATAAAAATGTAAGCAAAGCTGTAAGGATAACCGGTAGCCCAATATGCAGCCACATAAAAACACTTTTCTTATTTTTATAAAATTCAGCTCTATAACTGTTCCAAAACATTAGCTGATCACCTCTCTATTCGCAAATATAACACTGGTTAATATAGTAAGCACGATGAATAACAATAAACCTAAAGCTATTCCTATTGGTATTACATTAAAATTTATAAGTATATTATCAGCTTTTAGTATTAGTCCATTAGGATGCGTATGTAAAATTGGCACCTGAAGTCTCAATGGATATGTCCATGGATCAAGCCACCATAAACTAGATGGAGCCTTTCCTGCACCCAGCTCCAGATTAGCAGCACAGCCTATAATCATAAGTACAAAAACATTAATTCTTTTGCTTAACCAAAGGCACAGCGGTATCTGCCAGAGTGATACCAGCCAGGATATAAGAATTGCTGCAAAACAGCTATAAAAAGGTACAACCTTTGAGGTCTGATGAATCAAAGCTAGCTGAAGTACTACAAAAATTACGCCTAAAGCTATTGAAGCTATGAAGGTAAAAGCTGCAATAACCATGTTTTTAGCTATCCAGCTTCTTTTCAAATCAATCGGGAACGAAAATATAGTTTTATAGCCTGTATCATTTTGTTCGATTGTATGAAACATACCACAAAGCAGCATAATCAAAGCAGGCATCCATAATAATCCCCAGTGATTCATCGAACTTAAAAAGGTTAACCGTATATCTCCACCTAAAAAGCTAAACATATATGCAATACAAATACATACTATAGGAACAAGTATAAGCAGCTTTCTCAGAATAGATCCTTTAGTTTTTAATAATTCTGACTGTAGATATCTTTTCACTTATATAACCCTCCTATCTCCAATACTTTTAGCGGCTACCTTCATAAATAGGGTTTCTAAATCCTCACCTGTATTTGCTGCTCCTTCATACCCAAGAACTCCATGGCTCATAATCCCAACATAATCCACAATCTGCTCAACCTCTGACAAAATATGACTTGATAATATCACCGTCATTCCCTGCGCTGGGAATGACTTTATTAGCTTTCGTAATTCTTGAATTCCAATTGGATCAAGTCCATTAGTAGGTTCATCAAGTATCAATAGCTTAGGTTTATTTAAAATCGCAATAGCTATTCCCAGACGCTGTTTCATTCCCATAGAAAAATTTCTTGCCTGCTTTTTTCCTGTACCCTCTAAATCTACTATTTCCAGCACTTCATCAATTCTAGTATCCGGTAAACCCAGTATTGTAGTGTGAACCTTTAAATTTTCTCTGGCATTGAGGTTTCCATAAAGAGGTGCTTGTTCTATTAATGCCCCAATGTCTTTTAAATCCTTGCGGCTCCATGCATGTCCATTAAATATGAGCTCTCCTGAGGTTGGTTTTATAAGCCCTGTTATCATTTTTAGAGTGGTAGATTTCCCTGCTCCATTTGCTCCTAACAAGCCATATATGCAATTCTCTGGTATTGAAAGGCTCAGATTTTCCACAGCCTTTTCCTTTTTAAATATTCTTGTTATTTTATTAGTTTTTAATATGTATTTGCTATCCATAATTATCCTCTCCTTTTAACAAGAATAAGAATAACAAATAAAAATCAAGATTTTCACAAAAATAATGAGAGAGCTCTGTCGACTTTAATGTCTCCAGTGCTCTCTCCCACACTCTCCTTAGCAAGCCCAACAAGTTTCACTAGCGCTCAGAGGTGCTCTATAATTACCTTTCTCCTTTCTTCCTTCTAACTCCAGCTAATAATTTTGATATTACACAAAATACTATAGATGATGATAACGAAACTATTATGGTCCAACTAAAGCAAGTAAAACTATTTCCGAACACTCTATATATATCATTTTCAACATAGAAATGATTAAATTCAGTCATTCTAATTGGCATAAAGTTAGCAAAATAATGATTAATAGGGTAAGGTTGTCCTTGATCAAAAATAACAAGCAATATACTAAAAAATACTACTACTATGGCTCCTGGAATTATCTCATCCATTAAAACCATAATAAATTGTGTAAAGGAAGTAACAAATATCACTGCAAATAATCCTATTAATATATTGAAAATAAACTGCTGCAAATAAGTAATATTATATACTGAAAGAAAGGTAGTAGAGTTACTTTGAATAGGCTGATTCCACCCATTTAATCCAAAGGGAAACATTTTGATTATAAAATATAGCGCTACTCCTAAAAAATAGAGTAAGCCAGCGATAATGAACGCTGCAAGAAATCTTGCTCCATCTAGTTTCTTTTTTCCAAATCTAGTTGAACGATATATTTCTCTCATTTTAATTTGAGGGTCACTTCCTAAAAGAAACAGCAAAATTATAAATATTATTATTAATAACAAAATTATAAACTTACCTATGCCGTTATTTATTACTTTCCAACCTTCCGAATACCCCATAGGTAATTTGACAAGTCTCTTCGCTTCCTTCATAATGCTCTTTTTTTCTTTTTCTGTATATATTATTCTGGTGCTGTCATCTATCGATATCAGCTCATCCACATTAGACTTGTCTATATATTTAAATCTCTCATTATACTCTTTCATAAATTCTAAATAATTCATATTAATATATTTTTCTTTAGAACATTTTTTTCCATGAGATAAGTTCGCCTGCCAGGAAACTGCTGTTCCATTTTCATATGGGATATTGTAATTTCCTACTGCTTTATAGCTGCTTATTGCTGAAAAAAGCGCAATAATTGTAATAATTAATAAGAAAATCTTCAGCGTCAAAACCCTTTTTATTTCTACGATTATAATTTGTCTCATATCCTTCACCTATTTAACTTATACAATACTTTTTATATGTATTTTTAATAAGAAGTTGAAAGAATACTACATATACTGCTGTTAAGATTAATACAATCACAAAGTATGGTATAGCTGCATTTCCAATAAAAAAATAATACTCAAGTAAAGATGCACTTCTAAATTGCAAGGGATTAAATAACCTTATATTACTATACGTAGCTGTCTGTCTAAATAAAAGATAAACAATTACAACGGAAGCTCCTATTGTAAACTTTATATTTTTAAATTTTATGGATGTAAGCATCACGATGTTTGCCATTACTAAAGAACCCATTAACCCTCCAAATAACAATATTAATAATGCTGTTCCAATATTAATATTATAAATAGAGTCAAACCAAAAGGTCTGTGCTGATGCAGCCCAACCATGCAATGAAGCTATTGCTCCATGCTCTAATACGAAAATGCCTATAAATATAAAATAAATAGTTGCAGTTAAAAGATTTCCTGCTATCAATCGTGCCCTCATATTCTTCTTTCTTCCACCTGCAGTAGCAAGTGTTAACTCATTTATGCCGCTTGAACTGTCTTTTGCATATGTGCCTGCAAGAACAAAGGCAACTACAATAAAAAATATTGGATATTCTAGATTAATCCAACTATTTATATTGGCTAATCCTTCATAATAGTCTACACGAAAAGGAGTCTTTAAATTACTTACTTTTTTATCAATAACCTTCATTTGAAATTTTAGGTCTAAAGGGTATGATTAATCCAAATAAGACAATTAGCCATGAATAATATCGCAACTTTGCAATATAGCCTCTAAAAAATAACCTCGTAAAAATCAGATACAACACTATAATTGCTGACATGACTATAGAGTTTTTGATAAATATAATAAGAAAGTTATCCATATTTATTTTTCTCCCTTTTCAACTATCTTTAATATTTCTTGTACATCTTGATCAGATAGTTTTTTTCCGTCATACAAAGAACTTACAAAGCTAAAAATTGAATTTCCATGATAAGTCTTTAAAAAATTACTTGTTTCAAACTTTAAATACTCGTCTTTCTCTATTAAAGGATAATAAGTTCGTTCCTTTCCATTTTTCTCCGTTTTGATAAATCCCTTGTCTACTAACCTGTTTAGAAAGGATATTACTGTAGGTACTTTCCAGCCTTTCTCATTTCCTATTGCCTCCATAAGCTTATTAGTGGTGATTGGTTTCTCATTGTCCCATACTGCCTTCATAATTTCAAATTCTGTATCCGGTAACTTTTTTATTTTATCCATGTAGCGCATCTCCTTTTTAGGCAACTGCCTTATATTGATATTATACATTTGCCTAAAATCAAAGTCAACATATCCCTGCAAAAAAAAACGCAGAAATAAGCCTCACAAACTCGGCATTCATCCGGTTTGTGAGGCTTCGTAATTAATTGCACCCATTAGAATTTAGCAATAACCTCTATATTATGAATAAGTTTTGCAAATCAACTGAAAAATCCTGAAATAAATGTGAAGTTACAATATCCTCCTTTGAATATATCCTAGGCTCAGAAAACATTCTATTTTCCTCTAATGTAAAGACTTCCACAGTCCTGCTTTTGGGTGATATTATCCAATATTCTCTTACTCCGCATCTCATATAAAGATCCATCTTTTCTATATAATCCTTTGATGTTGTCGATGGGGATAACACCTCAACAACAAGTGCTGGTGTACCAACATAATTATTGTCGTTAAGTCCGCTTTTATCACAAATAACTGTAATATCCGGCTGAACCTTATTTTTCTCTTTACCATTTTCAAGCACTATATCAAAAGGAGCAACGGAATGCCTGCAAGACTTTCCTCTGAAATAAGTTCCAAACTCAGTAGATAAATTTGTAACGACTGTTTGATGTATTACAGAAGGTGCTGCCTGTATATATACTATGCCATTTATAAATTCTAAATTGTCTTCTGTTTTATCCATATCTTCAAATTCTTCATAACTTATCCGTTTTTTTGTGGAATCATTGCTGTTCATCTCCTCTTTTATATAGATAAAAAGTTAACCTATCACCTTGTTATATATATTATATCATAGCAATTAATATTCTTTACATAATTAATGACAACCATCAACCCTTATAAACGTATAGCCCGCCAACATTTCTCTTTAAGAACTTCAGCGAGCTTCTCCCTCCTTTTACATATATACTAGACCTACCAAAACACATATCTCAATAATAACGATTTGCAAAAAACCGCAAGCATATACCAACTCAATTTTGCTTGCGGTCCTTAAACTATTTTTTTCTTCTATTTCTAACGCACTCCGCTAATAAATATTCAATCTGACCATTGATAGAACGATAATCATCTTCTGCCCATGCAGCCAGTTCATTCCAAAGGCTTGCAGATAAACGAAGCAGAATCTGCTTTTTAGCCTTTTCCTTTTCTTTTAGAACTTTCTCACGCTGCTTTACTTCCTCTTCGAGCATTTCGATACGTTTAAGTCGTTCCTTTAGTTCTTCCTCTTCATTTCCCAGTTTGCGTTCCATATCTAACAACCTTTACCGCTTTCTTTTAATAGATGCTTCCACTGTTTACAATCGGCTGAGCTTCTTTGTTTCCACAGAGAACTACCAAGAGATTGCTGACCATCTGTGCCTTACGTTCTTCATCGAGTACAACTACTTCATCTTCACTAAGCTGATCAATTGCCATCTTTACCATTCCCACAGCACCTTCTACAATTTTCTGACGTGCTGCTATTACTGCTACGGCCTGCTGCCTCTGGAGCATCGCAGCAGCTATTTCCTCAGCATAAGATAAATGTGTAATCCTTACCTCTTCAATTTCAAGTCCTGCCCCTTCTACGCGCTGCTGCAATTCGTCTCTCATACCCTCGGCAATCTCCTGACTGCTGCCACGAAGCGTCTTCTCATCGGCATCATCTTCCATAGTATCATAAGGGAATAGTCTTGCCACATTTCTAATAGTCGTATCACATTGAATCGATAAAAATGTTTTATAGTTTTCCACACTAAATACAGCCCTTGTTGGATCAGCTACACGCCAAATCACAATTGCTCCAATTATAATAGGATTTCCAAGAACATCATTTACCTTTTGCTTTTCATTGCTTAAGGTCATTGTCTTCGTTGAAATTTTCTTACCTGTTGTTGCTGGAATAGTAGTTTCTGCAGCTGTTCCAGCAGCTCCAGTTCCAACTTTAACGGTGCTGGCATTTGTTTTACTTGCAGGATTAAAGCCTGTAGCAAATGGGTTTACATAATAGAAGCCCTCTTTCTTAATGGTTCCATAGTACTTACCAAACAAATTCAAAACTAGTGCCTCATTAGGATTGATAACACGAAGTCCAGGCAAAACAAACATAAGTACCACAAACAATACACTTCCAAGCACAATCAATAAAATTCCTGCAATACTTCCTCCATTATCTTTGCTCACTAGAATACATCCATAAACAAAGCCTGCAACAGCTGCCACAAAGCCAACTAGAATCATCAGCAAGGCAGTTCCACCGCTAAAAGGATTGATTTCCTTTTCTTCAATAATTCTTACTCCTTGTTTAACTTCTTCTCCCATAAATTACTTCTCCTTTACTTATCTAAGTGATATCATTTTGATATCATCAGCATACCATTGGAGGAATATAATGTCAAGAGAAATTATCTACTTTATAAAAATAACAGATTCCTTAATTGAAATCTGTTATTATATGAATTTATAATATTTTTCTAGCGTTAAAAGTCGCACTCAAATGGCAATGGATTCTATTTTATAGCAATCTTCCATACGCATTTAAAAGTCAACCTGTCTCCAATTAGTTCTGCTGAAATTTCTCCTCCCATTTTGTCCATAAGACTCTTAGCAATTGATAACCCTAAGCCTGTATTGCTATTCTTATTTGTTCTTGACTCATCTACTGTGTAAAATTTATTAAATAGCAGCTCAACTTCACTGCTATTTAAAGATTTCACCAGATTAGTGATACAAATATTAGCCTTGTTATCCTCTTTTTTTAATTCGATACTAACACCGCCCTCAGAATGTTTAACCACATTCACCAATAAATTCTCAATAACTCTTCTAACTGCAGAAACATTCCCAATAACTGAAATTTTATTCTCCGGTAAAGTAATCTCAGGAACAATGTTTGCAGCATTAAAACTCTCATAAAATGATGTTATAACATCACATAAAACATTGTTTAAATTAACGTAGCCAAGCTCCAATTCATATTCTGGTGATTCAATAACAGATAATTGAAAAAATTCATTCAATAATCCTTGCAGAACTTTTGCCCTTTTCTCAACAATATCTAAATATTCATCTTGTTTTTCTACTGAAACTTTCTTTGATTTAAGCATCTGTACATAACCGATTATCGAGGTAAGCGGAGTTCTTAGATCGTGTGATATATTAGCAATAGCTTTTTTAAGTTCATCTTCAGCTTTTCTTTGCTTTACTTGAGCCTGACGACTAATTTCTATGTGCTTATTTATGGTACATGCCAATTCCTCAATATCTCTACTAGAGAGTGATATATCTATCTTCTTAGCAGTTCTAAAATTGTTATAATCCTCCAATTGGTATTTAATATTCTTTATACTCTTTTTAATAAAAAGCAATCTCAGAAATATAATAATACCAATAATTATTGAAAATACTAAAGCATAGACCATCTTATCACTCCCAATGTAGATTACCGAAACCTAGCATAATTTTTAAATTTATATTTCAAGGGTCCTATCCATCATCAACCCCAACTATTTTATATCTTGTCTATCAAATGACAATATACCTAGTAAAGTTGTAATTAAAATAGTAATGCAGCAAGTAATTAAAATATGGCCAATGGCAGCTGTATCTGGATGTATCGTGCAGATATCCATAAGTATGTATGTTGGAGTATACTCAGGATATTGCTCAATATAATTGCACAATGGATGCATAAAGATAAAGGAAGAAAATAGTATCACTGTCCCTACCCCTATAATTAACGCTTTACTTTTTATTAATGTAGCAAAGAACATATAAATACTAGCCATTTCAATTAGTATTAAACATACAATAATCGTAAAGCCAATCATTTCAACTATGCTATCCATTGAAAAAGTCAGTACTTGTCCAGTACTAAGTGCTCCAACTATTGCTGTTCCAAATAATAACATGGCATTCATTATTAATATTGCAACAGCCATTACCAATAGTTTAGACAAATATATATGTATCCTTTTATGTCCATGTGCTACAATATTTTTTATTGTACCATTGGAATACTCATCAATAATAAATGCTCCAACTAAAAACATAACTAGGATTTCCATGATATTGCTGAATCCAGCTGCTGAATAGAAAAATTCTAGTGCTTTAGGATGTAATCTATCTTTAAAAGAGTTAATCACAAAACCATAATCTCTTCCGCCAAACGAATCATACATTATATACCAAACGTTCTTTAGTTGATAATAGATGAGCATACTGAGAAATATCAGCACACCAGTAACAATTAATAGATTTCTGAAAATCTTACTATGTTTTAACTTATACATTTCAAACTTTATAAGGTTGTACATTGTTTATCCGCACCCCCTATAAGATTTATAAAATATTCTTCAAGATTGTCTCCCTTAGCCATAATCTGCTCAATTATTATACCTGCCTTGGCTAAGGTCGAGGATACTAGCTTAGAATTGTCTACGTGCTCATAAAGTTTAATGGTCTCATCAGGCATAACTTTAAAATCGCTTACGTTAAGTTCATTCTCTAGAACAAACACCGCTTTATTGACATCATCAACTTTTATGTTCAAACATTTTTTGCACTTCTCATCCAATTCCTTTGAAGTAAGTTCCTCAAGCATCTTTCCTTTATGAATAATTCCATAACATGTAGCTAATTGATACAGCTCACCTAAAATATGACTTGAAATAAGTATCGTCATATTCTTCTCTTTTGCTAACTTTTTCAAAAGATTTCTTATCTCAATAATTCCCATTGGGTCTAATCCATTAATAGGCTCATCTAGGATCAAAAATTCTGGATCTCCCAAAAGTGCTATAGCGATTCCAAGCTTTTGCTTCATTCCAAGAGAAAAATCCTTTAGCTTTTTTCGTTTTGTATCACTGAGTTCCAAAAGCTCTAGAATTTCATCAATACATCCTTTTCCTGGAATACCTTTCTGCAACCTGCAAGCTTCAAGGTTCTGATAAGCAGTCATGTCTGGATAAAAAGTTGGTCTTTCTATTAATGCACCTATTCTTTTTCTAGCATTACTTAATCCCTTTTCTGTATCTTCGCCAAATAATTCTATAGTACCGCTGGAAGGGGCTGCAAGTCCAGTTATCAAACGTACCGTAGTAGATTTACCTGCTCCATTTTCTCCAATAAAGCCATAGATTTCACCTTTTCTTACAGACAAATTGATATTGTCAACAACTGCATTTCCCTTATATTTTTTGCTCAAATCTTTAATCTTTAATATGTACTCACTCATAATATATCTCCTTTCTGTATGATCATATTGTAAAATCCAAACTGTAAATAACCATAAAGAAAGTCTTAAGAAACTCTTAAGCTTAATTTGTCAAATATCAAATTTGTATCCAATTCCCCACACCGTCTGAATATAATCGTTGCTTGTCCCTGCTTTAATAAGTTTATTTCTTAAATTGCTTATATGAACAGTTATAGTATTATCATCACATAAATACTCAATTCCCCATACGCTTTCAAATACATTCGCTTTCGAAAAAACTTTTTTAGGATGAGACATTAATAGCACTAAAATATCGAATTCTCTATTTGTCAAAACGACCTTAGTGTCTTTAACAAACGTCTCTCTGGTATCTTTATTTATATAAATTTCATTATGCCGTATTATATTTTCCACTGGCGCTAAAGAAAATTCTTTATACCTTCTCAATTGTGAATCCACCCTAGCTGATACCTCTTCTATGTCAAATGGTTTAGCTATGAAATCGTCTGCCCCATTTCTCAATGCATTTATCTTTACATTCTGTTCTTCTTTAGCCGATATGATTAAAATGGGCATTTTTTTCGTCGTCCTTATCTTTTTTAAAAGCTCTTCTCCCGCCATTCCAGGAAGCATTAAATCCAATAGAACAATATCCCACTCCATTTGTTCCAAATAGATTAATGCCTCCGTTCCAGAGTAGGCAGATTTTGTTTCATACCCATTTTCCTTTAACATATCACATAAAAGTCTGTTTATATCTTCATCATCTTCTACTACCAAAATATTAATTGGCACCTGTTTCACCTCCTATATAACTTGATTATACACTACCATAGGTTATTGAGTCTAATAGCTAAATATTTATATATTTTACAAATTTTATATGCATCTATATAAATATATTTACTATTTGATCACCGTAAAGAACCTTGTAGGTATCTGAAAGTCAGCTCCTCTCTATAAGTTTTAAGCCATTACATTTTTTGTTATAATAAAGTATAATAATTAAAGTTACTAAAGGTTAATCGATAGAACATATTAGATATATGTTATGAAACTCCTTGGTGTAAAAAATCTCATTTTGACAAACGCATGCGGCGGAATTAACAAAAGCTTCAAACCTGGAGATTTAATGATACTTACAGATTTCATCAATAGTGTTTCTGTAAATCCACTTATAGGTGCTAATGATGATAGATTTGGAACTAGATTTTCTGATATGTCAGAACCATATAGTAAGGAGCTAATTAAAAAAGCTAGGTATGTTGCTGAAAATTTAAAAATTCCATATCAGCAGGGTATATATACTTTTTTTCAAGGACCGTATTATGAAACAGCAGCAGAAATATCAGCATTCAGCAGGATGGATTCCGATACGGTTGGAATGTCAACTGTACCAGAGACTATTGCTGCAAACTACTTAGGAATGAACGTTTTGGGAATTGCTTGTATAACAAATATGGCAACTGGAATTGCAAAAGAAAAGCATTCACATGAAGAAGTTGTGAGGGTTGCTAATGAATCCAGTGAGAAGCTTTGCAAATGGTTAAAAGAACTATTGCTAAGTTGGTAGAAAGGACTAAAAAATGGAAGTTTTAAAAAATAGAATTTTAAAAGACGGGGTTGTATTAGGAGATAATATTCTAAAGGTAGATAGCTTTATCAATCATCAAATGGATATAAAACTTCTAAATCAGATAGGTAAAGAATTCAAGGAAAGATTTAAAAATATTGAAATAACAAAAATACTTACTATAGAAGCTTCAGGAATAGGCATAGCTTGTATCGCTGCACAATATTTCGATGTTCCTGTAGTATTTGCAAAAAAACATGAAGGCATTAATATGGATAAGGATAACTATGAGTCTGAAGCCTTTTCATTTACAAAAAAGAAAAATTATAAGATAAAAGTATCAAAAAAATACTTAAGTGCTGAAGACAAAGTTCTTATAATAGATGACTTTCTTGCAAATGGAAATGCATCTTTAGCACTTATAGATATTTTAAATCAGGCAAAATCGGAGATAGCTGGGGTAGGAATTGTTATTGAAAAAGGATTTCAGCCTGGCAGAAAATTAGTTGAAGACAAAGGGGTAAAAGTAGAGTCCTTGGCTATATTAGAATCTATAAGCAATGGGAAAATTATATTCAAATGATGCTATAATTTACTCATTGCGTTAATTCGGCTTTCCATAAACTTCAAATCAAAAATTTTAATAGTAAATCGCTAATTTTGAGGGGAGAAAAAATGTTAAGGATTGGTGAATTTGCTGCATTATCTTCTATCAGCATTCATATGCTCCGCAATTACGATAAAATTGGATTGTTGATTCCTCAACATGTGGATGAAATGAATGGTTACCGTTATTATGATAAAGCGCAGCTATTACAAGTAAATCGAATTATAGCATTAAAAGCAATGGGATTTGGACTTGATGAAATAAAAGAGATTCTAATTATGCCGCAATCTGAAATTGATGCTTTTTTACAAGCAAAGTTGCAGGATAAATATATGGAATTAGAAAAAACAAAAAACCAAATCAAACAAATCCAAATAGTGATGAATACAGATAAAAAATCGGAAGATTATGCCTTATCTATTGTTCGAAAAATAATTGCACCAATGTGGGTGGCAAGTTTCAGAGGAAATATACATGCTTATCCAGAAGAAGGAGTTCTTTGGGGTCAATTAGATAAAGCGTGCAAAAGCAGTGGAATTAAGATTAACACAGAATCACCAGCTATGGCAATCTATCATGGTGTTGATGAAAATAATGGCATGATGGATGTGGAAGTTCAATTTCCATTAGATAAGGAATATAAAACAAATGACAAACTGGCAATTTTCCAGCTCCCGGAGCGCGAAGTAGCAGCTGTAGTATTTAAAGGATGCTATTCTCAGATTGGCGGTATTAATGCAGTCATTGCAGAATGGCTAGAAAAGAATTATTTGGAAATAAACGGGCAATCATTTTCTATTTATCATAGTTCACCTGGAAATTGTTCCGATGATAAGGCGTTTATAACTGAGCTTTGTTTCCCAGTAAAAGAAAAAAACTAAAAATAATATTGACTCTCGTACTATGGGAGGGTTTATCATTTTCATATAGCGAACAACAATTTATCTATATGGAAAGGATTTTTTTATGAGTAGAAAATTATTAGACATTAAACATCATTTATCCAGCGGGTGCTGTATGTGGAGCGGCATTGAAGATGTATATGCTACAAGGACGGGTCAGACACTTCCAGAAGCATTTCTGTTTGCTTTGAGCAGTTTTGGTGAATCAGTATTCCTGAAATTTAAAGATGAAACCAGGCCATTTATGTTTAGCGTTGCAGACGGCCGTACAAGAAAAACCTACGATAAAATTAAGAATATAATTGGCCTAAACTATCAAATTTCTGAAGGAAGAACACTCTCATATGCCTTAACATCAATCAAAAGAGAAATTGATAATGGTAATCCAGTCATATTAGGTCCACTTGATATGTTTTATCTTCCATATCTTAAGATGTATCATAAAAATCATATTCCGATGCACTACATATTGATGGTTGGTTATGATGATAAAAAAGACTGCGTATTAATCTATGATTGTGATAGAGAAGATTTACAAGAATTACCGAAGGCAGAACTGGTACAGGCGTGGCAGATTGAAAAGAATGCAGTTGGAGATAAAAATGGCTTTATTCGATTCAGCCTTTCTGAGAAAACGATCAATAAATATGAATTAGCCGATATCTGCCTCCGCAATAAAGCTATGAGACAGTTATCTGAAAAGCTTACCTTTGCTGGAATCAACGCTTACAATAAAATTGCAATAGAGTTTCCTTATTGGAAAGATAACTTTTCAGAAGAAGAATATAGAAATGCACTTGCATCTTTAACAGAATTTTTAGGCATGGTTCCTAAATTACCAAATGAGATATTAGGAATCAAAGAAAAAGAAGATATTTGTTTTGATGGTAATTATAATAGATTAGGTAACATATTATTGCAGCTTGGTGAAGAGTATCAACGTGATGACTGGACACATGCCGGCAATTTATTTTGTCAATGTGGTTGCTTAATAGAAGACATCACAAATCGTATCATCCGGTTCTATTGTCAGAATGAAAATTGCCTATCAGAAATTCCAAGTATATTTATTAAGGTTGGAAAATATGCCGAACGAGCTTATCAAATAATTGCAGATTATAAAGGAGGAAATTAAAATGCCATTTGATTATAAAAAAGAGTACAAAGAATTCTATCTTCCTAAAAATAAACCACAAATAATTGATATTCCCGCAATGAATTATATTGCAGTACGTGGTAAAGGTAATCCTAATGAAGAGGACGGTGCGTATAAACAGGCAATAGGTATCCTTTATGCTATCGCATATACAATTAAAATGAGTTATAAAGGAAATCATAAGATTGATGGTTTCTTTGAATATGTAGTTCCGCCATTAGAAGGCTTTTGGTGGCAGGACGGTATAGAAGGAGTTAATTATAGTAATAAAGAAACCTTTAACTGGATTTCAGTAATTAGGCTACCGGATTTTGTGTCCAAAGAAGATTTTAAATGGGCCGTAGAAGAAGCATCACGAAAAAAGAAAATGGATTGCTCTTTAGCTGAATATTTAACAATACAAGAGGGATTGTGTGTACAAATTATGCATATAGGTCCATTTGATGATGAGCCAGCAACAGTTGCTATACTGGATGAATATTTAGCACAGCACGGATACGTAAATGCTATTACTGATGCCAGATTACACCATGAAATTTATTTATCCGATGCGCGTAAGGTAGCACCAGCAAAATGTAAAACAGTTATACGCCATCCTGTAAAGAAGAAATAATTTATGAGTAAGTAAGTAATAGTGAAGAAGTAAAAATTTAGGTAGAAATTCCTTGCTAATCACTAAATTGCTATAGCCAGCTCCATAGCTAGTGTAGCTATTCTGTCTTTTTCTAACGGGTTAACCTTATTTGAAAGACTCCTTATGTCCCACGCTTCACTGCCTAAATATCTTTCGGAAAAACTAATTCGTAAAAAGGCTGCATAATTTTCAAATTTATTTCTATTTATATTCCTTTAAGTACTTATTTGCTTTAGGTCAGGACTACTTTATTACCGTAAAGTTTAAGTATAATAATTTATCTGTGAAGAAAGAAAATGATGCGTTTACCATACCAAGGCATAATTTTGTTTAAAGCTCGAATTAAGTAATCAATTTGTATAAAAGTACAATTATCAAAATAATCGAATATATTATTCCTCCTTGTATAATGTAGTCATAACATTCAATAGAAAACTGTCTTTATTAATTACGAACATTACAACTCATTTTTTTCTTATTATTCTTAAAATCTTTACCCTATAGGGTATTTGTTTCTACTCTAACTT
>NZ_MZGV01000006.1 GCF_002029235.1 Clostridium oryzae
AACGCTCCCTGCGGGCTCTGTAAATTATATAGATTGCTAGTTTTAAAGTACCGTCTCTAAAATTTCTACACGTTAATTTTACAGACGTTATTTGATGAAGTTGTATCTTTAATTTTTCTTCGTAGATTATTAAGTGTGATCTTAATTATAAAGAGAGTTAAAGGCTTCTCTTCAATATGGAAACTGTTATAATTAACTTTCTTTTAATAATCCAACTACTTAAAAGCCTATTAATCGTGACAGGGCTCTACGAAGAAGCAGGTCTTCGAAGCCAAGACCTGTCCTGCTTAGATAGCTTTTTAAGGTTATCTCTATTAAAATGGATATTAGTTTTAGCAATTTCCAAATTAAAAAGAGGTTTTTTATCTTTCTAAAAAATTAGCGATGCACTTTAGTTTTCTTCGAAGAAATTAAAAAATTGTTATTCCATAGAATAACGTTTATCCAATAGCACTTAGTTTATATTTAAAAGATACATTAAATAATTAACAGCTATTTAATTTACAGAACACGAAGGGCGCAATGACCGGTAGGTCATACCCCCATCGTTGGTTCGCAATTTATTTAAATTATCTTATTTTATATTTTTATTAATAATTTTAATTTCTGCCTTTTTATTAGCTGCATTGATAAATTTAACAAGCAAAGAAACCTTGTTGTCTTCGTTTAATAACTTCCAAAACTTCTCTGCATTCTTATCTATATCATTTTCAAGTTCAACCATATAAGGTTCTCCCTGGAAAGATGGAATAGGATTTCCGTCTCCTGCATAAGTGTGGATGCAGTGTCCATAACCTTTTATAAAATTGCTATAATAAAAATAATTCCTCTGGCAGTATTCTGAATTGTTGTCTATAGATTTAAGAATTGATAATCCATAAGTTGCTTTTTCATCACTGTAATCCACATAACCAGAAATTCTAGGCGTAAAATTAGGGCTATCCGGTTCAAACTCTCTTGTATTTAAGGCATCTTCAAAAGTTTTGCTTTCTCTTATGTAATTGTAGATTGTATCGGTCTGATCTCCATTTGTAACAATATGATAATTGTTGTAATCTCTTGCTGGGTAGTATATTATAAGGCTCGGATCTTCCATCTTAGCTTCATCAAAAGCTTTTGTCTTAACAAAGCTTCCTTCGGTTTCAAATATTCTGTTACGGCTGTTTACGCTTCTTCCCATTATCCAATAGATTTGAACGTAATTTTTGCCATCTGGAGTCATGCCTACTACTATTCCTCTTCCTGGATAACTGTTTTCTTTCAATAACTTTTCATTATTTAGTGCTGTTTGCTGTAAACTCATCTGTTACCAACCTTTCATATATAATAAATTTTTATAATAATCTTCCCAATATGCAGGGATTCCTTCATAATTAAAGTTCCACCCAAGTCGAATATTATTGTCTTGATATTATTTAATTATTCCTAGCTTTCCCTATATAAATTAATTTTTTTGTTGCTAATGTACAGTTTAATTATAATCTAATTTTGATAATTAATGTACTATTATCTCAATTTTTCTTATGATTATTATTATATCCTATCAAAAAAAATGCTGTGATTTTTGCAGCACAACATTTTTATCAAAATACAATTTTATTCCATATTATTTATTTACTACTGCCTATTTCATTCAATTTTACAGCCAATTCTCTAGCCTTACTTAAAGCTTCCTCATCTTCTTTAGCCGGGACTTTATCTGTATTTACTGAATATATACTTCCAATGCATTTTGCATTCATTTGATGAAAAATAATATTCGCTGTTCTTCTTGAGCGGTCATAATCAGTTGTATCTCCGCCGCCTGAAATAACAAGTACACCATTTTTCTCCTTCAATTTGAACTCTTTGTCATTCTGTATAACTCTACGAGCAAAATACACCTGGAGTCTGCTTGCAAAGCTTAAAAGCTGTCCCGTAAGTTCTGAAAAATATAAAGGTGATGCTATAATTACATTATCCACTTCATCCAGCAGCGTGTAGACTTCCTGCATATCATCTTTTATGCAGCAATTCTTTTCAGTCCAGCAATACCTGCAATCCACACAGGGTTTTATATTGTCATAATAAGTATGAATAATCTTTACCTCACCATTAAGCTGTTTTAGCATCTCATTTACTAAAGTCATAGAATCACCATTTCTTCTTGGGGACCCATTAATCACCAGTGTTTTCATTTATAATCCCTCCTTATGTAAACAACTTTCAACATTCTTAAATCTAAATATCATATTTAAATACACATCTATAATGCTAAATTCTTTTTGCGTTTTCTAATATAAAATTAACAATAGGTTCAGGATTATCTAAACTATGCGGATGATGGTCACACCCAGCTTTGACGATTTCCTTAATTAATCCGCCAAGCTCCTTATAGCGTTTCACTAATTTTTGTCCATTTTCACAATATGGAACAACTCTATCAGAGTCTCCCGCAACAATAATTATAGGAATTTTAGCCTCGGCTACAATTTCGACTTTATCCAGAGGACTTCCTTTAAAATCATCAAGTTTTTCTTCTGTTATACCGTACAACTCTTTACATTCATTCCATTCCTTTGGAGCACCTTCGCCTATACCTTTCCCAGCAGGCCAGCTTTTTACATCCATAACTGGTGCGTCTAAATAAAGTGCAGCTATATCTTCTGAATACTTTGCTGTATAGTTAAAAGCGTAAAGTCCCCCTCTGCTGAAGCCAAACTGTACAACTTTATTTTTAAGTGAAAACTTCTTTACTACATACATATGGAAGTTTCTCATAAGTTCAACTGCTTGAGGACAGCCGTACATGTCTTGAATTTTGTAATAAGCTAAGTGCCAGCCTTTATCTACCATAGCCATATCTGCCTGAGAAAAAGCGTCAAAGAACTCTGTTCTCCAGATCCAAGGTCTGCCTTCCGCCGCCTCTTTAGGCTCAATCACGATAGCCTCTCTTCCGTCAACAAAAAAATCATATCGATTATAGCCTTTCCACTCTGATTTTTCTATTTCTTCATATTGTTTGTTCTTATACTCCATCTTTATACTTTTCCCCCTATATACTATCTTTCTTTTCCTGCAATCAACCTATGTAAATTGTCTTTATGGCAATATATTATCAAAACACCTGAAATAATGCTAGCTGCTATTATCGATCTATCAAGCCTCATAACCATACAAACCAAAGGTATTGTTACACCTACAGCAATAGATCTTAATGAACTTTTATTTTAGATAAACTATTATCATATTACCACAAAATAACGCTTTAGTATTATATATACTACTATTCACTAAAACTCAAATATCGAGAATATATTGAAAAATCATTAAATAGAATATTAGTATGTTATATTAATGTGAATTTTGAAGGAATCAATGAGTTATACCAATAGTTACGGAAAACACATTACGAACTCTAACATGGATGACGTTAATGCTGTATTGACGCATATAATACGCGAGGAAAAAGAATATTATGGTAAGATACTTACACTGCTTCGTAAATACGACCCAGAAGAGTATAGTGGATATAAGGAACATAAAGGTGATAAACAAACTCCTAAATCACCTATGCAGGCCTATACTCCAAACTTTAATGAGAGACAAAATTAATTCAATTGTACCGCTCACTACTAAGTAATCATTCCACTAATCTGGCAAGCTGATTAATGTATTTATGCAGTATTTTCATATTTATGAAACCAAATACAATTCCAATCGTTACCCAGATAGCAACTTCACCAACAGAGTATCCCAAAATGTTCTGGGCAAGTTTTATAATATAACAGCATGGAATAACTGTTAGCCACGCCGTTATTTCTCCTGGAACATAATGACGGTATGACAATGGTAATAATATAATATGAAATAAAACCAGATGTACAATATTAGCCACTAGTAACCCGTACCATAGTCCATAAAACCCACTTATATTGCCAACCAAAGTGGCAGCAATCCACAATATCAGTTCTTCATACACACCTATGGCACAGCCAGCTGTACTTTTTGTGCCTCCAAATGGGGTTATAGGAAGATGGATATATTGTTTAAGATCTTTTTTACACCAGTGTTTTGCCATAATGATTTCTTCCATTACATAATGACATGTTTGATTACTTAAAAAGAAGTTTTTATGAGGAACATATGAAACAAAATCTTCATGCTCCTGACATTTCAGACTATTTGTCATCATTATATGCATCGCTGGTAATGACCACAATAAAATGGTGCTTGCAAAATAATGGATATAAACAATTGGTCAATCATACTCAGCTTTTTTTGAAATTATCAGAAGTGTTTGAATCTCCATGTCCATAAATAATTGTAACCATAATTATACAGAGACAAATAAAAAAATCAGCATATATAATTCTATCAGCTGATTCTTAATATCTCTATTTAAATATATTTTTAACTATCATCGGCAGCACATCATATACTGACTTTCCCATCTTATCTTCAAAATATTGTTTAACTTGAAAGGTAGCCTTCCATTTTGTTACACTATATTCATTGACACCATATCTCAGTGCTACATCCATCATCCTTTTTTCCATAAGTGTAAAACCATTTGGAAAAGCTAAACAGTCACATAATTGGATCAAACGGTCATAATCGTTGTATTCAATTGTACGTAAATAGTTTTCGATAAATTTGTATTCCTCTTCAGTACAATCCCACTTACCAAAGATTTCTTTAATTTCTTTTGTCAAATGAGAATGCGTAAGGCATATTCTAGCAATTGGGTCATAGCCCTTTTTACTTAAATAGTTATAACCTTCTATAGTGTGCCTCATTCCAACTACTCCAACTCTTCTACCTATATCATGAAGCAGTCCTGCCACATAAGCAGTTTCCTCATTCATACCTTCACAGCTGCCTGCTATCAGTCTTGCTCCCATTCCTACATAACGTGAATGCTGCACCCACCTGCCTGGATTTAATTTTTCTCCTTCTTTTAATATTTCTTCTGCTTCTCTTATGGTAGGTATCTTGTCCATAATAATCTCATCTCCTAGTCATATTAAAATATCTTTTATTGATTATATATCTATATACCCAATTCTTTCGATAATTTTATCTCTTAGCTTTTCAAATGCTTCAGTATATCTTTCTTTTATATTTTTTGAAATTAAAACTGCGGTGTCTTCACTATATATATGCGACGTTGTGTTCCTATCTACCAGCATATTTAACCACAGCTTTTCGTCTTCAATTATGCCTGATGAGAATGCTTCCTTCAATACTGATTTAGGGGAATTCAGTCCAATAAGTCCCTCATCTTCAAACATCTCTTTTAGGGTTTTCCATGCCAACTCAAATGTAAATTCAAATCTTTGAATTAATCCATCCCTTAACAGTTCATTTTCTTCGTTATATTGATGTAAGCCTTCTTTCAATTTATCTAACGCTCTTATGAAGTTGTGAAGCTTATTGCTGTTCTCTCTCATATAATACAACACCTTCTCTTTGAATATTTTCTATAAGCTTTTTATCAGTGCTTTCCTTAATAAAAATAATATCAAGTTTAAACAAAGTTTCTATATCCTCAAATTCAAAATATATTTTACTTTCATCTTTGCTTTCTTTACTGCAATATACTGCTAAATCTATATCACTATTTTTTCTATTATCTCCTCTTGCTCTTGATCCAAACAGAACTATTTTATCAATCAAGTTTTCGTTAGCAATTTTCTTAATATTTTCAATCAAACTTTTGCCTAAATCTAGTTCCATTGGCTTTTTACCTCCATCATGTATAATTCTCTCCTAATATAACTAAATTATATCATATATTTTTTACTATAATTGCAATTTAATCTTCTTTAACAACTTCAATTAATCGTGTATAGTCGCATTTTTTCTCATTTAACACTTTTAAAGAAAACTTCTGAAAATACTTCCTCCTCATCATTACAAATATCTTGGTGTCTTTTTTATATAAACATCATATTCTTTTCCAAAAATCTCTTTTAAATGCTTCTCCTCTTCGAGAACTAATCTGTTTATCGCATACATATTAGCAAGCATGGATATACATGTTGCTGCATCTGCATATACTAAGAAAATTCCAATAACTATAAAATATAAACCAACAAACGTAGGGTTACGGCTATATCTATATATTCCTTCTGTAATGAGCTTCGATTTAGAGCTTTTATCTATACCCACTCGCCATGAAGCCTTCATTGTCATTGCTGCCACTATAAAAAACATAACTCCTACTGTCATTACTATTAATCCTAATATGCTTACATAATAGTTATTCCATAATTGAAATTTATTCACTATATTTAACTGAACCAATACAATCTCACCAATCCATACTAGAATCCAAGTGGCTGAAGATATTTGTACCATTCTCTCTACTAACTGTACCTTTCTCCCTTTATTTCTATTAGCCAATACATTAGCTTGTAAGCTATACTTTTTTCGCAGCACATAAAGCTTTAGTAAGAATATTAATCCAAAAACTAATAACAACAAAAAAGATATTAGGTTTATATACATAATAATCCTCCTTCTTTTATATGAATGATTGTTCATGTGTTCATTTGTATTATAATATAACTTCCATATATTATCAACAGCAATAATAAAAATATCTACAAAAATTTTCCTGAAGGCATAGGAACTTCGCCATATAGTACTTGTCAACATATTTTCAATAAATAAAAAAGCAGTCGGAAAGGGGGATATCCAACTGCTGTTGCATATGTTATTTTTAAATTAAGGGGTTGTTCGTTTCTATGGTTATATATTACTTATGTTTTGTGTCAGCTATGTGTCATAATTGAATATTGTTTGTTAACTTATAAAATGAACAAAATATATGTTCACTTAAAAATCATATCGATGTTGCACTTTCCAGCAAAGTTATTGTTTTTTCATCACAATCAATCTCAGTCTCAATTCCATAAGGCAATATACCTGTTGGTACTGCATGACCAATGTTAATATTGTAAATAATAGGCAGCTCAGTCAAATTCTCTTCTTCTGCAACCACCTGCATTATTACCTGTTTATATTCTTCATAATAAACTTCATCCTGTGGTTTACCAACAATAACACCGTTTATCACTTCTAAAATTCCCTGAGCTGCTAAGTTTCTAAATGTCCATTTTACAAAATCCGGTGATGGTTTATCTTCGCTTGTTTCAATAAATAAAATAGCACCTTTCCATTCCTCCAAAGTTGGCCATATTTCCGTGCCGCTGCACATCATAAAAACATCAAGACAACCTCCTAATAATGATCCCTTAACTTTACCCTTACCCTGTAAAACTTCATATCCATGCTGTTCCTTCTTCATTTTTCTTGCGATATTCATATTTTCCTCGGACCATGATATGCAATCGTCTGACCATTCGGAACTTGAACTTATCTTATAACCAGTTGTATCCTCAAATAATACCTTCTTTACTGAAGTTTTCGTATATTCCATCATTGAAACATATTCACCAAACTCACACATAACACAAGGTCCATAAAAAGAAACCAAACCAGCTTTATACATCATAAGATGATTTCCTGTTGTGTCAGAATACCCCATAAAAATCTTTGGATTATTTTTTATCACTTCATAATCTATATATGGAATCAGCCTTACCGTATCATCTCCACCAATTGCGCAGAAAATAGCTGCTATCGATTTATCTGAAAAAGCCTCCATTAAATCTTTTGCACGAAGCTCTGGATGCTTTGCAACAAATTCTGAACCCTTTAATGCATTTGGCATTGTCACAACTTCTAAACCAAATTCCTTTTCTAAACGTTCCTTCGCAATATAATATTTGTGTATTAAATCTTCATCACCTAGTCCTCCCCACGAGAGGCTTACGATTGCAACTTTATCCCCAGCTTTAAGTCTTTTAGGTTTAATCATTTTCTCAAGCTCCCTTCTTTTATTTTTACAATTCCTTACCTATTTATCTAAATTGTATCATAAGCCTCAATATTAATTAAACTTTCTATAGAAATATTTTTATAAAACAAATAAGCAGTTGGAAAGGGGGACTAACCAACTGCTATTACATATGTAATTCTTATATTAATTTAAGGGGGTTGTTCGTTTCTATGTTTATATAATAGTTCTGTTTTGTGTCAACTCTGTGTCATAATTGAATATTGTTTGTTAACTTATAAACTACTCTATATCCACATAGACAAATTTGTTCTTATGCCATTTAAGGAATTTCTCTATTTTGGCACGTGACTTCAGACAAACTTATTCATACTGATTATCCCAATCCCCTACTAATGGACTATTTAACTTTCTATATTTACGCTTAGTTTCCCACAGTTCAAGCAGTTGCTCAAAATTTGCATCCGGATCAATCATAAGCTGGGCCAGCTCATCAATTTCAATCAAGTCACTTTCTGATAATAATTCAAATTTACCGTCTATATATGATGGTTGAAACTTATAAGAAATCTCGTTATTCATTAATGCATGGAAATCATAAAAAAGGGTAGGAAGTGATTTCCGTCGTCTGGAAAATGCCTCCTCCAACCACTTCCTACCCTATGCCAACTCTATGCATTTACAAAGTATTATTTTCTATATTTCTTCTCACAAATTATTTTTCTTGTTTATTTGTTTATTAGTATTTTCTTAAGAGCTTTCTTCATACTACTTCGCATATTATATAGTTGTATCCTTTTAGCAACATATACAATTTATTCATACACAGTTGAAAGTTATCCACAATTGGCAAAAATCATAAATTCGTAGAGGCTAAAAAATTGCTCGTAGACATTCCTATTTATAAGTTCACTGTCTCTTAAAGCAATTTTAGCTCTCCAGTCACTTCATCTATATCCTTATCCCAAGCTGGACCTATGGCTATACAAGTCTTAGTAGGAACACCTTTGAACATTGTAACCCCAGCATCTTCTATCATAATTACAGGAAGTCCCTTTTCCTGAGCTTTATTGTATATATCGATTAATTCCTCCTCAGAATTAACATATACACATACTTTTTTAAATCCTTCTTTAAACCAGTTATCTATAGCTGAACCGTCCTGAACCCTCAAGGTTAATGTATATTCACCTGTAGATGCAGTGTCTTGATTTTCATTAATCACATTGTTTATCTCCATCATCTCAAGCAGCATTCCTACAGAAGCATGGCTTCCCTGAGCAATCATTTTTCCTTTTGTCATCTGCAAATCTTTACGCATCACTATTATTTGTTTTGTTCTTCTATCCATAAATAAGCCTCCTATTTTGTCACGTGCCTGGCACCTGACATTGGCACCTGACATTATTTTCTTCATGAAATATCGCTTATGCCCCTCAGGGCATTGCTCCAATATTCCAAATATATCGTATCCATGTTTTAAATAAAAGCCTTTTGCTTGAAAATCGAAGGTGTCAAGGTGAATCAACTCACAACCTTGTTCCATCGCCGTTTTCTCTACTTCTTTTAGCAGTTTAGAACCTAGTCTTTCTCCTCTATACTCTTCTTTCACCCATAAGGTATCTATATACAAACAATTCCAACAATACATCCTGCTTAATATACCTGCTATGATATCACCATTTTCATTCTTGACTGTCCTATTAATACATATAAATTCCTTCTGTTGCTTAAGCGGAACTTGAGTTAAATTGTATCTAACAAGCCCTTTTACAATCAATTCTTCATCCTCTGCTTTGCTTTCTATAATAACATATTTATCCACATTCATGCACACTCCTATAGAGTTTTTGATTTATTATATACATTATCCTTAAAAATCTACAGCACCACTATATTATTATTTATTCAGAGGTGTGGAAGATATGCTTTTATTCCTGAATCGTCTGCTAGAGCCGGATTGAACAGCGGTGAACTTATACAGCTAAAACCGAAAGATTTTGCTCCTCCAGCTAGACAAGTATACATGATTGCCAATAGCTAGGCTTGACTCTTCTGTCCTCCAAAATTGGTTCTCATTGTTAAGGGCCTATAAATATGATATAATGGTATAACTTACCTACTACTGCTTAGGAAATCAAGAGTCAAGAAAGGAGAGTGGTAGCGTGAAATATTTTAAGAGGTGGTTTCTAAACTAACTCGGAGGAACTATATACTATATATTCCTCCCTAAAATTAAAAGGAGCGAATATTATAATGGTAATTTTTGAAACAGAACGGCTTATAATTAGAAAGTTTAGTATAGATGACTGGAAGGATTTATACGAATATCTATCTGATGAATCTGTAGTTAAATATGAACCATATGATGTTTTAAGTGAGGAAGCTTGCAGGCAGGAGGCAAAAAATCGTTCAGAAAATCCTGCCTTCTTGGCTGTATGCCTTAAAGAAAGTAGCAAGCTTATTGGAAATCTTTATTTTGAACAACAAGGTCCTAAAGAATTTCTAACCTGGGAACTTGGTTATGTTTTCAATCCTGCTTACCAACATAAGGGCTATGCCACAGAAAGCTGCAGAGAAATTATTCGTTATGCCTTTGAACATTTTAAAGCGCATAGGATAATTGCTATGTGCAATCCGGAAAATTCAGCTTCTTGGAGATTGATGGAGCGTTTGCAGATGAGGAGAGAAGGTTATTTTAAGAAAAAAGCTTTTTTCAAACGAGATGAAAAAGGTGAACCAATTTGGCATGATTCCTATGAGTATGGCCTTCTAGCCGAAGAATATCATAAAAAATGATTACACCCTATGTCAGCTAATTCCACTCGTTAAGCAATTTCAACCCATCTTTTAGTCAAATTTCCTAATGGCTCATAACTCGGCTGCACCTCAAACAATTCGCCATCTTAACGGAAATTTGCCTAAAAGACGCGGATAATTGCTAAGCTCGTTCCAAATGCCTCCGTCGGGGTGAAAGGTCTAAATGACCTTTCACGGGCTATTTACGAATGATAATGAGTATGCATAAATAGCCCCGGAAGACCATTTTTAATGCCCTAATTCTTAATTTTTACATGATACTTTTATTTTATTAATTCTATTACCTTTCTATCTTAATTCACTAACTTCAAAATATATTACTGTTTCTCTTTAACTTCTTCGCAAACATGCTGTATCGTTTTTTTATTTAATTTCCATCTTTCTTACTCTTTTGAGGTATAGTTTGATCCTAATGAAAAGTTATCCACAATTGTAAAAAATCATAAATTCCTACAAAAAAGAAGATTACTTTTTCATTCTACTTGGTGAAAGCACGCTTTCATGAACATTTCCTACAGACTAAAAAAGGGTAGGAAGTAATTTCCGTCGGCTGGAAAATGCCTCCTCCAACCACTTCCTACCCTATGCCGGCTCTATTCATTTACAAAGTATTATTTTCTATATTACTTCTCTCAAATTATTTTTCTTGTTTATTTATTAGTATTTTCTTAAGAGCTATCTTCATATTACTTCGTATATTATATAGCTACATCCTTTTAACAACACATACAATTTATTCATACATAGTTAAAAGTTGTCCACAGTTCCCCAAAAACATAATTTCTTAGAGACTAAAAAATGAAGAAAAGAGATTTCAGGAGGCTTCAATTCCTATTGAAATTTCTTTCGTTCTTCTAATAATTAAGAAATCCTATGCTGCACGATAGAACTGATTAACAGAACTACTACCATTACTATCACTGTAATCACCAGAAACATTGAAAAAGAGATGACTATATACCTTGAAAATACATTACAAACAGCTATATAGATAAACATTATCCAAAAAGCGCTGTAACCTGTTTTGTACCTAATCAATTGCAGCCTTTCTTCCGTCTTTATCCTGACTATTTTCTCTGTCTTTTCGGGAGTTCTCTTCATTGAATTTGTAAGCAGCATACCGATTATTCCAGTTGGAATGCATCCTAGTGCTATGCCAGGCATCTCTTCCCTTAAGATGTTAAAGAAAGTTCCCAGAATAAAAACTGTTATTCCTATCAATGCGATAATCCCAAAGATCAACATTTCCTTATTAACATATTTTCTAGCCTTATAACTTAACATAATCTTCCTCCTCCATTATAAAAATCTCTTCCACAGAGCTGTTAAATAATTTTGCTATCCTGCAGGCAAGGATTACTGATGGATTATACTTTCCTTTTTCTAAAGCAACTATAGTCTGCCTGGAAACACCTATCTTATCTGAAAATTCTTCCTGTGTCATCCCATACTTTTGTCTAACTTCTTTTACTCTATTTTGCAATAATTTATCACCTCTTTGTAAACTTTACTTTACACCATTATTATATAATTGTTTTACTGCAATGTCAACTTTACTTTACACATGAGTCAAAAGGTTGATGCAGAATCCTATAATTTACTTTCGCGCTAACTTTTTATTATCACGATATAAATTTAGCCATATTTAATTTATATTGATTTTTATCGCAAACCTAAATATATACGCTCAATATTTAACTTTAAAAAAATTATTAACTTATTTATTTTCTGATTATATTATTGTATATTATTATTAGTAATTATATTAACTAAATGAGGTGTGAATATGAAAGTATTACTTATCAATGGAAGTCCAAAGGCTAAAGGCTGCACTTATACTGCACTTTCTGAAGTTGCAAAGGAACTAGAAAAAGAAAATATAGAGACAGAAATTTTTCATGTAGGTAATAAACCTATTCGCGGCTGCATAGGTTGTGGAGGCTGTGCTAATACTGATGGAAAATGCGTTTTTGATGATGATACTGTAAACACAGGTTTAGAGAAAGCTAAAACAGCAGATGGTTTTATTTTTGGTTCACCAGTCCATTATGCTGCTGCTTCAGGCCTTATAACCTCCTTCTTAGACAGATTTTTCTATGCTGGGGATGGTTTTCAGTACAAGCCCGGTGCCGCTGTGGTCAGCTGCAGACGTGGTGGTTCAACTTCAGCTTTTGAGCAGCTAAACAAATATTTTACTATTGCGAATATGCCCGTGGTATCTTCTCAATATTGGAATATGGTTCATGGAAATACTCCAAATGAAGTTAGACAAGACCTTGAGGGCATGCAGACCATGAGAACCTTAGGAAGAAATATGGCTTGGCTTTTAAAATGTATTGAAGCTGGAAAAAAGGCTGGAATTTCAATACCTGAAGGTGAAGCAAGAGTTTCAACAAACTTTATACGTTAGCCAAAGTTACGTATCAAAACGATATTAAAATATTTTAAAAGGCGAGCTCAAGGGAATTAGAACTCTCTCAGCTCGCCTTTTTCAAAATTATTATAAATATTTTACAGGACTATTAAAAATCTTATTCATACATCTCCATAAAAATCATGTGTGAAATAAGTTATTAGTAACGACATATTAATTACCATTTTTCATAATGCACAATTTCATCTAGACCCCTTCTCGGACGTGCATTTGGTGCTTCATTTGCATAACCTACGGGTATAACTCCTACCACATATTTATCATCTGGTATGTCTAAGACTTGTCTTATTTCATTTTGAATAAACCAGCCAACCCAACAAGTACCAAGTCCTAAATTCTTAGCTTGAAGCAATATATGTTCTATAGCAATAGCAGTATCTCTGATAATAAGCTTAACCTCTTCTTCGGGACTGTTTTCATCTATGTGCACATCTCTGTCATCTGTTATCCTGCATCTTATATCGGCAACACATACAATAAGAACTGGCGCATCCAGCATCCATTTCTGGTCATGTGACACCTTGACTACCTTCTGTCTCATTTCTTCGGACTTTACTATTATAAAACTCCAAGGCTGTGAGTTATTGCCTGATGGTGCTAATCTTGCACTTTCTATTATTTCCGTTATTTTTTCATCTTCAATAGGCTTGTTTAAATATTTTCTTACACTTCTTCTAGTTTCAATTTCTTTAATCATTTTAAATCAACCTCCAGTATAAATATCTATGTAATTATATCAATTCACCTTTTAAAATAGAATAAACACACTGATCATATTTTATAGCATCAATCCAATAATGCTCCCTTAACCTTCCATCTAATTTGAATCCATGCTTTTCTAAAAGTTTGATAGAAGGACTATTGTTTGAACACGTTGTAGCGTACAATTTATTTAAATTAAGCTCAGTATCTTGAAAAACTATATACAAAAAATTTTTCAGCATAATACTGCCTAAGCCTTGGTTTCTATTGATCCTAGGAAAATAATACCCAAACTCAGCACTGTGGTTTCTCGGATTATAATCAAACACTTTTACTCTTCCTAATGGTAAGTCAGGATAGCATTCATCTATGAGCAGATAGGTCTTCTCACTTTTATTGTTTATGGATTTCTGCATAACCTTTATATATTCTTCATAGTTTTTTTGTTTTGTTACTGGTCTGCATGTATACAATTCAAAGTGCTCTTCTTCAGTATTCCAGGAATAAAGTTCTTTAAAATAGCTTTCTTGAAGAGGCACCAGCATATAATTTTCAATAGGACTTCTTGCCATTACACTAACACTTCCTCTTTTTCATTATGCTTCATTCATTATTAGCCTCTTATATAGATTAAGGTTAGGAAAGCTACTTTCCTCAGCAAGCTGAAATAATTCATCTATTGGATAAGCTACTCTCCTGTTTATTATTTCAACATTACCATCATCTATCTTCAAAATACCATAGGATGCTCTCAAATCTCCGTCTGCAGCAAGACCTATACTTCCGGGATTAAATATCTTTTTTCCATCTACTTCACCTATATATGAACAATGTGAGTGAGCACATAATAAAACATCCTCTTTTATGTCCTTAATTAATTCTTTTATGTGTTGGACAGGCACACTGCCGTCAATAGCATCCTGAATATCCTGAGGAGTTCCATGTACACATAACATGCTAACATTCTCACATATCAAAGACTTTTGAAATGGAAGATTATTTATAAATTCTATACTTTCCTTACTCATATTTTCTCTAGCATAACTGCAATAAGCCTTAATTTCCTTTTCCTTATTAGTTTCAGGCTTCCAGTCATCTGATATTTCTTTGAACCATTTATCAGTATTTCCTTGAATCCACGCTAAACAATCAAGTTTCTGCAGCTCTTCCACAATCCTTGTCGTAGTTGGTCCCTTCATCACCACATCACCAAGAATAATAACCTTGTTTATATCCTGCGTTTTCATATCCTCCAACACATGCTGAAACGCAATGCCGTTGCCATGTATATCAGCTAAAACTGCTATATTCATATTCTATCCTCCCAATCCTGCACAGGTGTCCAGTTTACTTTCGGTTTATTATCACAGGCACTTACTACGCCTACTAATACATCCTTTATATCCCGTCCATACTCCAAGTAATGTCTAAGCGTCATTTCCGTGGTTACAGATAACTTTCGTTTAAATAGCATGTCTTTATTTATCCAGAATAATTTTCCTTCATGGGTATCTACAAATTCTCTCTTTGAAGTATTACCGAAATATACATACTGGACTCTGATTTCATCTTTGCTTCTTCGTAAGATTATATACTTTAAATCTAGATCTGTAATATTCTTTTCCGTTATACAAGTTTCTTCAAAAATCTCACGAATGCAAGCTTTCTCAGGATCGTTAACTTCTTCCGGCTCTAAATGGCCACCCACTCCAGCCCATATATTCGGTGCAAATTTCTTGTTTTTGCTTCTCTCCATCATTAAAAACTCGTTGTTATTCATTAAATAGGCAGTAGCCATAACCCTTAACTGCAGCATTTCATTACTCCTTTCTATATTCATGATAACAATTATACCATTAACAGGATAATTGTCAGATTATTATCCATAAATAAAAAGGAAATCAGTTACCCATCCTGATTCCCTTTTTACAATAGACACTCTTACAACTATATATTAAATAATGTGTATATAATATACCTATTATAGGTAACATTTCAACTTTTTCATTGCAAAAATTCTATTTTAATAGTATTGTAAAATTAAAGCAGGATTTTTGTAAATTTATTATCACTTTATTTGTCAAAATTTACGCAAATAAGCGAGAATGAATTAGCCTTCTCTTTAAATCTTATCAACTTCACCACATATAACAACCCGTCCACCATCTGGACATTTTGCCTCAAATTTTTGGGCTCGTACGTTTCCATAATCCAATGATCCGCCGTTAAGCAATACATATACGCTCGGATAGATACTATTCCATAATTCATGACAGATTGGCGGACATAAATCTTCTACAATAAACGTATCGCCTTTTTTACAATAGCCACATCTACATTTACTCTCTTTTACCGTCAATTTTACTTTTCCCATATATTTCTTCCCCCATTCAATTTATCTGCAATTTGCTCCTGAGACAACTCTCCTTTATCAGATAATAATTTTATTACTGACCATTGTGATGTTGTAAGTTTATATTCACTTAGATATTTATCCATCCTTCTCTTAGTTAAATCCACAATGCTGTGCATCTTTTATAGCATATTGATTTCATAATAAAGCTTCTTTGCTTTGTTGTATCCATACAAGGTAAAGAAGTAAGATAAGGCTATAATTTTCACTTCTGTAAAAATAGTTATTCCCATATAAATTTCAATAGTTGTTATAAATACTATACTCACAATCGAATAAAGGGTAATAGGCGTAAAAAATACACTTATAAGCCTATATTTAATTAACAGTTTATGCTCCTCTTTTGTCATACCGAGCATATACAGTTTTTTAAAATAGTCATATGTATTTTCAAGTTCCATCTGACTCTTAAAATACATTATACTAGATGATATTGCACAGAATACTATGTTAGTAAAAATCGAAATAAACTTAAATATATTAATCTCCTGAGAGCTTATATGCTTTGAATATCTGATGAATAAATCAACATGGCAGAAAACATTATAAGTTATAAAAAGAAAACCTGCACATGAAAGAAAAAATATAAATACATCATCCTGCTCAATATTTCTTACTAACTGTTTCATCAGCAAAAAATTATTTTTATAAAATGAATTCTTCCTTCTCAAAATATGCATTACGATTTTGCTTATATAGAATATCATTACATAGAGTATTAACATGCAAACTATCCAAGCATACAAATGAATATTCTGTTTTTCCTTAGCCTTTGTGTATATAGCCATGGCTATAAAAAACATAAGTAGTACAGCTTTCATGGTTTCTCGCATTTTTCCCTTACACTTTGAAGTTTTTACTTTATTCAAAGTGTCTATACTCCTTATCAGCTTTCCAGTTCTTTTAGCGGTAAACAAATATAAAACTATAAAGAAATATAGCGTATAAATATAATTTATTTTAGAAAGTGAAAAACTTAAATTAGGAGAACCTACATAATTTATTGTCAAAATAAAGAAAAACCTAGAAAATATGGTTCCTAGGATAATTCCTATGCCAACACATATAAGCATTAAAAAAAGGTTCTCAAGAAGCAGACATATAATAAGTTCTTTTTTTGTCATACCCAAAAGCATCAAGATTTTAAAATCCCTACTTCTCCGCCTTATATATGAAGTATATGAATATATTATAAAACATCCTAACATTATTATGATGATTGCCATTGAAGACTTTAATGTTATGCCTAACAGATTTGTTGGTTCAGCCACTTTACGGCCTCTGTTATATATAAGGGTGCCGTATAAAAAATATAATGTACTTGAGACAATACAGGTAATAATAAACGTAGTCTGTTTTCCTATGTTTTTTTTGAGGGAGTTTCGGGCCATAACAAAATAATTCATCAATCGTCACCACCCATTATAACAAGACAATCCAATATTTTATTCAGGAATTTCTTGTCCTCTTCTTTTTTATAAATATCTGCAAATATGTTACCATCCTTTATAAATATAACTCTTGAACAGTAGCTGGCAGCCATTGAGTCATGAGTAGCAAGCAAAAGCGTTACCTTTTTTTCACTGTTGATTATCCTCATATAATTCATAAATTTCTTTGCGGCTTTTGAATCTAGATTTCCTGTAGGTTCATCTGCAAATATTATTCTTGGATTTGTGGCAAGAGCTCTACAGGAGGCAGCTCTCTGTCTTTGACCTTGAGAAACCATATTGGGATACTTGTCTTTTATTTCATATATATTCATGAGTTTAAATAGTTCGTTTACAGCCTGTTCAATTTTAGCCTGCTTTTCTCCCTGCATAAGTAGAGGCAGAGCGGCGTTTTCCTTTAAAGTAAGATCCTCAAGTAAATTAAAGTTTTGAAATATAAGCCCTAGATTTTTTCTTCTAAATATGGCTCTCTCACTATCATTTAAAGCAACCATATCCATTCCCATTATGTTTACCTCCCCTATAGTTGGCTTATCTATACCACTCAAAATATTAAGCAATGTAGTTTTACCACTGCCGGAAGGTCCCATTATGGCTGTAAATTCGCCTTCGTGTATAGTTATATCCAGACCATTTATGATATTTTGGGAACTGTCATTAATTTCATTATTATAGGTTTTTACTATATTGATGCCTTTTAATATTTCCAACTCCCCATTTACCTCCTTAATGTTCTAAAAAGTAGGTTATCGTCGCTTTTGTACCTTTTCCCTCATCAGATTGTATATCAATTTTATGATTTAAATTTTTAGCCAGCAGTGAGCAAATATATAACCCTATTCCCGATGCATCTCTATATTTCCTTCCATTTTCACCCGTAAAAAAGGGTTCAAAAATTCTGTTTATATCACTCTTTGGTATTCCTATCCCCTCGTCTTCAATGATTAATTGAACTCGATTGTTCAATTTAGTCACCTGAAATTTCACATGTTTCTTCTTTCCTTTTTGAGCAGAGTATTTCACAGCATTATTTATTATCTGCTCCAGCATGAACTTATTCCATTTTTCATCGGTCAAAACCTTGACATGCAATTCATTACACTCTATCTGCGGAAATACATTATTATAAATAAACAGGCTTTTTTTTGAATTTATTACTTCTTTTAACGATTCAGTAATATCCACTGACTCAGGTTCATAATCTCTTGCAAACTGTTCCATTCTTAGTATATTTAGAAGCTGTTCCATACCATTATGAAGCTTAGAGTTTTCATCTTTTATTCCGTTTGCAAAATCAGCTAAATATTTTTTGTCATCATTACTCTGAACTTTTAGATATTCGTTTTCCAGTTTTTGCAGCATTAAACTTATTATAGATACTGGAGTCTTCATATTATGAACCCATTGAGAGAAGAAGTATCTATATGCGTTTCCCTCAGAGTTAATCTTACTTATTTCCTTCAAATACATCTGCTGAGAATGCCTCATTACCTTAATAAAATATTTCTGCTGATTAGTACTTTGAAAAAACTTATTGTCCATACTATTAGCGTAATCGGTTATGTGCAAATTAAAGCTATAATATTTAGTCCACTCTATAAAAAGGTGGATAATAAATATGGTTGAAACAATAATAACTGGATATACAATATCAGATATATGAGCAGTTAATCCATAATATATGAGTATTGTTCCTATGCTAAGATAAAAGGTAAGGGTAAAAGGCACCTGGTCTTTTATAAAATCAATGAATATCTTTATTTTCATCGCTATTGCACCTTATTGCTTTGGTATATATATCCCAAACCTCTTTTGGTTTTTATTACATCATCTAAACCCAATTCCAATAGCTTTCCTTTTGCCCTTGTGACATTTACTGTAAGAGTATGATCATCCACAAAAAATGTTTCATCCCATAATTCTTCTAATAATTCTTCTCTCGTTACAATAGTATTTTCTTTCTCAATGAGCTTATTAAGTAACTGAAATTCCTTTTTAGAAAGCTCCAAAGTCTTACCATTAGCACTGATTTCAAAGCTATTTTTGTTAAGTTCTAGACCATTTGATGCTGAAATCACATTTTTCTCTTTATTATATTCTCCATAACTTCTTCTGAAAGCTGCTTGTACCTTTGCCAACAGCAGCTCAAAACTAAAAGGTTTAACAATGTAATCGTCCGCCCCCATTTCAAGTCCGCGTATCTGTTCAAATTCGCTGCTTCTAGCAGATATGAATATTATTGGCACACTTGACTCTCTTCTAAATACTCTGCAGAGCTGAAAGCCATCCGAATACGGCAGGTTTATATCCAATAGTATTAGATCAGGTTTAGCTTCAGTAAATTCTTTTTCTATGTTCTTAAAATCCTTAATCAGAATCACATCATAACCATACTTCTCAATAAATTCTTTCATAAAACTGCTTAACTTTATATCATCTTCAACAATAAGTATTTTCTCCATATCCCTATACTCCTGCTTTTAATTAAAACCGTAAGCTCCAGCCTACGGTTTTATTATTAGGAAATTTCCATTTCCTAAATAACATTATATCTTTTCTCTCTGTATAATGCTATATATTACAGGTACTACAATTAAAGTAAGAATAGTAGAAACAAGCAATCCTCCAATAACTACGATCCCTAACCCTTGGGATATTAATGCTCCTTCTGAAAAACCTAGTGCAAGAGGTACCAGCGCCATTATTGTTGCTATAGCCGTCATAAGTATTGGTCTTAATCTCACTCCTCCAGCCTCTATCAAGGCTTGTCTTACATTCATTCCACTTGCTCTGTTATGTTTGACCCTATCTAAAAGAACGATAGCATTAGTAACTACTATACCGATGAGCATAAGCATGCCTATCATTCCTGAAACTGACAAAGATTGTCCCGTAATTAGAAGTCCTAAAATTGCACCTATGGCTGCAAAAGGCAGAGAAAATAATATTGCAAAAGGTGTTCTTCCTTCTCCAAAAGTTAAAACCATTATTACATATACTAAAGCAATAGCTACAAGTATTGCCATTCCCATCTGGGAAAATGCGTCATCAATCTGCTGCTTACTTCCTCCAGAGCTGTAGGTTACACTTTTAGGAAGCTTGTTTTTCAGATTATCTACCGCTTTTATTACTTCTTTAGAAACTTTACCAGTATCCTTTGATTTGATGTCAGCCGTTACTGCAACATACCTTTTTCCATCTAAACCCGTCACTGTAACCGGTCCATATCCTTTCGATACCCTAGCTACATCGGAAAGTTTTATAGTTCCCTTCATACCTGTAATTTTGAAATTTTTAATGCTATTTACACTATTAAGTTTTTTGTCCTTATATCCCAGATATACATTTGTATCTTCATTATCATTACTTATGGTTGTGACCATATCAGAGTTTAAATTACTTCTTACCATTCCAGCCACCATAAGTGATGTCAATCCATTCTGGGCTGCTTTCTTTTCATCTACCTTAATTTCAATTTCAGGCTTTTTCTCACTGACACTACTCATAACATTAGTAAGCTCCTTAAAATTCTTCAGTTTTTGTAATACTAAATCCGATGCCTTATCTAAATCTTTCTCTTTGTCACTATACAAATCTACTTCAACATTTTCAGATTGTCCTGTAGCTGATTGAGTAGCTATCTTGAATTTAGCCTTTTTATCAGATAATTTTTCTGCTTCTTTACTTATCTCTTCTGCCACCTTATCATAATTTTTCCCCTGCTTAATTACCACTGTGAAGCTGGCACCGTTGCTGCCCTGCATTGATGTAAGACTATTACCTGAAGAACTCGTATCTCCCACTGAACTTGATACAGTTTCAATATCTTCTCTTTCATGCAAATATTTTTCGAACTTCAACGCATATTTATTCGTAACCTCTTCTGAGGTACCTGATGACATAGTAAGATCACCACTTAAAATATTAGTGCTTTCACTTGGAAGAAACTGAGTAGGAATCTTAGCTGCAAGAAATATGCTTCCAACAAATAGTACTAAAGCTATTCCTATAACTGCCATTCTGTGATCCAATGCTGCAGAAAGAATCCTTCTGTATATAATAACAATTCTTCCTTCATGTTCTACAAATTTTATCTTCCTGCCCAAAATCATCTTCTTACTTAATACGGGCACTACCACTATCGCAACTAAAAGAGATGCAAGAATGCATATTACCACTGTTACAGCAAAAGAATAAAATACTTTTCCTACAATACCAGTTATAAAAGAGAGCGGAAGGAATACTCCTACTGTAGTGATTGTAGAAGACATTATTGCCGAACCAACCTCAGCCGCTGCGTCTTTTATCAGTTCCTCATCCCTATTCTCATCCTGAGAAAATCTTCTATAGATATTTTCTATAACCACTATGGAATCATCAACTATACGCCCTACCGCTACTGCGATTCCGCCCAAGGACATTATGTTAAGTGTTATTCCAAGACGCGGCATCAGTATCAAAGCGATCAATATAGACAGAGGTATCGATATCACCGCAATAACTGTAGCCCTTAAATCTCTGAGGAAAAGCGCTATAACAATTATTGCAAATAGAGCTCCTAAAACTCCTTCTCTTATCATTCCATTTACAGAATTCTTTATGTTTACTGAACTATCACTTATAATGCTGAATTTGCATGCTGAGTTATCTTTATGAAGTTCCTCAATTGCATTTTTTACTGCATTTGATACCTGGACTGTATTTCCATCATCGCTTTTATAAACGCTTAAGATAACGCCGTCTTTTAGATTCGTCCTTGTCTTTAATTCATTCTCTGATGATGAACTTGTTATTTTTGCCACATCACCTAGGAATACAACTTTGACTTTTATTTTGTCTATACTTTTACCCCTTGCTGAAGAGGATGAAGATTGTTTGCTACTGTTGGCATTTAACGCTTTCCCGTTTTTAGCAGCACTGCTATTACTGGATTTTGCAGTGTTTTTTGATGAAGACTGCATGCTCTTTCCCTTTTTCATCTCATCATTAAGGGTCTTATTTAGTGCATCCTGACTTTGCTTAAGCTGCTTTTGAAGCTGTGTAAGAACTGTACTAGCCTGTTTTTTTTGAGCTGCTGTAGTTAGTGGATTTGTCAATACCGCTTGCTGAGACATTATCCCCATCTGTATTTGCTGTATTCCATTTAAATAAGCTATAGCCTGAGTATTACTTCCAACAAGTCCTCCTATCTGTGCCTGAGACTGTGCTAACTGCCCCATCCCTTGTGATACCTGTTGGGACATTTCTCCCATACCTTCTCCAAGCTGCTGTACTGATTTGCCAAGCTGAGTCATTCCCTCACCCATCTGCTTGAGACTGTCACCCATTACAGAAGTAGTATTTATAGGTACAACTATAGGAATGGATTTTAGCTCATCTATACTGCTTATCCTCTTTTCTGTCCTTATAGGTAAAGTTTTACCATTTATATCTGCTTGTCCAACAGGATATGATATGTTGTTACCTGTAAGTGCACTCTTCACATCATCCATGCTTAATCCATACTTTTTAAGCTTGCTGCTGTCAACTTTTATATATTCGCTGTTATCTGCAGTTCCTTGCACACTGATACTTGATACTCCAGAAATACCGCTAAGTTTAGGACTTACTTTATCATTTATATATTTTGTAAGTTTCTCCTTATCCATAGTACCTGCAACAGCATAAGTTATAACTGGCATACTTCCAAATCCTACGCGGCTTATAGTTGGTTTCTGCGCATCGTCTGGAAGAGTTATCTTATTAACGGCATCTGTTACATTTTTCTCTGCCTTGTCCATATCAGTGTTGTAGTTGAATTGAGTTATTATAATACCTATGTTTTCATTGTTCATTGTCTTAACAGTATCCACTCCCTGAATACCTGATATTGACTTCTGCATAGGTTCTGTTATTTTCTCTGCCACATCCTCAGGCGATGCACCAGGATATATCGTGACAGTCGTTATCACTGGAATAGTTATATCCGGCATTGTCTCCATTTTAATATTCTTTGTAGAATACACTCCTCCGCCAATTAACATGACAATGACTAGAAATATTACAAACGTATTTTTTAGCGTAAAATTCATTAATTTTTTCATCGTTTCTCCTCCAACTTCTTAGATATTTAGTCATAATTAAATTTTACACACAGTATTCAGTTTGTTATACCGATTAATGTCACAGCCATGTTACAATTTTGAAACTTAATATCCTCTTTTGCACATTTATAATCAAAAAAGTATCCACAGCTTTGTCTAATATTTATTTACACTGTGGATACTTTTTGTTCCTATATAATTTTTGATAGAATATACATTATTATTAATACCCAAAAAATGATGATTACCGCACCTGCTATCCAATTTTTATGCTTATTCTTGCTAAATGCTTCTTCAGCTTGTAATCTACATTCCTTCATGATATTTTTAGGAATTAATTTTACAGCTATGGTAACTCCAAGTGGTATTAGTATCAAATCATCTAAGTATCCCAATATCGGTATAAAATCAGGTATTAGATCTAATGGACTTAATGCATAGCCAACCACTGCCATAGCCATTAATTTTGCATATAGCGGCACATCCTTCCTCCTATAGGCAAAGTATAAAGCTCCTACCTCTTTCTTCGTTTTTGTAACAGCTAGTTTAGAATGTGAAAGCATCTCTGTAAATTTATTTTTCATATATACCTCAAATCATATTTTTATAATAATTACAACAAATATATTACAACAATATACTACATATTCAATTACTAAACTTCATTTTTTAATTTTTTTATAAAAAAAATGCTTAATATTCTCAATACTGTTATAATGTAATTATATAAATAACTCTATATAACTATTAAAACATTTTGCTAGAAAACATATGCGAGGAGTGGTATCTTGATAAACAAATCCTTTATTAGCGTAAGATCATCTTTTGGACATGATATTCCAAATGTATTGTACGCTCAGTCTTCTGGATCTGATTCGGTTGTGGTTTTATTCCCCGGCACAAACTATCCTTGTGATAAGCCTCTGCTTTATTACGCAAGAAAAATCGCGTTATCCTTAGGATATGACGTTTTGTGCCTTGAATATGGCTATTATAAGACCAACAGCGGATTTAATCCAAAACTTGCAGGTGACACTATAAAGGAATCTGCTGAAGCCGTTGGACTATGTCTAAGCAGATCGTATAAAAATGTCTATTTTATAAGTAAAAGTTTTGGAACATTAGTTGCAGGAGATATAAGTAAAACTATTGGATATGATAAAATTAAAAATTTATTTTTAACTCCGCTATTAGGAACAGTATCACATATATCATCAAGCAAATGCACCGTTGTTGTTGGTACTGAAGATAAATTTTTTTTCAAAGAACACATTAATTTAATTAGCACTTTTCCATCAATAGATTTAAATATAATAGAAAATGCTAATCACTCTTTAGAGTCAGAAAACAGTGTTATAACAAGCTTAGAAATACTAAAAAATGTTACTAGTTTATATGTAAAGTTTTTATCAAAATAAAAGAGATTATGGCGTCGGAATGCGTTCTGCAGCCATAATCTTTTTCTATTATTATATTTGTACAATAATCTATTCTATAAGCTTATTCATATCCATAGCAATATTCTTAAGCTCATTTATGCTGGCTTCTATCTCTTCGCTGGCAGCAGCACTTTGTGCTATCTCTTCTGTTACAAGACCGTATTTTGATATTGTGCTTTCTGTTATTTGCGATATCTGCTCATTAAATTGGACAACATTCTTAGTTTCTGAAAGAAGTGTATCTGATGCTCTGCTAATATCTGTTATATTATTACTAAATAATTTCAATCTTGAAGTCATAGTCTTCAAACCTTCAACTGTTTCATTAATAAGTTTGTTTCCAGTCTGGGACTTCTCATTATTATCAGTCATTTGATGCTGAACTGTATAAATTTTGCTTTTCAGTTCGTCAACTATACTTTTTACTTGTCCAAGTGACTGCTGAGTACCTTCAGCAAGTTCTCTTATCTCATCTGCCACTACAGCAAAGCCTTTGCCATACTCTCCTGCTCTAGCTGCCTCAATAGATGCATTTAGAGCTAGCAAATTTGTCTGCTCAGATATATCGCCTATAAGAGATAATATCTCATCTACTTCACCAGACTTTTGTTCCAATTCTCTTGTAGATTCAAATGTATTTTCTATACCATTTTTTATATCGTTAATGATTGTAAGTGTATTATTTAATGACATTTCGTTATCGTCTGTAATGTGCAGAACTTCTTTTATCTTGTCCTCTATGTCGTCTGTCTTATTTGCAACCACTTCATTAGCGTTCAGTAACTTAGTCAATATTTCTTTGTTTTTATTAGATTTCTCAAGCATCTCACTTGAGTCAGTTGATACAGTTTGACTTGTTCCTGAAACCTCCTGTAAAGCGCTTGTCTGTTGTTCGATTGCTGCGCCTAAATTTTCGCTTGAGGCTAAAATAGTACTAGACGCCTCGGATATACTTTTAAATAAATTTACTAGTTTTTCATTTTCACTTCTGATTTCAATTTCTTTGTTACCTACTGTTTTTAGTAAATTAGCAGCAAAGTATACGATCAAAAATATACCTACTAGAGTTAATCCAATAGCTACAGCTCTCATAAGTAATTCATCCAAAGAATTGCTTCCGGCAAAAATTGAAGGTTTGTTTATAAATACTATAATCTGAGATAAAATACTCAATATTATTGATGCTACAATCATTTTTACATCAAAAAACATTCCGCCTAAGATTACAAAAAAGAACACTACAAGCCATAAGGAACCTAAATCCATAGTAAAATTTAAATATAAATACTGAAAATAGGTTGCTATTAGCACCATAACTTTCGTTATCCTAAATGCTCTTGTATTAAAGCCCTTGGGCGTAACCGTAAGCTTATAACAAGTAAAAAATACTATTGCATAAACAACAACAATACCTGCTAAAATTAACAAATACATTACCTTTATCTTATTATTAAATCCTAGAATTTTTATTGCGCAGAAGAAAAGTAATGATACTACACCACACAATACATAAATTGCTAAGACAAATTTAAGAGTTCTTTTGTTAAAACTTAATATAGAGCTTTCTTCGTTGCTCATTCTGCACCTCCAAGTATACTTTAATTGTGTTATTGCAGTTATAAATATTTAATACGATACCACAATATGATATAATATACATATTATATCATATTTTATCATAAATTGTATGTATATTTATATTTTTGTAATATTGAAAGGAGATTAGTATGACTAATTATAAAAATGTAACAATTATTGGTACAGGCATATACCATCCAGCAAATAAAGTTGGTAACTCATACTATATAGAACACTTCAAAAAATTAGGACAAGATATAACTGATTTCCTAGAAAAAGTCGGAAGAAACGAACGTTATATCGTAAACAATGATACTGAAAATGCTTTAACCATGGCTATAGAAGCTTCAAAAAACGCATTAAAAGCTGCTGATATATCTGCTGAGCAGCTTGATGCTATAGTATTTACTTCAGATACACCTGAATATCTGTCTCCTACAAATGCTCTAATGATAAATCATGAGTTAGGTGCTGTTAACGCTCATTCCTTGTACGATTTAAACTCAAACTGCCTTGGAATGTTAATGGCTCTAGATCAAGTTACTCGATACATGAAAACGTCAAAAAAACTAAAATATGCTCTTGTTGTTGGTGGTATATATGAATCTAGATTTACAAGGGAAGACGCTAAATATACATATCCTGTTTCTGGTGATGGTGCTGCTGCCGTAATCCTTAAATGCTGTGAAGAAGAAGAGCAGCGAGGTTTCTTGGACTCAAGTTATTGTGCCAAAACCGAATTTTGTAACTACGTTGTTTCACCTAACTGCGGGCTTTCAAAAAGCATTCTAAGCACTACATCTGAATATGATAGAAAGCAGCGCTGGACTCCATTTCATATGGATTTTTTTGTTGAGGAATGGTGTAAAGCTATTAAAGAATTTGAACTTAACTACAATTTCACTCTAGATGAGATTCAATATTTCTTTTTATCCCAATATTCAATACAGTATATAGTTGAAACCGCTAAAGCCTTGGATATTAAAGATTATAAAAATAGATTTCCATACGTAGGAGATAAATATGGATATACTGGTAACACCAGTCCAATATTTGCGCTTCATGAAACCTTGCAGAATAAACCTGTAAAGAAAGGCGCCAAAGCTGTACTTTGTTCTGTAGGTGCAGGCTCAACTATGGGTTCCATTCTATATAAATTTTAATACAGCCAATAAGTTTTCACTAATGATTTAAGCTCGTGCCAAATTCATTCAACATTTAGATTTGGTACGAGCTTAAACTTCATTCAGCAATATAATTTTATATCATTTATACGAACATATAATTTTATATATTAACCATATCATAATTTCTTTTATCAAGTACTCTATGAGCTTTTCCTTCACTCTTTACAATGCTGTCGGCATTAACAAGATTAATAGTGCAATATATTTGTAATATATTATGCATTTTGTTATTAACTCTTTTTTTCAATGCATCGAGTTGCTCTTTACTGCAGTACTCCTTACTCCTATTCAATTCAACTGAAACTATCAACTCATCCAAATTATTTTTTCTGTCAACAGTTAATGTATAGTTAGGAGATAATTCTTTAAAACTAAGGAGTATCTTCTCTACCTGTATTGGATATATATTTACTCCTCTAATAATCATCATATCATCACTTCTGCCATATATACGCTTCATTCTAACTAAATTACAGCCACATTGACATCTTCCATAATTAAGCTCTGATAAATCCCTTGTACGATATCTTATAAGCGGTATTCCTTCCTTTGTCAACGTAGTAAATACCAATTCACCTGTTTCTCCATCTTGAACATTTTTTAGAGTTTTAGGATTAATTATTTCTGGCAAGAAATATTCCTCATTAATATGTAAACCTTGTTGGAAAGTGCACTCACCAGCTACCCCAGGGCCCATTACTTCACTTAATCCATATATATCATAAGCTTTAAATTTAAACTTGTTTTGAATATCTTGTCTCATCTCGTCAGACCAAGGCTCGGCTCCAAAAACACCCATTCGAAGCTTTAATTCATCAGGATTTATTCCCATCTTTACCATTGTATCATATATATGTAAAGCATATGATGGTGTACATGCTAGTACAGTTACTCCGAAGTTTCTCATAGTCAATATCTGCTTTTCTGTATTTCCGCCAGATATAGGTATGACGGATGCCCCTAAACGTTCAATTCCGTAGTGAATACCTAAGCCGCCTGTAAATAAACCATAACCGTAAGCAACCTGAACCATATCTTTAGAAGTCACTCCATACCGCTTTAAGGTAGCTGCTAATATATCTGCCCACACATCTATATCTTTTTGAGTGTATCCAACTATGGTCTGAGTTCCTGTAGTTCCTGATGAAGCATGAATTCTTACAATCCTATCCATTGGAACAGCAAACATTCCATAAGGATAATTTTCTCTCAAATCTTGTTTAGTTGTAAACGGGAGTAACTTAACATCTTCTAATGACCTTATATCTTCAGGTATTAAGCCAATTTCATCGAATTTACGCTTATAAAACGGTACGTTTTCATAAACATATTTAACAGTTTTTATTAATCTTTCTTCCTGAATGTAAGCAATCTTTTCACGTGATAAATTTTCTTCTAGATCATTCATAAGTTCATCTCCTTTAATGAATATTGTTGCGGAACCTATTTGATAAATATTATTGACTATATTACCTTTATCGTATATTTTTTCCTTCAATTTATATATTTATATATTTTTTTACATTTAATATTTAATATGTAAAAATTGTGTTACTATATCCTCATTACTTTTATAAAAAAAAATCGGCTGACGATAAGCCGATTTTTAATAAAAAGTTTTAAGCTATTTCCTTTTTATCTTTTCCATTATATTTAGCACTAAGTTTTTGCTTCAAAACTACTATAAAACTTGGGAGTACTGAAACAAATACTATTCCATATATAACATAGGTAAAATTATTTTTTACTACAGGAATATTACCAAAGAAGTATCCGCTCAAAGTCAGCAACAATACCCATGCACCTGCCCCTATCATATTAAACAATAGAAACTTAGTGTATTTCATTTTACCTATTCCAGCAACAAACGGTGCAAATGTTCGAATTATAGGCATAAACCTTGCAATAATTATAGTTTTAGCTCCGTACTTTTCATAGAATGTCTGTGTTTTATATAGATACTCCTTTTTTAAAAATCTCACTTTCTCTTTATCATATATTTTTCTTCCTATATATTTTCCTATATGATAATTCATAGTGTCTCCGATAACTGCAGCAGCATAGACAATTATAATAAGCAGTGCTATGTTAAACGACCCTATTGCTGCAAAAGCTCCTGTTATAAACAATACTGAATCTCCAGGAAGGATCGGCATTATTACAACCCCGGTCTCTATTAATATCACTACAAACAGCAGTAAATATGTAAAATTTCCATAATCCCTGATTACTAAATTCATATATTTATCCACATGCAGAACTATGTTTAAGAAATGTCCTATAAATTCCATTATATATTCTCCTACCTTATAACTTATGTTTCTAATATTTAACTTTCACTGCCATCATTTTCAATAACATATCTACCTTTAATTCTGTATCTTACGTAAAAATACGTAAATACTAATACTAAAGTTGCTACTAAACCTATAGTAATATACTTTATTATTCTATCACTTCTAGACCAACTAGCACCTAAAAAATTGCCCATAGATATAAATGTGGTAGTCCAAGCAGCTGCACCTGTATACGCACTTATTGAAAAATTTTTATATGGCACTTTTATTATACCACAAAAATACCCCATAACATGGCGCATACCTGGAATAAAAAACGCTAAAAATATAATCCAAGTATTGTATTTATTAAAAAACGCTGACACTTTATCTAAACGTTTCTTATTCATAAATAAATAACGGCCATATTTTTCAAAAAAATCCTTTCCCAATAATTTCCCAATAAAATATGATGATGTTATTCCTGCCACTGCACCTACTGTAGCTGCTATAATGCTTATAGTCCAATTCATCTTTCTTAAATAAACAATATATCCGCAGTATGTCATAAGCGCCTCTCCAGGCAAAGGTAATGCAGCTAATTCTAATGAAAGACAAACCAGCAGAACTAAATATCCATACTGATTGAGTAATTGTGTGATAAAATGCAAAATGATCACTCCCATATCCAGTCTATTATAAGGAAACCACTTCACTAGATGAATTGTATGCAAAAAATATTAAACTTTTTTATCTACGCTATTTATAGGCGAATTTATGTAGTTTTCCCTACCTTTTTATATATTCTCTCCCTTATTTTGAAATTTATTTCCACTTTTAAAATTTAATAAATATAAATCCAGTATTCCAATGCTATAACATTAGTAATAGTGATAAAAACTATTGCATTTTTATCAAATAAAATGTTACAGTATAAATGATGTTTTGGTGAACTGTTAAAGATGATATTGGGATATTTATATCTTGCAGCTAACCTTTTTAAAACCCTTAAAACTATCGTACTGAATGCACAAGGGTTCGTCCCAAGTGAAAAGGCGAAGCATGTAAATAATGATAATTAAGAATTATGAATGAGGAATGAGGAATTAAAAATTCTCTCATTTATTACTAATTTTTAATTCATAATTTATACATTGTTATTAATCTTGTGCCTTTAAGCACAAGAATTTTTAATTTAGGGAATAATTTTAAATACGTGCCCTTTCATTACAAGGAGGATTCACAGCTATGGAAACGAGAATCGCACAAATTGGTATTATTGTTGAAAACAGGGATTCTGTCGAAAAGCTTAATTCCATTCTTCACGATTATGGAGAATATATTATAGGCAGAATGGGGATTCCCTATCATAAACGCCATATTTCTGTAATCAGTGTTATTTTAGATGCACCTATGGATGTTATAAGCGCCTTATCTGGGAAATTAGGAATGCTGCCTCATGTTAGTACAAAAACAGTTTATTCCAAGATATCAACAGTTGGTTCTGATGATTTATCAAATAAATAATATTAATGAGGTGTAAAGCTTATGTATAATCCAAAATCAAAAGTTGCTACTGAATTTATAAACGATGAGGAGATACTTGAAACTCTTGAATACGCGAAAAAAAATAAGAGAAATCGCGAGTTGATTGACAGCCTTCTAAAACGTGCTAAAGACTGCAAGGGATTGAGTCACAGAGAAGCAGCGGTATTGTTGGAATGTGATTTGGAAGACGAAAACAAAAAAATGTTTGAATTAGCTAAAGAGATTAAACAGGCCTTCTATGGCAATAGAATCGTTATGTTCGCTCCTCTTTATCTTTCAAATTATTGTGTAAATGGCTGCGTTTATTGCCCATATCATCATAAAAATAAACATATAAGTCGTAAAAAATTATCTCAGGAAGATATAAAACGTGAGGTTATAGCTCTTCAGGATATGGGACATAAGCGTCTAGCACTTGAGACGGGTGAAGATCCTGTAAACAATCCAATTGAATATGTGCTTGAAAGCATAAAGACAATATATAGTATAAAACATAAGAATGGTGCTATAAGACGTGTTAATGTAAATATTGCTGCTACCACAGTCGAAAACTATAGAAAACTAAAAGAGGTTGGTATCGGTACCTATATATTATTTCAGGAAACCTATAATAAAAAGAATTATGAAGAACTGCATCCAACAGGGCCTAAACATGATTATGCTTACCATACTGAGGCAATGGATAGAGCCATGGAAGGCGGTATTGATGATGTAGGAATAGGTGTATTGTTTGGACTAAATATGTACAAATATGATTTTGTAGGTCTATTAATGCATGCAGAGCATTTAGAAGCTGCTAACGGTGTTGGACCTCATACAATAAGTGTTCCAAGAATTCGCCCTGCAGATGATATTGATCCTAGTACATTTTCTAATGCAATTTCAGATGACGTATTTGCTAAAATTGTTGCAATAATTAGAATAGCAGTTCCATATACAGGTATGATCATATCAACAAGAGAATCCAAAGCTACACGTGAACGTGTTTTAGAACTTGGAGTTTCTCAGATAAGTGGTGCTTCAAGTACAAGTGTTGGCGGATACTATGAAAAAGAGGACGAAGAGGATAATTCTGCACAATTTGATGTAAATGATAATAGAACATTAGATGAAATTGTAAACTGGCTGATGAAGCTTGGTTATGTTCCAAGTTTTTGCACTGCCTGCTATCGTGAAGGGCGTACCGGTGACCGCTTTATGAGCCTCGTTAAAGCTGGCCAGATCGCTAATTGCTGTCATCCAAATGCTCTTATGACACTTAAGGAATATCTTGAAGACTATGCTTCTGATGTTACAAAGGAAACGGGAGAAAATTTAATTGCTGAAGAGCTTGAGAAAATTCCAAATGAAAAGCGCCGTGAAATTGCTAAGAATTATATAGCAGAAATACATGAAGGAAAGCGAGACTTCCGTTTCTAAAAAAGATTGGCGAATACCTCCACTGGCTAGAAAATACTTCCTGCGCTCTCTGACCATTGCCTACTCCATACATTTAAAAGTATTATTTTCCATATTGCTGCTTTCAAATTTTTCTCTTATTAATTTGCAAAGCAGCATTTTCTTCATAGTTACCTTCAGATACTTGGTATATAACCTATGCTTAAAAAATTAATAGTTATCGTTCATTCTTTATCTTATCTGTAGGTCTTAGTCTCATCGCTGACCAATCTTCATCTATAGCTACCTGTGATACTGGGTCAAATTTATAAGATGAGAAAACGTCCCAAACAGTATTTCTTTTAATATCAGACTTATATTTCTTGGAAGTGCCTTTAGGATGTTAATGACATTATTATAACAATAATAATACACATTCTAAACTATATATAGCATCCAAATATATCTTTATTTGTAATATATTGTTTCAGATACTTGCGGCAACTTCTTGTCAAAATTGTTTTTAAGTATAAAAAAGTCTATAATTGTAATTGTAATTTTGTAAAATGGAGGAATTTTTCAATGACAAATTCAAAAGATTTATGCGTATCTGAAATGTTAAGACTCCAAAAAGAACTTTGGGAAAAGCATAAAGATAGTTGGGCTCCTATAGAACCTCAGTATGGAAAAAGTTTTATTTTATATATGATTGAAGAAATAGGCGAAGTTATAGCTATTATAAAGAAAAAAGGCGAGGAAGACATAATGAATGATCCAGCTGTTAGAAAACATTTCGTTGAAGAATTAGGAGATGTAATGATGTATTACATGGACGTTCTTAATAGATTTAAGGTCTCTCCTGAAGAGTTTTCAAGTGAATACTTAAAAAAGTTCGAAACTAATATGAATAGAGATTACGAAAAACAATATAAAAATCTCATTTAATATTTATTAGTTTGCTTGTCTGTAAAGCTATATAAAGTCCTATGAAACAATGCTACTTATACTTAAGGGGAAATTTGCATAAGAAGAGGCAATGTTTTATGAAATCAGTAGGAATAGTAATATGTAATTATAATAGAAGCGACTATATCTTGCAATGCATACAGTCTGTAATAGAATCCAAGTTTCAAGACTTTGACATATACGTTGTAGATAATGCATCAACAGATAATTCAGTTGAACTTATACAAAAACAATATGGCGATAAAGTAGAACTTATTGTAAATGAAGAAAATTTAGGCGGTTCGGGTGGTTTCAATACTGGATTGAGGAGAGCGTTAAAAAAGCACTATAAATATTTGATGTGCATAGATAACGATGTTTTACTTGATGAAAACGCTATTGGTGCACTATACTATTTTTTAGAAATCCACACTAACGTTGGCATGGCTGGCTGTAAGGTTTACCATATGGAATGTCCCGATTACGTGCAGGAATTTGGAGTAAAAATAGATTTTGAGCATTTTTGTGTTGAACCTAACTATTTGAATCATATAGAAGATGGAACTATGCCCGAAGTTATATACTGTGACAGTGTGGCAGCATGTTCGTTAATGATAAGAACCTCTGTAGTTAAAAGGATAGGCATTATGCCAGAGGATAATTTTCTTTATTGGGACGACGTAGAATGGTGCTATCGTTGTAAACAAGCTGGTTACAAGGTAGCATCCTACGGTAAAGCTAAAGCTCTCCACGCCATGGGCGCAAAAAAGGAAATTGTAAATACCTTTCCAACCTATTACGCTTGGAGAAATTGGATTGCATTTTTTATTAAGTACACGCCACCAATAAAACTAGAAAAAATGGTAGAAACATTTTTAAACTCAATATTTAACATCATCTATGAAGGTTTCTATAGAGATGAAAAAAGCAGAATGAAAACAGTTATGTATGCTTATGATGATGCACTGCATCAGGTTGTAGGTAAAGCATCAGATGGCAAGATATTTCCAGTAGATTCATCTGATGATAAACTTGCTGGTCTAATAAAGAATAAAAACAGAATTTTTATTGACTCTAATAACTATGATGTATATAAAGAAGACTTAATTAATAGAATAAAAAACATAAATCCAAATACTGAGCTTATAGTAGATCCACTTGAAAAATCTGATATAAGTTTTACCTTTTGCAGTGACATCTTTAAAATTAAAGATTTTAGTTTAAAAACTATTTATATAGATATTTTTGATAATATCCTTGCTACAAATGAGGATATTTCCAAAGTAATTAACTATAGCTGCAGCAGAGAAAATTTTATATATAGTCAGAAACCTTTGTTCATTCACATGATAAAAGAAATGCGGAGACTATAGCATACATAACTAATAGACGTAAATGTCATACAAGGAGGAACTTATGATATCGATAAGCATATGTTTAATCGTTAAAAATGAAGAAGCTGTACTAGCAAGGTGCCTTGACAGTCTTAAAGGTATCGGAGAAGAAATAATTATTGTTGATACTGGTTCCACAGATAACACAAAGAAGATTGCTGAGAAATATACTGATAAAATATTTGATTTTAAATGGATTGATGATTTTTCTGCAGCACGAAACTTTGCTTTTTCTAAAGCAACTAAAGATTATATCTACTCGGCAGATGCTGATGAGATTATTGATAAAGAAAATTATAGAAAGTTTATGAACATAAAAAAAGTATTACTTAATGAAGTAGAAATTGTACAAATGAAGTACACTAACCAATTAGTTTATGGTACTACTTATAATTTCAATACTGAATATCGCCCTAAATTATTTAAAAGACTCAGAGACTTTAAATGGATTGAACCTATTCATGAAACCATAAGATTAGAACCTGTTATTTATGATAGTGACATAGAGATCATACATTTACCTGAATGTAATCATTCTGGCAGAGATTTTAATACCTTTCTATCTGTAATAAAAAAAGGAGATCGGCTATCGGAAAGGCTCGTAAGTATGTATGCTAAAGAGCTGTTCATCTCAGGTAATTCAACGGATTTCAAAGCAGCCTTAGATTATTTTAAAGAGGTTATAGAAGACGCTGAGCGTTCAGCTGATGAGATAAAATATGCTTTGTGTGTACTCGCTAAAGGCTTTAGGTTGAATCATGATATTCATAATTTTTTTAAGAATTGTATAAAAGGTGTTGCAGATAAACCCTGTTCGGAAATTTGTTACGAATTAGGAGAATATTATTATGAGTTAAATGATTTTTATGAAGCCGCTATATGGTATTATAACGCTGCTTTTGAATCCGAACCGTATTTAAATATACATTATAAAGGTGACTACCCTTTAAAACGTTTAATGCAATGCTATGACGCTTTAGGTAACAAAGAACAGGCAGAAATTTACAGAAAAGCTCTGTCTGAGTGGTCTATGCCAGAGTAAAAAAGGTGAGGAAGTGATTTCCGTCGGCTGGAAAATGCCTCCTCCAATCACTTCCTCACCTATGCCGGCTCTATGCTTATCTGCTAATACTCAGATTTAAATTCTCAGAAATTCTACTTAGCAGAATTTCTTCCTTCACTTTTCTCTTTACTCTTTTCTCTTTTATCTCTTACCTCTTACTATTATCTATTCCAACTACCTTGCTTCTGCGTTCCATAAGAATTACATCATGCCATTTGCCTGTCGGCATTTTTGCAATCTTTTCTCTTATTCCCAGTTCTCTAAATCCGCATTTCTTATGTAGTGCTATACTGGCAGTATTCTCTTTAATAATCCCAGATTGAAGAGTCCAGAAACCTTCCTGTTCAGATGCCCTAATTACCTCTGTTAACAATGCTATGCCTACTCCCTTGCCCCTATATCCAGTTTCAATATATATACTTACTTCTGCAGCACCGGCATATACACATCTGCTGGAAGTTGGACTTAAAGCTACCCAACCTAATATATTATCATTTAGTCGTGCTACCAATCTGCAGGACTTGATATGACTGTTATTCCAAACTTCCCAGCTTGGTACATCAGTTTGAAATGTAGCCTTTCCCGTGCTAATACCTTCTAAATATATTCTTGCTACCTGTTCCCAGTCTCTCACCAACATTTTTTCAATTTTATAATCCAAATTAGCCCACTCCCCTTTAAATATTATTTTTCATTACTTGTTCTTGTTTATTGCCTCCAACAGCAGCTGCAAACTATCAAGCACCTGCTCCCTCTTGTTCTCAGATATATAATTAAATACAGTACTGTAATATTTCTGCATGCTTCCTTCTATATCATCAAATAGCTTCCTTCCTTCATCAGTCAAACTTATAGCTACATACCTTCTGTCATCAGGATGCACCTCTCTCATGACCATATTATTTTCAACCAGATTGTTTATCGTTCTGCTCATAGTACTTTTGTCCAGTGTTAATACTTCAGCAAGCTTATTTAATGAAATCTCACCTGCTCTGCCAACCTCTACGATAGCATGACATTGTGATATGCTTACATCCCCGCAGCTAGTACTTTCCTTCTCCAATAATCCAAGATTTCTTACTAGCTGCCTTATTAATTCCCTCATATAGTTGCTTCCTTGCTTTTCCACACAATCACCTCGAACTAATTGTATCACAAAACAGTTGCAGTTATCAACTGTTTTGTGATATATTATGGACTCCAATACCTAATTACTGTCCTAATTTCTAGATAACCATTGCAATTGAAGAGGCAAAGGATTTCAAAAAACTATGGTATAAAATATAAAGGTTTACGCAAAATAAAATCGGAGGTGCATTATTATGGATTTAACATTATCACAGAAGGAAAAAATGCTGCTGGAGGACCAAAAAAATCATGAGCAGATTTGTATACAAAAATATACTAACTACGCAAATCACGCTAAAGATACCCAATTAAAACAGATATTCAATGCAAATGCTCAATCAGAAAAAACACATCTTGATACTATTAATCAGTTATTAAGCGGTAAAATTCCCCAAATGAATCAGCAGCAAAATCAGAATACAAATACTGGTTCTACTGTTAATACAAGCAGTTCTCAGCCAGACACAGCTAATCTATCTGATGCTGATATGTGCACAGATTTATTGATGACAGAAAAATATGTATCTGGAGCTTACAATACTGCAATTTTTGAATTCAAAGACACTAGAGCCCGCGATGTACTTAACCATATACAAAAAGAAGAGCAGAAACACGGAGAAGCTATATTTCAATATATGGAGAGCAAAGGAATGTATAATGTTCAATAGCCTAATCTTAAAGCTTTACTAAAAAAGAACTGATTCAAATAATCGTATGTTATCTGAATCAGTTCTTTTTGTAAACTTTGACTCTATTTTTAATCTTAATTTACCTACTCCAACATATTTTCTATCATATCAAACAGTTCCTCTTCCGTATCAGCCTGTATCATTTCATCATTGACTAAAGCAAAAGGTCCTTGTTCACAATCTCCGCAATATCCCAAGCAGGAATCTGCTGATACCTCTATATTCCTATGGCTTTCTTTCAACTTTCTCATAACTTCATCTGTTCCAAACGAAAAATTATTTTCACAAAATTTTATATCTGTCATTTGCATTACTCTCCTTTATCGATGTTCATTTCATTAACTTATTATCTTTTATAAATATGTTTTTATGCATATGATAAAAACCGTTTTTGTTCTTATATGCACAAAAAGCGAAATGTAGTGGCACCACGGAGAATGATCCATTCATTAAACACTTGTAACACAAATTTTATGCAAATTCGCTAGCTTCAAAATATATTACTGTTTCTTAGTATTCTCTTATCTGTAAACTAGGCATTGATTTTTTCATTTATTATCATCAAATATAAACTTGTAATGGATTCGTTAGGTTCTATATCTAACTCATTCTTTAATAAAGTACGTAAGTGGTTATAATGGTTAACAAAAGATGTGCGATCTTGTTTTCTCGCATATAAATCTAATAATATTTCATGTGCGTTCTCATCAAGTGGTATGCTTTTTAGCAACTTTTTGTTTAAATTTATAGCATCATTATAGAAACCTCTTTTAACATAAAATTTTATCAAACTCAAACACAATTCTGTGAACTTTCTAAGATATATTTCCTTCGTAGATAATGACCAAATATAATTATTCTCCTCCATATAGTTGTCTGTATATATATCCACTACACTTTTATACCCTTGAATATTGTCTTCTGTTATTTCTATTCCTGAATCAAGTATTTTTTCAAACTCTTCAATATCACTATAATAATGAGGCAAATTCATTATGTAATATCCATTTATATATTTCACGTTAACTTTAATATTGGCTAAACTCAAAGTTTTTTTCATTTTATATATAGTAGTGTGTAAATGCACATTTACCTTATCATCTTCCATTTCAGGCCATAATGCCTGACAAATCTTCCATTTATAAACATGCTTATTGCGATTTTGAAAAAAATAAGCAAACATTTCTTTACTCTTTGATGTTCTCCATTTTAAAGGATATGTATCTATATTATTATAAACTTGGAAAGATCCAAAGCAACATATTCTAGCATCAAAATTATCGGGATTATTTGCATTCCTTTCGGTCAGTATTCCCTTATCATCAAATACTTCATATTTCCCCATTAATTGCTCCTCCTGCGTTTATGAAAAATATTAAATTTAAATAAACACTATATTTAAAATTATATCACGCTCGACATTTTATGACAATTGAAATGTAAATAACTATATAGTTTCTCTTCTACATATGTTCAGATTATGTTCAGAATAGATTTATATAATATAAATAATATATTATCATGTCCAATGGGAGGTAGACTATGAAGAGTATTAAAGCCAAAATGCTTGTATTTATTGAATGTATGGTTATCATAATCATACTTGGATTAGGCATTATTTCATTAATCTTATCGTCAAATGCACTTACGAATAATACGGATAAAATTATGCCTGCTGTAGCAAAACAAGGGGCAAATATAGTTGCTAGCAGAATAAAAGAACAACTTAGCATAATAGAAATAATTGCTAGCAGCAGTTCTCTAACAAATACAAAAAACACTATAAGTGAAAAGATTTCGTCACTGAAATATTATTCAGAAAAATACAAATATAATACTATGGGGATAGTTGACTTGAATGGTAATGCCACCTATACCAATTCTGATCCTAAAAATATCTCTGACAGAGAGTTTTTCCAAAAAGCTGTTAAAGGAGAGGTAAATGTCTCTGATACTCTTGTAAGTAAGTTAGATGGTTCTATTGTAATAGTATATGCCTCACCAATAAAAGTGAATGGTAAAGTAACAAGTGTGCTGATCGGTGTTAGAGATGGCAATGATATAAGTTTTATTACTGATGAAATAACCTTCGGTAAGACTGGAAAATCGTTTATGATAACTAAGGACGGTACGAAAGTAGCACACTATAATAAAAATCTGGTTCTTAAAATGGATAATGATTTAGAAAATGTAAAAAAGGATGCCAAGCTTAAAGATTTAGTGACTCTAGAAAAAAGAATGATTAATAGAGAAAACGGCTCTGGATCTTACTCTTATAACGGTAAAAGCAAGTATTTAGCTTTTTCACCTGTTTTCGGTACAAACTGGTCTTTAGCCGTTGTTGTTGAATTATCTGAAATACAATCGCAGACTAATATATTAATAAAATATATGCTTATTTTTGCTCTGCTATTTTTAGCTCTTTCATCTGCGATAGTGTATGCTATTTCCAATAGTATAGGCAAAAATATAAAGATTGCGGCTAATTATATTACCACGATGGCAGCTGGCGACTTTTCAAAACCAATACTCGAAACCCATTTAAAGTTCAAAGATGAAATAGGTATTATGATTAAATCTATAAACACAATGCAAGAATCTATAAAAAGTATGGTGAAGTCAATAGTTGATACTTCTACTAGAATTGATGAGGATTCTCAGAATCTATCTGCAGTTTCAGAACAAATGAGCGCTTCTTCATCATCCGTAGCATTAGCAGTTCAAGAAGTTACTAAAGGTGCCTCCACTCAAGCCGGAGACTTAGTAAGAATAACTGAGACTCTAAACAATTTCAGTGATAACCTAGATAAAATTACTGATGACATTGCAGATATTGGAGTAAATTCACAAGATATCATGAATCTGGCGGATGAAAGTAATAATAACATGCAGAACCTTTCAAAATCAGTAAATGATATGACTACTGCATTTAAAGGATTTGAAGCAGCAATTATTAACTCCAGCAAAAACATAGGTAAAATACATGAAATAACTGATCTGATCAATTCAATATCAGAACAGACAAACTTATTGGCATTGAATGCTGCTATTGAAGCTGCCCGAGCTGGCGAAGCTGGAAAAGGGTTTACGGTAGTTGCTGATGAGATAAGAAAACTTGCAGAGCAATCAAAAGATTCTGCAAACAGTATATCTAATTTAGTTACTACAATTTATACTGAAAATGATTCAATGACAAGTACTTCAAAATTAGTCAGCAGTGGTTTTAATAATCAAACCGAAGTAGTTTCTAATGCAATTGCTTCATTTAACTATATAATTGAAGCAATAAATAACATACTTCCTAAAATAAAATCTGTAGATCATGCTATAGCTGATGTAAATAAACAAAAAAGTGACATAATTATAAAGGTTGAATCTGCTGCATCTATTGCAGAAGAAACATCTGCTGCTACAGAAGAAATATCTGCTTCATCAGAGGAAATGAGCAGTTCCTCACAAGAGGTTGCTAACTCTTCCAATAGTCTAGCTCAAATGACAAAAGAAATGATGAATGAGGTTAATAAATTTAAATTGTAAAATATTAAGCATCAAATCATTAACAATGGTTGCACCAAGTGTCGGCATTTAACATAAGTTTAATAATCACCCGTGTCTTTAATGAAATTAGCCGACATAGGGTTCAACCATTTTTTGTTACAAATTATCTTTAACTATCTTTTCTACCTCTCCTAAATATTGTCCGCGGATTTCATCAGTAACATAAGGAACGACCCCCAAAAATGTATGTGATACCTGCTTTATTCCGCTAAAATTAAATATTCCTTGATCTGTAGTTTGTGCCATTGATATATTTTTATAATATTAAGTGTTTATTGATTCCACATTATCGTTTTATTGAAATTTTAGGTGACTTTTACCTTATAGTTATTTATAATAATTCTGTAGGCAAAAATATCTAACTTTTAATAAATTACTTATAAATGAGGTACACGATGAATAAATTATTTAAAATTATTATCCTTATATTTTGGGCATCGATTTTATTTATATTTTTTAAATGTCAATTATATGATCACGGAATTCGCAAAATCATATGTTTTCTTAGATCATATCCACAATACAGTGCATTATTGTTTTTAGTAATTGCATCCTTAAGGAGTTTTACCCTTATACCATCAACTTTCTTTGTTATTATAGCTGGTATGCTGTTTAACCCAATAGAAGCATTCATTTTAGCTGCAACAGCAAATATATTAAGTGAAGTTCTAGTATTTTTCGTTGCAAAATTTTCATTCAGTCCAAGCTATCAGAATAAGATGATAAACAAATATCCCAAAATATATAAAATGGTTCAAAATAATACTATGCAGATTTTAGCACTAGGAGTGTCCTCTCCTATAATACCCTCAGACATCGTTTGTTTATTTTGTGCTTTTACAGGAATGAGCTTCACTAAGTATATCTCAACAATTTTTCTGGCTGATACACCTGTCATTTTTCTGTACACCTTTTTAGGTATCAGCATAAAATACTCTATATACATATTTATTGTAACGCTGGTTGCTATAATTATTTTCAGTTATTTTAATATGAAAAAATTAGACAGCCAAATGGAATAATAGAGTTTATATCTTAAACAACACCCATCTGCAAGTTCTAAGTTCATATTTAATTTCAAATACCTTCTGAATTCCCTTAATAACACTTTCACATCTGAAGTTTATCATCTCATTTCCTGCCACTTTCTCTTTATCCCTATTAATAACTCTATCAATTTTGATTACTCTGTTTCCTCCTTGTTCATCTTGAAATCTAAATCTTACAGGGTGAGGAATACCATCCAGTGTAAACCACGCTACCATTTCAATTGGCTTAGCAATCACTTTCAATTTCAAACATTCCTTTCTATAGTATGCTGCTCATAGCGGGATAACTGTCTTCTCCTACGCCACCCATCAATGGCTTTATTCCCGAATGAAGAAATGATGCCTTGATTACAGATGCAGAACCATACCTTGCTCTTATTCTATCTATGGCTCTATCTAGTTCTCTGTTTCTATCAACATTTTTATCTTCAAATAAAGCAACCTGATAAAATTCGTTAGTACGCAGATCCGACACTGAAACGCCAAAATTTCTCAAGGGTTCAAGATTCCACATACTATCGAATAATTTTACTGCTTCATCAAATATGTTCCATGTACAATCAGTATAATAATGTAATTTTTTCTGCCTACTATAGCCATTAAATTTACTATTCCTAAAACTTACAGATATCAATCCACAGCAATTTTCACTGTTTCTAAGTCTCATTGCTACCGTTTCACAAAGGGATAACAATATTTTATGGGCTTCCTCTCTCTTCTCTACATCAAAGGCTATAGTAGCAGAGTTTCCTATCCCCTTCATATTAATGTAATTACTTTTTCTGACTTCTGAATTATCTGCACCATTAGCATAATTCCATATCATAACACCATGACTTTTCAGCTGATCTCTTATAATACTCAAATCATACTTAGCCAAATCACCTATTGTAAATATATTAAATCTATTTAATTTAGGCAGCGTTGCTCTCCCAACCATAAATAAATCCTCCACGGGAAGCTGCCACATTTTTTCTTTTATCTCATTAGGAAATAGTGTGTGCACCTTGTCTGGTTTACTAAAATCACTAGCAACCTTGGCTAGCAGTTTATTACTGGATACACCTATATTAACGGTGAAACCTAATTCTTTTTTGATTCTTGATTTTATTGAATATGCCAATTTCATACAATCATCATAAAGATATTCCATATTAGAGAAAGCCAAAAAACACTCATCTACAGAAAATCTCTGTATTGTTGGAGTATATTCATTTAAAATTTCTACCATTGCATTACTGCATCGCATATATAGATCATATCTTGGAGACGCTACTATAAGCTCAGGACATTTGGCTTTAGCAGAAAATATTGTTTCACCTGTCTCTATTTTATACTTTTTTGCAGGTATAGACTTTGCGAGTACAATTCCATGCCGACTGGCAGGATCTCCTCCTATAACAGAAGGCACTTCTCTTAAATCCAAACTTTCTCCGTGCTGCAGCCTATCTGCTGCCTCCCAGGATAAAAAGGCTGAATTTACATCTATGTGAAAAATCACCTTGATATTATTCCTTTTCATATCTTGCATACCCTTTCCATAGAGTTCTTATAAAGAATTATATACGAACATTTGTTCCTTGTAGATATAAATATGCTAATCTTTGTACTTTTATTCATAAGTCGTCATAAAAAAGGAAATGTTGAGGCACTACGGAGATTGATCCGTTCATTAAGCACTTGTAACACAAATTTTATGCAAATTTTCTAATTTTATCTCTCTATATGCAAAAATCTATACTCTCTTAGACAATAAAAAGAACCGTCATATCTTTGACGATTCTCTTCATATTCAATCCACAGGCTTATCTATTTTTTTAATAAAACACCATTAATCTCTAGACCCTATCTTCTGTATCCTTGGGATTTCTGTATACATGTCATTAGAAATAGTTTCACATTTTACCAGTTTATTATTTTCATAAACATCTCTTTTTACTTTTACTGCATAGCCATCATGTCCCGCCTGCACAAAAACTATCTTTCCTTTAGGTAACCTTGGATCTTTTATATTTTTAGTTAAACATGGTATGACCTTATATACATTGTTTAAAATAACATATTTTCTTTTTAGTAAACTTGAGTTGGAATAAATATTTATCTGCAGTTTTTTATTTTCAGTGTGTGCTTCTACATAGATTGGGTATCTTAATGTGTTTTTAAATTTAAAATCGATATCATTCCAACTGACGGTAGCATCCAAACCAAGCTTTACATACGATGAGGGTATTGTATGATGTTCCCTTTCAAAAGGTTTTATCCCACTTCTTAATATAGCATTATATAGAGTAGATGACACTTGGCATATTCCGCCTCCGATTCCTGAATCAACCCTTCCATCTGCTAAAACCGGCGCTGTCCTATAACCTCTTTCCGTTGTTCTTTTGCCTACAGCCGCATTAAAGCTAAAGTTTTGCCCAGGCATAATTAGTCTGCCATTTATACTTTTACTTGAAAGTTCAATATTCCTACACCTTCCATCAGGAGAAGAAGAAAAATCCGTAGTAAAAGATGCTATTCTTGTATTAATTACGGAAAGCTTGTTTACTGTAATAGGAGCTGTATATTCGATGGTGTGAGCTCTTATTATCATATTTTTAGTATTTTTACTTCTAACTTCTTCCTTAAGTTCTTTTTCAAGTTTCTCTTTATCGAGTTTCCTTCCATTTATATCAGGATTTATCTCAATACTACCATGTCCTTTTTCTACGATATTAGCATTTACAGGTTCTGCGTTTATATCTTTTTCAATTCTATTTACAAAACTATCAATATAATCTTCATTATAAATAAAATTTACACTATATATCTGATTGATGCCTTTTTTTATAAGTTTAATCTTTTCGTATATTGTAGGCTGCCCATTAAGCTGTTCTAATTTATCTATTTTGCTTTCAATACTATATTTTCTAACAATCTTTGAAATATGTAGTTTATAACTTTTATCATCAGTTATTATTTTTATATCTCTTTTCATTAGTGGGTCAATATATCGAGATTTAATTAAAGCTTTATCTTCCTTTACGCTTCTGCCGCGTAAATGCAAATCGTTTACTTCTAACCTTCGGTACAATAAGCTGTCCCATTTTTTATTGTACCTGCATATTTCCCATGTTAAACCGCACATAGCACCGAGTGAGAAAAGTAAAATTTGCAAAATTATGATTTTAGCACTAATAGTTATACGATAACTTCCCCTTACCATGGATCTTCCTCTAATCACCAGAATTGAAAAAGTTAATAATGTTATTTATTTTCTCAGTTTCATAATCTATTGTATTATTTTGTTCTTTTAACAGTGATTCATTAGCTTTAATTTTCTCATCATAGCTGTCAATTAATTTTTTTAATTCAGCTATTTTCTTGTTATATTCCTGTATTGTATCAGTAATGGATTTATAATATTCATCAGAATATTTATGAAGCGCCTCCAACCTTTTTTTACCATCTGAAAGAAGCTCCTTTAAATCCGTATTGGAAGAATTAATGATACTAATTAATGATTTCTTTCTAACCTCGTGAGGAAGACTCTCAGGAAGTGCATTAATAAAATTTCCTACCATAAAAATAGTGTTAACAGGACTATTCCCTAGATTATATAATGAATATATTTCTTCAACTGTCAGTTTCCTTTTGGGTTCATCTTTAGTTTCATCGTTATTCACATTAGGATATTGTTGTTCCACTTCACCATTCTCCTCTTCGATATCTTCAACATTCTCAATATCTTCAATATTATCGATCTTATCTACTTGTTCAATAGTATTGTCGTCCGTATTGGAATAACTATTTTCTTCGCTGTTAGCTTTTTCAATAATATTAAATCTTTCAAATACTGATATAATCTTTGACATAACTTATTTCCCCTTTAACTATAATTTCTTACCTTTTTATAGCCGTAAAATATTAAGTACTATTCTATAATCAACATCAAAAAAAGACATTCAGGAAGTTTTTCCCAAAGATTATTCCTAAAATAAGTACAATTATACACGTAATTATATGAGAAAACCTTTGCGTCAGTTTGTATTGATAAATTGATAAACACCGTTGCATCAATTTAATAATAACATTACAAAAAAGCAGAGTTATAGCGAAAACTGCCCCTTCAACAACAATCAATTTCAACAGCATAATAATTCCACCAATTCATTATTTATTACCTTATTATACCTCATTAGACTTAATGAGGCAATATATCCATAAATAATACCTAATTCTATTATTAGGTTTACAAAATAGTAATTTTATCTGCCATTTTCGCCCTGTTCATATAAGTTTTCATATTTATCAGTTATGCTTTTAGATCATTGATATTCATTTACATTGTGACTTTACCTTTATTATTTATTTTTTCATTATAGCTATAAAGAATATAGGTTAAAAGAGTGAACACTAACATAACTAAGCCAACAAATTTCCATGTGTTTCCAATCGTTGTGAATTTAAGAATTATTCCTGTAACCGTAGGACCTATAGTTGATCCAAGTCCGATTATTATTGGAAGTACAGCCTCCATCCTACCTCTATGAGATGCAGGTGTATTGTTCACAATAAATGGATCCGCACTGGTCGTAACCACTATTTCTCCTAATGTAAGAATAGTAACAGAAACATACATAAATGGTACTGCATTTATAAAACCTAACATTCCAAACCCAACAGTATAAAGCAGTCCACCTAAACATATTCTTGCTATAGACTTTCTTCCCGATATTAATCTTGTAACCATTGGAGTCATAGTAATTACTATTATAGCGTTTACGCTGACCAGTAATCCGTAAAAACCAGAACCATTGCTAGGAACTAACTTAGCAGCATGTAATGGATATAAATACGACCATTCCGAATATACAAAGTTATACCCAAACATTACTAGTGCAAAGAAAATTAATATAGGTCTTTCTAATAATACTTTAAAAATAGAACCCTCCACACGCTGCTCAAATTTTCTATCCTCACCTAATTTCTCCTTTGTTTTATGAATAGATTCAGGAATAAAAATTAAAATTAGTAAAGCAGCTATTAGACTGGTGGTTCCATCAAGTAAGAACAATAACCACAGGTAATGCTTTAACAGCGGCCCACCTATTATTGGTGATATCGTAAAACCCACATTCATAGCCATATAAAATAATGAATAAGCTCCATCTCTGGTTTTTGGCGTAGTAATATCTGCAACTAGTCCTCCTGAAGCTGGTCCTGCAATTCCAAGCATAAAACCCGAAAAAATCACCATTGGTACTATATAAATAGAAGTACCCATTCCAGCCGCTATTAAGTAAAATATAGCACCTAAAGAATTAAATAGGACTAATATCTTTTTTCGTCCAAAGTGATCAGTAAGCTTTCCCCCTATAATGCCACTGAGTGTAAACATTACGCCTGCTACAGAAACGATATAACCAGCAGTGGTTTTGTTGATGCCTATCTTTAAAGTTAAAATTAACGTAATAAGGGGAAAAATAAAGCTTCCAGCAGCATTTATCATTCTTCCTAAGGCTATAATGTAAATTTCCCTAGACAACCCTCTATATGGATTAAATATTTTAGCGATTTTAAGCATTGGATTTTCTTTCATCGTATGTATCCCTCCCTCTATAAATCTACCTATGTAAAATTCAAGAAACTTAAAGCCAAGCTATTTATAACATAGCTTGGCTTTAAAATATCACATGTTTAAATTAAAAAGCCGCAGATAATAACCTGCGGCATAAACACTATCTTCTTAAAAATCAGCACATAGGTTATTAATGATTATTAAATTACTTGTTCTAGGCTTTCTTCTTATTAACTTGTCCATCATTAATACCCCTTTCATTTTTACTCTAGAGTTTACTATACTTGAAAAAATAACCAATGTCAAGAAATTATTTAATTTTTATAAATATATATCAGAAAATTCTATTTTAGCAGTTTGTATAAGACGATTGTCTAGTAAATTTACCATCTGCTTTTCATTGCTCTTCTCAACAACCTTCTCATCAGGAAGTAGGACAGTAAAAGTACTGCCTTTGCCTTCCTTGCTTTTTACAGATATGCTTCCTCCTAACGCTTCAACAAAACGTTTTACCAAAGATAGACCAATTCCTGTACCCTCTGCCTGTCTTGATAGTGAACTATCAACTTGACCAAAACGTTCAAAGATTACATCTATTTTGTCCTGTGGTATACCAATTCCTTTATCCTTTACCTCAATACATATACTTCCGCTTTCACAGCACAAGTTTACAATAATATTTTTACCCTTCGGAGTGAACTTCATAGCATTAGAAAGAAGATTTAAAAGTATCCTCTCATACTTTTCATCATCAATTCCTATTATCTTCTTTTGAAGCGAAGAAAGAAATGTTACTTCTACTCCCTTTTGCAGAGCATATGCAGATACAGATTCTGCAATTGATTTTGTGAGAAACACTATATCAATATTATTTTTATTTATTTTGATCCGTCCAGCATTAGCACGAGTGATGTCAAGGAGATTATTAACTAATCTCAATTGTCTGAAAGTATTTTGTCTTATAGTTCCAAGATACTCCTTAACTTTATCTGTCATTTGATCAGCACAAATATAATTTAAAGCCTGAATAGCTGTACTGATAACATTTAATGGAGTTCTAAACTCATGCGAGATGAAAGACAGGAAATCGTCTTTCATCTCCATAGATTTTTGAAGTGCCTCATTTTTTTCATGTTCCGATTTCAGTAATCTTTTATATGTTTCATCTAGAAGCTGATTGCTTTTCATTAAATCTGTTATATCAAGTGTACTGACAATCGCATACATAAAATCTCCTCTTTGATCTAAAATAGGGGTTCCATTAATTAAAAGATAACATATTCTTCCGTTTATTTTTTTATAAACAATACTATTTCTTGTAATCTCTCCGTCTATTGCACGATAGCCAGCCATCTTCTCGATAGGGATTTCAGTTCCATCTAATCTGTACCATTGCCCACTCCTGTATAAATCCTCAATCGAGCTATCGCTGATTGCTTGCGGCAGAATAGCTTTATTGTTTTTAATTATAAATTTACCATCTTTATCACAAATATATAGAGATTCCTGCAGGTTTTTTACAATAATTTCAAGCAACTTCTTTTGACGTTCAATAACTTTTTGAGTCTCTACATCACGAGTTATATCATGACTGCATAAAACTGCAAATTTAATATTACCATCGCTATCATAAACTGGCCTTCCATTTATGCTAATATGCTTAGTAACTTTTCTGTTTTTTAATGTTATTTTAAGATTAGTAATAACTTCGCCTTTAAATACTTTCGAAATTATCATGTCCTCTACAGAAATCTCCTTTTCATTAAGATCGTAATACTTATACCTATGTTGTGCGGGTTTAAGCTTTTTATTCTTACTATTCGGAAAATACTGGTTTGCAGCGTCATTTGCTAAATAGTAGTCCTTCTTAGCATCAAAAATAAAAATTGCATCATCTATACTTTTAAAGATAACCTCAAGCTGTTCTTTCTGATCTTTTATCTCCTTCTCCTTTTGCATTATATTTGTTATATCATTTGCACAACAAATCACCATTTCTACGTTTCCTTCATCATCCAGTAAAGGAGCCGTTGTCATATCAAAGTACCTTTCTTTTTCTCCTTTTTTCATAATTACAACTCTGTTGTCAGTCTTTTTAGTTTTTAAAACAATATAATACGGCAAGTCCTGCTCAGGTATAACATTCCTATTTAAATCCAAATATTTAGTTATAATTGAGTTATCTTCTTTTTGAGTTAATCTGTCCTGTGGAAATAATTTTCTAGTTACTTTGTTCTTATAGGTATAGTTGGCTTTTGAATCAAGTACAAAAACCAAATCGGACATGTTGTCCATTATTGTCTGAAGCTCTACTTTTTGCTGTTCCAGTATTTTTAAATATCTTACTTTGTCAGTTATATCCTTTAAATTAAAAACACCCATGATAAAATCACCATTTTCATTGTAAATAGGTGCTCCACTTACACATATATATATTTCATCCTTATTTATTTTCATCTGCAGTTCGTACTGATCTAGCCTTTCACCCTTTGCAACTCGTACTGATGGTAAATTCTCATAATTAAGTTTATTCCCCTGCATATCATAATACTTAACACAACTTAAAAAATCTTCTGTCTTATTGCACTTAGCTTTCTCTATCCAATGCTTTAAGGTTTTATTGACTTTTATATAATTTCCGCTATTATCTACCACAACTAGTCCATCTACCATATTATCTAATACTGCTTCCAGCTCCTTTTTCTGACGTTCAATAATCTTCGTTTGTTCTTCAATCTTTTTTCTATATAAAACTTGTTCAGTTACCTCAACAGCAATTACTACGCAATATTTCATTTTTTCACCTTCAAATATAGGTACAAAAGTTAACCTCAAGTATGTCTTCCTCATATCAAGTCTATCATACATAAATTCATCTATATTACAGTTCTTTTCCGTTTTAAGTACCTTACTCCATATATACTCATATGTACTTTTCTTAAATCCTGCTGAAAATTCATCCATACGTTTTCCAATACAGTTTTCTTTTCTATTGTAAGGTTCATCAAAAAAACTCATGTATTTTTGATTGGCACTAATAAGCGTAATATCTGGTGTGCTGTATATACCAATTCCATAATAGTTATCTGAAGCTAACCCATTTGCAAAAGCTAATTTAGATCCTAAGCTATGGTCCATTTTCTCTGAAAAAATATATGTCTTTTCAAGTTTTTTACGAATTACCTTTACATTAACAAACTTAACTTCAAGGGATTTACTAAATAAAAAGTAATCTGTTTGATCATCTATTTCTTCAATGTTTATACTAGGACCCAACCTTAAAATTCTAAATACCTCTTCAATACTCTTATCCATTAATTCATCAACCGTATAACCAGTCATATCTTCAAATGACTGATTGGCTTGTACAACTATACCATTTTCTACTGTTATAAAAGGTTGCTCGTTCGTGTTGCAATATGGACTTGTATCTTGCATAATAATACCCCCAAGCTTTAATTACTTCAAATAGCATGTATTAACATATTAATAATATTTTACCACTTTATTCCACATTTTTCTATGAAATATCATTTTTAAATCTAATAGGAATTAAATTCCCGCATAATATTCTACTATCGCAAATTATTCCACTGTTTAATGTGCTCATCGACAAGAGCTCAATAAAAGAGGGTAGGAAGTGATTTCCGTCGTCTGGAAAATGCCTCCTCTAACCACTTCTACCCTATGCCGACTCTATGCATTTACAAAGTATTATTTTCTATATTACTTCTCCCAAATTATTTTTCTTTTTTATTTACTTATTAGTATTTTCTTAAGAGCTATCTTCATATTACTTCATATATTATATAGTTATATCCTTTTAGTAACACATACATTTTATGTAAATTTCCTATGTCCTAACTCTTAATATTCACAAAATGCTTTTATTATATTGCTTCTGTTGTCTTCCTTTCTTAATTCACTAACTTCAAAATATATTACTGTTTCTTTTTATTGCTTCGTAACCATGATATAACGTTTCTTTATTTAGTAATCATCTTTTTTGCTTTATATAAAAATATCTTAGCATTAGCCAAAATTATTCAATTTAATTCCATACTATAAATCAGTTAATTTCGAGTAGAATTATGAAGATTTTTATATTGTTAACGATTACTCCGTATTATAAAATAACGTTGTAACAAGGCATTAACAAAAAATTATAATATTTTTAAAACCTTGTACCTGTTACTATTTTCTATAATCGAAAGGGTGATGTTATGCAAGCAGTTCCAAGTTCAGCTCCGAAATCTACTACAAAAAACTCAGGGAGAAAAATACTACAAAAACTTTGGGAGCAGAAATATTTGTACTTGCTTCTTTTACCAGCATTAATTTGGGTAATTATTATATGCTATGCACCAATGTATGGACTCTATATGGCTTTTATAAACTACACACCAACAAAGGAACCTTTTGTAAAGGCTCTTATGCACAGCAAATTTGTAGGTCTACAATGGTTTAAATACTTTGTAAGCAGTTCCGATTTTTACATTGTCATGAGAAATACATTAGCAATGAGTTTACTAACTCTGATCATGTCATTTCCTGCTCCTATAATATTAGCTCTAGCGCTTAACGAAGTAAAAGGTACCTTTACTAAAAAATTTGTACAAACCGCTTCATATCTTCCTTACTTTATATCATGGGTTATTGCTGCTAACATTTTTATTACTTTACTATCTGCCGATGGTGTAATAAATCATCTGCTAAAAACACTACATTTAACAAATAATAGTATATTATTCTTTCAAAAGGGTCAATACTTTTGGTGGATTATTGCATTTGCTAACACTTGGAAGGTTATGGGATATAATTCCATAATTTATCTGGCAGCCATAGCCGGAATTAGTCAAGAGCAATACGAAGCGGCTAAAGTAGATGGTGCAAACAGAATTCAACAAATAATTCATATAACACTACCAGCGCTTAAACCTACAATTATTATGTTAATGATCTTAGCAATAGGTAACATTCTTAATGCTGGATTCGAGCAACAGCTCCTTATGCAGAATAACTCTATTATGGATTACTCAGATGTACTTGATACTTATGTTTACAGATATGGTCTTCAAAATGGAGCTCTTTCCTATGCTGCTGCAGTTGGATTATTTAAGTCTGTAATTTCTCTAATATTGCTCGTATTCGCAAACTTTACAGCAAAAAAGCTAAACGATCAGTCGTTATTCTAGTTGGAGGTGAAACTTTTGAAAAAGTCAGCAGATATTTCAGAGAACATATTGGATATACTTGTTTACGCAATAATTATTTTAGTAGTAATAATTACAATATATCCATTTTGGAACATATTTATAGTTTCAATCAACGACGCAGCAGATACTGTACGAGGAGGTTTGTACCTACTTCCAAGAAAGTTAAGCATTGCTAGTTACAATACTATTATTACTGATGCAGAATTCATGAGATCTCTAAACATAACAGTTCTTAGAACAGTTATAGGTACACCGTTAGCTATTCTTGTAACAGCGATGCTTGCATACGTTTTGTCCAAACGTGATTTGTTTGGCAGAAAATTTATATCTCTTCTCTTTATATTTACAATGTATTTTGGTGGAGGCTTGATACCATACTATATGATATTAAAATCTATTCATCTAATAGACAACTTTTGGGTTTATATATTTCCAAACCTTGTAAGCGTATTTAATATGCTACTTATAAAAGCCTATATAGAAAGCATGCCAGCTGAAATTTTCGAATCTTCAAAAATAGATGGAGCTAATGATCTAATTATATTCTTTAAAATTGTTCTTCCTCTTTCAACACCTGTATTGGCAACGGTTGGTTTATTTGTAGCCATCATGCAGTGGAATTCATGGTTTGATTCCTACGTATTTACTTCAAGTCCAGGGCTCAAAACTATGCAGGCTGTACTTGTGAAAATATTAAATCAATACCAAACAGGGAACATGGTTTCAGCTTCTCAATCAATGTCAAATGCTGCTAGAAGATCTACTGTAACTCCAGATAGCATTAGAATGGCAGCTACTATGGTATCTACTATTCCTATAATAATGGTATATCCTTTTGTTCAAAAATATTTTGTTAAAGGAATTATGGTAGGAGCAATAAAAGATTGATGTTTTTAATGAATAGGATAATCGTCCTATTTAATATAAAAATTAATTTATTAAAGGGGGAAAAGTTATGTTAAAATCAAAAATCAAGTTCACAACTCTTGTTGTTACCGTATCACTTATTGGTTCAATGCTTGCAGGCTGCAGTATAGGTAAATCAGCTAAATCGTCTGATACAACAAATAGTAAAAGCGGTAAAACTGTTACTATTAAATTCTTTGATAAAAATACAGGTGATGCATTTACTGACGATGTCGCCAAAGAAATAACCAAACAAACTGGCGTCAAAGTTGAAATTCAACAGCCAACTGGAGATCCTCTTGAAAAACTTAACCTAATGCTGGCAAGTGGTGATTACCCTGATATGGTACTTATGGACAGAGGTAATAGTATTGTTAACAAATACATTTCTGCAGGTGCGCTGATTCCACTTGATGACCTAATAAGCAAATATGGATCAGATGTAAAACAGATGTATGGTGACACTTTGAAAAAAATAAGATATAAGGATGGCAAAAATTACTACCTATCTAACTGGTATGGAAAGGATCCGGATGTTGTAAATGGCTTTGTTATGAGACAAGATATCTTAAAAAAGCTAGCTGGTGATAAGGCTACTAATGGTCAATACTTTACACAAGATGAATTTGTGAAATTATTGAAAGATTTTAAAGCTAAATATCCAAAAATCAATGGAAAAACCACTCTTCCAATTACACTTTACGCTGAAGATCAAAACGGTGTCATTGGCACTTTTAAAGGAATGTTTGGATTAAAATCATACTACAATGTAAACGGTGAACTTAAGTATGATATAAGAGATCCTAAATATCTTGAAATGCTAAAGTTTATGAACAGCCTATATACCCAGGGGCTTCTTGATAAGGAATGGGTTGTTAACAAAAAACAGCTTTGGCTTGAAAAACTATCCAATGGTTATACTTTCTCTACTCCAACAGCTTATTGGAATGTATCTGATGCAAATGTAGCTCTAGCTAAGGATTCAGGAAATGATGCACAAATGTATGCTTATAAAGTAGTCGCAAACGGTGTAGATCCATCTAAAACAACTTACAGTGGTAGAAGCTCATTAGGATGGGATGCAATAGGCATAACAAAGAACTGTAAAAATCCAGATGCTGCTATGAAATTCATGAACTTCCTCACAAGTGAAAAAGGACAATACTTAATGATGTGGGGTGTAGAAGGTAAAACATGGAATATGGTTGATGGAAAACATAAACCTACAGATAAAATTTTAACTGACTTTACAAATAACTTTAATGCTACTGCTAAAAAGACTGGTGTAAGACACTGGACATGGTTCATTAAAAACGGTTTAGGTTCAGATGGGACTCCATATGATATGGCTACTAAGTACAAAAAGGACAAAGCTCAAGTAGTTGCAAATAAAAACCTTACGAACACCTACTGGGATACCTCAGAGTATGATAATCTTATACCAGCAAGTGGAACTCCTGAAGCTTTGATTTATCAAAAAGTAACAGATATATTTAATAAAGCATTCCCAAAAATTGTTGATGCACCTTCTCAAGCAAAGGCTGTCGCTTTATATAATAAAATGATTTCTGATATGGATTCTGCCGGATTAGCTAAAGTTGAAAAGGTTATAAACACTAACTATAAAGAAAGAATTAAGCTGTGGAAATAAAATCAAATAATTTTACCCCAAAGAAAGCTTAGTTCTCTTTGGGGTAAAATTTTATAAAAGGAGGCAATTGTATGAAAGTATATACTAATAAGAATAATCATTTTGAATTTAGCTACAACCTTGTAAGCGGTAAATTTGATCTAAACTATAACAAACAATGTGAAATTAAAAACTGTTTTAGTTGTATCCAAGATGTAAATTTCAAGAAGATTAATAACACAGACTTTAAGGTACGCAAATTGATTGAAGAAACAAAAATTAATGGTAAGTTTGGTAATGGCAAAAAAATAGTTATTTCAAATTATGATGATGACGATTTTGTTCTAAAGCAGATTTTCTATTTATTTGAGGAAGGATATTTATTTGTTCAATTAGAGGTTTCTTCAAAAGCTGAATATACAACAAACTATATGGCTCCTATAATTGCTGAAGAAAAAGATAGTATAAGTATTATTGGAAAAAATATAAGGACTTTGTTTGTGCCCTTTGATAATGATAAATGGGTTAGATTCATTTCTTATCCCGTTAAATTCTCAGAGCAAAGTTATGAATTTACAGCTATTTATGATGAACAAACAGAAAATGGGCTAGTCCTTGGATCATTAACTCATGATGAGTGGAAAACTGGAATAAGGGTAAGAGGAAAAGATAATAAGGTGAATCATATAGAAGTCTATGGAGGTGCTTCTTCAGAACAAACTAGGGATGTACTTCCCCATGGAAATATAAAAGGAAACATAGTTTATTCCCCTTTGATATTTGTGGGATTTTATGATTGCTATAAAACTGGTTTCGAAACTTTCGGAAACTTAAATGCAAAAATCAGGCCGGCTCTTAAATGGAATGGCAGTGTTCCTTTCGGATGGAATAGCTGGGCCGCACTAATGCAAACTTTAACTTTTGATAAATACATAGAAACTTCGGATTTTTTTAAGAAAAACATTCAATACAGCTTTAATAATAATTCTAATGTTTATATTAACTTTGATGCCTTCTGGAATACACTCAGTTCTGAAAAGTTAGTTGAAGCAATTGAACATGTACGGCATAATGAACAGAAACCAGGCATATATATATCACCTTTTGTTACTCACGAAAGCAGTTTTGATAAAAGTGTAATAGGTACAAATGGAAACTATACCTATAGAGATTTGCTTCTAAAAGATTTTGAAGGAAATATATTACCTGCAGTAGATGGTCTATATTCTCTAGATCCTACTCATCCAGGAACTATTTATAAGATTAATTATGAAACAAATAAATTTATTGAACTAGGAGTTGACTATGTAAAGGCAGATTTTTTAGGTCATGCTGCTAGAGAAGGAAACTTCTATAATAAACAAATAACTACAGGGATTCAAGCTTACAATTATGGAATGACCTACTTTGTTGAAAATTTAAGCCCAAGTAAAGCAGGAAAAGATATATTTATAAGTTTATCAATTGCTCCAATATTTCCTCATGGCTTTGGGCATGCAAGAAGGATTTCTTGTGATGCATTCGGGACAATAGATCAATCGGAGTACCTACTCAACTCATTAACCTATTTATGGTGGATGAATGATTGCCTTTATCGATATAATGATCCTGATCATATTGTTATTTATAAGACTTATGACAAAGTATCTTCTACATGGAATGAAGCTCTATCAAGATTTAATTCTGCTATAATATGCGGAACTGTTATGCTGAACAGCGATGATTATCAATATAAAGAAGCTAGAGAAAGAGCAAAAATATTATTTACTAACGAGAAAGTAAATAATATTGCGAAAACAGGAAAAACCTTTATACCATTCAGTGGTAATAAAGGTGAAAAAGCAGCAGACATTTTTGTTAGGAATGACGAGAATGCTTTATTTATCGCTTTATTTAATTACAGTATTTGCGATGAAAAACAATTTGATATCAGCCTGCAAGACTTAGGTTTAAGTTTAGGAAAGAAATATGAAGTAGAAAACTTATGGAAGAATAACACTATAATATTTGAGTTTAATGAATCTCTTAAAGTTAATTTAGCATGTGCAAGTTCAACAATTATAAAAATACATACTTAATAAATATATCTACTAACAAGGAGGTGAAATTCATTATAGTGAACATTCTAAAATATGTACTATAATGAAATATGTATGAGTATTGCTTTTAACGAGTTAGAAAAAACTTTCAATTTACAATCAAAAAATACTAGTTACGTTTTACAAATTCATAGAGATGGTTATCTTGTACACTTATACTGGGGGAAAAAAATTAAGAAAGTTAATGCTGAAGAGCTTTTAGCATTGACAGGTCGAGGATCCTTTTCACCAAATCCTAATCCAGAAGACAATGAACTATCTTTAGATACTTTACCGCAAGAATATCCCGCATACGGCAACAGTGACTTCCGTGCCCCAGCCTATTGCATACAGCTTGAAAATGGTTCAACCATAACAGACCTAAGATATGAATCTTTTACGATAAAAAAAGGGAAAACTACACTAGAAGGTTTGCCAGCAACTTACGTAGAAAGTGATGATGAAGCTGAAACACTTGAAATAACATTAGCGGATCCATTGATTAAACTAAAAGTAGTACTCTCCTATACAGTTTATAAGGATTATGATGTTATTACAAGGAATGTGAAATTTATCAACAAAGGAACTAGTAATCTAAAATTGCTTAGGGCTTTGAGCATGAGTTTAGATTTTGATAGTAACAATTATGATTTTCTACATCTGCATGGTGCATGGGCAAGAGAAAGACATGTCGAAAGAACCTCTCTTTTAAATGGCACTCAGTCAATTGAAAGCAGAAGAGGTGCTAGCAGCCATGCTCATAACCCCTTCATAGCACTTTTAAGCAAAGATGCCACAGAAGATTACGGAGATGTATATGGCTTTAGTTTGGTCTATAGCGGTAACTTCCTAGCCCAAGCTGAAGTAGACCAATATTATACTACAAGAGTATCTATTGGAATAAACCCTTTTGATTTTTCATGGCTGCTAGAACCAGAACAATCCTTTCAGACTCCAGAGGCTGTAATGGTTTATTCTTCAAATGGTTTAGGCGAAATGTCCCGAACGTATCATAAACTTTATCGTACAAGGCTATGTAGAGGTAAGTTTAGAGATAAAACAAGACCTATACTTGTTAACAATTGGGAAGCTACTTACTTTAATTTTAACGCCGAAAAAATTGAGAGTATTGCTAAAGCAGGAAAAGAGCTTGGTATTGAGCTTTTTGTATTAGACGATGGTTGGTTTGGAAAAAGAGATAATGATGATTGTTCTCTTGGTGATTGGGTAGTTGATGCCAAAAAGCTTCCAAACGGATTAGATACACTAGCTAAACATGTTAATGAACTTGGACTGCAATTCGGACTATGGTTTGAACCCGAAATGGTATCTCCTGATAGTGATTTGTATAGGAGACATCCGGATTGGTGCTTACATGTTCCAGATAGAATACGGTCACAAGCAAGAAAGCAGTTAGTTCTGGATTTATCAAGAGAAGATGTATGTGACTATATTGTTCGTTCCGTTTGCGATATTTTAAAAAGTGCTCCAATTAGCTATGTCAAATGGGATATGAATAGGAATATGACTGAAATTGGTTCAGAAAACTTACCTAGAGAACGTCAAAGAGAAACAGCACATAGATATATACTCGGTTTATATAAGGTTATAGATAGAATCACTTCTAAATTTCCAAATGTGTTGTTTGAAAGCTGTTCAGGAGGCGGAGGACGTTTCGATCCTGGAATGTTGTTCTATATGCCGCAAACTTGGACCAGTGACAATACAGATGCAGTTGAACGGTTAAAAATTCAATATGGTACAAGTATAGTATACCCTATTAGTACTATGGGCGCCCACGTTTCTGCAATACCAAATCACCAAGTGCATAGAAACACATCCTTAAAAATGAGAGGAGATGTAGCTATGTCAGGTAATTTCGGCTATGAACTTGATCTTACAAAGTTTACCGATAAAGAAAAAGAAGTCGTAAAAGAGCAAATAACTCACTATAAAAAGCTTAGAGAACTTATACAATTTGGAGATTTTTATAGATTGTTAAATCCTTTTAAAGGTAATGAAGCTGCCTGGATGGTTGTATCGACAGATAAAACACAAGCTTTCGCAGTATATTTTAGAGTTCTTGCGCTGCCTAATGCTGCTATTAGAAAACTACAGCTAAAAGGTTTAGATTCAACTAAAGAATATTCAGTTTCACATAAATCTGTTACTTTTGGCGGAGATGAACTTATGTACTCGGGATTAAGTATACCGGAGTTACAAGGTGATTATCAAAGTGTTGTATGGACACTTAAAAGTATATAAAAAATGGTTACACCCTATGTCGGCTAGTTCCACTCGTTAAGCAATTTCACCGCATCTTTTAGTCAAATTTCCTAATGGCTCATAACTCGGCTGCACCTCAAACAATTCGCCATCTTAACGGAAATTTGCCTAAAAGACACGGATAATTGCTAAACTTGCTTCAAATGCCTTCGTCGGGGTGAAAGGTCTAAACGACCTTTCACGGGCTATTTGCGAATGACAATGAGTATGCATAAATAGCCCCGAAGAACCATTTTTAATGCCCTAACTCTTAATTTTTACATGATACTTTTATTTTATTAATTCTATTACCTTTCTATCTTAATTCACTAACTTCAAAATATTTTACTGCTTCTCTTTAACTTCTTCGCAAACATGATGTGTCGTTTTTTTATTTACTTTCCATCTTTCTTACTTTTTTGAGATATAGCTTGACCCTAATGAAAGGTTATCCATAATTGGTAAAAATCATAAATTCCTAAAGAGTAAAAAATGGTCAGAGAATTCTATTAATAAATTTTCTGACCATTAATTTACTAAAATATACTTTAACATTGCTGCATAGGGAGAATAATTTTAACTTGCGTACCCTCATTAAGTTTACTGAATATCTGTACTCCATATTCATCGCCAAAGTACAACTTAATTCTATTATTCACATTTTTAATGCCAAAACCCTCCGTAAGACTTGACATTTGATTCAAAATACTTTCAAGTTTATTGTTGTCCATGCCTATACCGTCATCTACAACTTCAAATACTATTTTACCATCTTGCCCATATAATTTTATTATGATATTAATTCCTTTCTCATCATCAAATATTCCATGATTTATACTGTTTTCAATAAATGGCTGAAGAATAAGCTTAGGTACTTTATATTCCGCCAATGTTTCATCAAGTTCAAAGGTGATATTTAATAGATTTTGAAATCTTATTTTTTGAATTTCAATATAGTATTGAGTTAGTTCTATTTCATCACTTACATGAAACATATTTTTACCCTTATTTAGTGAAAGTCTATAAAACTTCCCCAGCAACGAAGTCATCTGGTTTACTTTTTTATCGTTATTTTTTAAAGCTAGTGAAGATATAGAAGCCAACGCATTGTATAAAAAATGAGGATTGATTTGTTCTTGAAGCACATTCATGTCCGCCTGCTTCTTCAACAATTCCTTCTCATATACTTCTTCAATTAAGAATTTTAACTTTTTACTCATATTACAAAATGCAGATGAAAGATTTCCAATTTCATCATTACCCATGTTCTTAAACTCAACATTAAAATTACCATCCTGCACCTTTTTGACCTGCTTTACCATTACATTTATTCTCTTCGTTACTATTGCTGAAATCACGTATGTAAGTACAACAGCAAGCAATACACTGAAGAGAAATATAATAAATATAAATGAAGCTGATTTTATGGCGTTATCCAAAAAACTGCTGTAAGATACCATGCTTATTGTTTTCCAGCCATTTTCTAAGCTTTTGCAAACCACGAGCATTTTTTTTCCTTTATAATTTATGTCCTTTGTACCAATGTTCGACAATGTACTTTTATCAATATTTAATATCTTATAAATATTCTTCGTTATGTTAGATTTATCTCTGCAGGATATTATCGATCCATTCTCATCTACAATATATTTATAACTATTCTTAGCTGACTTATCGATAAGAGAATATAGCTGTGATTCATTAATAGTCATTACAAGTATACCATAGGGATATCCTATTCTTCCACTATTCAAATACCTTGTAAGTGTAAATACATAATTACCATTACTATTCTTATAAGTCGTTCCATATATTACATTTCCCGTAGAAGTCTGAACCTTATCATACCATTTTTCGCTCTTAATAGAGTTATCAATATGTTTAATATAATAACTATCTGATGACAAAGTATAATTATCGGTATATACCGTAACAAGTGAAATATCCGGATTTAGAATCAATATATTTCCGAAGTAACTATTTATATAATAGTATGCATCTTCTACACTATTCTTGGTGTAATCCTCAGTAAGATAATTTTTAAGCGTATCATTTAAATAGATAAGTGAACTGCTTTTTGAATATGTTTCTAGCTTTCTTTCAATATTGCTATTTATTTGTGTAAGACTATTTTGCATATTAACAGAATTTTGTTCAATTAGATTTCTTTTAGTTATGTTATAAGAGTACATAGTAATAAAAAATATTGGTAATATTGATGCAAAAATATATCCGAGAAAAAACTTTTTTCTTATGCTTAAATTGAGTATATAATTGCGAATTTGTTTAAACATTATCTTCATCCTAATTTAAAATTTATTTCTGTACTCGCTTGGTGATACTCCATAATGTCTTGCAAATACAGAACAGAAATAAGATACATTTTCATATCCTACCTTATTACTCACTTCATGAACTTTTAATGATTTATCTTTAAGAAATTCTGAAGCCTTTTTCATTCTAAAGTCTACAAGATACTCAAGAAAAGTAGTCCCCGTTTTTTCTTTAAAAATATTTCTTATATAGTTTGGGGAAAGATAAATATCTTTTGCAACATCATTAATTATAATCTGATTACCAAAATTCTTCTCAATGAATTTTATTACTTTATCAACTACTTGCTGATTCTTATCCTTTTGTTTTTCTATAAGGTATTGTGTTAATCTATTTATATTCTGCTCTGTAAAACTGTACGCATCATTTATATCCTTAAACTTTATAAGTTCATTCCATAATTCAGTTCTACTTATAGGCTCCCAATCAATATTAGGATTATTCTTAAAGAAATTCTCCCAAACATATAAAAAAAGATTAAATAATGATTCTAGAAACATAGACTTAGATATCTTATTGTCTATCATGAAATTAAAATATTCATCTATTACCTGGCTAATACTCTCTCTTTTATAAGTAAAAAATGCTTTAATAAGTTTGTTCTCAAAATTGGGAATTTCAATATTGTTTGCAGGATAATGACAAAATATTGAAGCGTTGATAATACAATTCTTTCCACTATAAAATATACATTCTTCTAAAGTTATAAGTTTTTTATATACTCTGCCTAATTCCTCAAGTTTAATAGCTGAATCTAGATATATTACAGCAGCATATTTCTTTTCTTTCATGAATATCTCAGATTGCACCGCCCTCGCAAACTTCTCCATGTCTTGAAGTTGACTGATATTTGAATTTAATATCACTGCTACGTACTTAGTGTCCTTGATTATTATTTGCGCATATTCATCTAAAGAATAGATATAGTCTTTAACATGGTTTACAGCATCATTATCACTGTAAACTAACATCATTTTATAATTGCTGTCATTATAATCATAACTTTTTATCTTATCTAACTCGCTTATAACATTTTTGACATCATCTATTTCCGGGTTATCTAGCAAAAGCTCAAATATTTCCTTGACAAATAATTTAACCGAGTTTAAGCGAAGCCTATCTGATTCCAGCTGCTCTCTTACCTGATTAATAACTTCATCAAGTTCAGCGATAGAAAAGGGTTTTAAAATATAACCAGAAGCCTGCACATCAATAGCATTTTTAGCATAGGCAAAATCATCATAACCAGTTAAAAATATCAATTTTGAGTATATATTAGCTTCACGAAGTCTCCTGCTGAATTCAACACCATCCATTATAGGCATCTTAATATCAGTTATGATAATATCGGGCTTATGTTCAATTGCAATACTCAAGGCATTTTTACCATTTTTAGCCGTTCCGATCACAGATATATCATATGAGTCCCAATCCACATAATCCTTAAGTGTATCAAGTTCCAAAATTTCATCATCTATTATAAGCAGACTATACACACTTTTACCCCCTTAAAGTATTATATATAATACAAAAGCTTTATTGCATATAGTTAATTTATCTACCAAAATATTCGGAGAGCAGTTAAGACATAGAAAAAGCGAAATACATTAGATTATTAAAGGTCTATAAATTAATTGTAAACATTTTCTCAACATATGTCAACCGTTTAACATATATTGAGTAGAATATAAAAATACAATCCAAAAAGAATAAACACCGTACTTATATGCAATAAAAAGCTCTCTAAAAGTACAGTGTTTATTTGTCTCATATCTATAATTTTTTTTGCTTTCTCGACTTTATCATATTATTTCTTTCTCTTAATAGATGACTCAAACCTTTAAAAAAATGTCCATTTGCTATCATTAATATTCCATCTACCATAGGCATATTAACCGCACCGCCCGTCATTTTTGCAATTCCTCTGAAAGGCAAATGATATATAGACATCATGATAATGTTAGCAGAACTCCTCTTTCCTATTTTCTTTAAAAACCAATACGCAAAAACAATTAGATGAAACGCTAATCTAGCAACCCATCCCTTTGCATACTGGCATTGCTCAATAGTATCGTTGTAACCTAGCGGCTTAGTTCTATCCCATTGAGAAATAGGCACCGTATGACCAATCAAATTTTCAAATTCTTCTGCACTCACATTACTTGCTTTTCCTAAATAATAAGATGGTAGAAGCTCCTTATCGTAAGGAACTGGTGCTCCCGTGCCCTCTATAAAAATTGTATCAATTAATCTTATATCAGCACTTGATGCACCAATCATGATTTCATATTCAGTGCCTTCTATCTCCCATTTATTTGTTTTTACGTTAAAATAGCGGAAGGTTTTATCGTCAAAAGGAATTGTTACTGTTTTTGTTTCACCAGCATTTATAAAGATTTTAACAAATCCTTTTAATTCCTTCTTAGGTCTGAAAATATCAGTTGATTTGGAGTGTACATACAGTTGAGCGATTTCCATTCCGGCAACGCTTCCAGAGTTTGTCAACTTAAATGTAACTCCGTATTTATTAACCTCAATATCTGAGTATTCAAACGTTGTATAACTCAGTCCATATCCGAAAGGAAAAAGAACATCAACATTTGCGGTATCATAATAACGATACCCGATATAAATACTTTCTCTATACTCTACACTAGCTTCTCCGCCAGGAAAATTATGAAATGAAGGTGTATCTTCATAACGAATTGGATATGTTTCTGCCAGCTTTCCTGAAGGATTTACATCTCCAGAAAGAATTCTAAGTATGGATCTTGCTCCAGCCTGTCCACCCAAGTATCCATGTAACAATCCCTTTACCTTATCAATCCAAGGCATTTCCACCGCTGAACCGCAAGATAGAATAGCTACAATATTCTGGTTAACTTCATACAATGCATTTAGTAATTCTATCTGGTTCTCCGGAATCCTCATACTCTGTCTGTCCAATCCTTCAGCTTCTGTAACTTCATCCAAACCAATATATAAAAGAACCACATCTGCATTTTTAGCAAGTTCACAAGCTTTCTCTATTCTTTTTTCATTTTTCTTCCCATAACGTTCAAAACCTTGCTCGTATCCAATACTTACAATTCCTGATTCCTCAAAACAATTTAAGGTATGGTCCAAAATCGTAGGATTTACAAGAGATGATCCTGCTCCCTGATAGCGGGCATCCTTTGCAAAATCTCCTATTACGGCAACTTTCTTTCCAAATTTAAGCGGTAATATATTATCCTCGTTTTTTAGCAGCACTATTGCTTCTTCCGCAACCTTCTGCGCTACTCTGTGATGTTTTTCTACATCAAACTCCGTATGAGGTCTATGATATGCTTTCTCTGTTGTAAAAATAAGGTCAAGTAGTCTGTCTACACACTCATCTAATACCTCTTCTTTAACTCTTCCACTCTTAATGGCTTTAATAATTTCTTGATCTGACTCCCCTGCTGTTGAAGGCATTTCCAGTTCATTGCCGGCAAGTAACCCTGTCACACGGTCATTACTCCCCCCCCAATCAGTTATAACACAGCCCTTATACCCCCATTCACCACGTAGGATATCTTGCATAAGATGCATGTTTTCGTTAGTATAAGTACCATTTAATCTATTATATGAGGACATCATTGCCTTAGTTTTACCTTCTCTAACTGCTATTTCGAACGCAGTAAGATATATCTCTCTAAGAGCTCTTTCATCTACTATAGTATCAATAGACATACGTCTTTCTTCTTGATTATTGGCACAAAAATGTTTCACGCAGGCTGAAATTCCATGTGACTGAATTCCTCTGATATACCCTGCAGCCATTTTACCTGCAAGATATGGATCTTCACTGAAATACTCAAAGTTTCTTCCGCATAGTGGGTTTCTCTTCATATTAACACCAGGCCCCAATAGCACATTAACTTTCTGCGCAATAGCCTCTTCACCAAGATACTCCCCTATTTTCTCACCCAATTCTTCATTCCAACTATTTGCTACTGTTGCTGCCGTTGGAAAACATGTCGCTGGAATGCCAACATTAAGTCCCGGATGATTTGCCGCTGCTGCCTGCTTTCTAATTCCATGTGGTCCATCGGCAAGAAACATACTACTGATCCCAAGACGTTCTATATCCTTAGACTGCCAGAAGTCTTTTCCCGACATTAAAGATGCTTTCTCTTCTAAAGTCATTTTCTCGATTAATTCTTTATACTTCATCTTCCTATTCCTCTTTTTGTATTTCTACCGCTGTTGTGAAACAATCACTGTCGAAATACACCTCATTTTAAAGTCTTTATAAAGCAGATTTCTATATATAACTTTCGATACTTACTTCTTCTATTTTTAATATGCGTAATTCCAGAAAATACAAGTGCAATTAATACCAAGAGAATAGTATCTGTCCAAGCAATCATATTATTTAGAATCATTATAGTTGAAAACTATTGTATCATCAAGTCCTTAAAATACTAAAAGCAATGTTTGTGTCATTCCATTATTCTTGCAATCAAACAAAGTTTGTATTTTATTAAAATGACATATAATATGAAATTACTATCTCGACATCACACATTTTAGCACATTTTAATACGAACTACTATAATCAAAAGGTTATTATAATAAACTTTTAGTTGATTAATAAAAAATGTTTTCATCTATTACAAAAACAGCTTCAGGTTAACTCCGAAGCTGTTTTATGTTTCTGATTATATTAGTTAAAGCCAACGACTTTCCGTGATATCTTATAAACCGCAATGGACACCATGCGCCCACTGCCTTTAACTAACTCTCCTATTTTTGAGATTCATCCTTAAATATAACTTTAAAAATAGGAAAAAATACCCAGAAAGAAATAGCACAGTTTATAATCATTGTAATAAAATCTGCTATTGTTTCACCTACTGAACCCATTTTTAATGTATTCATCAGCAGATTATATATAGGTGCTTTATAAAGTCCCTGAAGAGCAGCAGCACCTATAGATATAATTATATATGCAACTACATACCAAAAGGCTGCCTTCCATATGTTACTTTTTGATTTAAAAGTTATATTCCTCTGAACAAAGAAATTAATTATCTGCGCAATAGCCATTGTTATCTGAACTGCAAGAAAATATGCAAGCCCACCACCGCCTCCAGCAGAAATTGAACCGGCTGCATAATTAAACACATAGTAAGGACTTCCATCAAAATTATGCCCTACTTTAAGAACCTGAAAATTTGTGCTTACTAGAGAAGTATGTCCAAATATATCCTTAAATATAGGCATTAAAACCATTTGCAAAACTGTTATTCCATTACTCAGAATAAAGAACACTAAAAACTGAGCAGTATTAGGATGTTTCTCTTTAAATTTTGCCCAAGCACCTATAATAGCATTAGAATTTTTTTCTGCGCCTATTTTATTACTCATGTTTTACCTCCATTACCTTACTGATTAGCTTCGGCTGCTTTTCGCATTTTCTTTCTCTCTCTTAGCAGATGCCTAAATCCTTTAAAGAAATGGCCATTGACCATCATAAGGAGTCCATCTACCATAGGCATATTAAACGCACCACCGGTCATTCTAGCTATACCTCTAAATGGCATATGATAAACAGACATCATAATAATGTTCGCCGTGCCTCTTTTTCCAATCTTTTTAAGGAAGCCATATGCGAAATTTATGAGATGCAGTGCAAATCTTGCAAAAGCAGATTTAGCATAAATCAGCTGACCTATAGTATCATTGTAGCCAAGAGATTTACTTCTATCCCATTTAGCTTCGGGTATTTTTCTGCCAAGCAATGTTTCAAACTCCTCAGCATCAACATTAGAGGCTTTACCAGAAAAATAAGAAGGAAGAGCTGCCTTATTATAAGGAGAAGCTGCATTCGTTCCTTGCCTTATAATCGCACCTGATAATTTAACATCCTCGCTGGAGGAGCCTATCATAATCTTATATTCTCCGGCCTCCTCTTCCCAGGAACTTGTTGTTACATTAAAATAACGGAAGGATTTATCATCAAACAGTATTTTTACTGTTTGTGTTTCTCCTGGCTCAAGAAATATCTTTTTAAAGCCTTTAAGTTCCTTGTTAGGTCTGAAAATCACATCAGAAGATTTTCCGATATATAGCTGTGCAACTTCAGCTCCTGCAACATTTCCTGTGTTCTTTAGCGTGAATGTCACTTTGTCACTTTCAACCTTCAGATCACCATATTCAAAGGTTGCATAACTTAAACCGTATCCAAAAGGAAACTGTACCTTCACGTTAGCAGTACCATAATAACGATAACCAATGTACGGCCCCTCTCTGTACTCTACACTAACTTCCTTACCAGGAAAATTACTATAGGAAGGTACATCTTCATAACGTATCGGATAGGATTCAGCCAATTTTCCTGATGGATTTACTTCACCGCAAAGGACTCTTAAAACAGCCTTTGCTCCTGCCTGTCCGCTTAAATACGCATGTACTAATCCTTTTATATTCTTAATCCATGGCATTTCTATAGCTGATCCGCAGGAAAGAACTGCCACGATATTTGTATTCACTTTACTTATAGCTTCTATTAGATCAATTTGATTCTGTGGTAATTTCATATCTTGTCTGTCCAAGCCTTCTGCCTCAGTAGCTTCATCCAAACCTATATACAGCAGTACTACGTCTGCCTTATCTGCAAGCACACATGCTTCCTTTATGAGCTTGTCATTTTTCTTTCCATAACGTTCAAAACCCGGAGCATAGCCCACACTTTGCACATCTATTTCTTTTAAGCAATCTAGTGTGTTATTCAATTTCGTCGGATTAACAATGGAGGAGCCTGCACCTTGATATCTAGGATTCTTAGCAAAATCACCTATAACAGCTACTTTTGCTTTCTTCTTTAATGGCAGAATATTTTCCTCATTTTTAAGCATTACAATGGACTCTTCAGCAGCAAGCTGAGCCATCTTATGATGCTCTTCCACATCAAACTCCTTACGTTGTTTCTTATACACTTCTTCTGTAGTAAAAATCAGTTCTAATAATCTGTCAATACATTCATCCAGTACTTCTTCTTTTATTTTTCCGCTCTTAACAGCGTTTATTATGTCTACATTTGTTTCTCCGCATGTAGTAGGCATCTCTAGTTCATTGCCAGCAATCAGTCCAGCTACACGATCATTGCTGCCACCCCAGTCAGTAACCACTACACCCTTGTAGTCCCACTCACCACGCAGAATATCCTTCATCAAATGCAAATTTTCATTGGTATAAGTACCATTCAACATATTATAAGAAGACATGAGAGTCTTTGTAGCACCTTCTTTAACTGCAATTTCAAAGGCAGTTAAATAGATTTCCCTTAAAGTTCTTTCATCAACAATTGTATCAATAACCATTCTTCGTTCTTCCTGGTTATTTACACAAAAATGCTTTACGCAAGCTGAAATACCGCGAGATTGTATTCCTCTGATATAGCTAGCTGCCATTTTACCAGCTAAATACGGATCCTCACTAAAATATTCAAAATTTCTTCCGCACAGCGGATTTCTTTTCATATTGGTACCAGGACCAAGAAGCACGTTGACCTTCTGAGATACTGCTTCATCTCCTAAAAATTCACCAATCTTTTCTCCCAGTTTCTCATTCCAACTGTTTGCTATAGTGGCAGCAGTAGGAAAGCAGGTTGCAGGAATACTTGCATTTAAACCCAGATGATCTGCTGCTGCCGCCTGCTTCCTGATGCCATGAGGACCATCAGAAAGAAACATATTTTTTATTCCTAAGCGTTCAATATCCATTGATTGCCAGAAATCTTTACCAGATGTTAACGATGCTTTTTCTTCTAAAGTCATCTGACTTATTATTTCCGCATATTTCATATCTTCACCTCTATAGTAGTCAGACTGCCCTTAGGCAGTCTGACCGTTTAAGTTTCTTTCATATAAAATCCCTTTTGATTTTTAAGCTAAGCTTTCTTCTCTTTTCTTACCATCGCGAAGTACAAAGAATAATCCAGCACCTATTGCTATAACAGCAACAACATCAATAGCAATTGTTAATTTTACCCATGTTGGAGTATCTGCAGCAAAACCACTCTTTACAACTCTGCTGTTAGCAACTGTATATAGAATATTATGAGCAGCTTCTCTCAATGCCCATAGAGTATCCTTGCTGTCTGTATTTGCTGAAGGAACTCCCACAGGCGCAACACCAGTAAGATAAAGATCATTACCATTACGTACACCAAGCTCATAAGTCATATATGGATAAGCAGACATTCCTTTTCCGTTAATATAGAAGTCTGTATCAATCATTCCATGGAAACCCCATTCGTCGCGAAGAACACTCTTAAGAAGTGCAGAACATGCTCCAGCCCAAGTGTTACCTATACTGTTGAAGGATGACATTGCAGCTTTAGCTCCGCCCTCTTTAACTTCGATTTCAAATGATTTCAAATAAATTTCACGAATAGCCTGTTCATTGCTCCATGTAAGAATACCAAAAGTACGATTTGTTTCCTGATCATTTAAAGCAAAGTGTTTCATATAAACATATCCGCCTAAGCTTTGGAAGCCTTTTGTTACAGCAGCCGCCATCTTACCTGAAAGAAGTCCATCTTCTGAATAATACTCAAAGTTTCTTCCACCAAAGGCTGTACGGTGTATATTCATAGCTGGAGCATACCATCCAGTAGTATCATAAGCTTTACTTTCTGCTCCTACACATGCTCCCATTTCCTGCGCAAGCTTAACATTCCAAGTAGATGCAATCACTGTCTCTGATGGGAATGCAATACCTGACACTTTTGATTTGGAAATAAATGCGCTGATAGCTGAAGGTCCATCATAATCTACCGTAGCAGGTTTTCCAACTGACTTAATTGCTGTAGTTTTATAACCACCAAGTGTTGATAAAGCAACCAGGTCTTTTACAGACAACTGATCCAAAAGCTTATCCCAACTCTTATCATTGTAATCAACGCCAACATAATTTTTAAGTTTCTTACCATTTTTAGCATCTGTTGTAGGCGCTGTCTTGTGAGTATCAGCAGGAATGCTATATCTCTTGCTGTTTATATAGTTAACAAAATTCGAGTCAACTAAGACACCTTTTACTTTTGCTGCTGTTTTACCAGTTCCAACTGTATAAGTCTTGTAAGTTGTAATATCTTTTAAGTTGGCAAAGCGATTAGCTCTTGAAAGATAATTCTTTATACTGCCTTCGCCTGTAACATATTTATCAAACTGATTTGTAGCTACTTTTTTATCAGTAGGACGTCCCTGTGAATCATAAACCACCTGATCAAGAGCCTTTGAAGTAACATCAGCTATCTTTTCATGAGAGTTATTCATAAGCATAAGCTTGTAAGTACCTTTTTCAAGTACATATGATCCAGTTGAGCTATAAACTTTATTATAGTCGTAAGATGCCATATCTGAAACTTTGAAGGAAAGCGTAACTACTTCAGATTTTCCTGGCTGTATCATATCTGTCTTTGTAAAAGCTGCAAGGTCTACAGATGATTTTTCTATTTTGCCAGTATAAGGTGCCGAATAATAAAGTTGTACAACTTGTTTTCCTGCTACTGATCCTGTATTTGTTACCTTTACCTTTACAGAAATGTCTTTATCATTCCATTTTAAGCTGTTTGGAACAACTTCCTGATCGAAGGTTGTATAGCTTAATCCGTAACCAAAAGGATACATAACCTTATCATCATACTTAATAGCTCCTTCAGCCGCTGCGGTTTCATAGTAACGATATCCAACATAAATTCCTTCTGCATAATTCACAAACTTTAAAGGAACCTTTTTGGAATCCATTGCCTGAGAATATGATCCGTCTTTGTTTTTAATTACATAACTATAGTCACCAAAGTTCTTTGCTGATGGCGCATCTAAAAGATCTTTTGCATATACATCTACAGTTCTACCAGATGGATTAACTGTTCCAGCAAGAATTCTTCCAAGTGAAAGGAATCCGTTTTGTCCTGGACCTCCAATATTTACAATACTCTTAATCTGATTGTAGTTTTTTGTCCAACCTAATTCAAAAGTGTTACTGCTGTTAATAACAAGAATTACTTTTTTGAAGTTCTTTGTAACGGTATTTATCATACCCATTTCTCTGTTACTTGGTTCAAAATAGTTCTTGTTTGAATCAAGGTCGTCTTTATAGCCAAATTTTTGACCAGTAGGCCCTTGAGTTCCTTTGGGATTAAATGTATCTTTTCCATTCATGCTGGTTGGAAGATCTGCTCCTTCACCACCTGCACGTGAAATAAAAATTATTGCAGTATCGGAAAATTCCTTAGCCTTTTTCATTCTATCTGCTGTATAAAACTTTGATGGTTCTGGCTGCTGAATTGTCCAGTCCTGGCCGTTCATTTCCACTTGCGGTCTCGTTTTACTAAAGGATGCATAAGCATTGTATAAATCCTCGTTCACTTCAAAACCTGCTTTTTCAAGACCTGCCTTTGGAGTAACAGCTGTAGATGTATCTACTCCACCGGAACCTGTACCTCCATATATAGGATTTGTAAAATCCCATCCAAAAACGTTTACCTTAGTTTTACCAGTTCCCGACTTTTTAATAGGTAGTGTGTTGTCATCATTTTTAAGAAGCACTACACCTTCATCTGTAATTTTATTAACAAGTTTAGTAGATTTACTACGAGCAGCTACTGCCTCTTTACTTGTAATATCAATTTTAGAAAAGTACTGGGTAATTACTGGTGCAAAATTTGATAATGCTATGTTTACACCAACTACGATAGCAAGTAGAACCACCAATATGGAGGTTTTAACTATACGTGCCTTCTTACTGCTCATTTTGTGGCCTTTCATTTTTATTCCCCCTATTTATAATATGGATATTTGTTGATGTACAACCGCACAGCCTTATTTTATGCGGCTTTACAACTATACATTTGAAGGATTTCACTCACTAAAAATTTAACTTAAACATTAGAATAAATTACAATCTTAAAAAGTGAAATTCCTCTCAAGCATATTTAGTTAATTACTTAGGTAAATGTACTAAATCGAGAAATTTTAACTCACCTTAACAGCCACCTTTTCTCAAACTTAATCACGCGTTTCCCCCTAAATATATTTGATACTGTACCGTAATGTTTTATGGATTTATGAATCAAATAAAAACTATCACGTTTACATTATTTAAGTTAACATGTTTCAATTCAAACAACAATAAACCAAAAGTTAGGGGGATAAACTTTTTGTTTACTGAATAAAAAAAGTCATTTTGATAAGCTTTTATGCTCATCAAAACGACCCATTTTCTTCTTTTATATATTCTTTTACATAACTTCGAAACAAAGATACCGATTTGGATTGGATAACTCTTTTTCTTGTAATGAGGTAAATACTCTGAGGGATTTTTTCCTTAAGTCTTATGGTTTTTAAATTTTTATCAGTAAGTGCTTCTTCAATAAAATCTACAGAAACTCCCACCAATCCATTTTCTTCGCATAATTTATGCATAGTTATAGGATTACCTATTTCATATTTGACATCAAGCGTAAATCCATATTCCATACATTTATCCACTAAGCTATGTTCCTTGCCTGTTTCAACAGATTTTATAACCAATGGTTCACTTTCCAACTCAGTTATTGAGATTTCATCTTTTAACGCTAGAGGATGGTTTTTAGAAACTATTATTACTACTTCTCCTGATTTAATCAATTTATATTCACAGTTTTCAATGTCTTCATGTCCCATAACAAAACCAACATCAACTTCTTCTTCCTGAAATAGCTTACTAATGTCATATTCATCTGGGAACTCTTTTATCTTCATTGGAATATTAGAATAAATTTTAGAAAACCCGAACAATAAATCCAGAGGTATCGCTAATGTTGTAGAATAAGTAACAACAACATTTAAACTACTGTTTCTACCATTCATAATGCTTATTTCCTTTTTTATATCATCCATAAGATAACAGATATGCTTGGCTCGAGCATATAACAGCTCACCGCATTCTGTGGCTTCCATTCCGCGTGATCCTCTGTAGAATAATTCTGCTTTCAAATCCACCTCAAGTTGCTTTATGGTCTTACTTAAGCCCTGCGGAGTAATAAATAAGTCCTTAGCGGCCGAGGTAACACTCTTCTTTTCATAAACTTTAATGAAATATTCTAACGCTTCTGTATTCATATTTTTTCCTTTATACGCGTGTTAAGGTTTGAGATAATTAATGCAAGTATAGCATAGTATATATTATTTTACAATCCTCCCCTTACATATATGAATCTATTTCAACTTATCAATAATTTATTTTTAAGAGCTAATAAGGCTTTATTGAAATTTCCTTTATTCGTTAACTGTTCTTTTAGTTTCACACATTATTCATTCGCCTATTTTTGATTATGATCGATGCTATCGTTAAAATTATTCCAATGAATAGAAATACGATTGGAGTATGAGAACTTGCAGCTTGTTGAGTAGTACCTAAAAAATTTAAACCCGATACACCATTGGTTATCCCTACATACCATAGAATTATATATGTTATTTCAAAAGCAGTGGAGCTTTTGGCAAAATTACCAATAAATATTCCTAATGCATTGACAAAAATAGCTCCCATAAAAATATAAGCTGCTCCTTCAAAGTTCCTCAATAATACAAATTTTATTATAATCGTTACATTTATAAATATAGTAAATAAAATTCCCGCAGCAACTGAATTCAAAAGCTGGCTGCTTCTATAATTTTTATAAGTTGAAAGATATTCCTCCATATTGAAATCCATTTGAATACTACCTAACCTAGACCAGATAAAAATAGGTAAAATCCATATCGCTGGGATTACAACTTTATAGAAACTATCACCATTCGTAAAAAATACACATATACAGCACAGAAACATGGCTATATACCACCATATATTAGCGGATGAAAGCATAATCTTAAATTCACTTTTTACTATAGCAAAATCATTAGAATAAGTTCTTTTTTCAAATATTTCGCTTAAAACTACTCCTTTTTGAGGATTATGTGTTTTCTCTTTCATAAAACTTTTAATTCCAGTATATCTTTTTCCTGCTGCAAGATATGTTCTTTTAAAAAGCATAGAAGCTAAAATAAGTAAAAGAATTCCCACTAGAACCCAAAAACATCTTTCAAACAGCACATTTCCACTAACACTAACGTTATTCATCATAAAGGTTTTAACATTGTTATGAAGTGGTCCACTTGTTCCAAGGCTAAAAGAGTTCATATTCCTAAATTGCTTAAAATTACGTTTTAGTTGTTCTAAGATAATTTGAGCAGCGCTGCTGAATCCAAAAACATCTGTTAAAGAATAGGCTCCTCCTTGCATTGATACCACTAATATACCAGACCACACAAAAAAATATATTACATTTCCAAGAGATTTAGCTAAAAAGGGGATTGTTTCAAAGATTATTGCTATAACTGCTGTAATAAAACAGGCTGGCACACCTAATATTAAAAATGGCGTTATTAACTTTATAGGCTGAAAGCAATAGCTCTCTCCTCTAACAAACTGCATTATGGCAGTAACAAGAATAACCACACACATTTGCAGCAATAGGAACAAAAAGCTGCTAAAAGTCTTGCCGAATATAAAAATCCATGACTTTATCGGCGTAGATGCAGTAATTTCACCTATTAAAAAATGTCTTTCTCTGTTAATAGCATTTCTAACAAAGTAGAAACCTATTAATGTTACAATACTAATAAATGCTATTGTAGCAACCCATCCAAGCCAGACAGAGTTATAAACACCTCTGTAGAAAAATCCATGTAAATAATACTTCAACGTATAATAAATACTTGTGTTGTTCTGCGGAAAGAATAAATACGATATATATATCATCAAAAGTGATATGATAAGAATACTCTTGCTTCTTATTCTATCTAAAAAATCAGATATTCCCACATAGTAAATTTGATATACACTATTCAAGCTTCTCACCTCTCTTTCCAGAAGTATAATAGATATAGGCATCTTCAAGTGTAGGCTGTATGGCTACAGCATTAGCTAATGGCTTGGCTTCTGATATTACTCTTACTGCCATGCCTTCGTTTCTTCTTATTATATTTCCAGTTATATATTTTTCTTTTATTTCTTTAAGTTCGTTTTCACGAACAATGCATTCCCACACAGTTCCTTCTAACGAATTTAAAAGTTCTTCGTTTCTACAAAAACAAATGAGTTTACCTTTATTCATAAGAACTATTTTTTCTGCCGAAGCTTCTACATCTGATACTATATGTGTAGACAGCATAATTATTTTATCTTTTGCTAAGCTGTTAATTAAGTTTCTGAAATTCATTCTTTCATTAGGGTCTAATCCAACAGTAGGCTCATCCACTATAAGAATTTTAGGATCATTTAGTAAAGCTTGTGCAATACCTATTCTTTGTCTCATACCACCGGAATAGTTTCCTATACTCCTGTTAGCAGCATCGCTAAGGTTTAATAAATCAATAAGCTCACTTATTCTGTTTTTTGCTTTCTTCATATTGAGTCCTTTTAAAGCTGCCATATATTTTAAAAATTCAATTGCTGTTAAATTAGGAAATACGCCAAAACTTTGAGGCAAATATCCTAGGTCGTGTCTAAGTTCATCTCCATCTTTATGAATGTTCTTTCCATTCCAAGTAATAACGCCTTCACTTGGCTTTGAAACAGTCGCTATCATCTTCATCAAGGTTGATTTTCCTGCACCGTTAGCTCCTAAAAGTCCTATAATTCCTCTTTCAAGTTCAAGATTAAAATTTGAAAGTGCCGTAAAATTATTTGAGTATTTTTTAGATACATTTTTTATTGAAAGCATAATATCCTCCTAAATTCGTTTAATAAATTCAGTTATTATACTAACGTATTAGAATTAATATAAATCTAACCAAACCTTAATATAACCTAAAATTTTTATTTATACCGTAATAAAATTTGAACAGCCTGCCAAATTGTGTTAGTTTAATTATATAAAATATTTGTATTAATGAGAGGTAAAAAAGTGAGTTCTATTTTAATTGCTGATGATGAAAAAGAAATAGTGGAATTAATAGATTTCTATATGAAAAATAATGGCTACACTACCTACAGTGCGTTCAGCGGCAGGGAAGCTCTTGAAATTTTTGAAAAAGAACAGCTCGACCTTATAATACTAGATATCATGATGCCACAACTCGATGGAAAAGAGGTCTTGAAAAAAATCAGAGAAAAAGATAATGTACCAGTGATATTTTTATCTGCAAAAGGTGAAGATATCGATAAAATAGATGGATTATTCCTTGGTGCAGATGATTATCTGTCCAAACCTTTTAATCCTATGGAACTAATTGCAAGAGTTAATGCCCTATTAAGAAGAAGCGATATAGTTAATAATAAGCAAAATGAAAATACAATCACCAGCGGTTATCTGCTTCTGGACCAAACAGCTTGCAAATTATACAGAGATAATAGTGAACTCCAGCTTACTTCCTTTGAGTATAAGCTTATACGTTTCTTTATGAAGAATAAAAACAAGGTATTTACTAAAGGTCAGCTATACGAGGCAGCATGGGGAGAATGCTACCTAGGAGACGAGAGGATTATAATGGTTTATATAAGTAAATTGAGAGAGAAAATAGAAGTAAATCCCAAAGAACCAAAGTTTATTAAAACCATACGAGGCCTTGGGTACATTTTTGAAGGGAATTAACATCATGAAGATCAATCTTAATATTCTTAAGAAAAAACTGAGTATAAAAGGCTTCCTTATTATAAATTATTTAGTAACCTTTTTAATATTATATTTAGTTCTACAACTCTCATATACTTCTTCCTCATTTATTTCAGAAAAATTTATCTTTAAAAATGAACACATAGGCAGGACCTCCTTCCGCACCTACTACAACAAAGACTTTAATAAAATAAAGTTAGGATTTCTCTCAGATATTGACGGCTGGGAAGAAGTTTTAGATCAGAATAAAAAAGTAATCTTTATAAAGGGCAAGAAAAAAGATAATATAATGAAATATAACGAAAAACAGCTATTTGATCTGGTTTCCATTAACGATTATTCTCCTAAATGTCCTTTTGTCGGACAAGTTTTTATGGTAAAAGGTAAGCATGGAGAGCCATATATTTTTCTATATAAAATTGACAGGAGAAAAATTTCTTATTCGCTTTTATATACACCTAACTTTTATACTAAAAAGGACAGCATTTTTAGCTTAAAATCGTATGGTCTTCTATACTTAATACAGTTCATCTATCTGATAATAGGTATCTATATTTATAGTATTATAAGCTCAAAATTTATAACAAACCCCCTCAAAACCTTTATTGACAGTATAAAAAGCTTCAAGAAACTTAATTATAAGACCAGAGCTGACATAAAGGGTTTAAGGGAACTGCAGGAAGTTGAAAATGAATTTAATGAAATGGTACTAAAACTTAATATGGTTGAAGAGGAAAACAAAAGAATTGATGCTAGTAAAAAGAGACTCTTAGTAGATGTATCTCATGACCTAAAAACACCTATAACCTCTATTCAAGGATTTTCTAAACTTCTGCTGGAAGAAAATATAACCCCTGAGCAAGAAAAAAAATTCTTAAAAATAATATATAGCAAAGCTGTATATTCAACAGCTCTTATAGAAGATTTGTTTTCACTTTCAAAATTGGAAGATTCCGAATTTTTACCTTCCTTAATTGAACTTGATTTTACCGAATGGTTTAGACGCCTTGTAGCAGAATACTTCGAGGAATTTAAAAATAAACATTTTGAGCTTGATCTTGATATCAGTGAGCATCCTGTTTTATTTAAGTTTGATGAAAAGCTCATGAAAAGGGCTATTTCCAATATTTTCAATAACACTCTAACTCATAATGAGGATTATACCCGCTTAAAGATTGGATGCTATTTAAAAGATAACAATGCAATCCTTGAGATTGGCAGCAGCGCAGACATTGATGAAACCATAAAAAATACAATATTCGAACCCTTTGTAAAAGCAGAAAGCAGCAGTTCTAGTGGAAGCGGCCTCGGCCTGGCTATAACAAAAAAAATTATAGAAAAACATGGCGGAAACATAAAACTGACCTCCAGTGAAACTGAAAAAATACTGTTCACTATATGTATCCCCGTTAAACCTTAGTTCTTACTAAAAACAGATAATAGAATTATTCTGGAAACTCTATTTTTATTGTAGTACCACTATTTATCTTACTTGTTACATATATTTTTCCATCATGTGCTTCTATTATCTGCTTTGCGATTGCCATTCCAAGCCCAGAACCTTTTACATTTACAGCAGTGCTGGTTCCTCTGTAATATCTCTCAAAGAGCTTTTTTAAATCCTCCTTTGCTATCCCTCTCCCATTATCTTTAATAATTACATATATTTTATCCGACTTTATCATTGAAATTTTTATTGCAGTATCAGCTTCATTATGAAGCACTGCATTGTATATCAAATTATCAAAAGCTCTCCTTAGAAGGGTGCTATCAAAGCAAAAATTTATCTTATCCTCACTGCAGTCAAACACTATATTTCTGTCTTCATACTCTGAATGATTAAGCACATCTATTATTATTTCCTTCATCAGCCTCACTAAATTTCCATCTTTCCTGTTTATCGGAAGCATATTATTTTTTAGCTGATAAGTAAAGTTCAAATTTTCAACTATGCTCTCAATATTTTTTGCATTCTTATGTATAATCGCAGCATATTTATTTACTTCCTCAGTATCAGCTTCATATTCCGGATCTATTAGCATTTCAGAATAACCTTTTATAGGTGATAATGGAGTCTTTAGATCGTGAGAAATATTCGCTATCCATTCCTCCCTCAATTTTTCATCTCTCTCTCTTTCGATTTTATTAGCTTTAAGCTTTTCATCCAAAGCATTCAGGCTGGCATACACCTCACGATATAGTCCCTTTTCCCTCATGGGAGCATAGGAATTCGTTTTTAAACCTTCTATTCCAGCTGTCATACCAGATAAAATACGATTAGTTTTTACTCCAAACACTGTAATAAAAAACAGGGTTGTCAATAACATTCCAGCCACAATAAATTTAAATGTAGCAGCTTTTCCATAATCTAAATAGAAGGTTAGCTTTAGTACTTTTACAGGAAAGCCTATAATATATGTCCATTTATAGCCTCTATTATCAACGCTTCCAACGAAAGTTGAATACTTTTTTGATTTGACTCCATTTTTATATATCTGTACTATTTCTATCGGGGAGTAGTGAGTTTTCATTCCTATGGGACTGTTATAGTTTGTAACCACATATCCATATCTGTCAACAATCTGAATAAAAAGCTTATGCTTTTTTAATTCATCTTTTCCTGAAATCGAAAGTTGAGGTTTCCCATTTACAAAGCTAATATTTTTAGAAAAATTATTTGTAAAAGATATTGGATAGCTGCTCCAAGTAACATCGCTGCTACTCTTACCAACACTGCTGTTCATTAAATAAATTACTATCGCTGAGGAAATGAAAGCAAAAACCAGAAAAAGTATCAAAAACATTGAATATAAATGAGGAAGTGCATTATATTTTGACTTTTTCATTTATCATCGCTCCTTACTTATTTACAAGCTTGTACCCAAGTCCTATTACTGTAATAATAAACTTTGGTTTTGACGGATTATCTTCAAGTTTTTCTCTTAGATGCCTTATGTGGACAGAAATAGTGTTATCATATCCAATATAATCTTCTCCCCATACCACGTCACACAATACTTCCTTATTAACAATTTTGTTTTGATTCTCTGCTAAATACAAAAGAAGCTGATATTCTTTTGCTGTAAGTATAACCTCATCACCATTTTTGTACACTTGAGAATGTTCACTATCAATAGTAATATCGCTCACTTCTATAACACAACTGTTATTAGCCTTCTTCATACCAGCATATTGCTGTCTCCTGAGCTGTGCCTTTATACGAAAGGCTATTTCTCTTGGACTAAACGGCTTAGTAATGTAATCATCTCCGCCCATACTCAAGCCCATAATCTTGTCTGTCTCTCTGTTTTTTGAAGAGAGAAAAAGTATCGGACAATAAGAAAATTCTCTTATTCTTTTGCACACCTCAATACCATCGATATCTGGCAGCATTATATCAAGTACTACTACATCTGGACTTTCATGACGACACCTTAATATGCCGTCTAATCCATTATGCGCTGCATATACATTCTTAAAACCTTCTTTTAATAAAACTGTCTCTATTAAATCTGTAATGTCCTTCTCATCATCTATAATTAATATTTTTCTATTTAAAAAATCTGATTCACTCATTTTAAATACTCCTATCCTTCTTTTCACTATATAAATTATACGGTCAAAAACATGCACAAAGCAACTGTCACAAGAAACTGTGTTTAACCCGCTAAGCGAGCCAAATCTAAGAACATAAAACAAATTACTTCGCAAAAACTTAAGATGAAATTAAGATGCTTTTAGGAATGGCTTAATACCACCCGTGTACAATCCTAATTGAAGTTAAATAAATAACACGGAGGTATTTTCATGAATGTAATGGAAGTTAAAAACGTAAAAAAAATATACAATTCAAAACATGGTGGAAGCGAATCAAAAGCCTTAAACGGAGTCAGTTTTTCTGTTCAAAAAGGAGAATTTTTGGGAATTATGGGACCCTCAGGAGCTGGTAAATCAACTTTATTAAATGTGATATCCACTATCGATATCCCTACAACAGGAACAGTTACAATTGGAGGAAAAAGTTTTTTAAACCTCGATGATGACGAGCTATCAAAGTTTAGAAGAAAAAAGCTTGGTTTCATTTTTCAGGATTATAATCTTCTCGACACACTTACCCTAAAAGAAAATATCATTTTACCCCTCTCACTATCCAATGTAAAGGCTGCCACTATGAAAGCAAAATTAAATGAAATCAGCAGTATTTTGAATATTAAGAGCATCTTAAATAAGTACCCCTATGAAGTCTCTGGAGGTCAGAAACAGAGAGCTGCAGCTGCAAGAGCTATAATTACAAAGCCAGAAATCGTGCTTGCCGATGAACCAACCGGAGCGCTCGATTCAAAATCTTCAACAGAACTGTTAGAAAGCCTCTCTCTCTTAAATAAAAATAATGAGGCAACAATTGTTATGGTAACTCATGATGCTTTTGCTGCAAGCTACTGCAATAGAATTATATTTATAAAAGACGGAAAGCTCTATATCGAACTAGAAAAAAATGGCGAAAGGAAGGAATTTTATAGCGAGATTCTTAAAACCCTTGCCACAGTAGGAGATGATAAAAGTGACGCTATTTAACCTTGGTGCTAAAAACGTTAAACACAATTTCAAAAACTATATTTCATACTTTATAAGCAGCTTTATTTCTGTTTTTATACTGACAATATTTTTTTCAATATACTTCAATCCCCATATACACAGCTTCAGTTCCTCAAGAGTTAAGGTCGTCGCTGTTTTCAAGGCAGCAGCTATAGTCGTCATAGTTTTTTCAGCTATTTTTATATGGTATGCAAATAGCTATTTTATAAAAAACAAAAAGAAACAGGTTGCACTATACTCTCTTCTTGGAATGAAAAAGAAAGAAATTGGTATATTAATGTTCTGTGAAAACATCTTTCTTGGAATACTATCAATAGTCATCGCCGTACCGCTAGGCGAATTTTCATCAAATTTCTTTTTGAAGTTATATGCTATGTGTATAAAATCAAATACCTCTATTAAATATAGCTTTGACATTAAATCCATATTGATGACAATTATGGTTTTTGTAATTATATTTGCACTAAATTCGATGAAAGCTTACTATGTGATATATGATTATGAGCTTATCGAGCTTATGCATGCCGATAAGGAAGGAGAAAGTTCACCTAAATTTTCTAAAGCCTTAGCATTGTTGTCATTAATAATGGTACTAGGGGGATATATTGTTACGCTAAATGTTGATTTATCTTCTGGTGGTAAACAAATGATGTATAAAATTCTGGCATTAAGTGTGATTATTGTTGCCGGCACATATATTTTATTTAACAATCTGTTGATTTATGTTTTTAAACTATCACAGAAAAATAAAAAGACCTATTACAAATGGCAAAACCTATTGAGTATCTCTCAACTTACCTACAGGATTAAAGGCAACAGCAATCTGCTTGCAACCATATCGATTATTTCTGCAGTTGCAATGACGGCTCTTTGCTTTACCTTTAGTTTTAATAAAATGCTGGATGAATCTGTTCCAAATTCAGCTCCATTTACAATATCTTATGATGGTGGGGATAAAACCTTAAATAAAGAAGTATCTGCTGTTATTAGAAAGGATAAAGGAAATAGCATAACCTACAAAAAGGACTTTAAAATAATAAAAGGAAGTGGCCGTACACCAAAATATAAAGGTTCCTTGGAAAAATTATCCAGTTTTCCTTTTGACATATACATAATATCACTTTCTGAATACAACGATATTATGGAAAATTCGAATCTCAGCAAGTGCACTGGATCTTCTGCAAGAGTTACCGACATTAAAATCAATAATAATAACCAGTGTTTTTTCATTGAAGCAAGCGATTTAGCTAGTAAAAGAGGAAGGTTGACTGGCAGTAAGCTCCACACTACTATTGGTGATAACTCGTATAAATTTAATATTTCAGATTCAGATATTAAAGGTGTTTTAGGATATAAATTACAAAAAGCAACTATCGTCGTAAAGGATACGGTTTTCAAGCAGCTTGCTGCCTCAACCAAAAACAATATAGTAACTTGGAGAACATATAATCTAAAAAAACAGTATGATATTAAAAGTATTGCTGAAAAGCTTAATACAATTATTCCATCAGACAAAGTTTTTGTATGTTACTATAATAATTATATAATGATGCATAGTTTGTACGGTACTTTTACATTTATCGGTATGTTTTTAGGAATTCTCTTTATCGCTTCAACAGGCAGCATAATGTATTACAAGCAATTAATGGAGGCACATGAGGATAAGCATAGATACACTGTACTTTCAAAGATAGGTTTGAGCAAAAAAAAGACCTTAAAGCTTGTTGTCAAACAGGTTGGATTTATTTTTATTGTACCACTTTTATTTGGTACTCTTCATAGTGCTGTTGCACTTAAAGTTTATGTTCATTACCTCGATCAAGGAGGTTGGGGCAACTCAATACATGCAATACAGTTAATAGGCATTATGATGGGAATATATGCAGCAGCTTATTTGTTCTACTATCTACTCTCAGTTATAGCATATATGAAAATTATCAGCAGAAAAGCCTAATGCATTCAACAAATAAGAATTAATCGATATATTCATGTGTCAAATTTCTATGTGCATCACACATTTTCTGCATTGATACATTCCTAAAACTCTTTTTTGATTTACCTTAATGCTATAAGAGGCTATAATATTATGTGGGTTCGAAAGATATTATTTTAATAGAAATAATATCTTTCCAATATGAACGTTCTCACGTGGAGGATAAAGATTTGAACAATTACAAAGGAATAGTCTATGCACTCTTATCATCAACAGCATTCGGAATCATGCCTATTTTAGCTAGAGTTGCATATGTTAATGGTTCTAACCCAACCACTGTATTAGTATTTAGATTTATAATCTCAGCATTAAGATTACTTTTTTATCTAAAATGCATTAAGATTAATATCCGTTTGGGAAAGGAACAGATATTATTATTATTGATAAATACTGTTGGATACACTATAACAACGCTAGCGCTATTTATGTCTTACAACTATTTAGGCGCAGGCCTCGCGACAACTCTGCACTATATATCCAGTTGTTGTTTACATAACAGGTTTCATATTTTTTAAGAATAAACTAAGCGCCAAAAAAAATTATATCTCTGTTACTCGCTGCTACTGGTGTATATTTGCTTTAGTTCATCAATAGGCACTACTTTATATGGAGTATTTAATAATACTATAACCCTAAATTTTAACTTTAAAGCTGTAGTATGTTATCCAGGAATATCAATAATCTCAACTATAGTGTCAATAATTTTACTGCTAAAGGCCACAAAAATAATAGGTGTCTCCTCCTCTGCAATACTTGGAACTTTTGAGCCTATAGTCAGCATATTTTTAGGAGTATTATTTCTTGGCGAAAAGTTATCTATTGTTTTATTAATCGGAAGTATATTTATACTAACTTCTACAATCGTACTAGCTAGAGATAGATATGCACATTCTAACTAGGAAATGTTTCGCTCTCCATAGCCGACAGCCTATACAGTAAACTTTGCAACAATACTTTTTAACCTTTGTGCATTATCCATGCTAATTTGCATTTCATCCTTACTGTACTGCTTACCTGTGTTTAACATAGCTTGATAATCATTTTTAACATTAACATCCATAAACTGCATAATGGTTTCCGAGCTTGTAGAAAGATTTTCAACTGATGTAATAGCTTCATTTGCTACTCTTTGAATTTCCTTCACTGTCAAACTAGAATTTTCTGCGAGCTTGCCTATTTCTTCAGCCACTACCGTAAACCCTTTGCCAGCCTCTCCTGCACGTGCTGCCTCTATGGATGCATTTAATGCAAGTAAGTTTGTTTGTGATGAGATTTTTAATATAGAATCTGAGAGCTGTGTTATTTGTCGTATAGATTTAGCTTGCTCCAAAGCTGCTTCTAATTTTATTTTGGCCTCTCCATAAATTTCTTCCGTTGTTTTTTGCGATGCAATTGCATTAGCTTTTAATTCCTCTGCCCTCTTATTAATTTCTGCAGATGCAGCCGTTTCTTCCATATCTGCTGACAATTCTTCAGCAGTAGCTGCTGTGTTCTCCACATTATCGTTAAGCTGCTCTAAGCTTTTAGCTGGGGCCTTTGCCATATCAATAACTGTACTAGAACATTCATCCACTTCAATGATTATCGACCTAAGATTAGCAATAAATCTATTTACACTAGCTGCTAATTCACCAATCTCATCTTTAGATGAAACATTGATTTGCTGTGTCAAATCCCCCCCATTTTCTGCAAGATTATTAATTTCCTTTTTTAGTAATTTTATAGGGTTGACTATACTCTTCGATATCAACATTAACATTAGAGCTGATAATAAAATTATTACCGCTATTGAGGTTAACAACATAATTATAGACCTTTGCACTGACAGTTCGATATGGCTAATAGAATGCTCTATACCCTGCTTTGATTTAATTTTGAATGAATCCACTGACTTATTGATAGTCTCCGCTGTCTTGTCAAACTCACTCATTGTTTGATTTCCTTTAGCTGGTCCGCCAGCTATGTATGCTTTAGCCATATTCTTACCAGTCTCATAATAAGGATTAAAATCCTGCTACATTTTTTCTATTTCCCTCTTACTCTCTGGATTCAACTTAATGAGTTCCTTAATGATTATATTAACCTGCTGTGCATATGTTTCAGCTTTACTAAATCCATCATTAAAACCCTCTGCGCGCCTACTTGACACTTAAGGTTTGGATCCTCATGAAAATTGAAAAGCTCTCCTTCCTCTACCACTGCCACCGCCTTATATACATCTAACAAAGTAATCTGATCAAGTTCCCTTGTTAAATAATATCCTCCTGTTCCAGCTTTTGTCCCAATAAATCCTGCTGCTCTTAATTTACTCACTATTCTTCTAATTACTACGGCATTAGTATTCACACTTTTGGCAATCCATTCTGAAGTACAAACAACAACTCCACCCATAGATATCAAAGCCATAATATGAACAGCCATAGTAAAGCGACTACTTATTTTCATTTAAATTCTCTCCTTGTAACCATTATAGTTACACCAATTACGTTTGTCAACTAATAATGGTTATTATATCGCATTAAATTTTTTTAACTTTTTTTACCTATTGCTAACCTATATATTGGAAACCTGCTTTTATGAGTTAACAATAGTTTCATTGCTCTATCATTACCTATATTTAGGAATAACATTTTCCTTACAGCTATAGATGCCATGCCATTCCTAATTGGAATTATAGTGTGCTTATGCTGCACTTTGGTTATAATAATATAAGAGTTAATAAGAAATAAAAAATCATAATGATTAGTATTAATAACAATAGTATGGTATTATTATAGGGTTTCTAACTCAACTAAAAATTTATGCACGTCGAATTATCGAAAGGTAGAAAATAATGAACTTTAAAGAATTAGGTATTAGTGAAGCGTTAATAAATGTGTTAAAAAATAGTGGAATCACTCAGCCAACTCCCGTTCAAGCTGAGAGCATACAACAAATAAAAAATGGAAAGGATGTTATCGCTGAAGCGCAAACAGGCACTGGAAAGACTCTTGCATTTCTGCTTCCTATTTTTGAGAATATATCACCTTCCATTGATGCAATTCAAGCCTTAATTGTAACTCCTACAAGAGAACTCGCCCTCCAAATAACTGAGCAAGCTCTAAAACTTAAGGAAGCTAAGGATATAAATATATTAGCTACTTATGGTGGTAAAGATATAGGTGCTCAGCTTAAAAAGCTGAAAGGGAACGTCCATCTTGTTATTGCAACACCAGGAAGGCTATTAGATCATCTTGAAAGAAAAACGATAAATTTAAGCAAATTAAAAACTTTTGTACTGGATGAAGCAGATCAGATGCTTCTTATGGGCTTTAAAAATGAAGTTGATACTATTATAAAAAACGCCTCTAAAAAATTGTTTCTCTGCAACTATAAATCCCCAGGTTAAAAAATTAGCCTATAGATATATGAAAGACCCCGTGACCATATCTATAAAAAAAGAAGAAGTTACGCTTGATACTATTAAACAAGATGTTGTAGAAACCACCGACAGAAAAAAGCAAGATGCTTTATGTACGGTATTGGATCAAGATAATCCGTTTATGGCTATCATATTCTGTAGAACCAAGAGAAGAGCTGATGAACTTGAAATAGCCCTTTACAGACGTGGGTATAATTGCGAAAAGATACACAGTGATATAATTCAATCAAAACGAGAACGAATAATGAAAACTTTTAGACATGGTGATTTTCAATATTTGATAGCTACAGATGTAGCCTCAAGAGGCTTAGATATAAGCGGAGTAAGCCATATATATAATTATGATATTCCAGAAAGTGTAGAAAACTACATACATCGTATAGGTAGAACCGGCCGAGCTGGCGAGGAAGGCTACACTTGTTTGTTTATCGACCCAAAAGATAAAGGAATGTTAGCAGAAATAGAGAAAACAATTAAGTTTAAGATACCTAGAAGGAAATTAGATTGATAGAGTGATAGCAAGCGGAGGATTTAAAAAATGCAGAACGTCAATAATGATAGCTTAATAATCGAAACACCAAACGGAAAGTTATGCCCTGTTCGTACAGTCCAAAAAATAGTGGAAGGCAAGTGGAAATTTATAATTTTATTCTACTTAAGCAAACAAACAATCCGTTTTAATGAACTGCAAAAGCTAATACCAAACATATCCCATGGCGTATTATCACTGCAACTAAAGGAATTAGAAAGAGCTGATATGATACACAGAGAAGTGTTCAACGAAATTCCTCCAAGAGTTGAGTATTCATTAACCGAAACCGGGAAAAGATTCCTGCCTATCCTGAATACTCTAATCGACTTTGGAAGAGACTATATCAAAAATCATGACGTGGAATTTATAAAAACACCTTAATCAAAAGTTGTAGCTACAAAAGTTTCAAATAATTTTACAGCCGTAACTTCTCTATACTAGCTTATAGGCATAATTTTATGACTTATTCTTAAAATTGTGCGTTCTTGTGCAATGGTAAATATACCATCATAATTTATTTTATACAGCAAAGCTGCTGCATAAATTGTGAAAGTTCTAATATATTCTGACTTCTAAAAGATCCTAGGGTCGAACCTATTCCGCAGTGATATTTTAGAAGCCACAATATAAGAACTTTATCGCATTTTATATACATAAAATAAATCTTAACAGGTGGTATCAAATTAATGAAAAAACGTCTTATTATCACATTACTATTCTCAATATTCTTTCTACTAGGCTGTGATACTTTTATTGTCTCTCCTCTAGTTCCTCTGATAGCTTCGAGTTTTAATATAGCTGCAAGCAGTGGCGGATATCTTGTAACTGCCTACTCAATACTTTACGTTATATTTTCTCCATTACTAGGTCCTATATCCGATAAAGTCGGCAGAAAAAAAATGATGGTTATTGGTACATTTATCTTTTCTATAGCTTCCTTAGCTACAGGAATAGCTCCAAACTATATCCTAACTATCATAGCAAGAGCCTTTACCGGTGTCGGCGCAGCTTGTGCAGCCCCTAATGTCTGGGCCTACATAGGTGACTATTTTGATTATAAAGAAAGAGGCAGAGTAACTGCCATTATAGCTTCTGCGCTCTCTCTAGGAATGATTTTGGGTGTCCCGATAGGTTCATTTTTAGCTCAGTTAATGCATTGGGAAACCTGCTTTTATGTACTAGCAGTAGTTTCGTTTCTCGTCTCTATATCTATTTATGCATATTTTCCAGACAAAAAAACTACTGACAGCTCAAATACTAATTACCTCCATCAGTTTATAAAAGTCTTCAAAGTTAAGTCTGTGGTATTTAGTTTTCTAGTAACTTTATTTATAGCAGTCGCTAATTTAGGTCTATATACCTTTCTAGGCTTTTGGCTTGATAAACAGTTCAACTTGAAGGTTTCTGATGTCGGACTATTCTTAATTTTTGCGGGTTTTGGAAATGTATGCGGTGTACAGCTAGGTGGTATTTTGAGCGATAAATTTAGTAAAAAGAAAACTATTATTGCCTCATCACTCTTACTCGTAACAGCTTTGATATTATTACCTATATTCGGTAATAATATTTTTCTTGCAGCTATAGATGTATTTCTGTGGTTGGGTTCAGGCGGTGCTGCTTTTTCCGTTATGCAGGTGCTGATTACACAATTAAGTTCAGCTCAGAGAGGCACAGTTATGGCAGTTAACAATTCGTTCATGTGGCTTGGAACCGCTTCTGGCTCTGCAATAGTAAGTTTTCTTATAGCTCATTTCAATTTTGCTGCAGCAACTTCCGTATGCGCATTATCAGCCCTTATTGCAAGCGTGATTCTAGCAGTTTTTATACATGAATGCATAAGCATAAAGGAATCTGTATAGTCATACTAAATAATTTTTTTGAGTTAAGCAATATCCATTGCCTTAGTCTGCTGCAATTCAAAAGCCGCTTCTGTCATACACCTGTAGCGTTACACTCGGATACAGAAATGAGCCTCGAAAAATCGAGGCTCGAAGAAAATTAGGTCTTTATATATAGATTTCCAACTTCTTAGTTGCAAATTTCGTCTATACTTGTTTTCACAATGCTTTCCAAATAACTTAGCATAGCAGAGCTTCTATCCTCTGGAGCAATAATCTCTAAATTGTTATCCAGCATAACCTTCTTTTTTATACTTATTCTATATTGCCATTCATCAAGTTCTTCATTATCTAAAACTCTGATGAGTGGAATTCTTTTAGAAGTTTCCGTTTCTATCTTATTACGCATCTCTTTAATCTTATCTAAAAAGTTATCACATTCAGTTGGACATACAATTGGAACTATGGCCACTCCAAATTCCACCTTGATAATGTCTCCTTCATACTTCTCTTCCATACTTAACATCCTTTCGTCATTGTTATGAACATATATTTGATCCCGCAGCAATTGATAAATGTTAACCTTGTCAACCCCTATGCTTTTACCTATTTTGATAAACGAAGCAATAATACCTTTGCAATAATTTAATTCATCTATCATATCAGCAATTTCTTTTAATCTATTTTCAAAAATTTCAAAAGTTGACTCCCGATTATCCGATAACAGCACTTTAGATATTTCATTGATTGTAAAATCCACACTACGTAGCAATAGGATTTGTTCTAGCCTATTAATCGCAGCCTCATCAAAATATCTGCTTTTCGAAGCTCCAATTCTTCTGCTATTCAATAGTCCAACCTCTTCATAATATCTCAACGATCGTTTTGTTATATTATATTTTTTAGCTACATCATTTATCCTCATTAATGCTGCCATCAAATCATCCCCTAGCATTCTGGAATTTATATAGAAGTACTTCCTAAAACAAGTATAATTGATACCGTAACGGAACTGTCAATAGGACTTTAAATAAATATTATGTTATTATATGTTATAGATATAATTTTCTGGAGAGTGATATATGCATGAAATTCATAGATGTAGAAAACTGGAATAGAAAAGACCATTACAATTACTTCAAACAGCTAGATTATCCGCATTTTAATATTTGTGGTAATCTGGATATTACAAACTACCATAGCTATATTAAAGAAAACGGATTACCGTTTTTTATATCAATTTTATATGCTTCTGTAAAAACAGCCAATAGCATAAAAGAGTTTAGATTCAGAATAAGAGGAGATAAGCTGATTGAACATGAAATTGTAAGCCCCTCTTTCACTGTAATGACTGAAGGAGAAGTATTTAGCTTCTGTACAGTAAATTTTATAGATAAATATGACGATTTTAAAATTAGTGCATTAAAAGGAATTGAAAAAGTAAAAAACAAGATAACTATAGAAGATGAGCCAGGACGTGATGACCTACTGTACATAACCAGTATCCCCTGGATCTCCTTTACAAATATAACGCATCCGATTCAGATGAAGCCTGTAGATAGTATACCTAGAATATCTTGGGGTAAATATTTCGAAGAAGGTGGAAAAGTTAAATTGCCATTCTCTGTACAAGCACATCATGCGTTAGTTGATGGCATTCATGTAGGACAATTCTTCAGCATAATTCAAGAAATTTTAGATAATCCAGTAAAATATCTATAATTTGAGTTATATAAATTTTGAAGTAAATCAGCTATTCCGACTTCACAAAATTCGTTGAAACGTCGATATTTTACTAGTCGAAATTATATATGCAGTGCCATGGCCTTGTTAAAATTAAAAGGACATATCGCTTTTACTGAAATACTAGCTTAACTTACGGTTTCCTTTTTTAACCTCCAAAGAGCTAGTGCAAAGCTGCCGCAACAGAGACATATAAATAAGCCTGTTACAGATAATAAACTCTTCCAATCAATAGAAGCACACAATATAAGACTGCGCAAACAATTTATAACATGAGTGAAGGGATTAATTGTCACAATTATTTTTAAAGCTCCAGATATATTCTTCATTGGGAATAATGCAGTACTGGCAAAAAACAAGGAAAGTACGATAAGATTCATAATTGTCTCATAGATTGCTTCATGCGGCAGACACAGGCTTATTGCATAAGCTAGCCCAGACATAAAAAATGCTGTAAGGAAAATAAGAGGCACCATTAAAAGTAAGCCGATAAACCCTGAAGCTATATGCACCGATAGGAATATACCCATTATAACCATAATAGCTACTTCAAAAAACGAAACGCAAGCTGCTTCAAGCATTTGTCCAAGAACAATAGAACTTCGTCTCACAGGTGCAATAAGTATTCTATAGAAGCTGCCTTTAGATTTCATAGTAAAATTGATATACCCACTGCTGCTACAGCAGGCAAATGTGACAAGCACCATAATGCCAGGAAGAATAAAAGCTGTATAGTTGCCGTCTGATATTTTCTGCATAGATTGATTTGCAATTGCACTGTATAGTAACAGCCAGATAAGCGGTTGTATTATAGTAAGCAGGATTGAGATAGGCGTTTGAAAGCGCCACTTTATGTTACGCCATAAAATATTAATTGTCTCCATTAGATATCCCTCCCGTTGCATAGGTTAATTTCATAAACACATCTTCAAGACTAGGCTGCACAATCTCAATTGCTTCAAAAGGCACCTGCTTTTCCAAAAGCAGCTTATTCACCTGTTCAAAAGTCTGTCTATTGTCTCCAGCATCAGCAAAAATTGAGCCTTCTCGAACACTTATAGCCGGAAGTATATGTGCTTCCTCAAGCAGATTAACACTGTTTTCTGCCTTTTTACTGTCAGCAAAGCCAATACGAAGTATATTCTGTCTAGTATATTCCTTCAGTTTTTCAGAAGTTCCCTGCGCAAGTTCATGTCCTTCTTTCATAATACAAACCGTATCGCTAAGCTGGTCCGCTTCTTCTAGATAATGAGTGGTAAGGAAAACCGTCGTTTCAAAATCGTCTCGAATTTTTCGCACTATTTTCCACATTGCCTTTCGGGAAACAATATCCATGCCGACTGTTGGTTCATCTAAAAAAAGTATTTTAGGCATAGACACCATATTCATTGCGATATCCAGCCGCCGCTTTACTCCACCTGAATAGGAAGCAACCGTATATTTCAAATACTGCTCCAAGCCAAAGCTGTCGATTAAACTGCTGATTCTTTTCCTAGCCGCAGCCTTTTCCACCTTGTAAAGCCTACTTTGAAATATCATATTTTCCATAAGCGACAAATGCTCATCAATAGAAACTCTCTGCGAAACGCAGGCTATCTGAGTCCTAACCCATGCCGGCTCCCTGCATAAATCTTTTCCAAGCATCGTTACCTTTCCAAAGCTTGGCTTATAAAGAGTTGTAAGAATATTGATAAGTGAAGACTTCCCCGCACCATTAGGACCAAGCAAAGAAAAAATTTCTCCACATTTTACCTTTAGGCTTAATTCATCTAAGGCCCTTACACCATTCTTATACTGCTTAACTAATTTATCAATTTCAATCGCCAGCATTCATTTACCCTTCTTTCACTGGAAACTGTATTTCTGTAACATACTTATCAGGATTACCCTTTAAAAACATTCCCGGTCCCTTTATAAACACTTCCCTAAATGGCGGCTGCAGCGTGATACCATTTTCCTGCACGTAACGGTTGAGTGCTTCATATGCATAACTCATAGTCTCGTAAGAGCCGATATGTGTAACGCACACAGCCTTTATTCGAGGCATATCCTTTGCTGTAACACCATTTTCGTTTGGCATTTCTGCTGTAGGAACGCATAATTCAATTTCACCTGTTTTAGACTGCTGATCCATTACATAGTAACAGAAAAATGGTGCTCCATTTACTTTTCCATGAATAGCTTTGAACACATTCGGGAAAACTCTATTTGCTTCAGTGACTACACCCTTGTATTTCATAAAAGCCACTCTAATAGGCTCAATATCTCTAACTTCAATTTTATAATTCATTTATTTTACACCTCATTCTTTCTTAATAGAAATCCATACTTCAGCATGACCGCTCTTTGAACCTTGAGCATCAACAGGATAAACTTCTATATCCGGTAGCTCAGCATATTCATAACCGGAAGCAGGCAGCCATTCTGTAAGAAATCTTTTGAATATGCTCTGAACAGATTCTTTAAAGTGACCATCACCTTCAAAAACCACCCAGGTAGCAGCAGGTATTTCAAGTTCAAACATATCCTCAGGGGTAGGTTTGTCTGTTTGCGCTGCAACATAATAATAAATATCCTTGTGATTTTCATAGGATGTCACACCAAAAACACACCTCTCGGCTTTATTCGTAAGTTCACAAACTCTCAAGAACTCCCCACTTTCAAGCATTCTGCTCCAGAACATCGGGACTAATTTCTGATTTTCCTCCATACTCTCCTGCAGTTCTATCCTGTATCCAACAATTTTCATTGCCTCTTTAGTTTCAATTCTGTAGCTCATCCTTTCACTTCCTTTAACTAAAATTGAAAAACTTATAGGTAAATAGGCATTCAACCTAACTCCCTTCACACGTGCAGCCGTTGGAGAAATACCATGAACACTTTGAAAGGCCCGATTAAAAGCTGTTGGTGATTCATAGCCATATTTTAAAGCGATCTCCATTACCTTAGCCTTAGTCTGCTGCAATTCAAAAGCCGCTTCTGTCATACGCCTGCGGCGTATATACTCGGACACAGAAATATCCGTTATGTAGGAAAACATTCGTTGAAAATAATATGTGGAACAGCAGGCAAGCTTTGCTGCCTCATCATAAGAAATATCTCCAGTTAGATTATTTTCTATATAATCAATCACTCCACTCATCTGTTTCAGCCATTTCACTTAATCACTTCCCTTCATGAATTAGAGTTTATCATAATAAAAATTTTATATCCTCTCTTTTTGTGTCCAGATTTGTGAAATAAAAAAAGGAGCGTATAATCTCCGTCGGCTGGAAAATGCCTCCTAGGATTACACGCTCCTTAAACCGCCGCTATGCATCTACAGAACATTATTTTCTATAGTAATTTTTTTCAAATTTCTTTCTTATCAATTTACAAAGCAGTGTTTTCTACATAGCTTTTGTTTAGCGCTTCGTATAATTTAGAGAATGCTTAATTCTATACCATAAAAAAAGAAGGGAAACCTCATCAACTGAGAATTCTCCTTCTTCATTGTTTATGACAGGATTGTTTACCTTTTCATTTAGATAACTTTATATTTTAGGTTTAATATAAATAATCACTAATTATGATACAATTGATTTCTGCCATATTTCTAAGCCTTATGTCATTTGTTATGAATACTTCTGCACCTTCTTCAATAGCTGTAGCTATAAAAATGGCATCAGGGGTTTTAAATCCATACTTTGCTCTAAGTTCAGCAGCAGTTATACATATATTACTATCAATGTGCTTCACAGACAAATTAGGAAAGGTACTTATAGCTGCTTTATATGAACGTGCTAAGTTTTCATTATTATCTTTAAGCGGTTTTGTAAGAAGTTCTGTTAAGACTAAAATTGAAGTTATTCCATAAACCTGGCCTTTTTCAATTTGCTCAAATATTTCTCTTGCGACTTGAAAATACTGCGGATGCTTTTCCATAAGATAAATAAACAAATTTGTATCTATCAATATTCTTTGATACTTCTTCAGTTCATCACCTAGTCGTCCCATTTTTCTCTCTCCTGTTTAATGTAGTCTTCTCCACCTGCACTCTCCCACATTTCTTTGCCAAGTCCAGATAAAAAATCTGTATATGATTCAGGCTTTTTCATTAAAAACAATCTATTAGTTTTTTTATCGTAATCCCAAATAAACTCATCACCAAGTTTTTCTTTTATTGTATCAAATAATTCATCAGGTATAATAATCATTTTATAATGCTTATTATCTATATTAATAACTTCGCTTACTGATTTCATAACAGGATTCCTCCTTTTTATCTTATATAAATTATTATATCATAATTAGTAATTGCTAAACATTTGTTCATCTTGAAATAACAAATCATTATTTACAGTATGGCTCACTATAATTATATAACATGATAACTTAAAGGAGGCATACCAAATGTTTGTGCCTCCTTTAATAAATTGCACTTTTAAAAATACTCATGTGGTCATTGTCACCATAAATACAATAATCTATCTCCCTAAATACTTCTTCACTCCATCTGCAATCATCCTATAAGCTTCTTTACTCTCCTTCAAGTCAGGTGCACCAATAGTAAAACCATGCCATACACCATAAAAGCGCTTTGCTATTGTCTCAACTCCTGCCTTGATCAGCTTCTGTGCATAATCCTCTCCTTCATCTCTAAGAGAATCTATCTCACAAGTAATAACTACTGCTGGTGGTAATCCTTTAAGCTCTTCGTTACTTGCATACACAGGAGAACAATGTGGATTTTTTGCTTCTTCATCTTTTCTATAACACTTGTCAAACATAGCTGCAACCTCAGGTGGGATTGCTCCTTCAATGTAAAACTTCTCCGTTCCAGGTGTAGCAACATCTAGAGGTGGGTAATCAAGTACCTGACACTTGAAGGAGAACTTTCCGCTTTGTTTAGCAAGCATGCACACCACTGTAGAAATATTAGCTCCAGCACTATGACCACCAATAGCCATATTATCTGAATCAATTCCAAACTCCTCCTTATGTAAACTTACATATTCTACAACATCATAGGTATCGTTTATTCCCGCAGGCCACATATGGTCTGGTGCTAGTCTATAATCTATTGAGATGACCGTTATATTAAGCTCTTTTCTAAGCTCATCGCAAAACCTGTCATCGTCCTCTGGCAGACCTGCAATAAAGCCGCCTCCATGAACATCAAAAAACACTGGTGATAAGCTTGTACTATTTTCAGTCTTATAAACGAGCACTCGAGTTTTTCCAGCTCTAGTTGGAATAAATTCTTCACTTCCAATAATATTGGCTCTATCAGTTCTCTCCTTATCGCCTTGTCTCATGTTTTTTATCATACCTAAAACCTTTTCATCAATAATCATGTTACGTTGCTCCTTTATATTTTTTTATTTTCTCTTATTCTTTGTACAATCTCTTCTTTAATTATAGCATTTTTATAAACTGGATTATTCTTTGAGTTATAGTATTCGATTTCCTCTATAATCTCTACGCCCAATTCAGAAATGACTTTGTTCATACCTTCTATTGTATATCCTATAGACTCTTTTGTACCGCCGCCACAAACTCCTATAAGGATTGCTTTTTTTCCTGCAGCAATTCTACTTTTCCATCCATTGCTGTAATCATTTAAGCAGAAAGTTCTATCCAACAGTGCTTTCATTTGTGCTGTCATATTGTAATTATGCGTTGGCGATGCAAAAATATATCCATCTGCCTCTTTCATACTTGATATTATTTTAGCTGCTTCATCATTAATTCTACATTTTCCTGTATTTATGCAATATTCACAACCGTTGCAGGTTGAAATGTTACTGCTATTTAAGATATATTTATCTATAGCAATACCTTTATACTTCAACCCATCTATTACATAGTCTACTAACAAATCTGTATTTTTTCCGCTTCGCGAGCTTCCAACCATTGCCAACCATTTCTTGTCCATTTTCTTTTTTCCTCCACACCATTCAGTTATTTTATCAGCTCATTTTTATATATAAATCTATAAATCCATATGACTATTTATAGTATTCATCAGGCTTTACAGAATTTTTATTCCTCACATAGCTCACAAATTTCCAACTTATATATTCTTTATTCACTCAAAACAACAAATTTTAATTCATATATTAAAAAAAAACAACCATCAATAAGATGGCTGCTATTAAAATTTATATATATTTCTCCAAATCCTCTACACTATTTAAATCAAATATTTCAGTTGCTATTACATCCATCTTCTCTACTGGAAGTTCTTTTATCTTTTTAATATACTCATCTGGTAGCTTTTTGAATTTTTTTATTAACAAATTAACAAGCAATTCAGCCTTTCCTTCTATTTTGCCTTCCTTTATTCCGTCTTCCCTTATCATTCTTCCTATTTCAGTCATGCTAAACACCTCCTTAAATTTTGATTTTGACGCGATATCTCCAAATTTATCAAATAACGCATATAGCAAGGTAAGACATTTTAATTTTGAATCCTCATCTTCTATAGCATCTGCTAATTCTATACCTTCCAAAGCTCTCTTACTCTTATTTTCCTTACTGGACATCAACGGTATAAAACTTAATGTTAGAATATCTTCTCCTGTTAACTGTTCTTTTTTCCTTATAAAACAGCGACGCATCATAATATAAGAATCTTTTAATATCTTCCCTTTTATCTGTAGTTTGAAATTCAAAGTGCAGATAACTCCCATCTTCGGTATAAAACAAATAATCAGTATAATTTGTTTTAATGTCTACATTTTTAATCTCTGTCTCAGCTGGTGCAAGAATCTTTGTATCTATACCAAAAAAGCTTACTGCATTGTCTTTAAAAAATTCCATAGCTTTTTTAAAAACTGCATCTTCAATTTTATTATAATCCATATCACGCCTGCCTTTCTACAACTTTATACTTGTTATTATTTCCAACACAGACGCAAAATATACGAATATATGTTTGTTGCTCACTCATTTATTTTAGATTTCAAATCCTCGAAAGCCTCCTTAAGCCATGGATGTACCACAGCAAGCTTCTCTCTATCCTTTAGCTGATACTTAATAAATTTAAACGCAGCAGCTTCAAGAGATATTGAAAGTGCTTCTTCAACTTCTGCACTATATGGCGGTATACCTTTCTTATCCCATTCTAGTTTATCCGAAATGAATATAAGCATGTCCATTTGCGTAGCTTGAGGTCTTAGTGTAGTATGACAGCCAATAGCATCTAGAACCGTCTTGTCTGTTATTCCAAATATGTCCTTAGCCATAACTTTAGATATCTTTTGATGAAGAATTAATGGGAGTTCTTTTTCTTCTTTCAGTACCTTTAATCCAAGTAATTCAGCTATTTGAAGCCTTTCACTATTAGGATATACTCCTCCAATATCATGAAGAAGCGCTGCAAGCTCTGCAGCCTCCTCGTCAATTCCGTATTTCGCTGCCAGACTTCTAGCTTTAGCTACAACTCTTAGCGTATGCTCAGCTATAACAAACCTTCCATGCTTAATAAGTAAGTCATAGCTGTCCTTTTTTACATTACCAGTAAATTCAAAATCACTAGTAATCGAAGTAAATATTTTATTCAATCCTTTTTCTCCTTCTATGATCAGCTTACTTTGCTCAATATTCAAATATAGTTTTATTTCTCTTATGGCACATAAAACTTCCGCTAATAAATGTACAATACTTACCTTTTAATTTTAAATTTACTGTTTTGTAAATGAAAATCACATACCTTTTGTCCCTGTCCAATAGTTCCATTACGTTCAAAAATTATGTTCGGTCTATATCCTGCAAAAGTAGTTATATCGTTAGCACAAAATACTGGACACAACTCAGGACAATTATAGCGTTTTGTTGTCTCCATATATATACAGCTTGTCATATCAAAATGTATTTCTTGCTTATCATATCGCTGCCATACTATACTCCATCCTTCTTTCGGATAGTTTTTATTCATTACCGATTTACAGAACATTTTAAATAAATTGTATCCAAAAGGTATTTTACCTACAAACTCGTTCTTTTTTTGAATTACCTTCGCTGCAATTTGTGTAATTTCTAATGTTTTTTCATATGCGTTCTCTTTTGTAAAATTTGACTGCAAAAATGCTGAATATATAGCTATCGTAGGAAGAAGATTTGTATTCATATGTTCCTTAATTGCCTTACTATTTCTATAATCAGCTTCATTTTTCATTTCAGCTAATTTTCTATCTGCTATTTCAAATATCCTTTTCCCTTGTTCTGCCCCAAATTGTCTTATGCACTCATCATAAAAAAAATGGAATCTCGTTTCACTGAAACTCATATTATCACCCCTAATAACACATTAAGATACACTTAAAATTTAATAATTAAATCAACTCAGTACTAACTTGATTTGTTAAAGAACCTATATTATCTATTTCCAATTTTATAACATCACCTAAATCTAGTAAATGCAAATTTTCCATTCCACAGCAATTAGGAATTGTTCCTGAAGCCATAAACTCCCCAGCGTAGACACGTTCTCCTTTAGACGCATATGCAACAGCTTTTCCAAGTGAATGATAAAATTCATTTAACTGTCCTTCAGCTACTAGTTCTTCATTAATAAACACTCGGGTTTTTAAAGTATTCAGTACTGGCAATATCTCATCTGCTGTTACTACCACATTAGATATTGAACTAGCAAAATCTTTTGCCTTACATGGTCCAAATCCTGTCTTTTTCATTTCATCAAGCTGTACATTTCTAGCACTGAAATCATTAAACACACAGAAAGCGCCTATTGCAGCAAGTCCCTCTTCTTCAGTTGCATTAAGAAGTTCCTTAGTGATAATCATGCCAAGTTCTAATTCATAATCTTTAATCGTTGCATACTGCGGATAGCTTACAATTTCACCATCTCCAATAAATGACAAAGTGTTGCCCTTATAATATACAGGATTATCATACCACGCCTTTTTAGGTTTAAAAGCTGGAAAGGTACGTCTAAATATAGCTTCATATGCTCTTACAATTGGATATTTGTTAGGCATAATGAACTTTGTAAAACCACGTCCACTGTTAATTATGTGTCTTTCGCACAGCATGAAATCGCGGTAAAGCAGCGGACGAAAAGGAATAATTTCTTTCATATTTTCTGTTTGGCAGCAAATTTTTAAATCAGCTCTTCCTAAAAGGCAATTCAAATATTCTTTACTATCCGGAAGTCTCTGCAAAAACAAAATAAGATCTTGAGACGCAGACATTAATTTTGAATATTCTTCACTGCCATCCGTTGAAAATTGTTCAAGCAACTGCGATAAAACAACCCACTTACCTTCATGCAAAACAGCAAGTGAAACATCCTTCTCTGCTGAACCTATCTGTAATTTCTTAATTTTCAATTCAATCACTCCTTGTACTTTGTTATTATTGATTAGTAGAAATTTAATATCTATAATTATTTGTTACTTTAACATGTTCAAATAACCTTAACTTAATACCCGGAATGAAGACTGTGATAACAGTCAGCTATACCGGGTTATTATAGATTTCTATTAACTTCTTCCAATTAATAACGAAATCTCTCTTATCTGTTTTTGAGATTGTGCTATACGTTTTTTTACTTGAAAGATTTCAGCATTTGGAACATTGTACGCCTTCAAGCTAAAATCAAGAATCATATCGATTCTTTTTTCAAGAGGAAGCTACGTGGATAAATAGCGATTGGCGATAAAACTGCGCATAGCACCCTTTATTGCCAAAGTTCGTATGTAATAATCCTCAAATTCAAAATCAGGATTATAGTCCTCAAAAAGAAACTGAGATCTTTTAGCTGCAACATTTACAAGTCCATCAAACACACTTTTTAAACTATAAGCTTCATAATAGATTTCACAAATACATTCCTCTTCTTCAACTACTGTAAGCTCAATCGCACAGAATATTCCATATCTAAAAACTGGATTTAAATCTTCTCCAAAGTAATTACAAATGATGCCATCGCCTTTTTCAAATATTTCGAGAACAAGACTTTTAAAGATCTCCTCCTTATTTTTAAATAAGTAATATATGCTGCCAATCAATACACCGGATCGCTCAACGATTTGGCGGATTGTTGTCTTTTTATAACCTTGCAATATAAAAAGCTCTTTTGCACTTATCATTATTTTGCTTCTCGTGTCATCCATTGTGGTCACCTCAAAATAGCCTCTCTTTAACATGTTCAACGCTTAAACATTACTGCTATAAATATAAAATATCAACAGTAACGTTAACATATTCAACAAAATATACAAACTTTGAAGCGGCACTGTTGTCCTTCCTGCAACTGAAGAAAGGTTGATAATAGTACCAGCTTTATGCTCTCTAAAGTGTGGTAGCATTTCTTCAGTAGTATTTATTAATCCTATAAGATTTGTTTCAACCTGCCTCCTAATATGTTCCTCAGTCGCTGCCTCTAAAACACCTATTGTATAGAAGCCTGCATTATTTACAAGTACATCAATTTTACCAAAATAATTTATTCCCTCTTCAATTGCATTTTTTATACTATCGAAGGCAGTAACATCGCATTTTACAACTCTCACATTTTTATTTTTGCCAATTCCTTCTCAAGCTCTGGCCTTCTCATAGTTGCAATAACATTCCAGCCATTTTCGCAAAAAACTTTAGCAGTTTCTCTGCCAATTCCTGATGATGTTCCAGTGATAAAAACAGTTTTCATTACTTAACCCCTCTTTCTTTTATTCCATTTATCATATCTACTAACGTTTGATTCACAATTTTTACTATTTGCTCGTCCTCATACTGAACATTTGAAGTTGCAATTAATGTAGCAATTCCCTGTACTAATAAACTGATACGTTCCAAAACATCTGCACATTCTTCATCTCCAATTTTGTATTGTGTTTTTATTTCTTCAAAAATTTTTTGATTGCTTCTAAATCTCATTCTAGTTGTAAGGAAGCTGCCTCCCATACAATATTCAGACATATAAATTAGTCTAAAAACATTTCTATTATTTTTCGCCAGACTAGTAACTTTAAGATAACTGCTTTGAATAATAGAATCAAAGTCTTCACTGCAAAGAACCTCTCGTTCAAATTTTTCACAAATGTAATCATGCAGTTTCTGCCTCAACTCTTTCATATTCGGAAATTGACTGAATATCGGCTGTGTAGAACATTCCAGTATTTTTGCTATGCTTCTGGAATTAACGCTTTCAATTCCACTGATTGTAACTAGTTTATAACCTGCTTCTAGAATCATTTCCTTTGTTACCTTTATATTAGGTGCCATATAAACCCTCCTATATTAAAAATACCACGTGTTATATATTATGTGATATATAACACGTGGTATTTTGTCAACAGTAAACTTTTCTCAATATCCTTGCTAGATATTCTCTTGAATCTATATAACTTTTTATAGTATTCAAAATCATAGTAGTAATGGCAAGCTACTCCCTCTGGCATATGTTTTGAAAGTATCTGCTTTAGTTCATCCTTATGAAGCTTATTTTGTGTTTTCAGCTTTCTTTCTATAGTATTATATCTGCCAAACAGATTGTCTCATTTTGTTCTTCACAAAGCTTTCCATACCAGCAAGTGTATAGTGATTTGTTGAACAAGGACAATACTTTTCAAAAACAGTCATAGCCCTTTTTATCTTATCTTCTGAAATTGGTTTAATCCATTCATTCGTTATCTCTCCTCTCATAAACGATTATAACAGTCCATCTAAATAAAAATTTGATATAAGTTACGGAAATATATACACATAAACTTATCAAAATATTATATCTCATTAAGCTAATAATTTATATATGTTATATATTGACAATCAAAGCAATCTATGCAATAATAATACCGACCGGTTGGTAGTAATGGAGGTGATGATATGCAAGGAGAAGAAAATGATTCATTAAAGGTATCAACATACGAAAGAATACTGAAGGCAGCTGAAGATGTATTTTCAGAGAAAGGTTATGATGCTGCTGGAGTAAACGAAATAGCACGGCGTGCTGATATAAGCAAAACCCAAATCTTTTACTATTTTAAAAACAAAAAAGATCTCTTAAATGAGCTTACTAAAAAACATATCAGCAGATGTATGAAATATAGAGGCAAAATATGGAACAACATGGATTCAAAAACTGCTGAAGAGATGGAAAAATTTGTTCAGCTTCTAATGAACGAATTAGAAAAGGAAAAAGATATTATGAGAATAGGACTTATAGAGTCCCTTAAAAACGTTTCTGAAAATGTATCAATATTTGATTTACTAGATCCTATATTTAGTGATATATTCTCGCAAGTCAATAATAAGGATTTAACGGAAGTTACAGAGGATAAAAACATCGAGTTCATTATGAATATGCTTTTTTTAGGCATGATTCCACTTTATACCTTCTTTATTTTGAATGATAAATTTGCTCAATATTATAATGTTGATACAGGCAAAACAAGAGATATATTTTGTAAATTATATAAAAACATATTTATAAACAATATAATCAAAGGCAACTAACTTTAAAGCTGTTATTATGGCTAAACATTCAGATGATACATAGTGATCATCTGAATGAAAATTCTATGTGCAATGCCGACCAACAGGTTGGTAGCTATAACTATTACATTCAATTAAAGGAGTGATTATAAAATGAATAAAAATAGAAATATCCTAGCCTTTATTGGTCTAACAATAGCTGCATTCCTCGGAACCTTAGACAGTACTATAGTTAATATTGCTTTACCTGATATAACAAATTATTTTAACTCATCATTAAATGATAGTAGTTGGGTAAGTACAATTTATGTGCTGGCCTTATCCGTTTTTTTAATTTCTGCTGCTAAACTCGGAGACCAATTTGGAAGAAAAAAACTCATGATTATTGGTTTAATACTATTCGGATTGAGTTCGGCTATGTGTGGTTTTTCTAACTCGCTGTTATTTCTTATAATTATAAGATTTATACAAGGCTTAAGTGGTGCAATTATCACTCCCATCGTTTTACCAATGGGGTTAGAGATATTCGGAAAAGAAAAGCGACAATTCGTTGTAGGAGCTTCAGGAGCAATTGTGGCTCTAGCCGCAGCCAGTGGCCCACCCATTGGTGGATTACTGATACAGTATATGAATTGGCAGGCTGTTTTCTTCGTAAATGTACCACTTTGCATATTAGCTGTTATATTAATAATCCTGTTCGCCAAGGAATCCTATGATGATACAGTCTCGAAGAAAATTGACTGGTTAGGTATGCTGCTTATAACAATATGTCTGTTCTGTTTGGTTTTCGGACTTCTTAAGGGAAGAGAATATGGCTGGAACTCTTTGCTTATTATATCTCTCTTCATTATGTCAGCAGTGACTTTGATACTGTTTATTTTTATAGAGCGTATCGCCCCTTCCCCAATGATAGAGCTCAGTCTTTTTAAGGAATCTACCTTTACAGCCTCCAGTATATGCTATATGATAACTGGTTTTGCTACTATGAGTCCCATACTCATATTTAATTATTTTCTTCAAGATGTATTGAACTACAGTGCCCTTGATGCAGCTTTTATTCTTATGACAATTTCAGTTACCGCAATGATTTCAATACCAGCTGGGAGTATGCTTTCAAAGAAGGCAGGCACAAGAGTTGTGAACTTTTTAGGAATCCTCATACTGGGAGTAGGCTGCATTTTGCTTTCACGAGTTGAAATTAATACAACTAAAGTTATAATGATATTTAACTTATTCATATGCGGAATTGGACTTGGCTTCTCATGTCAAGCTATAGCTTCATCAATTAAGTACCTGCCAGAAGATAAAAGCGGAATAGGGTCAGGAATTATTAATGCCTTTAGACAGATAGGCACATGTATTGGAATTGCATTGCTAGTAAGCCTTCTTAATTCAGGAGTTTCAGGTGCAAAAACCGACATTAAAAAATATGCTGTTGAAGATATAAAAAATCACAAAGAAATAATTACTCCAGTTAGAAGAGAGCTTATTAAAATAGTAAATAACACAGATAAAGAAAATAACTTTTCTCAGAATTCAATAAAAAAGAAATTAGAGAAAAAACTGAAAAACAATAAATCAATGTTATTAAAAAAATCCTCCTCTACAGATAATAAAACTCTTGCTGCTTTTTATAAAGGTGCAAATTCACTAAAGAAGGGGGCAAAAAAAGCAGCTGTCGGACAGAATAATTTAAATTCTGGAATTAATCATCTAAATTCCGGGTTAGATGCTCTCTATAACGGTACTAGTTCTCTAACTGCAGGTATGAAAACTCTAAAAGACAGTCTGAAAGAAGTATCCCTTGGTTCTGATAAATTATATACATCAGTTTCTGATAAAAACAAAGGTTTAAATAAACTCTCCGATGGCATTCATAAATTAAATGTAGGTACTAAAGAGTTGCTTAAACAATTCGAATCAAACAGTAATTCTAAAATACCTACTTTATATGATGGAATCATGAGTCTTTCAAAGGGAGCACAGAATGCTTCAAAAGGAACTGATAATTATATCTCAGTAGTAAACAGTACTCTATATACTATTATCAGTAATGATCCTACTTCTCCTCAACTACTGACAGTTTATAAAAACAAACTTCTTAAGGCTAAAACTGAATATTCAAGTTCAAATAGCAAGAATGACAGAGCTAAACATATGAATGAAATTAGAATGCTTAGTAACCTGATAAATATCTATACTGCTGCCATTAATCCATCCGTAAATAATTCATCTGACTTCGAAGAAAAACTTATTTCTATGGGTAAAAGCAATACATCAGGAGAAAGCGTCGTATATGCAGGTTCTTCTCTATCATCTGGAATCAATAAACTTTCTGCTTCAACAAAAAAACTGGCAGCTCAATTTAAAAAATCAGGGACTTTAAAAACTAGTATCGAACAACTAGCAAATGGTGCAAGCAAACTCGAAAGCAGCACTGGTGGAATTAATACACTGGAAACCAGTATAGGTAAACTTAACAATGCTCTTTCAAAATTCAGCAGTGGCGCCGATAGAATATATGAAGGCACAGATAATATACACAAAGGAGCTCATAGTGCTTTAAATGGAAGCGGCAAACTTAAAAAAGGGTCAGATAAATTAGTAAGTGCTTCCGAGAAAATTGAAAGTGGCACAGAACAGATAGTTACTGGTTTAAATATGCTGGAACAGAAAGATCTGATTGCTGATGAAGTTAATGATATTAAGAAATATAAGAATAAAGAAATTACAGCTGCCTTCGATAAAACCTTCTTTATCGCAGCAATGATTATTTTATCTATGTCAATCTTTGGTGTATTTACTGATAAAAAAGGTAGGAAGTGATTTCCGTCGGCTGGAAAATGTCTCCTTCAACCACTTCCTACTAAAAAGAAGATTACCTTTTCATTCTACTTGGTGAAAGCACGCTTTCATGGGCCTTTTCTAAAAAGAAACGAAATTGATTCATAGGAATTCAGCACAGCTGAATTCCCACCTTCACTTTTCTCTTTACTCTTTACTCTTTAGTAGTGTATCTTGATATTAATTAAAAGTTATCCACAATTGGCAAAAAGCATAAATTCCTAGACGCTAAAAATTGAAATGTTGTGGCACTACGGAGACTAATCCATTCATTAAAGACTTATAACAATAATCTAAATCTATATAAAATCTTATATTTAACCAAATTTTTACCTAACGAATATGTAACTTTCCTTTATAAATTCCATCAACTGGTCGATAATTAAATGGTACTGATACAAAATAATACTACAAGGGAGAATATTTATGAAATTAAAACAAAAGCTAATTATTATAATACTGCTAATAAGCGGTATTCCGCTCATTCTATTTTCGGTGGCTTCTAATTGGTTTTTCAGCAATCAGCTGAAGCAGACTATTAGCCAATCGAATCTAAACAAATCCAAGAATATTCAAACTAAAATAGATGATTTAATCTCAAGTGATTTCAAGGATTTAAAGATACTGGCTAGGAATTCTGATGTTCGTGCTTTCAACAAGGCAAAAGTAGTACAATTACTGACAGAAACTAAAGCTCTTCACCCTGAGCTTACAGTCACTTTAGATGATGCAAAAGGCCAGCCATTTGCAAGAGATACTACAGAAACTCTGCCAAATATAAGTGACCGTCCCTACTTCCAGCAAGCTATAAAAGGCAATGACGAGGTTATATCAAATGTACTAATCAGCAAAGCTAATAAGCACTTGATTATTAACATAGCTACACCAGTAAGAGATAAAGACGGAGGCAGTATTATAGGTGTAGTCCACGCAAGCATGGAACTTGCGAAAATAAGTAATTTAACTAAGGAATTATCGGATAAAACTACTACCGTCTATATAACTGATAAAGACGGAAAAATCATAGCACACCCTAATGTTAAATATGTTACGCAAAGAAAAGACTTAAGTAAATTATCAAATATCAAGAGTGGTTTATCGGGTAAAAACTCTTCTGGAGTAGTAACTAATTATGCAGGCCAAAAAGTATTTGGATCTTATGCGTACCAAAGTAAAACTAGATGGCTTATTTGCACAGATACAATATACTCATCAGCCATGGCTAAGGCTACTGCACTAACTGCTACATTATCTGTTGCTACAGTCATGGTATTAATTGTTATAGCTCTAACTGCTTATTTCTTATCAGTTAGAATAGCTAAGCCATTAGTAAAATTAAGCAACGCAGCTAATCAAATTGCTGGCGGAAATTTAAATGTTTCTGATATAAGCATAAAATCTAAAGATGAAATAGGAAACTTGGCTAAAGCCTTTTCTATTATGACAACTAATTTAAAGAGTATTGTTAAGAAGATTAAAGATACTTCTAATGCAATTTCGGCAGGTTCAAAAGAACTAACTAATTCTACATCTGAAAATACAAAAGCATTAAGTGATGTTGTGTTAACCATAAATGAAATAGCTGAAGGTAACAGTAAACAAAGTGATATGATTACTAACACAAATGATGCTATACAAAATATCGCATCTTTAATTAACGATGTAAACTCCTCTACAGAAATTGGAGCTAATAAATCTGTTGAATCCTTAAAGCTGGTGGAAGAAGGTCAAAATTCTCTTAAACAACAGGTTGAGAGAATGCAGGAAAGCGATGTAACTACTAAAGAAATCAGCGCAGCAATAAGTGAATTAGATGATATGGCAGTAAGAATAAAAGATTTCATTGAAGTAATAAACAGCATAGCTGAACAGACTAATTTACTAGCATTAAATGCTTCTATTGAAGCAGCAAGGGCAGGTGAACAGGGCAAAGGCTTTGCAGTAGTTGCTGATGAAATACGAGTTCTATCCGAAAATTCTGCTAAGGCCGTAAATCAAATTGGAGCTATCATAGAAGATATTAATAATAAGACCAGAGTAGCTACAGAAAAAGCTGAAAATGTTACACTGGCTATGCAGGCACAAAAGGATGCATTAAGTATTACGCAAACCACCTTCCATAAAATTAAAGATTCCGCTAGTAACATTGCAGAACAATCCCAAAACATAGCAACTATGCTGGGAAAAATAAAAGACAATACGGAAATTGTTGTAGCAAAAGCTCAAGATATGTCTGCTGTAACAGAAGAATCTTCAGCCAGCATGCAAGAAATATCTGCTTCATCCGAAGAACAGCTTGCATCACTTGAGACAATTACAGAGTTCACTAAAACATTTTCTGATATGGCTCAATCACTTATGGCTGAAGTTGATACGTTTAAGCTTTAAACTTGTACATATATTATAAAAACTTTTCATATTAGCCATTACCGCGAATATAATATAAAAAGGTATAATGTAAAGCCGTGCAAACAAAAATACAGTGCACGGCTTTTTTTATCATTATTATGCTTATATGACTTGCAATTAAAATTATTAGCCGGAAATGATTCCTGCAGCTAAAATCCATTTAAATGCGCAGCTTTTATTTTAGATGTATAGTCAACATATGAAATATCCATATCTACTCTTCCGCTTATTCCTTTCACACTGCCAGCATCACTATATTGCCATATTCCTACAGGACCATCATAGGAAATTGAAGACGTCCATTGGGCAAGCCAGTGATCATAAGGTTTAAGTCTTGTGTCATCAAGTTTTGAAGTGAACCAATTCTTATTTGCATATATCATAGGATAATATCCAGCTTGCGTGAGTTTTTTTAAATACACAAGCACTATATCTGTTAATGTCTTTCTGCTGATACTACTCATGGATGCATCCTCCATGTCTATGCATACAGGATATTCAAACTGTTTTCCTTGCAGCTGTTTCATAAAGTTATTTACTTCTACAGCAGCTTTAGCTGTTGTTGTTGCATAACTATAATGATATGCTCCAACTGCTATTCCATTAGCTTTTGCACCAGCATAGTTAACTTCAAACATTGGATCTGCACTTTTGCTTCCATAAGATGATCTTATCATAGCAAACTTGACTCCAGAACTTTTCACTGCTGACCAGTTTATGTTTTCTTGCCACCTAGAAACGTCAATTCCTTTAATTTTAGTATCACTGCTGTTATCACTTACAGTCACACTGCAGCTAGCTTTTTTCTCTCCATCAACAGTTATTACAGTTATAACAGCAGTTCCTGCCCCAACCGCTGTTATATTCCCGTCATCATCGACTGTCACTACGGAATCATCTGAAGAACTCCATGTAACAGCTTGATTTGATGCATTTTGAGGAGTTATAGAAACTATTAACGTGTCAGTATTCCCTACAGTCAAGGTATCTTTACTCTTATTTAAGCTTACAGCAGTTACATTAACTACCGCTGCAACACAGCTTACTACAGTAGTAAAATCACTATATATCTTACTGCCTCCAACAGCTGCACAAGCCCTTACTTTATAATAATATGTTCCACCTGTTTCAAGTCCTATATCCATGCAGGCAGAAGATGATGAAGTTGATATCAAGTTGTATGGTCCTTCACTAGCTTCAGCTTTGTATACTTCATATTCTACCGCTCCGCCTAAAGCATTCCAGCTGACAGTAATACTGTTCTCAGATGATGCTTCCGCTTTTATATTCTTTGGAATATACAATTGAGGTTTTGAATTTACTACAGAGGAAAAACCACTATATACTTTACCGCTGCCAACAGTTCTAAATGCCCTTATTTTATAATAATAGCTTGTCCCTGTTTTTAAACCTGAATCTCTATAGGTCTTAGCATTAATTGAAGTTATTAATTGGTATTCTTCATTATTCGATTCAGATCTGTAGATTTCATAACCACTTGCACCTGATACTTTTTTCCAGCTTACGTTAACACTGTCAAAGGAATATACCGATGCCTTTACAGATTTCGGTACAGACAGTATAAGCTTCGCACTCCTAATAGGTGAAAAATCACTATATGTCGTATTTCCGTCTAATATTCCATATGCTCTTATCTTATAATAATAACTTTTGCCGACTGTAAGTTTAGTATTGCTATAGCTTGTTGTAGAAACTGTTGCAACTAAAGAATAGTTTCCTTCCTTAGAAGCAGCTCTGTAAATCTGATAGCCATTTGCACCTGTCACCTTGCTCCAGCTGAGTTTAATAGTATCATAAGAAGATGCTTGAGCTTTAAGTGAAGTTGGTGCAAGAAGCATTAATTGAGAATTTTCTACTGATGAAAAAGCACTATATACCTTGCTGTATCCAATCGTACTATATGCTCTTACCTTATAGTAATAAACCTTTCCTGGTGCTAGTCCTGTATCTTTATAGCTGCTAGAAGATGTTGTTGTTATTAAACTATAGCTTCCATTTTGTGAAATTGACCTGTAGAGCTCATATCCTGTGGCCCCAGGCACCTCACTCCAGCTTACGTTAGCACTGCTATATGATAGAGAAACTACCTCAAGAGAACTAGGTGCAGCTAAGGTCGTTTTACAAACTGCTGCAGTTGAATAATCACTATAAACTCTACTATTTCCTTTAGTTATGTACGCTCTTACTTTATAATAATAATTCACTCCTGGAATAAGACCAGTAATGGTCGAAGTATGTTCTGTAGTCGTTTTTATTAATTTATACGCACCTTCACTTGAAGTCGCCTGATATAATATGTAGCCGCTTGCACCCTGAACTTTCTCCCAGCTCATAGTAACGCCAGTATTCGATGTTTGTATAACTTTTACTGAAATCGGTGCAGCAAGAATAGGTTTTCCACATCCTATTGAAGAATATGTGCCATATATCTTCTTCTTGCCTAAGATTTTATATGCTCTTATTTTATAGTAATAAGTTTTGCCAGTACTAAGTCCTGACACTATGTAACTATTTGCTGCAGTAGATTTGATTAACTTATATTTTCCATTACTGGAAGTAGCCATATACAAGCTGTATCCACTTACACCTTGAACCTCTCTCCAGCTTACAATAACACTATTATATGATACTGATGCAACCTTTATTTCAATTGGTATGCTAATCTTTTTAACTGCCGCATTTGCAGTTTGCGGAATTTGAATTATACTTACCAAAAACGCAATTAAAATAATTATCGAACTTATTTTTCTAATTTTTCCTTTTTGTGCTTCCAAAACATCCTCCCTAATCAACATTTCATAATAAATTTTATAAATAAGTTTAGCCAATGCAAGCTATACCTAAATAGGACAATGCTTGTCCTATTCATAAAAAACCATCTGCTGCTTTATCTTTTCACATAAAAATAACAAACTTTCTTCATCCTCACCTTTCTTCATATATCCCAATTTTCATACATCTTCCAACTCTTCACTCTATAATACGATATTCTTATCGTTCAAGTTCTCATTTTGGAAAACATTTCTTACACAATATTATCTAGAGTCTCTTTAGTATTGCCTTAATAATGTAAAGGGCTATAATATTATGTGTGATAAAAAAATACTATTTTTATTGAAATGATACTTTTGCATTATGGACATTTTTAACAAGGGGGATAAAGTTTTGAACAATTACAAAGGAATAGTATATGCACTCTTATCATCAGTAGCATTTGGAATTATGCCAATTTTAGCTAGAGTTGCATATATTAATGGATCTAATCCAACTACTGTATTAGTATTTAGATTTATAATTTCAACCTTAGTATTATTTCTTTACCTAAAATATATTAAGATTGAGATTAGTTTGAAAAAGGAACAGATATTTTTATTATTAATAAACACTATTGGTTATACTATAACTACTCTTGCCTTGTTTATATCTTATAACTACCTAGGAGCAGGTCTCGCAACGACTCTGCATTTTATATATCCAGTTGTTGTTTGTATAGTAGGCTTTATATTCTTTAAAAATAAAATGAGTACCAGAAAAATAATATCTCTATTGCTTGCTGCTACGGGTATATATTTGTTAGCTGCTTTCAAAAACAGTACAATAAATGTTTTAGGTATTTCGTTAGCTTTATTTTCCGGTGTAGCTTATGGATTCACTATGATTGGTCTTAATCTAAAACCTATAAGAAACTTAGACAATAGAGTTGTAACTATGTACATTTGTTTCGGATCATCAATAGGTACTGCTTTATATGGACTACTTAATAATTCTATAACTCTAAATTTTAATTTTAAGGCAGTAATTTGTTATCTGGGTATATCCGTGATTTCAACAATAGTATCAATAATTTTGCTGCTAAAGGCTACAAAAATAATAGGAGTATCCTCCTCCGCAATACTTGGAACCTTCGAACCTATAGTAAGTATATTTCTCGGAGTATTATTTCTTGGCGAAAGACTATCTATTGTTTTGTTAATTGGAAGTGTATTTATACTAATTTCTACAGTTATATTAGCTAAAGATAGATATGAACACTCTTAGATAATTACCAACTTTTATGTTAAGATAAATATAGACTGGAGGAAGTGTAGAATGATTGAGTTGAGAACAATAGTGCCGAGATATGGGGGTCATTTATTAAAACTGATAAATGGGATATTGCAATTGACTTCTGGAAGGAAATGATTAAACTGCTTCCTCAGAACGTAAAAACATTACATATGTTTCCAAATAAGCAAAATACTCATGTTATTGATTTAGCTAAAAAGCTTGGCTTTCATAACCATGGTGGACATACTATTTTAATGTTTTCTAATAAATATATAGGTATGCCCACCAACGAACTTGCTATAGAATTATCTCAAGAATATTTCCAGGATTTTGTTAATCTTCATGATACAGTATTTCCAAATGCTTATTATAAGGGTAAACAAATCATTCGACGACTAAACAAACATCGAAAAGTGTTTATTATTAAAGAAAATTCGTCTCTGTGTGGATATATATATGCAGAAGCTGAACCCGATGTTAGTCTTAGTAATATAGAATTTCTTGCAGTTGATGAATCACAGAGACGCAAAGGTATAGCCAGCAGATTACTGTCTATTGCCCTTAAATGGTTGTTTAGCTTTGATACTATAAATTCTATTACACTTTGTGTAAATTTAAAAAATGATAAAGCAATTAAATTGTATACAAACTTCTGATTTATGCGCATACATGATTTGTCCTTTTTTACTAAAAATTTAGAGTGAATACTGTTTATCCATTATATTTAAGGCTGTTTTATAAAGATATTTGCTTTTTTAGCTTTTCTTTATATTTTATAAATCATATAATCAATTACTACTTAAAAATCCTTTTTACAAAATTATAAAGTCCACTTTTCCAAACAACAAAATCGTGTCCTCCATCTATTGTGTACCACATATGATCCACTCCATTTTTAACTAACGTCTTGTGATATAAATTTGGAGTATTATCAACTACATCGTCACTATTTCCAGTACAAATTAAAATAAACTTTGGAGGATTTTTGCCATTCTCAATTTTAAATTCCTCTTCACTAAATTGTCCCACATAAGCCCGTCTTGAATCAGGCAATAAGCCTGGAGCCGGTGAAAATGCACCAATGTAAGCAAAAGTATCCAGCATGAAATTTATTTCATAATAATATATTTAAATTCAGAAAACTCCGCTGTACCACCAATTTCTTTTGTAGAATACAAAAACAATCCAAAACGGCAGCCAACAAACTCATCCATCTTCCATGCCATATTATGAGTAATGCCAAGTTTCTTCCAGCCTTCTTCGGCCTGGTAGTAAAACTTGCATTCATCAATCCCATCTTCAAAGTTTCCATGTGCTTTAAGTATAACTCTGCTGCCATTTAAAGGAACTCTCCCAAACTCTTCACCTGGTTTGCTGTCTACTAAATTTCCAAATATAGTTTTATCCTTTGTAGTTCTGGCAAGCATGACCAGATAATATTGATCATTCTCTTTAGTAAGTGCAATTAGTCCATAAGAACTAATAAGAAAACTTAATCCTGCATAGTCGCCATTCTTAAGTTCACTTCCATCCAAAGTTACAATAGCTTCACAGGCCGGTCCCATAGTTCGCTGCGTCAAAGTATTTATTGCAAACGTAAGATTCGGACTTATTTTTCCTGAATGTATGCGGTAGGTCCCTAGCTTTTCTGTAACTGACCAAAGTGAAGCATCTGGTACATGATTCCACTGCCAGAAATCCTTCAAACGCACTTTACCATTCTCATCCGGTTTATATATAAAATCATCACTTCCAACTAATGATTTATATCTATATTCTGGTCTAGTACTTGATATTTCAATATATTCCGGTGCTGTTTTATCAAATACAGGGAAATCATCTTCCCAATGCATTGGCACGATAACAGGAATACGCCCAACTGCACCGTGATCCTGAAATAGTATAGCATACCATTTACCATCTGAAGTGTCCACAATTCCTCCCTGTGCAATACCAGAATTGTGGTATCCCATGTCATCGTTAAAAATATCCCTTCCAGTAAATTTGCCTTCTAATGAATCCGCTGTAAAGCATGCTTCAGTTCTACGACTATGTTCATTCTTTGGCATATGAATAAAAAAGGCATAATATTTTCCGTTAATTTTATAAAGGTGAGACCCTTCATAACCAAGATAATGCGGCTGTGTGTCCCTTACTATAATTCTATTCAAACCATTTGGTTTAGGAGCTGAAAGATCCTCCTTTAATTCTGTAAGATGGATCTCCGTATTGCCATAAATAATATAGACTCTTCCATCATCATCAAACAATAATGAAGGATCATGATAGAAGCCTTCGATTTCACTTTTCTTCCATGGACCATTTATATCATCGGCTGTAAACAGATAAGTCTTATGCGTATCATTGGCTACAAAACACACATAGAATTTTCCTTTATGATGTCTCAGTGACGCTGCCCACATTCCTTTTCCATATATATGTTTTTCGCCCTCTAATTTTTGGTCTGGTGTGTCATCAAGAACGTCATATACATGCGCAGCCACTTCCCAATTTACAAGGTCATAAGAACGTAATATTACGCAGCCTGGCATAAAATGCATTGTAGTGCTTACCATATAGTAAGCATCATTTACTCTTATTACATCAACGTCAGGATAATCAGCCCAAATAATTGGATTATTCCTCATACTTCATTTTCCTCCTTAATCTGACTAACTTCATAATCATTATTTCATACCATAAAATTCTTCAGGATCAAAGCCTAAATAACTATCTGTCTTATCATCTACTGGCATAATTTCTATCATACACAAATGGTTGCAGGAAATTGCAAGCTTAACTTCATAAACTCCTTTGTTTTCAAACAATTTTGCGTCTGTTTGAAGTGGTTCTGCTGCTGCTTGTAATATCCTTAACTGCTTCTTATCAAGGTTGCGTGGTTTGCCCATATTGCTCCAGGTTTGCATAGGATTTGCGTTTGCCCCTCCTACCTCTTTTTTAACAAGCAATGCCTGTTTTCCAACTGAAGGCAGCAATAAAGAATAGCATTTATCAGGTGATTCTTTGTGGTCTCTCATATCATGCCAGTTCCAACCAATAATTACATAGGTATCATCCTTCTTTGTAACTATTATGTTTTCGTCTCTATAAAGCAGCTCATTACCAGCATTAGCAAAGAATTCAAAGGTATAAAATGTTGGTTTTTTTATTGAATTAAGAGTAACTAGACCAAACCCGCCATGAAAAACTGACTTTGGTACGTCCGCCTCTTCAAATACATCACTAAATGTCCAGTAAGAATAAGAATCAGCATATTCTCCAGCTTCACTTAGAATGCGAGCGATAAAGGCTGCATTGAAGTTTGTATCATGCACTGGACACAATGGGTTATATGAGCTGTTAAACTCTGTTATATGTAACGGCATATTGGCAACCTGGGGATAATCAGACATTATTTTACGTGTTTCTCTAAGTTCATCAATCATAAAAGTAGGTTCATTCATAACATGGTACACATAATGACCACGTGTAGTCGTAGGTTGAGCAGTATAGCAATGGCGTGTGATAAAATCCAGAGGAAGATTCTTCTTTATGCAATGTTCAAAGAAGGATCTAAGCCAATGTTCAGTATCAATTCCGCATATTGCCGGTCCTCCTACCTGAATACGTGGATCAGCCAGTTTTACAGCCTTTGCTGAATATTCATACAGCTTAAAGTATTCCTCCATAGTACCTGCCCAGAATCCAATATTAGGCTCATTCCAAACTTCTACAGGCCAGTTTACTACTTCTTCTCTTCCATATCTTTCAATAAGATGATTTAGGGTTTTTGTAATCAATTCAGCCCATTTTTCATAGGACACAGGCGGTGCAGCATTTCCCTTCCAATAAAACACAGTCTGATCTCCGCTTTTTAACTTTTCAGGCATAAACCCAAGTTCAAGAAACGGCCTTATACCATTCTCAAGATAGGAATCCATAACACGATCAAGATATGTGAAATTATAAAAAGTACTTGTTTTGCCATCCATTTCAACTTCACGATATATACCCATATCATCACAAAACAGTCCATGCCCTCGAATATATTTGAAATGTACAGCCTCCTGAACAATTTTCAGATGGTCAATGTATTCCTTTTGCAATGCTAATCCCATTCTTCCCGTACCAACACAATAATTTGCATTATTTTTAAAAGGTATACCTGAAACAGGTACTTCAATCTTTTTTACCATTTTATTTCCTCCTTGATATTACCAATAAAATCACTTTATTTTACAACTACTTCTATGGATACTTCAGCTAATTCCTTGTTTAAATCCTTATCCTCCGTCAAATCCAATACAGGATATCCGTCAATATCAAAATGAACCCGACGAATACCAGAAGATCTTGGTGCATCAATTCCCAGCCTTCCATGATATGCATTCCACACTATTCCATCATCATCTGTTACATAAGAATTATGACCAGTACCATATTCCCCCGGTACACTTCTTGATGTAAGCAGTGGGTAGTTAGTTTTTGTCCAACTTTCAGGCTTTAGTAAATCAGCCCCATTCTCTGCTGTCAACAAACCTACAACATAGGTTGAATCTACTAGTGCACTTGAAAAAGTTAAGAACAGCTTTTCTTCCCTTATTAATGCATATGGTCCTTCATCAACAAAAACATGATTATTCGCCCACCCATATTCAGGTTTAGAAATAATTATTGGATCACTTATAAGCTTCCAAGGCTCCTTTGAATCAATCTTGGCAATGTAAAGCCATGCCCCGAGATCAACTGGAAGAAACTGACGTTGGGACCAAACAGCGTAATATTCTCCCTTCCATTTGATTACAGTCATATCCAGTGATATAGTCTTACCAGCTTCACATAAATATGCACCATCTTTTTTAACAACGCGATGTGGTCTTGACCAATCTTTAGCACACATCGGATTACCACCCTTACGTAATTTCATAACATGAGATTCCTCATAGAAAAACTCTCCTGATGTAGCAGCATGAAAGATATATAGCTCATCATCAATTACATGAAATTCTGGTGCCCACAATAACCCACCAATACCATCATAAGTACTGGAATCGAGAATTAATACTTCTTCCGCATCTAACAACTCTGGAATTGTATATGCTTCCCTCATATATAGAGTGTGATTACCATCAGCATCGTTTGTTGCAATAAAATAGTATTTTCCATTCCATTTACCAACACATGGATCTGCACGGTTAATTGCAATTGGGAAAGCATAATGATCTTGATGCACTTTTCCCTTTATTCTATAGTTTCTAGATTTGTTCCACTCTATTACTGATGTATCCCAATCTACTTTTTTTAGAGTTTTAGTGCCGTCACTATAAACAGCTGTAGCTTTGATAGCCTTTAACTCTTCTTCTGAAGCAACAAAAACCTTGTTAGGAACTTCTATTTTTATATTAGTAGGAACTGTAAGTTTTAAAATAAGTCTTTGAGCTACTTCCTTGGATATATTAATCACATTTCTTGGTACTATTCCTTCAATATCAGAATTAATTGAACGTAAAGCAAAAGCTTCAGCCGTCTCTGGTTCAGAAACTCCCCCAATGTTAACCATATCTTCAACAAAATTCCTGTAGCACTTTCCTTCTTCATCACTCCAGTGAAGTATATACGCTTTTTTCTCGTTGTCATATTCGCAAACAATATCGTTAACAAAACTTTCGGTTCCTAAATTTATCAGACCAACTTCCTTGTATTGTAAGAGATCAGAAGAAATAAATAGCAATATTTTTCCCCTGCTCTGTTCATCATTTTCGCCTCCCGCTTCTGTACGTATAGCTACAACACCAAAAGTCCCATCAACCATCTTAAAAATATATGGCTGCTTTAAACTTTTCGCATTTAGAGATCCATCAGCATTTTCTGTTGCCTTGGCAAACAGAACCCCGGAATTATGATTTAATTCTTTAAAACTCTTTCCGTCCTCACTGTAAGCAAGGTGCATGCTATAGGCCAGCTTCGCAGAATAAATAGCCTCATCTTGAGGTTTCCTTGTATAACAAAGTAACTGTAATGATTTTTTTATGGATAATTCCATATTTTTCACCTCCGAATTATAATTAATATTTATATTTTTGTTTATAGAAAAACATACAGTATTGACCTGTTTAACCCAAAGATATATACTAAAAATTAATTGATATATTCTAAGATTAGGAGAATAAATATGACGAATATTTTCTTTGTAGGATATGATGCAGTTCATACAGATAATTTTGTTTTTGATATCCCAGAAGGCCACGATTGCTGGCTGCTTATACACACCCATACACCTGCCCTATTCTGGGTAAACAATGAACTTAAAGAATATCCTGCTCACAGTGCTGTGTTGTATCAGCCACATCAAAAAATATATTATCGTGCCTGTATAGATCAATATATTAATGACTGGATACGCTTTGAATCATCAGAACCTTATGTTACAGATACTCTGCTTCCACACGGTATTCCTTTCTCTCTGGATGATCCTGAATACTGCCATAAGTTGTTTCAGCTTATTACTGCAGAAAATTACTTTAGCAAAAACTACAAGGAGTCTTCCATTGACTATCTTCTCAGAATCCTATTCAATAAACTCTTAGAATCTTACTATCACGACAATATATCTTCGCAATACTATAATCTCTTAAATCTTAGGATTGAGATACACAATAACCCTGGAAAACACTGGACTGTCAAAGATATGGCAAACAGCCTTCACTTAAGTCCTGGATATCTTCAAACAATTTATAAAAATACCTTTGGAATATCTTGTATGGATGATGTAATTGCCAGCCGTATTCGTCTTGCAAAAGAGTATCTTTTCCATGGAACTCATACTATCGCACAGATTTCTTTTCTTTGCGGATATAATAATATAGAGCACTTTTGCAGACAGTTTAAACAGATTACCGGATGTACTCCAGGACAGTTTATGCATCAATAATGTCCATTCTAACTTCAAAGTACTTATGCTTAAATCAATAAATTTTAAACTGCCCTGCCAGCATCAAGAGGCAAAAGAAATGCAGGCAGTTGTCGTAATATCTGCGATTACCTTTTCTTAGCGGCAGTTTCCAAAAATCTTTGACCCACTGGAATCTATACCTACCTTTTGCAGCAAGAGAACCTGCTGCGGTAGTAGCTATAATTGCATTTGGATGCAGTGCTGGGTCATCAAACGCTTCTCCCTTGACAGTATAAGCTTTATATTCTCCTAATTTAGCATTTTGGCTAAGAAATGTTTGAAGCTTATCAACGATATCTCCTAGTGCTTCATCCTTATTGAACCATGCTGAGTCCAACCCAATATTCATAGCTACACGATATGCATCTGAATAAAACTGATAATCATGAAACAATTTCTTTGGAGTCCCATCAAATTCAGCATATTCCGATGCCATTCCAGTATCCTTATCACAGCAAATATTAAGATATCTGCGGCTTGCTTCTGCAGCTCCCTGCCAAAATTCTCTATCCTCCTGGTCTGCCCAAAGAGAAAAAAGCTCGTAAAAGTGTGGAAGATGATAAGATGGATCTGAAAATGGAGTCTCCGGTACAAATTTAATGTAGTGATTAGAGCTGTCCCACATTGCTGCTCCGCCTTCAACAAGTTCAGCCTGATGTACACAGTGATGCAATATATCTCTTGCTTGAGCACTATAATCAAAAGGAGGTTCACCATCCCCCCATCTCCTACTGGCAAAAAATAGAGCCATAGCAAAATATTCTTCTCCATCCGGCGCTGGTCCCTCAGCATTTTTTATTCCATTAGTACCTACTGACCAGGCAAAGTACCCTTGGTACTTGCCACTGCTTTGATACATATATGTTTTTGCAAACCTCCAAAGTCTGTCAAAAATATCTTTACGGTTCATCTGAACCGCCATCATCATTCCATAACTCATACCTTCAGTTCTGGCATCATTATTTCCTGTGTCGAGCATATAACCCATATCATTATCTGTTTCAAAATATATTCTCTCCTTAGGATCAAAAAACATCTGATTAAAAGTTTCATTAACTTTCTTATCTATTTCATCTTGAGAAATTCCAATTTGAGCAAATAAATTTTTATATTTTCCTGTATAAAAAGCACCATTATTCATGTTCATTCTCCTCTTTTATTAAATTAAACCTTTTCACATCAGACTTATTCATATAAGTGTATATAATACAAGAAGATTATAAAATATCGCCCTTTTTGAAACAATGATATATTCTAATGAAAGATTGATATATTCTCATATTAAATAAAATGCGAACTAACGATGGGGGTATGACCTACCGGTCATTGCGCCCTTCGGGTTCTGTAAATTAAATAGCTGTTAATTATTTAATGTATCTTTTAAATATAAACTAAGTGCTATTGGATAAACGTTATTCTATGGAATAACAATTTTTTAATTTCTTCGAAGAAAACTAAAGTGCATCGCTAATTTTTTAGAAAGATAAAAAGCCTCTTTTTAATTTGGAAATTGCTAAAACTAATATCCATTTTAATAGAGATAACCTTAAAAAGCTATCTAAGCAGGACAGGTCTTGGCTTCGAAGACCTGCTTCTTCGTAGAGCCCTGTCACGATTAATAGGCTTTTAAGTAGTTGGATTATTAAAAGAAAGTTAATTATACCAGTTTCCATATTGAAGAGAAGCCTTTAACTCTCTTTATAATTAAGATCACACTTAATAATCTACGAAGAAAAATTAAAGATACAACTTCATCAAATAACGTCTGTAAAATTAACGTGTAGAAATTTTAGAGACGGTACTTTAAAACTAGCAATCTATATAATTTACAGAGCCCGCAGGGAGCGTT
>NZ_MZGV01000007.1 GCF_002029235.1 Clostridium oryzae
TTTTTCTTCGTAGATTATTAAGTGAGATCTTAATTATAAAGAGAGTTAAAGGCTTCTCTTCAATATGGAAACTGTTATAATTAACTTTCTTTTAATAATCCAACTACTTAAAAGCCTATTAATCGTGACAGGGCTCTACGAAGAAGCAGGTCTTCGAAGCCAAGACCTGTCCTGCTTAGATAGCTTTTTAAGGTTATCTCTATTAAAATGGATATTAGTTTTAGCAATTTCCAAATTAAAAAGAGGTTTTTTATCTTTCTAAAAAATTAGCGATGCACTTTAGTTTTCTTCGAAGAAATTAAAAAATTGTTATTCGATAGAATAACGTTTATCCAATAGCACTTAGTTTATATTTAAAAGATACATTAAATAATTAACAGCTATTTAATTTACAGAACCCGAAGGGCGCAATGACAGGTAGGTCATACCCCCATCGTTGGTTAGTAATATACTTATTTGAAGCGCTAAGGAGTGACTCTTGTTCTGTCGCGCGGAAATAAAGAGCCATATCTTACGTTTCTATATCCCAGCAGTTGGCAGGTGATTCGCTCAAGTCCTATGGCAAGCCCGCCGTGAGGAGGCATACCATACTTAAATACATTCATGTAATCTGAGAAATCTTCCGGATTTAAGCCTTTATTTATCATGCTCTGTTTAAGCATATTGTAATCATTTATCCTTTGACCGCCTGTGGTTATTTCAAGTCCTCTAAAGATAAGGTCAAAGCTCCTTGTAACCGAAGTATCCAGCGGCATAGTGTACATAGGCCTTTTGCTTATGGGATAATGCGTAAGAAATACAAAATCAGAGTCAAATTTGTTTTTAACGTAGTCGCTTATTAGTTTCTCACCTTCTGGGTCCAGATCATTTTCAAGTTCATTTTTTCCATATTCCTGTTTTAAAATATTTATTGCGTCGCTAAGTTTAAGACAAGGTATTTTTCCTTCAATTACAGGAAGCTCTGCTCCTAAAAGTTCAAGCTGTTTACTGTAATTATTTTTTAATTCCAGCAGCATGTATTTCAAAAATTGAGTTTCTAATTCAATAAGTTCAGTTTCATCTTTAATAAAACCCATTTCTAAATCCATACTGACATATTCATTTAAATGACGCACAGTGTTATGCTCTTCGGCTCTATATACATGGGCTACTTCAAATACTCGTTCAAAGCCTGCACCTACCATCATCTGTTTATAAAATTGCGGACTTTGAGTAAGGTAGGCATCTTTTTCGAAATACTTAACTTTAAATAAGGCTGTTCCGCCTTCAGCTCCCTGAGCAACTATTTTTGAAGTAAAAATTTCTGTAAAGCTTCTGCTAGTTAAGAAGCGTCTGAAACTTTCAGAGATTTGTGCTTGTATTTCGAAAATAGCTTTGTTTTTTACATTTCTAAGACTCAATACTCTGTGATTAAGCTCAGTATCGATGTTTATATTCATATCTTCAGTATTTATTTCTATTGGCATATCCTCAGTTACGGCAGATAGTATATTGAGAGAGTCTACTTGAATTTCATAATTTCCTGTAGAATTTGTACTTTCAGATACTTTACCAATTATTTCTAAGATGCTTTCAAGTTTTAAATTCTTTATTTGTTCAAACCTATCTTTGCTTACTACGCATTGAATAAGCCCTGTTCTGTCTCTAAGCTGAATAAAGGCAATTTTGCTGAGCTTTCTTGTTCTATGCAGCCAGCCTTTTATACACACAGTTTCATTATTAAATTTTTCTATTTGATTAATCATAGTTCTATCCATAAAATTACCTCCAGAATTTTAATTTTTGAGGCAAGTATATGTTTCCGGACACATAACCTGCTTCAGTAATGAAAAAATCCCTTGAAAAATTAATTTCAAGGGACGAAAGAATTCGCGGTACCACCCAAGTTAGTCTAAAGATAAATAGGATAATAGGGGTTAAATAACACATCAAAAGTCTGCGCATTTAATAAAAAAATCCCACTCCATACAGGAGTGAGATATATGCCCACGGTACCATCCTTATTAATCGTAAAGACTCGCTTTATTCCAGTTAACGTTGGAAGCCGACCTGACCTAATAACAAAAGCTTTCAGACAGGCATCTCAGGAATGTCCTTCAATAGAAATTTACACTGTCAGGTTCTCAGCTATCCCGACTCTCTGTAATTGAAATTTACTATTTACTCTTTCCATCATAGATATTAATAAATTTATTAAAAAAAGTATAGAGCTTTTAAAATAAAAAGTCAACTGTTTATTTTAACGTGGATAAAAGATTTTAGTCTGCCTTTAATGTTTATAGTGAAGTAAAAAATTGTTTTCATGCTATTTTACTTCGGTGCAGTCATATGGTTTTTCTAAGTGATTCACAGGTTTTGCCCAGCGAACGGCATTAATAATGACCCTTTGTATGTTTGAATCATAATAAATAGGGTATTCCTCATGTCCAGGTTGAAAGTAGAAAATTTTCCCTCTTCCTCTTGACCAGGTGCAGCCGCTTCGAAATACTTCGCCGCTAGCAAACCAGCCGATGAATACGACATCATCTGGTTTAGGAATATCAAAGTATTCCCCATACATTTCTTCGTGTTCCAATGCAAATCCTTCTGCGACACCTTTTGCAATAGGATGTGAGGGAGAGATACATTTAACTAGCTCCCTATCTCCATGTTTCCATCGAAGGCAAAGAGAGGTTCCAAGCAATAGCTGCAACGGTTTACAAAGATGAGCCGAATGCAGTGGAATAAATCCCATTCCTTGCAATACATATTTTTTTACACGTTCTGCAATTTTATCCGGTACTTTATCGTGAGCACAGTGTGCCCACCAGATTAAAACATCTGTATCATTTAGAACTTCTTCTGAAAGTCCACATTCAGGCATATCAAGAGTTGCTGTTCTGACTGAAAAATCTTCTTCTTTTTGCAAAAAACCTTTAATACAGTTATGAATGCCATCAGGATATATTTTATGAATGGCTTCATATTCATTTTCGTGTATAAATTCATTCCATATCGTAATTTTCATAAATAACCTCCTGCTAAAGCGTACGCAGATATAATGCTGACTTCTTAATGCATGATAATTGATCAGCTACGCCGAAATGTTCGATAGCAAAAAATCCATCATATCCTTCCGCAATTTGATCCTTTACTATTTTTTCTATTGGCATATAACCATCGCCTACTGCACAGGCAGCAAGACCTTGATTATGTTTATTGTACTTAGAAACATTCGTCTCCTTACCTCGGTCTTTGCAGTGCATATGTACTACGTATTTTTTTAATTTACTATATGCTTCATAAGCGTCTTCATCGCTAAATGCAAAATTTCCAATATCCATTGTAAATTTCAAACCTTCTGCTTGTTCCATAAACCATCTTAGCTGATTTAATGTGGAAAATGGTGCTGTTACAGCATCAAAATCTTCTAAAGTTATTGAGATGTCTCTTTCTTTCGCATAGGGTATAAGTTTAACAATAGTTCTTTTAATTTTTTGTACATTTTCATTTTGTTCCATGGCCTGAGCTACTTCAGGATAAGATGCATTTGGTATTCGCAAGAGGGCTGCTTGGACTTCCGACACAAAGCCAGGTACTAGTAAAATCTTTTTGGCTCCAACACGTCTTGCTGTATCGATATGTGTTTTACCATAGGAAATATCAATAGATTTTTCAAAGTTATGAAATTCATAAATACAACTGATGCACATATCTGCTTCTTTTATCTCTTGAATTATTCTTTCTTCATCTTTTAATAAGCAGGTTAAGTTTATTTCAATACCGTTAATGCCGCTGTCTTTGGCAGTTTTAAGTACTTGCTGTGTGCTTAAACCCGTTTGTTTTGCTGCTTCAAGTATATGGTCATAAAACACCGATAGTTTCATAGCTACTCCTTTTTACTTATAAAGTTTCTATTTGATATTATGTTTATTTTATTTAAAATCTGTATACATATTATACCATGCGGTGTTTTGCTGGCACAACTTTATATAAATATTAATGTTTTATAGATAATACAAAAATAAACTGCTGTCAGGGCATTTTTATTGTAAATAAATATTCTATAATATATAATTATTACCGAATAAGGCTAAATTAGATATATATAAATAAAGATATATATGAATGAGAAGTATATTAATAATTATTATAGTAATATATATAAGTTCTAATAAAATTCTTACATTGTGACTTCTAAAAGTAGATTTGACCCTAGGATCTTTTAGGAGTCAGAATCTATTAGAACTTTAGAAACTTATATATTAGAAAAGAGGATGAGACATGAACAAAGAATATTTACAGAAATATGCAGAAGTAATCATAAAAGAAGGAATAAACATTCAAGATAATCAGACTCTTGTTATAAATTCTCCTATAGAATGTGCTGAGTTTGCCAGATTAGCAGCAGAAGTTGCGTATAAAAGCGGTGCGCGAGAAGTGGTTATGAATTGGAATGATGAGATTTCTACAAGAATTAAGTATACTGAAGCTAAACATGAGGATATATTTGATGAATTTCCGGAATGGAGCAAGAAATTTTATCAGGAATATATAGACAAGAAAGCAGCATTTTTAAGCATTGATGCGGCAGACCCAGAAATTATGAGAGGGGTAGACGAAAGCAGAATTGTGCGCGGAACAAGAGCAAACAGCATTGGAAAAAAGTATTACAGGGAAAAACTTATGAATGATAAGAATGCGTGGTGTGTTGTTTCTGTCCCGACAAAGAGCTGGGCTAAAAAGGTGTTTCCACATGCAGCAGAAGAGGAAGCTGTAGAGCTTTTATGGAAGGCTATATTCAGCGTTACCAGAATCAATGAGGGAGATGCAGTGGAGGCATGGAATGAGCATAAACATGCAGGTAAAAAGCGCGTAGATATAATGAACAGGTACAATTTTAAATATCTTGTGTATAAAAATTCTGTAGGTACAGATTTAAAGATAGAATTAAATCCAAAGGCTATATGGGCAGGTGTTTCATCTTATAGTGAAGACGGTATAGAATTTATTGCTAACATTCCTACAGAGGAGATATTTACTATGCCATTAAAAACTGGTGTTAATGGAAAGGTAGTTAGTTCAAAGCCTTTAAATTATAATGGAAATCTTATTGATAATTTTTCGATAACATTTAAAGATGGAAGAATAGTAGATTACACAGCAGAGAAGGGATATAGTACATTAAAACACTTAATTGAAACTGATGAGGGCAGTCATTACCTTGGTGAAGTAGCATTAGTTCAGTATGATTCCCCAATATCCAATAGTAAGATATTATTCTATAATACCCTTTTTGATGAAAATGCATCCTGTCACCTTGCTATAGGAAAAGCATATCCTACATGTCTAAAAGGCGGATCTGAAATGAGTGAAGAGCAGCTTGAAAAAGAAGGTGCTAATGATTCGATGACTCATGTAGATTTTATGGTAGGAACAGAGGAGCTTGACATAACTGGAATAACTGTAAATGGTGAAGAGGTGCCGGTATTTAGAAACGGCAATTTTGTTTTCTAATTAGTTTAGGGGAGATGAGGGTTTGAGGCTTTTATATGGAACGACAAATGCTGGAAAACTTGACAGCATGAAAAGACGATTGAGGAATATTGATGTTGAAGTTGTTGGCTTAAATGAACTTAATATAGAGAAAATATCAGTGGAAGAGACGGGAAACAATCCGCTTGAAAATGCTGTGATAAAAGCAAAAGCATATTATGATAAGTATAGGATTCCCTTATTTTCCTGTGATACTGGATTGTATATTGATGGACTTGAGGAGAGCAGGCAGCCAGGGGTTTACGTAAGAAGAGCGGATGGCGGCATTGAATTAGATGATGAGCAAATGCTGGAGTATTATACCAATCTAGCTAAGGAACTTGGCGGCAGTGTTAAAGCGCAATATAGAAATGCGATTTGTTTAATTATGGATGATAATAATATTTTTAAATATGACGGGGAGGATATTGGCTTAGATAAATTTATAATAACGGATAAGCCTTATCCTAAGATGACAAAAGGGTTCCCATTGGATTCCATATCCATTGATATAGCTACAGGTAAATATTTTATTGAAATGGATGATGAAGTTACTGATGAAGAAAGTGGAGAAGACGGCTTTGCAAGATTTATAGGAAGAGCATTACAAATATATAATCAACGTTGTAATAAGTAAGGAGCAATGTAGCATGGTAAGCGTAGAAAATAATATACTTAAAGTTGAAATTGCAGAGAAAGGGGCTGAACTATTAAGTATTAAGTTGAAGAAAGATGGTACTGAGTATCTTTGGACAGCAGATAGTACATACTGGAATAGGCATGCACCAGTACTTTTCCCTATAGTTGGAAGATTAAAAGATAATCATTATACATATGATGGTAAAACCTATGAACTTAATCAGCATGGTTTTGCAAGAGATAATGTATTTGGGGTGGCTGAAGGCGGTAGCAATGCTGTCGAGTTAGAGTTTGGATATAATGAAGAGACGTTAAAGAGATATCCATTTAAATTTAAACTAAAGATAAGGTATGAGCTTGATGGAAATAAAATTAATGTTAGATATACTGTAATCAATGAGGACGATAAGGAAATGTTCTTTTCAATAGGCGGTCATCCTGGCTTTAATTGTCCATTGATGGTTGGAGAAAAAATGGAGGATTATTATCTAGAATTTGAACAGAAAGAAGTGCTGCATACTTACGATTTTAAGGATGGAGTACTGTGCCAAGAACTATATGATTTTAAGAATCCAGAGAGTAAAATAGAGCTTAGCAAAGATGTATTTAAACATGATGCGTTAATTATTGAAAATATAAAGTCAAAAACTATAGCGCTTAAGAGTCATAAAAATAGTAAGTCGGTAACAGTAGAACTTGCAGGCTTCCCTTTTGTAGGACTGTGGTCAAAACTTGAAGGCGCACCTTTTGTGTGCATTGAACCTTGGTACGGTGTATCAGATAATGAAAATTGCAGTGGAAATATTGAGAACAAAAAAGGAATAAATAAACTAGCTCCAGCAGAAAGTTTCAGCTGCAGCTACAGCATAGTGATTAAATAGAAGAGAAAAGCGTAAAGAGTAGAGAGTAGAGAGTAAAGAGTAAAGTGAATGAAGAAATTCTGCTATGCAGAATTTCTGAAAATTTAAATCTGAGTATCAGCAGATAATTTTTAATAACTAAGGCTATACATAGTATTACAAAAGGATTATCAAAATAATTAGGAGTCTCTATACAATCAAAATTCAGCATGGCTGAATTTTAACCTTCACTTTACTCTTTTCTCTTTACTCTTAACTCTCATATCTATTTAATGCACTTTTTCCTAACTATTTCGTCTAGAGCATTTAGTTCGCCTTTTATTTAGATTGTAGACTAAAAATTCAAATAAGGGTAGAATATAAGATATATATTCATATTTTATGGGGAGAATTAAAGATGGAAAAATTATTGATTTTAGATGGAAACAGTCTTATGAATAGAGCTTTTTATGCACTGCCTCCTTTAACTAATTCGGAGGGTTTACATACAAATGCAGTATATGGTTTTGCTAATATGTTAATTAAAATGAGAGAAGAGATAGAGCCTGATTATATAGTTTGTACCTTTGATAGGAAAGCACCAACGTTTAGGCATAAACAGTATGATGACTATAAGGCCGGAAGAAAGAAAATGCCTGATGAACTTGCTGAACAATTTCCAGTTGTAAAGGATATGCTCAAATACTTTGCCATAAATTGTTTTGAAATAGATGGTTTTGAAGCTGATGATCTGATAGGCACATTGGCAGTTTTTGCTGAAAAAAAAGGTATAGAGGTTTATATAGTAACGGGAGATAGAGACGCTCTTCAGCTTGCTACAGATACAACAAAGGTAGTTATTACAAAGAAAGGTATTACTGAAAAAGAGATATATGATAGAAAAAGGATGATAGAAGATTTTGGTGTGACACCAAAAGAATTTATAGACGTAAAAGGACTTATGGGGGATACCTCTGATAATATACCTGGAGTTCCTGGAATAGGTGAGAAGACAGCATTTAAACTTATTTCCCAGTATAAGAGCATAGAAAGTGTAATAGAAAATGTAGAGAATATACCGGGTAAAAAGCTTAAAGAAAACATAAAAGATAATGTGGAAACAGCTATATTCAGTAAAAAACTGGCAACAATAGTTACTGATGTTCCAGTTGAAATAGATATGGAAGACATAAAGTCACAGGAAAATTATAATGCAGAGGAACTTAGAAAACTGTTCTACAGGCTTCAATTTAAGTCGCTGCTGGATAAGCTTCCTGAAGCAGCAGAAACTGCTGAAGCTAAGGAAGAAGTTGCGTTTGAGAATATAGATAACGTAGCTGCTCTTAATAACCTTTCCGAAAAAGTTAAGGCTGCTAAAGGGCTGATTTTCGTGACACCGTATATATCAAACAGTACTGCATATTCAAAAATGAATATAGATCATATTGTTTTTACATTAGAGAAAGATGGCAGCTATGTAGTTGAAGTAAGCAGATTAATTGAACAGGATAAAGCTGCTGCTGCATCATTTTTACGTAATGTGTTTCTGAACAAAGAGCTGAAAAAGGTTGGGTATGATATGAAAAACCTTTATACTGCTCTTAGAAAATTGAATTTAGATATGGAGAGTTTGATTTTTGATGTTAAGATAGCAGCATATCTAATAGACTCATCTAAAGGAGAATATCCATTATCAGAGCTTATTTCAAATTACATTGGAATCGATGCAAGTGATGATGATGTTAAGGATCAAGTGGTAGAAAATTACTATATGAATAAGCTATACGAGATATTAAACAGTAAGCTTACTGAGTTTGAAATGGAAAAGTTGTATTATGATCTTGAGCTTCCTCTTTGCAGGGTACTTGCCAGCATGGAAGAAAAAGGATTTAAGGTCAATGAAAATAAACTTGAAGAATTAAAACAGAAGTTTAGCGATGAAATTGCTACTGCTCAGACTCAGATATATGATTTGGCTGGAGAGGAATTCAATATAAATTCTCCAAAGCAGTTAGGAAAGATACTGTTTGAAAAACTTGATCTTCCTGTGATCAAAAAAACAAAGACTGGATATTCAACAAATGCTGAGGTGTTGGATGCCCTTTATGACAAACATCCTATAATAGAAAAAATATTGTATTACAGGCAGATTACAAAGCTTTATTCAACCTATATCGAAGGACTTAAAAACGTAATCGGAGATGATAGTAAGATACATTCAAACTTTAATCAGACAGTTACTACTACAGGAAGGCTATCAAGTACAGAGCCTAATCTTCAGAATATACCTGTAAAGTATGAGATGGGGAAAGAGATTAGAAAGGTATTCGAACCTGATAACAGTGAATGTGTAATATTATCAGCGGATTACTCGCAGATAGAGCTTAGAGTGCTAGCTCATATTGCTGACGATAAGAATCTTATTGATGCATTCAAAGGACACAAGGATATTCATACAAAGACTGCCTCAGAAGTATTTAAAGTACCAATAGATGAAGTTACGTCAATAATGAGAAGCAGAGCTAAAGCTGTTAATTTTGGTATTGTGTATGGAATAAGCGATTTTAGTCTGGCTAAGGATTTAAAAATTCCTAAAAGTGAAGCTAAGCATTATATGGATGTTTATTTTGAAAGATATCCTAATGTTAAAAAATTCATGGAGGATATAGTAGGGGAAGCTGCTAAGCAGGAATATGTAAAGACACTTTTGAATAGAAGAAGATATATCCCTGAGATTAGAGCGTCGAATAAAATAGTAAAATCATTGGGTGATAGACTTGCAATGAATGCACCTATACAGGGAAGTGCAGCAGATATAATCAAGTTAGCTATGGTTAATGTATTTAATGAAATAGAGAATAGAAAATTAAAATCTTCTCTTATACTGCAAGTTCATGATGAATTAATTTTAAATGTCTATAAGGATGAAGAACAGATTGTAAAAGATATTGTAAAAAAACAGATGGAACAGGTAATAGAGCTTTCGGTACCGCTTGAAGTTGATATAAACACTGGTGATACATGGTATTCTGCTAAATAAAATCAAAAGGAAATCACAAAAAACGGAGGTAATAACACGTTATGTTAAAAGTTGGACTTACAGGGGGAATTGGTTCGGGTAAAAGTAATGCATTATCTATATTTAGAGAAAATGGCATATCAGTAATTGACGCTGATGTAGTCTCAAGAGACGTACTAAAATTATATCCGGAACTAATAAGTAAGTTAAAGGCTTGTTTCGGAGAAGCATTTTTCGATGAAAAAGGGGAACTTAACAGAAGGAAACTTGGTGATTTTATATTTAAATATCCTCATGAAAGAAAGAAGCTTGAAGACATAATGATTCCAGTTATCAAAACGGAAATCAATAAGCGCTTTGGCAAGTACGAAAAGCTTGATGAAAAAATATGTGTGTTAGATGCTCCAACACTTATAGAAAACAAGCTAGATGGTGATATGGACATAAATATATTAGTCTGGGTGGATAAGGAAAATCAGATTAAGAGAGTGATGGAAAGAGATAAAATGGATAAGGAGGCAGCACTGGACAGAATTAATTCTCAGATGAATCTTGATGAAAAGAAAAACTATGTGGATTTTATAGTTGATAGCAGCGGTGATTTTGAGAATACTAAGGCACAGATAGAGAATATAATTAGAATATTATCAATATAAATTACACAGAGGTATAAGATGAGAAAAAAATATTTGATCGGAGCAGTTTTAATATTATGTGCGCTATTTTTGGCTAAATGGGTTGTATTTAACACGTATCCGCTGAAATATGATAAGCTTATCAGCAGATATGCTAAGGAGTATAACATAGACCCCTATCTTGTAGCCGCGGTTATTAAGGCAGAAAGTAATTTTAAGAGCAGGGCAGTTTCCCATAAGAATGCAATAGGACTTATGCAGATAACCGACAGTACTGCAAAGTGGATAGCTCAAAAGATGGGAATGAAGGATTACACTATAGCTTCGCTAAATGAAGAGGAAACAAATATAAAAATGGGCTGCTGGTATTTAAACAACTTGAATGAAGAGTTTCATGATGTGAATCTTGTACTAGCAGCCTACAATGCAGGAAGAGGTAATGTTAATAATTGGCTAAAGGATGAAAAGTATTCTAAGAACGGAGTTACTTTACATAAAATACCCTTTAGAGAGACTCAAAGGTATGTAAGGAAAATAGAAAGAAATTATAAAATCTATAAATTGTTGTACAAGAATAGATTGAAGTAATCAAGAAAATTATAAAGCAAAAAACATTCGTAATTTTGAGAAGTTCGTATTGAATAAATAAAGAAACAGCGCGTAACATAAGTAAATATCACAATTTATTTTTCTATTGACGATTTAATTAATACGTAGTAGAATAAGGTTGTTGATAGAGATAAAGTGTTATATAGATACTAAATATTATACTAAGGTTGCTTGAGTAAGGGGTAGACTTTAGGTATAACGTTTACAACTTTATTAGAAACAACAGCAAATATTGATTTATTTACCACTGGACAGATTTACGGTCTTAGTATATAATAACCAAGTAATGCGAGAGTGGCGGAACTGGCAGACGCGCACGTTTGAGGGGCGTGTGAGTAACATCGTACGGGTTCAAGTCCCGTCTTTCGCACCAAACGATCGAATAAATTTCTGGGATATTCGGGAACCTTTATTTTGAACCTACAGTTCATGCAAGGGAGTTTAATATTTTGATATGGATATGTGCCTTTCAGTGAATCCCTTAGGGTATTTAAGGAGATAGAAGTATCAGTGAGGACACCCACCTATCTGAAGATAGGGCGTCAAAATAGGGCGAGCGGTATTTTGGATATAGTCATAAAAATAATCATCATAAAGATGATACTATAAAACAGAAAAAGCTCCACACGTTGTTTAGGATAAAAACTAAATAAGCGTGTGGAGTTTTTTTAGTCTCTAGTAATTTATGTATTTTGCCAATTGTGGATAACTTTTAATTAATTGCACGTACTGGACGTCATCATCCCTGAGGAACTGTAGGAAACGGACTATTACCCTTTCGTGTGTATGGATGGTTGAGACGGCATAACCGGATTCCTTCAGCGTAGCTGTAAATTCGGCAAGAATAGAATCAAATGGTATCTGAGTATTTAGTGGAGTCGCAAGCGGAAAACGGATATAGATTTTCTCGAACTCTGCATAATAGGCCAGCACGTTCATTACCCTGATAGCGCCGCACTGGTATCTTGTTGGCGGATTCATATCAGCAGAAATTCCATAGCATTCAGACAGGAACTGTTCCATGTCATGTCGGTTAATGTCCGTGCGGATAGTATACCTCAGATATCTGTTCCATACCTCATGATAATGTCGCATGTTATTTTTGGAATAACGGAGCTTTTCCATTTCGGACGCCATGTCTTCCATAAACTGCTGTAGTTTTTGGTTTCATTCATTCTGGTTTACCTCCTGTATTTTTTATACAGGAATAGCAAAACACTAGAATAGACATTATGCAATCCTAAAGATTTATAGAAAGAAATCGTATGGGAAACATGAAGTTTTCAAGGTTCTTAAATATTACTTTCTATAAATTAAATCTGGAGCTGTTGCATTAGCAATTAAAAATTGCTGATGTGAAGCTCCTTTTTCTTGATGATTTATGAGTTTTTTAGGACTATTTATTAACAAAATCAGCTAGAAATATCAAAAACGCCGCACTTTAATAAGCCTTTAAAATCAAGGCTTTTTAATAAACAAAATTTTTTAAAATTCAAAATTAGGGACTCTTATGGTAGACCGTTCCAAGATAAACACATCCGCATTAATTATAGCTGATAGAGGATATGAAGCTTATAACAACATGGCACATATACAGGAACGTGGATGGAAATATCTTATAAGAATAAAAGATCACAAAACTTATTCATCTGGCATTCTACAAGGCCTCGAACTTCCGTCTACAGAAGAGTTTGATGTTGATATAAATTTAAAACTCACAAGAAAGCAAACAAATGAAGTTAAGGAATTGCTAAAGGATAAAAACCACTATCGATTAATATCTCACGGCAAAGCTTTTGACTACCTTCCTGAAAAGAGCAAAAAGAGTGATCATATAAAAGCTGCTGTACAGATTTTCTGTATAGCAGTTTTTGTATTTATAAGCTATAATAATGTGAGTAATATAGGGAAACAGCTTCAACTATTAACTTATACATGACGATAATCGCTTGATGCTGCAATTTTCGAACATGTATAAGTTAAGTTTTCGCAGTGTTTCCCTATACGTTAAAGGAGATACTATGAATGCAGTAAGATTTTTATACTCATTTGTACTTTTTGCATCCTGTATATGCGGAATAGTTCTAATTAGTTATGCCTGTAAAAGAAGGCAAATGCCAGGAGCTAATTATTTTATAGCTAATGCAGTCCTAATGGTATTCTATATGGCAACTTATATGGGAGAGATAAATTCAAATACACTCAAGTTAGCTATGTTTTGGTTCTATTTAGAACATATATCTATTGCAATCTTACCTTATGTATGGATATTGATGGGTCTGGATTACATAAGAGCACCTAAAAAAATTTTAACGGCAGCACGTTACATAATGTTATATCATCCAGTACTTATGCTTGCCGCTTTTTATTCTAATAGTATAAATCATTTGTATATATCTTCCTATGAGTTTGTTTATAACGGTTATTTCCAAGTAATAGTCACACATAAAACCATTATTTATTATGCAGTTAATGTGATTTCAATTTCGATGATAGGAATACTGTGTACATCAATTTATATTTATGGGTATATAAAAGCAGTTAAACCTCTTAGAAGAGGATATATAGTAATGATTATTGCATGTATGTTTCCATGGTTTTCAGTATATTTAACTGCGACAAATGTGAATTACTTAGGCGTTGATTACTTCCCGGTGCTTACAGGTGTTACTGGAATTTTGTACATGTATGGCATATTTCATTACAGAATCTTTAGAGCAGTTCCTATAGCTGTTGAAACCGTGTTTAATCAATCCAAGGAAGCTATTTTAATTATAGATTTAAGTGGATATATCATTGACGCTAATATTGCGTTTAAAAAAATATATTCTGACATTACTGATTATCTGAAGAAAAATAAAATAAATACATTTATAGAGAAACATTTAGAGCTTGCAGGAATAATGGAAGACAAAAATAAATTTGAATATGAATATTATGGAGTAAACTATTCAGCTGAAATTATACCCATACTAGCGGAAGAAAATCTAGAAATTGGCAAAATATTAGTGATAACGGATATAAGTTTATTTGTGGAAAAGCAAAAAAGGCTGGAGCTTATTGCAAATAATGCAATAGATAAAGCGGAAACAAATGAAATATTTTTTCTGCAGGCTCAGATTAAACCACATTTTATAAATAATACGCTCAGTGTGATATCATCGATGATAACCAGAGATCCATATGCAGCGAAAGAGCTTATAGTTAGTCTTAGTGAGTATCTTGCTAATTCATATTCTACTGGAAATAAATCTGTTATGGTAAGTTTGAACGAGGAAATAGAACTTGTTAATACATACATAAGCATTGAGAAAGCACGATTTAGAGAACGGCTTAATTTTCAATTACTTTGCAGTGGCGATTTAAATATGAAAATTCCTAAGCTTATACTTCAGCCTCTCATTGAGAATGCAATTCGGCATGGTATTTTAAGAAAAATGGAGGGCGGAAGCGTGAGTTTAGAAATAACCTCAAAAGCAGATAAGACATGCTTTAAAATTGAAGATGACGGCGTTGGTATAGAAGATAGCAGAATACTCAATTTGCTAAGCGGAAATGATGCTAAGCAGGGAGTTGGCATATATAACGTACATAAAAGGTTAGTTAGATATTATGGTGAAGGTTTAAGCCTTATCAGTAGTGTTGGACAAGGAACGATAGTTACATTTTCAATTCCTAATGAATATATGCAAAAGCAAGATATATAGATATTTACTTTCTATAGTATCGAAGGAGTATTTAGATGATTAGAGCAATAGTTGTTGAAGATGAATGGTACAATCTTCAGGAAATAAGTGAATTAATTAAAGATACAGGCTGTATAGCTGTAGAGGGAAAGTATTTAAACCCCTTAGACGCGCTGGAAGAATCGGATGATATTTCTCCACAGCTTGCTTTTATTGATGTGGATATGCCGGAGATGGATGGCATTACTCTTGCAGAAAAACTTATGGAGAAGAATCCTAAAATAAATATCGTATTTATCACCGCTTATGATCAGTATGCGGTTAAGGCTTTTGATGTAAATGCGCTTGATTATATTATGAAACCAATAAATATAAAACGTTTTAATGTTATGATTGAAAAGGTAAAAAACAAAATAAATTTTATTGAGCATAATGGGACAAGCACATTAACTATAAAATGTTTTGATGATTTATTAGTTAATATAGATGGAACGCCCGTGAAGTGGGGGAGAAGCAAAGCAGAAGAACTCTTTGCTTTATTGCTGATGAATCTGGATAGCTATGTTCATAAAGATGTGATAATTGAGTATTTATGGCCGAAGTATGAGAAACACAGAGCTTTACCAATATTGCAGACTACAGTATATAAGACAAGAAAAATATTTGCAGAATTAAAGGATAAGGTATCGCTGGATTACAGTGGAAACAAATATTGTTTGATTATAAGGAATGCTCAGTGTGATTATATAGAATTCAATAAAGCTTTAGCTAATTATACTTCAGAAGATGAAACAACATATGGAGCGGTGGAAGAGGCAGCTAATATATTTGGTGACGTTTTTTTAAGCAAACAGGGATATATATGGAGTTTTGAGAAAAATGAGAAATTGAAAAAAGAACTTGCAAGCATATTAGATGAAATAAGTGAAGTTTATTTTTCAGAAGGCCAATATGATAGTTCAATAAAGATATTGAAATCACTTGTGAAAATAGTACCATATTATGAAAAAGCAAGTTATAGGATGATTAAAAGTATGGAGAGATTAAACAAACATACTGATATAAAAAACTACTATAAGTGGCTTGAAAAAATCTTAAGGAGCGAGTATGATATGTGCCCAGCAAAGCGCATCTCAGATTTGGTACGAAGTTTGGATAGTTGAGTTAGAAACCCTATATCTGTAGAATATAAAAGTGAAAAAATAAGAAAAGTTGTAGCTGATTGCTGCAACTTTTTTTGCTCTAAAGAAAACTATATATTTTGCAAACATTTAACCTAGAGAATTAACATATTTTGTAGTGAACTCTTACTTTTGTCAGAATCCTGTCAGAGGCCATTGCTATTATATTAATAATAGGAGGATTTATTTATAGTAATAAACAATTAAAAGGGGGAAGTATATTAAATGAAAAAAAGTATAAAAAAAATTACTGCTACAACAGTAATGCTGCTTATGACATTAGGAATATTGATGAATTTGGGTGAGGTGAAGGTTTACGCTTGGAATTCATCTAAGTATGATGGACGAAATTTAGTAGTAAATGGTGATGGTGATGGCGGTGGAGGCGGAGCTGCGGGAAATATAAATCCATGGATGGATAGTAATGGTAAATTTACGCTTCAAAATCTTAGCGATATGGGATATACGCCTAGTCCTAACGGAGGATATAGTTTTGATTACTACCCAGGTGCAGCTTCAACTGATACTGCTTATCAAGATATAGACGTATCTGATATTTCACAAGAGGTTGATTCAAGTGATGTGGCATTTAATCTGAGTGGGTATATGAGTAAATTATTTTCAAACTCTACTGCTAAAATAGAAGCAGATTTTTTTGATGCTGGAAATCAGAAAATTGGTTCAAAGACGTTAGTTGACTATTCAACAGATGCAGTTAAGGATGCTACTGGCAATTATATAATGGATTGGCAGCAGAAATCAGCTTCTGGAACAATACCTTCAGGTACAAGGAAGATTAGAGTATCACTTATTGCTGATATACCATCAATCGTTGATCCAGTAGCAGGACCTATAGAATCTATAGAATTTATAGAATTTGATGGTATAGAACTTAAATTAAGCCAAAAGGCTAAGGCTATTAATGTAAAAGGTAATAGCAAAGTAATATTAAACCAAGATATTACTCCGAGTTCGTCAGATGATACGGACTTTGGAAATGCCGACATAGCCACAGGCAGTGTGAAAAAAACTTTTACAATTGAAAGCACTGGAGCATATGCACTTAATTTGAGCGGTATACCTAAAGTAACAGTAGGTGGGACAAACGCAGGGGATTTTACAGTCAGTCAGCCAACAGCAAGTTCAATTGCAGTAGGTGGAAGCATAACTTTTCAAGTAACTTTTGATCCGACTACAATAGGAACGAAAACAGCTTCAATAAGCATTGCAAATGACGATAGTGACAGTGGACAAAATTCTTATACTTTTAATATTCAGGGAACTGGAACAGCAGCTCCGGTAATAAGTATAGAAGGTAATAACACAATAATAGCAAATGGTGATACTACGCCAATTGTGTCAGATGATACTGACTTTGGAACCCTTAAGCTGAGTGAGGCTGGTATAACCAAAACTTATGCAATTAAAAATAATGGAACGAAAGCTCTTACTATTATTGGACCTGTAACAATTAGTGGAGCAAACAAAGATGACTTCTCAGTTAAACCATCAGCAGCAGGTACAACAATAACAGCAGGTGGAAGCATAACCATAGAAGTAACCTTTAATCCAGCTGCAACTGGAACCAAAACAGCTACAATAAACATTCCGAGCGATGATGTTACTAAAAATCCTTATTACTTTAATATAAAAGGAGTTGGAATAGATGTACCGGTAGTAACTACGGCTGCTGCTTCAGCAATTAAATATAACACTGCTTCAGTAGGTGGAGAAGTTACGTCAGATGGTAATTCTGTAGTTACTGAAAGAGGTGTTGTATATGGAACAAAGACCGATCCAACTATAGCAAGTGATACAAAGGTGAATGCAACTTCTAGCGGAACAGGAGCATTTTTAGTAAGTCTTTCAACGCTACAACCTAATACAACCTACCATGCTAGAGCTTATGCAAAAAATAGTGCCGGAGTTAGTTATGGAAGTGATGTAAGTTTTACTACAAGTAGTGAACCATTGGCAATAAATAGTTCAGCACTACCTTCAGGAACAGTTGGAACTGCTTATAGCACAAAGATTACGTCTACGGGAGGTAAAGGAAATAAAACTTATTCAAAGGTATCAGGAGCTTTACCACAGGGGCTAACGCTTTCAACTGATGGAACATTGTCAGGTACTCCAATTAATGTTGAAACTACTACTTTCACAGTTTCTGTAACGGATGAATTAGCAGCGACAGTTAGCAAGAGCTTTACGGTGACAATAAATCCAATAACTTCTCCACCTGTAGTAACGCCAACTACGCCAGTACCATCAGAGACTGTAGAAGAAATTCCAGCAGATGTGACAGGTGGAAGTTCAGATGGAGTAATTTCACAAATTACAGTAAATAGAACTACAGAATCTGATGGTACAAAATCTGATGCTGTAACTTATGGAGAGAATACAGCAAAAGATACAGTTGAAAAATTGTCTGAAGCATGTAAGACGAAGGCAACTATAAATATACCGGATGCACAAGATGAAGTTTCTGAAACAACTGTAGCTATACCTAATTCAAGCTTAAACGTCTTAGCTGATGGCAGCGTAGGTATTGGTATAGAAACAGAAAACGGCAGAGTTGAACTGCCTGCACAATCAGTACAGTATGCAGCTAATAATATAAACGGAGATTTATACTTTAAATTAGTACCGATGAAAACAGATGAGGAAAAAAAAGAGATAGTAGATAGGGCTGAAGGACAATCAGTAATAAGCACAGTTTTTAGGACTGGTACACTATCAATAATTGGAAGACCAATGGCTATTGAAACTAATCTTTCATCAACACCTGTAGATATTATATTGCCGCTGGACGGTGTGGGAATTCCTACTAACGCTAAAAAAAGACAAGCATTTTTGGACAAACTTGGGATATATATAGAGCATAGTGATGGTGATAAGGAACTTATACATGGTGAAATTGTTCAATATAAAGATGGTGTATTAGGAATTAAATTTACAGTAACCAAGTTCAGCGTTTTTACAATTGTTAAAGGTGATAAAATTATAAAGCAGTCTTCTGAATGTAAGATACTAAAAGTTAAGACACCAACAGCAGCTCAAATATCTGGAACAAAGTTATCAGCAAAAGTAAAATATAAAACAGGAAAGATAAAAGTAGAGGTTTCTGTAAGCAAAAAAGCTTCGTGGAAATTATACAAGGATGCGGCCTGCACAAAAGAGATAGCTAATAAAAAGTTAAATTTGAGTGTTGGCAATAATAAGGCATATATAAAGGTAACTGCTGAGGATGGTGTAAGTTCCAAGATATATTCATTAGTAGTCAATAGGAAGAAAAAGACTGACAAAAAATAAAGCAACGTTAAAATTGCTGCAATATGGAAAAAACTTCAAATGGAAAGAGATACACTATAAGGTGCTGTCTCTTTCTATTTTGTTTTTTGACTTTTTAGAGATTTAGAATAGAAAAATGCAGAGTTTAGTGAGTGAATAAGTCTCAGAAGGCTACAACATTTCCCTTTTTATTAATACTTTTAGAAAGGAATTTTTTGATAAGTGTAGAATTTTATATTCAATGGGTGGTGATAATATGTTTAATGTAGAGATTTCATGTGAGGACATATTTATATCCAATATTGAAAAAGAAGATTTTGACGATATAGAGAATTGGATGAAGCATCAGGTAGGAGAATGTTATGAGATTATGTGGATTAATATAAGTGAACTGAGGGATAGGCTTGTTGAATATTACATAAGCGGCAACGAGATATTTTTAAAGCTAATAAAGGATGATTGTATAATTGGCGTGTTTAAAGGGAGAATAGAGGAGGATAAGCTTCTTATATGGTGTTATATTATAGAAAATGATTTGAGGAGAAACGGTGTGGGAAGCTTTATATTAGAAATTATAATCGATTATTTTAAGAAAAATTATGGGATTACAAATTATATAACTGGAGTTGTAGGAGATAATGATGGATCAATAAAGTTCTGGAACAAAAATAAATTTAATGAATACAGGATTTCGAAAAATTTCTTTTCAAATGGAAAAGAAGAAAAGGACATGCTACTTTTAAAAAGAAATTTGGAAAAGTCATTCTAAAAGAAAACTGATATAAATATTATATACTATAGTAATTTATATCAGGGGGTTATAGCATGAGATACACAAGATATGATTATAGGCGGAAAAGAAACACATATATTCCTATGCCGTTAATATTTATTAGCCTTATTGTATTAGCTTTTTTCATAGGATCAATAATATTTAATCTGTTCATAAAATCACCGACAGAAAGTAATGTTAAAAGGGCAGTACCTACCAGTAGCAGTAACAAAACTGATATAAAGAAAACCACTGAAACTAAATCTTCAAATCAGGGGGCTTCAACTTCAAATACGGCACCTGTACAATCTGAAAAATATAGTTTCATTGTGGTTCAGGCAGGATATTTTGCGAAAAAGGGTAATGCTAAGGCTATACAAAAGGATTTAAAGAAGATTCTTAATCCTTTCACTATTAAAGAGGATGGAAAATACAGGGTATTATGTGGAATCTATAATACTGAAGACTATAATAAGATTTTAAAAAGACTAAAAGGCAAAAAAATAACTACAGCAAAAGTTACCTATAATATATCAATAAAGGATAACACGACTAAATTGATAGCTGAAATGATTAAAGGGAATCTTAAGATCCTTATGGAATTTGTAAAAGCAGACGTAAAATTTAAAACTAAAGAATATGTAAAATGGGCTAACGGACTGAAGCATGCAGAAAAGAACAGCAGTAATTATAAGTTCTATAAAAGTTATAAATTATACATAAATAAAATGCCTAAGGAAATGAAAAAAGATAATTGCGAAGATAATTATATATATATTTATAAAATGCTTAAAGAAATATCTAAAACGTCAAAATGATTTAAAAAAAAAAATGCTTTGAAGGATGAAAATTCGTCAATAAACAATATAAAATATATATGTCAATGTAAAAATTCAGTTTTATGCTGAATTTTTGCAATTTACCGGGTAAATATCTTGTTTATACATTTATTAAATGATAAACTATATTAGATGTATGTTTAAAGGTGGGGATAAAATTGAGGAATTCGAATAGTTCGGCATTATTTTTTGCTTTTGTAATCTTTTTAGGTGCTATATCAGGAAGTATTGTTGGAGATATTTTAGGAAATATGACGAAACTCAATTTTATTAAACACGTATATCATATTGGAACAGGTTCACCTATGACAATAGACCTAAAAGTGATGACTTTTACGTTAGGTTTCAATTTTGGTATAAACATTATGTCTATTATAGGTATGATTTTGGCAATAATAATATTATATAGAAAACATTAGGATGTGATTCGATGGAAATAGTGTTAGCTTCATCATCTCCAAGAAGGCTTGAACTGCTTAAAAGAATTACCGAAAATTTTATAGTTATACCTAGCAATTTTGATGAGGATACTATTAAATTTCAAGGGGATTTTGGAAAATATGTTGTTGAATTATCTGAAAATAAAGCATTAAGTGTTTTCTCAAAAATAGCTGAGCCTTCTATAATAATAGGTAGTGATACTATTGTTGCTATAGAGGGGGAAGTACTTGGTAAGCCTAAAGATCGTGATGATGCCATAAGAATGCTGAAAAAGCTTAGCGGAAAGATTCATTACGTATATACCGGGGTTACAGTACTTAATACGGTAAGCAATAAAACCGTAAAGGATTTTGTGAAAACTTCTGTGAAGTTTTCAAAACTGGATGATGCACAAATATGCAAATATGTTGACAGCGGTGAACCTTATGGCAAAGCTGGAGCTTACGCAATACAAGGCTATGCTGGTGTTTTTGTTGAAGAAATACATGGTTGTTTCTTTAATATTGTAGGTTTGCCTTTAAATAAATTAAAAAATATGTTAGGGGAAATGGGGATAAATCTATAAAAGGGGTAGTTTTAATGTACAACTGTCTTAAAATAATGGATTTACCTGAAAGTGAAAGACCTAGAGAAAGGGCTCTTAAGTATGGAGCTGAAGCTCTATCTAATGCTGAGCTGCTTGCCCTGATACTTAGAAGTGGAACTTCTGGTGAGAACATATTAAACTTATGCAACAGGATATTAAAAGAATGCGGAGGACTTAACAATTTATTAAACTATAGTGCAGAAGAATATATGAAACTTAAAGGGGTAAAAGAGGCTAAAGCTTCTCAGCTTCTAGCTATAGCGGAGATATCTAAACGCTTTATGACCTATAAATCAGGTGAAGAGTATAAGATATGTTCCCCTAAAAATGCTGCTGATTTATTGATGAATACCATGCGATATCAAAAGAAAGAAATGCTGAAAGTAATACTGCTTAACACAAAAAATATAGTTATTAGAGTTCTTGATATTTCAGTGGGAACAGTGAATTCATCTATAGTACACCCGAGAGAAGTTTTTAAAGAAGCTATAAAGCACTCTTCTACATCTATAATAATATGTCATAATCATCCGTCTGGAGATCCATCACCTAGTTCTGAGGACTTAAGTATAACAACGAGATTAAAAGAATGCGGAAAGCTGATTGGAATAGAATTATTGGATCATATAATAATTGGTAATGGTGACTATATAAGCTTAAAAGAAAAAGGAATACTATAACTTGGAAGGAGATTTTTTTCATGGGATTATTTAGAATTTCAAAAGATATGGGAATAGACTTAGGCACAGCAAATACATTAGTTTATGTTAAGGGAAAAGGGATAGTTTTAAGGGAGCCGTCAGTGGTTGCTATAAACAATACAAATAAAAGGGTTCTTGCAGTAGGTGAGGAAGCTAAAAAGATGATTGGTAGAACACCAGGGAACATCGTTGCTATAAGACCTATGAAGGACGGAGTTATTGCAGATTTCGATGTTACGCAGACAATGCTTAAAAAATTCATTACTAAAGCTATGGGCAGAAGTTCTTTTGCTAGTCCAAGAATAATAGTTTGCTTTCCATCTGGAGTAACGGAGGTTGAAAAGAGAGCTATTGATGAAGCTGCTAAATCTGCTGGAGTAAGAGAAGTAATTCTTATGGAAGAACCAATGGCTGCAGCTATAGGAGCAGGACTTCCAGTAGATGAACCAACAGGAAGCATGATTGTTGACATTGGAGGAGGAACAACTGAGGTTGCTGTTATTTCATTGGATGGAATTGTTACAAGTAAGTCCTTAAGAATAGCTGGAAATGAGCTGGATCAGTCTATAATAAGCTATATAAAGAAAGAATATAACCTCATGGTTGGAGAAAGAACTGCTGAGATGGTTAAGATACAGCTAGGGTCAGCCTTCCAATTAGAAGAAGAAGATAGCATGGAGATAAAGGGAAGAGATTTGATTTCTGGACTTCCAAAAACCATTACAATAACTGAAGCTCAGATAAGAGAAGCCATAAAAGAGCCTGTAGCTACAATTATTGAAGCTATTAAAACTACACTAGAAAAAACACCACCTGAGCTTGCTGCAGATATTATGGAAAAAGGAATAATGCTTGCAGGGGGCGGGGCTATGCTTAAAGGCCTTGATAGATTGATAAACGAAGAAACACACATGCCAGTTCATATAGCTGAATCTCCTTTGGATTGCGTAGCTTTGGGAGCAGGAAAGGCTCTAGAGTTTTTTGATAAAATGAGTAAAAGAAGAGGTTAACCATGAAGTTTTTGAAAAATAAACTGACAGTAATAATAATTTTACTGTCAGTGATATTTTTAGCATTAATAGGCTTAAGCGCGATGCGTGATCAAAGAAGCGGTGCGGAGGATATTGTTGGCGTTGTCACTAACTATGGACAGAAGGCAGTATATAGTGTTAATAATAAATTGAGTAGCTTTCTAAGTTTCGTTTTTAATTTTTCTCAGGTAAAATCGGAAAATGAACAGCTAAAGAAAAAGAATGCTGAGTTGGAATATAAAGCTCTCATGTATGATGAATTAAAAAAGCAAAATGACAGATTCAGTAAAGAATTGGATTTTCAGAATAGAAATGGCTATTTCAATTTTGTGACCTGCAACGTAATAAATAGGGGTGGAGATTCACTCATAGATGAATTCACGATTGATAAGGGAAGAAACGATGGAGTTATACCTGGTAGGGTTGTTGTTACTTACGAGGGACTTGTTGGACAGGTTACCTCAGCTGGTAAAGATAGTGCTATAGTCGAAACTCTTGGAAGTAAAAATATAGCTGTAGCAGCAAAAATACAGAATTCAAATGAGACAGGTTATGTGGAAGGTTTTACAAACAGCCATAATCAGATACAGGCAAAAATGTATAATTTAGCGATGTCATCGTCTGTAAAAGAAAATGATGTTGTAACTACAGAAAATGTTGGTGATATATACCCTAAAGGCATAAGAATAGGCTATGTTGTAAAGGTGGAAAAGGATGAAGGTAAGGTAATGAAAAATGCTATATTGCAGCCTTACGTTGATTTAAATAAATTACAGGAAGTTTCTATAATTATACCTAAAGATAAAAATAGTTCTGGTTATAGTGGTGGAGAGATAAAATGAAGAGAGTTATAATTTTTGTAATATGTGTATTATTATGGTTTGCAGATAATACACTTATGCCTTTTTTTGCGATAAAAGGCAGTTATCCAAATTTGCTTTTAATATTTTTAATATTTTTTTCTTTAAATGAAAGTATGATAGAAGGAATCGTTTTAGCCATATTTGTGGGATTACTGCAAGATTTTTACTTTTCTTCAATCATTGGCATAAATCCTCTTTTGAATATATTTGTTAGTTTGGCTGCTTATGCAATTGGACAGAATATTTTTAAAGAGAGAAGAATAATTCCTGTCTTTTTAACATTAGGACTTTCTGTAGTAAAAGGCGTATTAGTATTTTGCATATTGTTTGTAATTGGTATAAGTTCTAAATTTGATGCTATTTTTTATAAGGCGATATATAATGCGGTGATCGGAATATTCACATATAAGTTTGTATATAAGCTTATGCAATCTAAAACTATGATGAAAAGGTGGAAGTTTAAGGAGGATTAATTTGGGAAAAAAGAAAAAGATTTTTAATAGATTTACGGCACTGACACTTATAATGTTGCTTATTTTTTCTGTTATAGTTACTAGATTATCTTCACTCCAAATTGTTAATGCTGATGAGTATATTGCGAAAGCAAATACAAAATCTATAAGGCAGATACCTGAGCAGGCTCCAAGGGGTAAAATTGTAGATAAGCATGGTGTGGTTTTGGCTACTAATAAACAAAGCTACACAATAGAATATATGGAAACTTCAACTGGTGAGGATGATTTTTTCACTACCTTTAAAAAGGTTTTTGAGTATATTGATGAGTCTTCAAAGAAATACAAAAACGATAAGCTTTTAGATGAGTTGGAACTAAAGGTAAAACCCTATAGGTTTGAATTTACTTCATCCATTAAGAGTGTAAAGAGAGCTCAGGAACTTCAATTTAAAAAAGATAGAGGAATGCAGGATATAGTTGAAAAAGAATTATTTGAAAAGAAAAAAGAAGACAGCGATTTGACTGATGGTGATAAGAAAAAAATTAATGCAGCTCTTATGAAGATAACGCCGGAAGAAACTTTTGACTATCTTGTGTTTAAGTATGATTTATACAAATTATTAAAGCTTAGCAGTGATGAAGAGAAACAGCTTGTTAAAAATATAGAAAATAAGAAGATGTCTTACCATGAGCTTAAAGAGATGCTTTTAAAAAAGTATTCCGTAACTGAATTAAGAAGATATCTTCTTGTTAAAGATGCCATTCAAATGCAGAGTTATTCAAGCTATAAGCCTGTTACTATAGCATCTAATGTTAGTAAACATCTTGCTCTGCTTTTCCAACAGGTTAAAAGTGGATTACCTGGAATAGATGTAAGTCTTGAACCCATAAGATATTATCCTAAAGGCAGTCTGGGGTCAAATTTTCTAGGATATATTTCAAAAATACCGGAAAGCAGTTCAAGTAAATATGAAGAAAAAGGTTATGATACAAGTACGGATTATATAGGAATGGCTGGACTTGAAAGTGCTTTTGAGGATAGACTTAAGGGCTCTAAAGGTGGAACAACAGTAAGAGTTAACAGTCAGGGAAGAGCAACAGAAGAATTGTTCAAGCTCGATCCGTATCCAGGACAAAACATGGTACTTACAATCGACAGTAAACTTCAGAAGGTTGCAGAAGATGCCCTTCAGGAGAGATTGACATATCTGCAGCAACATCCTCATCAGGGCTCTGATGTTAATACAGCAAATGCAACAAGTGGTGCAGCAGTTGTGTTGGATGTAAAAACTGGGGGGGTACTTGCGATGGCAAGCTTACCTAAATATAACCCGAATCTTTTCTCAATACCAGGTAAGCTTACAGCAAAAAAGAGCAGAGAACTATTCTCTCCGGACTATAAGAAATTTGCTGAAGAGTATATTGCGAAAAATCACTTGAATGTAACACCGAGTTATCTATTTGATTTTAAAACTAACAGAGACAGATATAATGTATACCCGAAACCATTTACCAATTATGCTACAACTGCTACACCTGTAGGTTCTACCTTCAAGCCTATGACAGCTATAGCCGCTCTAGAAACGGGAGTATATAAGCCAGGGGGGTTAATCAATGATACTGGTATATTCACAAAAAATGGTTTCAAAGGACATGATTTAAATAGACCGAGAGGATTAATTGATCTAGGAGAAGCCCTTGCAATTTCCTGTAACTATTTCTTTTTCGAACTAGGAGACAGGCTATATAATCTTGGGGGACTGGACGAATTAGCTAAGTACGCATGGAAATTTGGTCTTGGAGTTGATCCGAAGTCAAATGCCCAACGTTCTACAGGACTTGAGATATCAGAGGGTTTTGGTAATGTATATAATGATTACACCAACAGACTGTTAAGTTCCAGCAGTTCCAGTAGTTTCAGCTTTGATATGGTTAATATGCTTAAGGCCGGCAAATATAATGGCTTCAGTTTTACACCTATAGATATAGGCTATAATGAATCCGATAAGAAATCTATTGCGGATGCTAAAGCTGCCATTAAAGCAAGATTCAAGGATGCAATAATGAAAGGCGACAGAAATAGTCAGAATGAATTTTATAATAAATTGCAAAAGGATATGACTCCGTTATTTAGAAAAATGATCAGTGTACTTCCAGATGCATCAAGATCACAATATAAGTCTAATGATGCAGTTAGGATGGCAGAAGCTTTAGCAGATATGATCACTTATAATTTTATTCCTCAGGTAACGACTCCAGGTAACGTATATAATGCAGCTTTGGGACAAGGAATAGATCAATTTACACCTGTTCAGATGGCAAATTATATAGCTACCTTTGCAAACGGAGGAACAAGGTATAAGGTTCATTTGGTTAAGGAATTTAGAGATGCCAGTGGAAAGGTGGTTCAAAAATATAAGCCTGAAGTGGTGTCAAAGACAACCATAAAGAAATCTACTTTTGATGCGGTTGTATCTGGAATGAAATTAGTTACAAGTGCCGAAGATGGTACAGCAGGAAGTACGTTTAATAACTTTCCGATTCAAACTGCAGGTAAAACTGGTTCAGCAACCTATATACAGGGTGGTAAACAGGAAAAGGTAGGAAGAACTTCCTATGGACTATATTTGGGCTTTGCACCAGTGAATAAACCTAAAATCGCAGTTTTTGTTATTATCTACAATGGTGGTCATGGTGGATATGTAGCTGAAGTAGCAAAAAAGATATATGAACAATATTTCCATCTAAATGATAAAAAGACGAAAGATACAAATGATGTGACTAAAGCAGAAGATACTGCAAAAACAAATAATAATAATATTCAGCAATAATATAATAACGGTTTAGTGAAATTTTAAAAAGATCACTAAGCCGTTATTTTTTAGCTTTACTTTTATGTATAATTTATGGATTTATAGTAAAAGAATATTATGGCGTATTAAAAAGACATTCAAATTAATACTGTTGTAAAATTATTACATAAATGTTACAGTTATGTATGTGAATACGTATAAATACTTAGACGTACTTTATGATATATAAGTTGTGAAAGTTCTAATACATTCTGACTTCTAAAAGATCCTAGGGTCAACCGATTCAGCAGTGATATTTTAGAAGCCATAATGTAAGAACTTTATTGCAACTTATATAGGTAAAGGGTTCATGGGGTGAGAAGATTGAAAAAAAAGAAAAAAATATTTAATAGGTTTACAGCGCTGATACTAATAATGTTTATGATTTTTTCTGTTATAGTTACTAGATTAACTTCTTTACAGATAATAAATGCCGATGAATATATTGCAAAGGCAAATACAAAGTCTATAAGGCAGATATCGGAACAGGCACCGAGAGGAAAAATCATAGATTCTAAAGGGGTTGTCTTAGCTACAAATAAGCAGAGTTACACCATAGTATATATGGAACCTGAAAATGTGGAAAAAAGTTTCTTTCCAACCTTTAAAAAGGTGTTTAGATATTTAGAGAAGTCAAAAGAAAAAGGAAAGAATGATAAACTTCTAGATGAATTACAGCTTAAAGTGAATCCATATAGATTTGAATTTTCTTCTTCAGTAGAAAAAGTTAAGCAGGCCCAAGAGATTCAATTTAAAAAGGACAGACAAATGCAAGGTTTTGTCGAAAAGAAATTATTTGATAAAATTAAAAATGATACCGAACTGACAGATGCGGATAAGAAGAAAGTTAATGAAGCATTGCTTAAGATGACACCTGAAGAAACGTTTGATTATCTTGTTTACAAATATCATCTTTATAAGCTTTTAGGATTAAGCAGTGAAAAACAAAGTGAGCTAAGAGATAAAGTGAAGCATAAAAAAATCAGCTATCATCAGATAAAGGAAATGTTATTAAAAAAGTATTCTGTTGATGAACTTAGAAAGTATTTATTAGTTAAGGATAAAATTGAACTTCAAAAATATACTGTCTATAAACCTGTAACTATTGCTTCTAATGTTAGTAAGCGTATGGCACTTCTTTTTGAACAAATTAAAGGTGAATTACCTGGAATAGATGTTAAGCTTCAACCAATAAGATGTTATCCTAAAGGGAGCTTAGGATCTGATTTTATAGGTTATATTTCAAAGATACCTGAAAGCAGCTCCAGCAGGTACGAAGAAAGAGGATATGATGTAAGTTCAGATTATATAGGTATGGCAGGTCTTGAGAGTGCATTTGAGGATAGACTAAAGGGTTCGAAAGGCGGAACTACCGTAAGAGTAAATAATGAGGGAAGAGCTACAGAGGAATTATTTAAACTTGATCCTTATCCTGGTCAGAATGTGATTCTTACAATCGACAGTAAACTTCAAAAGACGGCGGAAGACGCATTGCAGCAGAGAATGACAGCCCTTCAAGTTAACCGTCATCCAGAACAAGGGATGGATACAGGAAATGCAACCAGTGGAGCAGCTGTTGCTATAGATGTAAAAACAGGAGCTATTCTAGCTATGGCTAGCTTACCTAAATATAATCCCAATGTATTTTCAATACCAGGGAGGCTTACAGCTAAAAAGAGCAGAGAATTGTTTTCTCCTGATTATAGAAGCTTTGCAAAAAAATATATAGAAAGAATGAATTTAAGTGTAAGTCCAAATTACTTATTTGATTTTAAGCAAAATAGAGATAAATATAATATATATCCAAAGCCATTTACCAATTACGCAACGACAGCTATACCATGTGGTTCTACTTTTAAGCCGCTAACTGCAATTGCTGCACTTGAAACAGGAGTGTTACAGCCTAATGAAACTATAAGAGATGAAGGTGTATATAAAGTACATAATTATAATAGATCCTGTTGGTTATGGAAGGAACACCATGCAACTCACGGTATAATAGATGTAGGAACAGCTCTTGAAAAATCTTGTAACTATTTCTTTTATGAGTTAGGGAATCGATTATATAATCTTGGAGGTCTTAATGAACTTGCAAAGTATGCATGGAAATTTGGGCTAGGAGTTAATCCTAAATCAAATGCAAAAAGATCTACGGGACTTGAAATATATGAGGGTTTTGGTAATGTATATAATGACAGTACCGATAAGCAGCTTTCTGCTAATAGTTTTAAATTTGATATAGCAAAAATGCTTAAGGAAGGTAGATATAGAAGTTTTAGTTTTACACCTATAGATATATACTATAATGCTTCAGACAAACAGGTGATTGCTGATGCAAAAGCGGCTATTAAGGATAGGTTCAAAATTGCTATAACCGGTGAATATGATAAAAATCAGAGTGCATTTTATAACAAATTGCAGAAAGATTTTTTAAAGCTATTTAAAGATCTTATTGATGTGCTGCCAGAAGATGAGAAGGAAACTTACCAGCCAAATGATCCGACTCAAATGTCAACGGCTTTGGCAAATATGGTAACGTATGATTTTATTCCTCAGATACAGACGCCGGCAAATGTATATAATGCCTCAATAGGGCAAGGAATAAATCAATTTACTCCAGTTCAGCTAGCAAATTATATAGCCACGTTTGCCAATGGCGGTACTAGGTATAAGGCCCATTTAGTTAGTGAATTTAAGGATGCCAGTGGAAAGATTATAGAAAAATATAAACCTGAAGTTGTCGAAAGGATAAAGTTGAAACAGTCTACGATAGATGCAGTAAAGAAAGGAATGAGGAAAGTCACTGATGAAAATGGTACAGCTGGATCAACTTTCGCAAACTTTCCTATTCAGACAGCAGGAAAGACAGGTTCTGGAACATACTTAGAAAATGGAAAACAGGAAAAGGTAGGAAGAACCTCCTATGGAGTATATTTAGGCTTTGCACCGCTTAATAATCCTGAGATAGCTGTTTGTGTTGTTATTTACAACGGTGGACACGGCGGCTATGTATCTGAAGTTGCTAAAAAAATATATGAACAGCATTTTCACTTAAGAGAAAACGATATAAGCAAAGAGAGAATTGCAAAGGAATAAAAAAGAGAAAAGTGAAGGTGGGAATTCAGCTGCACTGAATTTCGATGAATCAATTTTTTTAGGCATTCATGTTTTGGCTAATGCTAAGATACTTTTATATATAAGTATTTTGTAAATATTAAGAGGTAGGGCATAGGAAATGTTGTGGAACGAAGGAGATATAGAGTGAATTTAGCGATTGTTAGCGAATTTATGTGAATTTCCGTTAAGATTTGGGCAGTGTTTGAGGCGTAGACGAGTTTGCCCCAATTAGGAAATTTACATAAATTAGTGTTACAATTGCTTAATAAACGGATCAATCTCCGTAGTGCACAACATTTCATTTTTTAGTCTTAAGGAAATTATGATTTTTGCCAATTGTGGATAGCTTTTAACTGTGTATGAATAAATTGTATAGTTGATAAAAGGATATAACTATATAATATGCGAAGTAATATGAAGAAAGCTCTTAAGAAAATACTAGTAAATAAATAAACTAGAAAAATAATTTGTGAGAAGTAATGTAGAAAATAATGCTTTGTAAATGCATAGAGTCGGCATAGGGTAGGAAGTGGTTGGAGGAGGCATTTTCCAGCCGACGGAAATCACTTCCTACCATTTTTTTTATATGTTCATATCTTTTTTTGAATTTATTTAAAAATAAGAAGGAATTTTATGATGCTGTGTTGAATATTTAATTACACTCAGATACGGAGGTTTTCCAATGGAGGACAGAATAATTATTAAAGGTAATAAGGATGGACTTAATGCAGTAATCAACATGGATAAATTTGGGGATTTTCAAGACATGCTTGATGCTCTTAGCAGTAGATTGGAAAAGGGGAAAAAATTTTATAAAGGTTGTACCTTAAAAATAACGACGGATTTGAAGCTTATAAACGAAAGACAGTCGATAAAATTAAAGGAAAAGCTGTTCGAGGACTTTCAAATAAAAGATTGCATATTTGAAGATGCCTCTGAAAAAAAGAATAAAGTATTTACAGGAGTGTATGAAGGAAGGACGAAGTTTATAAGAAAAACTGTAAGAAGTGGTCAAGTAATACAATATAATGGTAATTTGGTTATTATCGGTGATGTCAATCCTGGCTCAGAGGTTGAAGCTAGCGGCAATATTATAGTTCTTGGAAAACTTAGAGGGTACGTAAAAGCTGGTGTCGGGGGCAATGAAAGAGCAATAGTTGCTGCCTTTTTGCTGCAGCCAGATATACTTCAAATAGCTCATCTGATTACTAGGGCTCCTGAAGATAATTTAAAACCATCATACCCAGAAGTAGCAAAAATTAAAGAGGGTTCGATAATAGTGGAACCTTATATACCAGATAAATATATATAACATACAGGAGGTTTATTAAATGGGAGAAGCAATAGTTGTAACATCAGGAAAAGGCGGGGTTGGAAAAACTACTACTACAGCTAATTTAGGTACTGCACTTGCGGCCATGGGCAAGAAAGTGACTGTAGTGGATGGTGATACTGGACTTAGAAATCTTGATGTTCTTATGGGACTTGAGAACAGAATAGTATTTACGCTAATCGACGTAATAGAAGATAGATGTAGATTAAAACAAGCTATGATAAAGGATAAAAGATTTAACAATTTATATTTGCTTCCTACGGCTCAAACGAGAGATAAGGATGATATAAAAACTGAGGATATGCTTAAAATTATAAATGAATTAAAGGAAGAAATGGACTATGTTTTAATAGATTGTCCAGCAGGCATAGAGCAAGGCTTTGAAAATGCTATAGCCGGTGCAGACAGAGCTGTAGTAGTTGTTAATCCTGAAGTAACATCTGTAAGAGATGCAGATAGGGTTATTGGAAAGTTAGATGCAAAAGGGTTAGAAAGACATGAACTCATTATAAATAGGCTAAATGTAAGTATGGTAAAAAAAGGTGATATGCTTAATATTAATGATATTATAGAAACACTATCAGTAAAGCTCATTGGAGTAGTGCCGGATGATAGGGATATAACAGTTTCTACAAACAAAGGTGAACCTATAGTTTTGGATGATAAAGCATATGCAGGTCAAGCATTTAAAAACATAGCTAAACGAATAACAGGTGAGGAAGTACCACTAATGAATTTGGATGAAGAGAGCAGTGGTATTATAGCTACTATAAAGAAACTGTTTAAAATAGGGGGATGAATTTTGTGGACTTGTTAAAGATGTTAGGAATAAATAGAACCTCATCTAAAGATATCGCCAAAGATAGGCTTAGACTTATTTTGATAAATGATAGAGCTGCTTTGTCACCTGATGTTATTGATAATATTAAAAGAGAGATACTTGACGTTATATCTAAATATGTTGAAATTGATAATTCTGAAGTAGAGATAGAACTTACAAAGACCAATGAAGATAATGGCAACTTTCCAGCACTTGTTGCAAATATCCCGATAAGAAAAGCAAAGAGCAGATAGAGATAATTGGAATAGATTTTTTTATGCTAAACTGTTATAATCAATAAGAAAGCCTAATATAGGGTACAAAATGCGATAGGTTGCTTACTTTCACACTATTAGGACTAAGTTTCGTATTATTTATCGATAGAGCTAAATTACTGATTATATTAAACTGGGAGGTATAAAATTGCTGGGAAAGTTTACAGTTGATAGGAAAGTTCTAAAGCATTTTGATTTTGGAATATTATTAGTAGCACTTATTATTGTTGCATTTGGGTGTATAAACATATATTATGCGGTAGGTACCCATTTAATGAAAATGCAGATTTTATTCCTTCTGATAAGTGTAGTTGTTGTCTGCGTAATGTCATTGATAGATTATAATGTGCTTGGTAATTATGCATATATTTTTTATGCAGGTACTATTTTATTACTTATATATAATGATGTGGCCGGTAAAGTTGTAAATGGAGCCAAAGGCTGGATACGAATAGGTGGAGTTAGCATGCAGCCTTCAGAATTTGCAAAGCTTGCTATGTTGATTCTACTTGCAAAGAAGCTTGAGGATATGGAAGGAAACATAAATAATGTTAAGAACTTTATGATACTTACTTTCTATGCTGCTATCCCCATGGGACTTATAATTATACAACCTGATATGGGAATGACGATGGTATGTTTCTTTATAGCACTAGGAATATATTTTATTATGGGATTAGATCTTAAGATTATTGTTGGTGGACTAGCCAGCTTGGCTGTTGCTGTAGCTATACTATTTAATTCAAGCATTATGCCTGAATATTGGAAGAGTAGACTGACTGTATTTCTTCATCCAGAGGCTGACGAGCTGGGAAAAGGACTTCAGATAGTGCGTTCACTGATCGCTATAGGTTCAGGCTCTTTGTTTGGTTCTGGAGAAAAGATAGGCCCGGCTTCTCACCAGGGATTTATTAATTTCGTTCCAGAGAGACAAAATGACTTTATTTTTGCAGTAGTAGGTGAAAAGTGGGGGTTCGTTGGTTCAGTAATGCTTCTACTATTTTATGCCATACTACTTGTGAAAATCTTAAAGATAGCTAGGAGTAGTAAGGATATATTTGGAACAGTAATCTGCGTAGGTGTATTTTCATCATTTTTATTTTCTGTAGTGTGGAATATAGGAATGGCTATAAGTATGCTTCCAGTTTCAGGTCTAACATTGCCGTTTATGAGTGCTGGTGGTAGTTCGCTTGTTACAAATTTTATAGCGCTTGGTCTTGTAATTAATGTTGGTATGCGAAGGAAAAAAATTAACTTTTAATGAACGGGGGATTATTATGAAAATAGCAATTATTGCACATGATAAGAAGAAAGAAGATATGATTGATTTTGTAAAAAGATATGTGGATGTGTTTAAAGAACATGAGCTTTTTGCAACAGGAACTACAGGAAAGCTTGTAGCAGAAGCTACTGGACTTAAAGTGCATAGATTTCTTTCAGGACCTATGGGCGGAGATCAGCAGATAGGAGCAAAGGTAGCTACTGGTGAAATGGATTTTGTTATATTTTTAAGAGATCCTCTAACAGCTCAGCCACATGAACCTGATGTAACTGCACTTTTAAGATTATGTGATGTTCATTGCATACCTCTTGCAACCAATGTAGGCTCTGCAGAAGTTTTTGTAAAAGCTCTTAAAATGAGAGAAAACTAAAAGAAGAGAAAAGAGTAGAGAGTAGGCAGAAATTCAGCGTGGCTGAATTTCTGCCTTTTTTAAGTCTGTAGGAATTTAAGCATTTTGACAATTGCAGATAATTTTTAATTGCGTACGACTATATTCTACAAAATGATATTAGTATACCTATAAACAACTTGAATATTATGCAAAATATAAAGTATAATTATAAAAACGTTGAAATTATTTTTAAAAGGAGGCTGCTTAATGTTAAGCAACATGAAAATAAAAAATAAGATAAGAGTACTTATATCTTTGTCATTGGTATTTACAGTAATTATAGGAATGGTTGGGTATATTCAAATTAGCAAAAGTAATAAAAAGATAACAGAAATGTATAAAGATAATCTATTAGCCATTGAGTGGTTGAACGATAATCGTAATCAAGCAAGGGCTATACTGGCAGATATGTTTTATGTCATATTACATACTGGAGAAAGAGATAGGCAAAATGAAAAGATTAAGGACATAGAACGACGAAAAACAATTTTTGATGATAACCTTAATAAGTATAGGAAAATTGCAGTGAATGAATATGAGAAGGATGAATTGTCGGCTATAGATGACAGTCTTAGTGAATACAGACAAGCAAGAGATGAAATTATTAAGTTATCTTTAGAGGGGAATAGAAAAGCAGCTCTAATAAAATATGACTCAGTAGAAGCTATTTCTGAGAAGTTCCAGACCAAACTTAGAGAACTAGCTGACTATAACATAAAAGCGTCAGACAATTTATATAAAAGTAATAATATTGCGTATAGAAACACAATAATCATGTTTTTTACAATACTGCTTATATCAATAGTGGCTATTTTTATAGGTTCAACTGTCATAGCAAAGAATATTACTGTTCCTTTAAGTCTTTCTGTACAGGAATTATTATGCATTTCAAAACGTGATTTTAGAAGTCAGGTAGATGAAAAGTTAAGAGATAGAAAAGACGAGATAGGGAATATAGCAAATGCAATTTATGCTATTCAAATTACATTTAAAGAATTGATAACTAATATTGTTAATGAAACTAATACTATTGAAAATGTTGTACAAGCAGTTAAAGGAAGTGTAACGGAGCTAGATGGAAATATACAGCAGGCTTCCGCTACTACTCAGGAACTTTCTGCTAGTATGGAAGAAACAGCTGCTGCTGCTGAGGAAATGTCAGCAACATCCCAAGAAATAGAAAGAGCCGTAAATTCTATTGCTGAAAAGTCTCAACAGGGTGCGGCAGAGGCTGGAAAGATAAGTGATAGAGCTAAAAAAATTAAGGAAAGTATGGTAATATCACAGAAAAAAGCTCAAGAAATATTTGTCGATGCAAAGACAGAACTTGAAAAAGCTATTGAAGAATCTAAGGTTGTAGAGAAGATAAGCGTATTGTCTGAAGCTATAATGCAGATTACGTCTCAGACAAATCTTTTATCTTTAAATGCAGCTATAGAAGCTTCAAGAGCTGGTGAAGCTGGAAAGGGATTCGCTGTAGTTGCCGATGAAATAAGAAAATTGGCTGAACAATCAAAGCAGACGGTTATAGAAATACAAAGTATAACAGATAAAGTTACTATGGCAGTAGAAAAGTTAATGAATAATTCTAATAATATATTAAGTTTTATATCAACTGATGTGGAGGATAACTTTAGTGAAATGGCTGAAGTTGCGGAGCAGTATAGTTTAGATGCAGAATTCGTAGATGGACTTGTAATGGATTTTAGTTCTACATCAGAACAATTGTTAGCATCGATACATGATGTGCTTCATACAATAGACAGCGTAGCAAAAGCTACTACTGAGGGAGCAGATGGAACGACGGATATAGCGGGAAGCATGACTGAAATTAATAGTGACTCAAGTAATGTATTAAAACAGATATTTAAAACAAATGAAAGCGCAGAAAGATTGAATGAGCAGATTTCTAAATTTAAAGTATAGATTATGCTTATGATTTAAATAAGCAATAAAAATCAACTGAAAGGTTGATTTTTATTTTTACTCTTTATGAACTTATGTTTTTGTCAATTGTGGATAATGTTAAGATACACACTTAATAATAAAAGTATTTGTGAATATTAAGAGTCAGGGCATAGGAAATGTTGTGGCATGAAGGAGATCATATACTCCTTTTGTCATATTCTTTCTCTAGGCTTAATATAATTAATCGATAAGTAATTATAGAGGAGTGTCATATGGGTAGCTACGATTCGCAGTATGAATCCTACTATGCAAACATACAGAAAAATAGGGCGGGAGGTACATATAAAAATTTAAACCGTAAAAGCAAGTACATAAATAGGTTTATACAGGAAATTGTAGGAGTATTTTTGCTTAGCTTTATTATAATGTTTTGCAAATTAGTAAAAACACCACAGACAGTTGTTGCATATAATTATATGAAAAAAACTGTTAATTACAGTATCAACTATAAGCAAGCATGGACAGAAATAAGCAGCATAAAATATAAAGATGTAGAAAAGTATATTAATAAATATTCGAAAAAAGTAGATAAGCTAATAAAGGATGGAGTGAATTTTCAAAACAAACCATTGTAAATATAATGCGGAACTTAGCCTACATGCAATAATATATGGAAGTTTAGGAACCTTTTACTGGATGTAAGCTGCTAGCTGGAGTTTAATATATGTTAGGGTAACAAATAGAATTCGGAGATTTAAGTATGATTAAGTTAAATAAATTTTTTATACCATATATATTGTTGTTAATCATAATAGGATTCGAAGGTCAGCTTTTCTTGGCTTTTATAATGGTGCTTATGCATGAAACAGTGCATTATATTGCAGCTGTTTTGTTAGGCTATTCAGGTTTTGATGTAACTATACTTCCTATAGGAGCAGTACTTTCGCTTAGAGAAATAGACGAGGCATCGCCTATTGAGGACCTGATAATATCTATATCTGGTCCTATTTTTAATATTGTTGTTGCTGTAGCAGCATATTATTTAGAATTAGCGATTGGCTTTGGAAACCTAAAACTTTTTATTGAAACAAATATAACTCTTGGTTTATTTAATTTAATACCAGCATTCCCACTTGATGGTGGGAGGATTCTAAGAGATATTTTTTCAATTAAAATGGTATATAGAAAAGCAAATAAATTAACGGTCAATATAAGTATTATATTAGGCTTCTTAATTTTAAGCTGTTTTATTTTTTTGTTTTTTTGTGGTCATAGGATTTATAATATAGGCATTATAGCTGTATTTATTATAATATCGTCCTATAAAGAAAAAGAGAGAATAGCGTACATAATAATGGGGGATATTGTGAAGAAAAAAGAGAGGTTTATAAGGAAAAAATACGTAGAGAATAAGTACATATCTGTGCATTGCAGCATAGATTTACTTGGAATAATGAGTCTTGTAGATAAGAATAAGTATTGTATATTTACGATATTGGATGATGATATGAAAGTTATGTACAATTTATTTGAAGAGGATTTGATAGATGCATTAAAGATTTACGGTAATATATCTGCTGCGGAATATGTGGAACGGATGAAGGAGAGCAGTGATTAAGAATTATCAATATATTGCAAACCAACGATGGGGGTATGACCTACCGGTCATTGCGCCCTTCGGGTTCTGTAAATTAAATAGCTGTTAATTATTTAATATACCTTTTAAATATAAACTAAGTGCTATTGGATAAACGTTATTCTATGGAATAACAATTTTTTAATTTCTTCGAAGAAAACTAAAGTGCATCGCTAATTTTTTAGAAAGATAAAAAACATCTTTTTAATTTGGAAATTGCTAAAACTAATATCCATTTTAATAGAAATAACCTTAAAAAGCTATCTAAGCAGGAAAGGTCTTGGCTTGGAAGACCTGCTTCTTTGTAGAGCCCTGCCACGATTAATAGGCTTTTAAGTAGTTGGATTATTAAAAGAAAGTTAATTATAACAGTTTCCATATTGAAGAGAAGCCTTTAACTCTCTTTATAATTAAGATCTCACTTAATAATCTACGAAGAAAAATTAAAGATACAACTTCATCAAATAACGTCTGTAAAATTAACGTGTAAAAATTTTAGAGACGGTACTTTAAAACTAGCAATCTATATAATTTACAGAGCCCGCAGGGAGCGTTGACCGAGCGGTCAACGCTCCTACTGCTGGTTCGCAATATATTTACATTCTGCATTTCTCTTGTTGTTTACTATCTGTAACTATGTTAGAATGTTAATATTCTTAAATTTTTGGAAAAACATGAGGAGGAAAAATGGGAAAAATTAATGACGATATATTGTATAGGGTTGAGAAACCTGCAAGATATATTGGTGGTGAACTTAATAGTGTAGTAAAAGATAAAAGTAATATAGATATAAGATTTGCATTTTGCTTTCCAGATGTATATGAAGTTGGTATGTCACATCTAGGAATGAAAATTCTTTATCATGTTTTAAATTCTAGGAAGGATACTTACTGTGAAAGGTGTTTTGCTCCGTGGCCGGATATGGAGAAGCTAATGAGAGAGAACAGCATTCCGCTTTATGCATTAGAAAGTAAGGATTCTCTTTCAGAGTTTGATTTTGTAGGTTTTACTCTTCAATATGAGATGAGTTATACAAATATATTAAATATGCTTAATCTTGCTAACATTCCACTGAGAGCATCAGAAAGAAAAGAAACAGATCCTTTAGTAATATGCGGAGGTCCTTGTGCTTATAACCCGGAACCTCTTTATGATATTGCAGATTTATTTCAGCTTGGGGAAGGTGAAGAAGCTCTTCATGAGGTTCTTGATCTTTATAAGAAGTATAAAGGCAAAAATGATAAAAAAGCTTTTTTAAGAGAAGCTTCACATATAAAAGGAGTATATGTTCCTTCGCTTTATGAAGTTAAATATAAGGAAGATGGTACAATAATGAGCTTTGAACCTAAGTTTGAAGATGTACCAAAAAGAGTTGTAAAAAGATTTATTAAGGATTTTAATAATGTTACCTACCCAGAAGAAATGGTAGTTCCTTATACAGAGATAGTCCATGATAGAATTATGCTAGAAACCTTTAGGGGTTGTACTCGTGGATGTAGATTCTGTCAGGCTGGAATGATATATAGGCCTGTAAGGGAAAAGAAAACTGATAAACTTATACAGCAGGCTGAAACACTGCTTAAAAATACAGGATATGAGGAAATTTCGCTTACTTCTTTAAGCATATGCGATTATTCTGATATACGTAATCTCGTTTTTTCACTTATTGAAAAACATAAAGAAGATAAGATAGGAGTGTCACTTCCTTCAATAAGAATAGATTCTTTTTCAGTAGATCTTATAAAAGAGATTCAAAAGGTTAGAAAAACCGGTCTTACCTTTGCTCCTGAAGCTGGAAGTCAGAGAATGAGAGATATAATAAACAAGGGAGTTACAGAAGAAAATCTTATGAATTCTGTTAGAAACGCATTTTCTTCCGGATGGTCTACGATAAAATTGTATTTTATGATAGGTTTGCCCTATGAAACTGCTGAAGATGTAAAAGGTATTGCTGAGTTAGGTGAAAAGGTTACAGATGAGTATTTCAAAATACCTAGAGATATAAGAAAGAAGGGTCTCAAGGTAACTTTAAGCACGTCAATATTCGTACCAAAACCATTTACTCCATTTCAGTGGGCACCACAGGATACTATGGAAGCAGTAAGAGAAAAGATAGGTATTGTAAGAAAGAACATTAAGAGCAGATCTATAACTTACAATTGGCATGAGTCCATGGTAAGTTATATGGAGGCTATTTTCGCAAGAGGCGATAGAAGAGTGAGCGATGTCCTGATAAAGGCTTATGAGCTAGGTCAGAGATTCGACGGCTGGACTGAGTATTTCCACTTCGATGTATGGATGGAAGCCCTGAAAGCATGTAATGTAGATGGAGATTTTTATGCTTATAGGCAAAGAGATTACAGCGAAATACTGCCTTGGGATTTCATTGATATAGGGGTTAATAAGGAATTTTTAATGAAGGAGAATGAAAGAGCAAAGGTAGCTGAAGTTACACCTGACTGCAGACTTGGATGTAAGCAGTGTGGAATAAATGTTAATTTTAAAGAAGGGAAGTGCTTTGAAGGTGCGATATGTGATCAAATTCAGTAAGGCGGGCGAAATAAAATTTATATCACATCTGGATCTTCTGAGAACAATGCAGAAGATTATAAGAAGGTCAGGACTTCCGGTTGAGTACTCACAGGGGTTTAATCCGCATATGGCTACTTCTATAGCTCAGCCGCTAGCGGTAGGAGTTTACTCCATAGGTGAATATATGGACGTAGATCTTATAGAAGAAGTCGACGGTGATGTTATTGTAAATAAGTTAAATCAATATGCACCTTCTGGCATAGAGATATTTAAAGCTATAAGAGTTAAAGAGAAGAAGGATAGAAAAATTCCACAGACCATGGCGCTTCTTGATGCTGCTGACTATAGTATAAAAATAAAGTATGAAGATAGTGAAGTTTTTCTTGAAGGTATAAAAAGACTGATGGAACTAGATAACTGGAATATATTAAAGAAGAGCAAGAAGAGTGAAAAAGAAGTGGATATTCGTCCAATGATAAAAAGCATTGAATATTCAAAAGAAGATGATTATATAAAATTTAACGTTAGATTAAGCTGCGGAAGCAGAGAGAATCTTTCAGCAGATCTATTCGTAACGTTTATTAAGGAAAATTGTGACGGAATAAATAAATTAGCTTTTGTAGATATCGAAAGAAAAGAAATGTATGCAGAGAAAAATGGAAAATATGTAGCTATTGATAAGATGTTTTAAGCAATAAACCAAGGGGTGCAGAATTTTGAAAGAAATGTTTGTTGAAAAACAAAAGGAAATGCTTAGAATTGCTGTAAGAGAAGATAATGTTATAACAGATATCATATTTGAAGAGCAAAAGAATATAGCGCATCAGGGGGAAATCTATAAAGGAATAGTTAAAAGTATTATACCAGGTATAAAAAGTGCCTTTGTTGATATTGGCATGGATCAGAATGCATATTTGTATCTGGGTGGAAAGTATGAAAAGAAAGGTATTAAAAAGGGCGATGAACTTATTGTAGAGGTCGTTAAAGAGGAAACAGGTAATAAGGGTGCCAAAATTACTACTGCTTTTAGTATTCAAGGAACATATTGCGTGCTTTTAACAGATAACTGCGGCATAAGCTTTTCTTCAAAGATAAAAGATCAGCATCTGAAGGATAAAGTTAAGCGGCAAATAATAAAGTCCGATGATATTGGTATAAAGATAAGGACAAACGCTGAATTTGCTGATATGGATAGAATTAATACTGAAATAGAGTCACTGCATGCTCAATATTTAAAGATATTAGGTAAAAGCAGCTACACTATGAAACCAGGAATTCTATATAGTGATGGAGGAGCTCTTTTACATGCGCTGAGAGATTTTGTTGATGAAGATATGAAGGTCATAAGAGCTAATTCAGAGGAGGACCTTGAGACAATAAATGAATTTTTGTCAGAGAAGAAAGTCGAGGCTCTTAAAACAGCTTTGCACAAAGATGAAGTAGGACTCTTTGATACTTACGGCATAGAAAAGCAGATCCTCTTTCTTAGAAATTCAAGAGTAAACCTGCACTGCGGCGGTTACATAATAATTGAAAAAACAGAAGCTATGAATGTTATAGATGTTAACACTGGGAAGAATGCTTCTGATGGCTTTTTAGAGAAAACAGCCTATAATACCAATATGGAGGCTGCTGCAATGGTGGCTAAACAGGTGAGATTAAGAAATCTAAGCGGTATAATAGTTGTTGACTTTGTTGAGATGAAGGATAATGAGCATAGAACAAATGTAGAAAAGCAGCTTAGAAGATGTTTTTCAGCGGATAAAAATAGTGTTACAGTGTTTCCTCTTACAGAATTGAATCTTGCACAGATTTCCAGAAGAAGAAGAGGCAAGATGTTAAATGAATATATTGAAGAGGACTGTACCTGTTGCGGCACCAAAGGGAAAATACTTAAATTTTCATATATATGCTCGCTTATACGAAATGATATAAAAAAACTAGTAAAAAATGGCATGGTGGAGAATTTGTTTATTGAGGTAAATGAAAGATATAAACAGTATATAGAAGAGCGGCTCGAAGCATTTGTTGAAAGTATAGATGGCAGCGAGAAACAAATATACTTAAGATATTCAAATGATATTGACCCTTATAGGGTAAAACCGCTGCTATTTAAAAATCAATTGGCAGACTTGGAGGATTTTAAGATTTAAAGGTGAAATTTCTTTACAAAATTCTTTGCTTATGTTAAAATGGCATTTGTAGGCCGCACACATAGGGTTTGAAAACATATTTTACATATGTACCTGAGATGGCGAGACTGGTTTGAGGAGGTGTATTTAATGTATGCAGTATTAGCTACTGGTGGAAAACAGTACAGAGTTCAAGAGGGAGACGTTATATTCGTTGAAAAACTTAACGCTGAACCAGAATCCACAGTTGAACTTACAGATATTCTTGCAGTATCAAAAGATAATGGCGAAGTTGCAGTTGGCAGCCCAGTTGTTGAGGGTGCTAAAGTAGTCGCTAAAGTTCTTACTCAAGGAAAGGCTAAGAAGGTTATTGTTTTCAAGTATAAAGCAAAGAAGGATTATAGAAGAAAACAAGGACATAGACAGCCTTATACAAAGTTAGTTATTGAAAAAATAGAGGCTTAGTCATGATTAAAATTGAATTTAAGCGTCAAGATGGAAATATAGTTTCTTATGAGGTTAACGGGCATGCTGAATATGAAGCTCATAGTGAAGTTGTTTACGATGATGTTGTATGCGGTGTGGTTTCGAATTTAGCTCAGGTCACTATATTAGGTGTCAATGAGATATTAAAACTCTCTGTAGATTATGCTGCAGAAGATGGACATATAGCGCTTGATGTTTCAAATAAGAGCAAAGAGGATATTGAGAAGTGTCAAATACTTCTTGAAACTATGCTTTTAGGACTAAGAAATTTAGAAATTAGTTACAGTAAATATATAAAAGTTACGGAAAAGGAGGTGCAGTAATATGATGCTAATAAACCTTCAGCTATGTGCTCATAAAAAAGGAGTAGGTAGCTCTAAAAACGGAAGAGACAGTGAATCAAAAAGACTTGGAGTTAAATCTTCAGACGGACAATTTGTTCTTGCAGGTAACATATTAGTTAGACAGAGAGGTACAAAGATACATCCTGGAACTAATGTTGGTCTTGGAAAGGATGACACACTTTTTGCTAAGATTGATGGTGTCGTAAGATACGAAAGACTTGGTAGAGATAAGAAAAAAGCTAGTGTTTATCCAGTAGATGTTGAACAAGTTTTAGCAGAGTAAAAGGAAGCGCCCGAGAGGGTGCTTTTTTTACTCTTTAGAAAGTTTAAAACTTGTATCAACTGCAGATAATATTTAAATGAGATTATGGTATTTTTTAAATAATTATAAATTGAAGAAGGTGAGAAATATGTTTATAGATACCGCTAAGATATTTGTTAAGTCAGGTGATGGTGGAAATGGATCTGTTTCTTTTCGTAGAGAAAAATATGTTCCACTAGGTGGTCCAGATGGCGGTGACGGTGGAAGAGGAGGCGATGTAATCCTCAAAGCAGACAGCGGCATGACTACTCTTTTAGATTTTACATATAGAAGAAAATATGTAGCTGAAAGAGGAGTTGACGGATCAGGTTCAAAATGTTATGGAAAAGATGGGTCTACATTATATATAAAAGTGCCTACAGGGACTATAATAAGAGACGCAGACAGCGATAAAATAATGGCAGATTTATCTCATGGAGGAGATGAATATGTTGTTGCAAGAGGTGGAAAAGGCGGAAAAGGTAATGCTAAATTCACTACTCCAACAAGGCAGGCACCTAATTTTGCAGAACCAGGTATGCCGGGGGAAGAGCGATTCATAAGGCTTGAACTAAAACTTTTAGCAGATGTTGGACTGATAGGATTTCCTAATGTAGGTAAATCTACGCTGCTTTCTATGGTCTCTAAAGCAAGACCTAAAATAGCTAATTACCACTTCACTACTCTTAAGCCTAATTTAGGAGTTGTCAGTGTAGCTGATGGTAGTTTCGTTATGGCAGATATACCAGGAATAATTGAAGGTGCTGCTGAAGGAGTAGGGTTAGGACTTGACTTCTTAAGACATATTGAAAGAACGAGATTGCTGGTTCATGTAGTTGATATATCTGGAGTTGAGGGAAGAGATCCAATAGAAGACTTCATAAAGATAAATGACGAATTGAAAAAATACAGTGTAAAACTTTGGGATAGACCGCAAATCGTAGTAGCTAATAAAGCAGATATGCTTTATGATGAGACGGTATTTGAAAATTTTAAAAACAAAGTAAATGAAATGGGCTACGATAAGGTCTATAAGATATCAGCGGCTAATCATCAGGGTGTAGATGAGTTAATAAAAAAGGCCTATGAGATGCTGTCCACTATACCTATATCTGAGCTTGAAATTACTGATGAAGAAAAGTTTGTTCCAGAAGAAAAAAGATTTACTTATACAATCAGGCAGGAAGGCTCTACTTTCATAGTGGAGGGAAGTTTTGTGGATAGACTGCTCGGAGCTGTTAATATAAATGAGCCTGATTCGCTTAAATACTTCCATAAAGTTCTTAGGAATAAGGGTATTATTAATGAACTTATGGAAATGGGCATCAAACAGGGTGATACTGTAAGACTAAACGATTTTGAATTTGAATTTATATTGTAGAAATACATGTATTCCAGGAGGAATTTTTTAATGATAAACAGTAAACAGAGAAGCTATTTAAGAAGCTTGGCTAACACCATCCAACCGATTTTTCAGTTGGGTAAGAATGGATTTGACGATAATTTTTATAGACAACTGGATGATGCATTAGAAGCGAGAGAGCTCATAAAAATAACTTTACTGCCTGCTAGTGGATACAGTTCAAGAGAAGCTAGTGATGAAATATGCGAAAGACTTGGCTGTGAAGGCGTTCAGGCTATAGGTAATAAGTTAGTTATATATAGAAAATCTACAAAGAAGCCTAAGATTGAATTGCCAGAGAGATAAACTTTATATAATTAACAATTAAGAATGGAGAATTAAGAATGGATAACCCGAAAGACTTTCTAGAGTTTCAGAAAGTTGACTTTAATTCTTCATTTCTCATTCTTCATTCTCAATGTTAGAAAGTGGGTGGGGATTATGCATAAAATTGGTGTTTTTGGTGGAACTTTTGATCCTATTCATATTGGACATCTTTACATAGCAAATGAGGCATTTTATACTTTGAAGCTTGATAAAATAATATTCATGCCATCAGGAAACCCTCCTCATAAAATAAATAACAGTATAACAGATGCAAAAATAAGGTACAATATGGTTAAGTCTGCTATAAAGGACAGAAAAGAATTTGTAATAAGTGATTATGAAGTAAGAAAAGAGAGTTATAGCTATACATATGAGACGTTAGAATATCTAAAAGGTAAAGAAGGAAAGGACGCAATTTTATATTTTATAACTGGATGCGATTGCTTGTTTGATCTAGACAAGTGGAAAAGACCAGATAAGATACTTGAAAATTGCAAATTTGTTGTTTTTAATAGGCCTGGATATAATCTGAAAGATATTGAATCTCAAAAGGCTAAATATGAAAAGCAATACAATGCAGAGATAATCTTTCTTGATATTCTTAAATTGGATATATCTTCCACATATATAAGGAATAATATTATGGATGGGAAAAATGTATCCTTTTTTTTGACAGAGGGTGTTAAGGACATAATAAAAAAAGAAAAATTGTATCAGGGGTGAAGTTAGCAGAATGTGGAGTGAAGATGAAATAATAGCATTTTTAAAAACTAATCTTACTGAAAAAAGATTCAAACATGTTATAGGAGTTAGAAATACAGCTGTTAAATTGGCTCAGGTGCATGGAGAAGATGAAAAGAAAGCAGCATATGCAGCATTAATACATGATTGTGCAAAAAATATGGATAAGGACAAACTTAAAAAGATAATAGAAGATGCAGGAATGGTACTTGATGAAGTTGAGTGCTATGCTCCTCAGCTCCTTCACAGCAAAGCTGGTGCTGTTATTGCAAAAGATAAGATGGGAATTTCAGATAAGGATATATTAAACTCCGTAATATATCATACGACTGGCAGAGCTAATATGTCGCGACTTGAAAAAATAATATATTTAGCAGATTATATAGAACCTTCCAGGGATTTTCTTGGTGTAGATAAAGTAAGGAGCAGTGCATTCGTTGACTTAGATGGAACGCTTCTTCTTTCTATTGATAATAGTATAAAATACATATTAGATAAAGGACAATTACTACATATTGATACAATTAGAGCTAGAAATTGGCTCATATTAAATAAATAGTGGAGGAGAAAGTATATGAAGGAAATAATTAAAACTGAAAAGGCACCAGCAGCTATTGGCCCATATTCGCAGGGAATTAAAATTGGAGATCTAGTATTTACATCAGGGCAGCTTCCAGTAGATATGCTAAGCGGAGAATTAGTTGTTGATGATATAAGAAGAGCAACAAGAGCATCTCTGGACAATGTAAAGGCTATTTTAGAGCAGGGCGGAAGCAGTCTTGAAAATGTAATTAAAGTAGTTATGTTTCTGAAGAATATGGATGATTTTGCTAGTGTAAATGAGGAATATGCAAAATATTTTCCTACTGATGCTCCAGCACGTTCTTGCGTACAAGTAGCAAAACTTCCCAAGGATGCTCCTATAGAGATAGAAGCAATTGGTGCTGTAAAGTAATTATGTCAATTTTAAAATATGTTATAGATGATATAAATGATAATAAAAAGTTAAGAGATTATTTAAAGAGTTCAGCTGGACTTTCTACAAGACTTTTGCGCGGTGCTGCCATGGACGGAAGGATTAAGGTCAATTCAAAAACTGCAAAGCTTAATTATGTGTTGAAATTGAAGGATATTGTTGAAGTAGATGTTTCCAAAAAGGAAAGCCAGAATATAGTTCCTGAAAAAATGGAACTTGATATAATCTATGAGGATGAGGATATTATTGTGGTAAATAAACCACCTTTTATGGTAGTTCATCCTACTAAGACTCATGGTGAGCATACCCTCGCCAGCGGAGTGCTGTATCATTTCAAAGAAAATGGTGAAGATTGCATCGTTAGACTTGTAAGCAGGTTGGATATGGATACCTCAGGGCTTATTGTTATAGCTAAGAATCAGTACAGCCATATGTTTTTAGCTAAAGAGATGGAGAAAAACACATTTGAAAAACAATATACAGCTGTAGTATGGGGAAATTTATCACAGGATTCAGATACAATCGATTTACCGATACTAAGACCTTCTCTTGAATCCATAAAGAGAGTTGTACGTGAAGACGGTCAGAGAAGCATAACACACTATCAGGTCATGGAACATTTAGCTAAAGGAGATATTGTACGCTTAAAGCTGGAAACGGGACGAACGCATCAGATAAGAGTGCATTTAAGCCATTTAGGACATCCAATTGTAGGAGATATACTCTACGGAAGCGAAGATGACAGAGAGCTTATAGCAAGACAGGCACTTCATGCCAGTGGACTCAAATTCATGCATCCAAGGAAAAATGAAGTTATGGAATTTCAGTCTCCTTTGCCGGAGGATATGAGTAAATTAATTGAAAGATTAAAATAATGAAAGAACATCACTGTAAAAGTGGTGTTCTTTTATTTTGAATATGTGGTAAAATATGGATACATAATGATTGACTCTCTTCTTACTGGACAGTATATACTATTTATTAATGGCGTTAGCTTATGAGTTTTGCATTATTAAATAAGTATAATGAGGAGGAGTTACTTAAGTGGATAATGAATTGTCAAAAAAGATAAATGCTTTATATGTGGAAAATGAATACTTTAAAGATTTTAATGGGTATATTTTTATCAAGAAAGGCCTAAACGTTATTTTTGAACAAAGTTTTGGTATGGCTGATTTCACAGAAATGAAAAAGCATAACAGGGATACAATCTTTTGCATAGCATCTATAACTAAGCAGTTTACGGCTATGTGTATATTAATGCTCGATCAATGGGGAGTTATTTCAATAGATGACTGCATTGGCAAATATTTAAGTGATTTTAAAAGAGGAGCGCATATTAAAATTAAAGATATGTTGAATATGACTTCTGGAATGCCTGAATATTGGTGTAATTCCCGGTGGAAAGAGATTGAAGGAATAACTGAAGAATACGTTTATGATTTTATTAAGACCTTAGAGGATTATAAGCCTGTGGGAGAGCAGTTTGAGTACTGTAATTCTAATTATATAGTGCTGGGAGTCTTAATAGAAAAAGTATCAGGTATTAAATATGAAGAGTTTTTGCAAAAATATATTTTTGCACCTCTACATATGGAGAGATCAGGATGCATTCCATACAAGCCTAATCTTGAAAATATTGCAACAGGATATAAATCTCCAAGAATTGCTCACAGGGAGAAACAGACACAGTTGTTCTCATTCTTTGCAGCAGGTAGTATTTATTCTACTGTAGTAGATTTGAGTAAATGGGACCAAGCTCTTTATACAAATAAGTTTATAAATAATAGGAGACTAGATCAGATGTTTAGCCCTATGTTGGGCGGTTATGGAATGGGATGGTATATAGAGAATGACAAGGTATGGCATGGAGGAGATTTACCAGGATTTAGTACAAGAATTACAAGGTTTCCGAAAAGTCAGTTGCTAATTATTATGCTTTGTAATACCGATGGCTGTGAAGAATCTAATATGTGCCATTACGCTGAGTTGGTAGAAAGATTATTACGGGTTGGCCATAATAGAAAATAAATTTGGAGTATAGATTATGAAGGTTGAAATTAAAAGATTATCACTAGAATTAACAAAAGATTATATGGATTATTTTGATAATGTAGCTTTTTCCGATAATTCTGAATGGAGCGGTTGCTACTGTGTTTGGTATCATTGGAATGATGAATTAGAGAATGAGTGTAGCAAATATACTGCGGATGGTGGAGGTTGTTTTAAGCGTGAACTTGCAATAAAATATATTCAAAATGGTATTTTGCAAGGGTATCTGGCTTATGCAGATGGTTCTGTTGTGGGTTGGTGTAATGCTAATGATAGAGCTAACTATGACCGCTTGAGCAAAGAAAAGTATCCTGAAATATGGAGGAATGTTGATTGTAATGAAAGTGTAAAATCAATTGTATGCTTTACGATTGCACCACATATGCGCCGTAAAGGCATTGCAGCACAGTTGCTAGACAGAGTGTGTAGTGATGCTTGTGAAGAAGGGTACACCTATGTTGAAGCATATCCAGAAACAGGTAAGGCAAGCAATCGCAGCTATCATGGGCCTTATGCCTTATATGAAAAGTATGGTTTTTCAGTATACAAGGATTTGGGAAATGAAGCAATTGTGAGAAAGTATTTATAAGGCTTTGCAAAGGAACTTTTAAAGCAATGTGAAGATTGGCTAGAAGACAGGGCTGTAGTGAATTTGCAAGTGATTGCGAATTACACAATAAAGAAAGTTATGACTTCCATTTGTAAGTTGGTTTTGAGGAAGCAAACAGGATAATTTGTTTTAAAAAGATTTTATGACTAGGGTGAGAGTAATCAATTATAGTAGTTAAGATGGCAGTATGTAGATAGAATTATAGTTTATATAATGTTTTTTACTCTCTATTATTCCAGTGCTAAGAAAAGAACATAAGCTTTTCATTATATTCATATAGATCACAAGTATGAGGTGTTTAGCAGTGTTAATATAGTTAAATTCAGTTATTTAAATGATAACATTGAAGTGATATAATAAAGTTATAGTAATATATGTGAATTAAATTCTGAATAAAGATCATAATTAAAAATAGATACAGTGCGAGGACATATTACATTGTGATTATTCAAAATGGGCGAAGCCTACACAGTCAATATATTCACGAGGTAGAGTTCTTAATGCAACGTATAAAGATTGTATCAGTAAATGATGGAAAGAGGATATATTACGATATGACAACAGACTATAGGGATTTAGATAAATTTAATATAGAAGATGACTTCATTATGTCTCCAAAGGTAGATTTTGTATTTAAGCTGATATTTGGAGATGAAAAGAATAAAGATATTTTAATTGCTTTTTTAAGTGCTGTTCTAAGAGTTTCGACAGAAGAGTTTCAAGGAATAAAATTAATAAATACAGAGCTTTTAAGAGAGTTTAGAGAAGATAAAAAAGGGATATTAGATGTTAGAGTAGAGACAAAGCATGGAAAGCAAATTGATATAGAAATACAAATATTACCTACAGCTTTTATGCCGGAAAGAACCTTGTTTTATTGGAGTAAAATGTATAATAGTCAGATAATTCCTGGGGATACTTATGATAAACTGAAAAAATGTATAACAATAAATGTTGTAGACTTTGAGTGTGTACCTGTAGATAAAGTACATACAACTTACCATATTACAGAAGATGAAACAGGGTACAAATTGACAGATGTATTAGAGGTGCATTTTCTAGAATTGCCCAAATTAAAGAGATTAGACAGCATAAAAGATAGTGCTGATCCTATATTAGACTGGCTACAATTTATTAATTCAGAATCTAAGGAGGGGATGATAATGCTTGCAGAAAAAAATGAAAATATTAAAACTGCTTATGAAGTATTGCAAAGAGTAAGTAAAGATAAAGAGGCAAGAATGGCTTATGAGGCAAGACAAGCAGAAATAATGGATCAATTGACAAGAGAAAAAACTGCCAAGCAGGCAGGTATAGAAGAAGGAAGAGAAGAAGGAAGAGAAGAAGGGGTAAAGGACGTAGCGAAAAACTTAATTTTAATTGGATTGGATATGCTGACAGTAATGAAGGCAACCGGTCTTACGGAAGAAGATATTAAAAGCATAAAAGATGAATTACACTAAATCTTAAGCTAGAGTTTAGAAAAAAATTAAACTCTAGCCTTTTTATCTATATAATAATGATTTTTGCTTTGAGCTGTCATAAAATATCCTATTGAGGATAAAGGCCTAAGTTACTAATACATAACTGAAGGAAGCTTTTTGTGTAAAAACTATACAGAAGCAATTGTTATCTTTTTAAAGTAGGTAACTACCGTTAAAATATAAGTATGTATTTAACTTGATTAATAAGAAGGTGTTATTTATGGATGAAAAAACAAGACAGCAATTATTTGATAAAAATAATTCAATAATCAATATGGTAATTGAGCGAGCAAAAAGAGATTTCCCAGAAGATATTGCTATCATTGGACTTACAGGATCTTTTAGCACAGGAGACTATCATGAAAAAAGCGACCTTGATCTGATTATTATCAACAATAATGATCGCGGATGGGGGATAGCTTCTTGTTTCATACTAGAAGATGTTGGGTATGATATTTATTGCACACCATGGGAAACTAGGATTGAAGCAGAAGCTCAACTAAAAAGCCCTCTGATTTCTCATTTGGTTGATTGCCAAATTCTATATTGTGCTAAGCCCGAGTATTTAGTAAGATTTAATGCTTACAAGCAAAGAGCTCTCGACGCCCTTGCTAAACCAATAGGAGAAGAATGTATTGAACGGGCTAAAAACTGTATTGACCTAGCCAAGCAGGAATATGCCAATACCATGCTTTCAGAAAATATAGGAACTGTAAGATATGCAGCAGGTGGAGTTTTGTACAACCTGATAAATGCCATAGTAAATTTAAATAACAGCTACTTCAAACGTGGTATTAAAAGGTATTTAGAGCAAATGGCTACTTTTCAATATATACCTGACGAATTCGAAAAAAGGTATATGAGGGTGATTAACGCTAAGACAATACCTGAAATACGCACTGCTTCACATGAAATGCTAAAAAGCGTTATTAATTTGTATGATGAGATGTATGCGAATTTAGTAAAACAACCTGTACCCACTTATGATAATCTTCGAGGTACCTATGAAGAATTATGGTGCAATTATCGCAATAAGGTCATAGTAAGTGCTGAAGCAAAGGATAAATCCTATGTTTATCATGCAGCCTTGGGAGCGCAAGGCTTTCTTGACGAAATGACAAAATATCGAGGCACGAAAAAGTTTGATTTAATGCAATATTTCAATGCAGATGATCTAACATCATTTAAAGAGGACTTTCTTAGGGTCATGGATAAGTATTTAGAAGAGTATCACAAGGTTGGACGGAAAGTAGAACGATACGGTTCTATTGAGCAGCTATACAATCATTATATGAAAGATTGATGATTTTTATCCAGAATTAGTTGCAGTATTTGATGAAAGAGCCTAAATGCAAGTGCTTATATCATTTATACTTTATGTTTATTCAGAATAATTTTAGAGGCAGTTCAAATTATATGAACTGCCTCTTGGGATTTCAGCTAACCAATGGAATCTTGATTTAGCTTCTTTTTTATTTTCCTTATGCTATCAATGCTCAAACCGGTTCCCTGTGCAACTAAGTCTTCACTAATTCCTAAAATGTATCATTGTCTTCAAAGTTCATTAAGTCACTTCTCTGAATATAATCTTTTTCCATAGTTACAGGTTTTATTCAAAGAGCAGGTGACAGGATGGTACAGGTTTATAAAAAGGAAGTGGTATAATTATCCTTAGATTAAATTGAAATTAAAAATTATGATTTTGGATGGAGTGATACTATGAAATCACCTAAAATGATTCTATTTGATTACGGGCATACATTAGTTTATGAGCCTGCAGAAGATCATATTAAGGGAGCTGAAGCAATTTTAAGTCATGCTACCTATAATCCTAAAAATATTACAGCGGAAGAGTTGAACAGACGTCAAAAGGAACTATTTGATGAGCAATCCTCCGTTTTGAGAGCAAGGGATTTAGAAGTCATGGGACAAAAACTGGACATGCTTTTGTTTGAAATGCTTGGTTTGAAATTTGATCTTACGCCAAATGAACTAGAATATGAGAGTTGGATAGCAACTGAATCAATTGAACCAATGGAAGGAATTGGAGAGGTACTTACATATTTAAATGAGAACGGGATAAGAAGTGGTGTAATTAGTAATATGGCTCACTCTGAAAAGGTACTAGCAAGAAGAATTAACGAAATACTTCCTATGAACAAATTTGAATTCATTTTGGCTTCAAGTGAATATTTATATCGAAAGCCGCATCCTCATATGTTTGAAGTAGCTATTAGTAAATCACAGTTAAAACCAGAAGATATTTGGTATTGTGGGGATAATATTGTTTTTGATGTGGAAAGTTCAGCTGCATGTGGAATGTTTCCTGTATGGTATGAAAGTAGAATAAAATGTACTTACCGCAAACCTTTTGAAACAGAGCCAGAATGCGAGCATCTGCATATTAGAAGCTGGAAGGAATTGATAAAAGTGTTGCAGCTGCTGTCTAGAAAGGTGCTGATATAATTAAAGATATTAGGAAAGTACCTACAGGATGAAATATGACTGTAAAACATAGAGACGGGATTATTGTAGAATATGTAGAACGTAATATAGATTAGAAATAACACAGCATTAAATTTAGAGGTTATAGATTGTGTTGTATGAGATGAACATCTTCCAAAACTAACGGAAGAATTTTCTAACTGGAAGTTTAAATAGTTAATAGGATTTTCTTTTCTGGTTGAAGGAGGTATTTTTCAGTCGACGGAAATCACTTTCTACTCTTTTTAAATATTCTAAATCGAACTAAATGCAAGCTGGATTGCAAAAACGATAAAGATAATACCAAATATTTTTTGAATTGAGGATATCCTTTTTGGAGAGTTTATAAAAAACTTATTTGTTATCCCTGCTAGTAAGCCATATCCTATAAAAACCAAGAGCGTAAGGAACATAAATGCAAATCCATAAAACAAACATTCAGTCATATAATTACCACTAGTTGACTTCGCATATTGAGGCAAGAACGAGAAAAAAAATAAAGTAAGTTTCGGATTGAGTAAATTAATAAGAATTCCGCTGCGAATTATCTTGCTCACTTTTTCTTCTGAATCACCATTTGTTAGTTCAAAACTTGTTTTTGATCTTATCATACCAATACTAAGATATAACAAATACAGGGCACCAATTAGTTTTAGAATGAGGAAAGATTCACTGTTCATCTTCATAATAAATGATGAAAGTGCAATACTTACACATAAGTGTGGGATGATTCCCAAAGTACAACCAAGAGCAGCAAATATGCTGGCTCTTTTTCCTTTTGTTATTCCTGTTGAAATCGTATATGTAACTCCTGTACCTGGAATTAATATGATGATAAATGATGTAATTAAAAAGCTGAATATATTCATAATGGCCTCCTAATGTATTTTTATTACTGATATGATATAATGTAGCATTATATAGTGGTCATGATAAGAGCCACATTTTGATGATTTTTAAGGAACCATTTTAGTGAAGTGCAGAAGGTGTTTATATGAATTTTATAAATATTGATAGAGAATCTAGAATTTCTTTATCGAGACAACTTTATATGTATTATAAAGAATCAATTTTAAGTGGTAATCTGAAATCAAATGATAAACTTCCATCAACACGAGAATTATCAAAAGATCTAAATATTGCAAGGAATGTAGTGCTAGATTGCTATGAGCAGTTAATGGCAGAAGGGTACATTTATACGAAAAGTGGTTCAGGGACTTATATATGTGAAGGGTTGAAGTTCCAACAAAATAAAATAAGAATGGAATCACACTGTAATAAAAGTGATAATGGTATAGAAAAAATATCATTTCGTACTGGGGTTCCGGATTTAGATAACATACCTGTTAACAAATGGGCACAGGTGTATAAGGAAAGTATTCTTAATATAGAAGTGACGCAGATGGATTATCAAAATTCTTTTGGAAGTTATGAATTACGTTCTGAGCTTTCTAGTTATTTAGAACGCGTCAGAGGTGTATGTACTTCTCCTGATAATATACTGATTACCAATGGTGCAGCACAAGCTTTTTCTCTATTATGTCAACTGGTGGAAGCTCATGAATATGTACTAGTTGAAAATCCGCTTAGTTATGGCATTTTGCATACATTAAAGAGTAATAAGGTGACTATGAAACCAATTAGGGTTGATGAACAGGGGATGGTTATTTCTGAATTACCTAAACTGCCTCCAAAATTGATATTCACAACACCAAGTCATCAATTTCCAACAGGAGTAGTCCTTCCAATTAATCGAAGAATTGAAATGATAAAATATGCTCAAAAACATGGGACTTACATTGTAGAGGATGATTATGACAGCGAATTTCGATTTGATGGAGACCCCATACAGTCTATGCAATACTTAGATCCAGAAAAAGTCATTTATGTAGGAACGTTTTCTAAGACTTTAATGCCAGCATTAAGAATAGGATACATGGTTTTACCTGATAAATTGCTTCGAAAAATAGAAGATATAAAGTATGTGGCTGACCTCCATTCACCAAATTTTGAACAAATTGCATTAGCAAAGTTTATAGAAATAGGTCTTTTTGATCGACATATCAGCAAGATGCGAAGATTGTATCTTAAAAAGCGAAACTATCTTACTCAATGTCTTGAGAAAGAGTTTGGTGAGCGTGTAACGATTACCGGCGCTCAGGCTGGGATGCATTTTGTAGCTAAATTTAAAGATGTTACTTTTGACAAAGCTCTTATGAGGAAGATTGGTGAGAAAAATATAGAAATCATAGCTATGAATAAGCATTATATATCGGATAATTCAACTTCCCAAGCAGACAATTCATTAATATTTGGTTATGGCAATACAAAAATTGAACAAATGGAAAAGGGGGTAAGATTGTTAGCAGATATTATATGAAAGCAAGTGTCAATGACAAATCTGAGCATTTTGTGACAGGTGGAAATTCAGCTTTTGGGCTGAATTTCTTCAATAATTATTACTTCTTAGTTCTTACTTCTTACATATCTGAAAATTTCAATTTGTAACTGAGGTATGTAATGATTTATATGCACTTGTAATTATGATGTAACCAATAGTTACCAACAAAGTAATATTATAAGAATATGATGCGGTAATCACACATATTATTTAATATTATGGAGGAATGTAATGAAAAAGTTCATCATTCTTGTTATGGTCTGCTCGTTGATTTTATCTGCTTGTTCTCCAAACAAAACAATAAAAAGAAAAATTGATAGCAATAAGAATAAATCAAAACATTCAGTAGTAAGTAAATCTTCAGAAAAAGATAAAAAAAGTAATAATTCCAATATAGAAATGCAAGGTTTTACTCCTATTGGCGTTAAAATTGTAAGGTATAATGAAAAAGAATTATATTCGGATGCAGTTTTCATAAACTCGAAAATAGGGTGGAAAGCAGTTTATACTGATTGTGCTATGTTTCATCAGCCGGCTTTACTCTATAAGACTATAAATGGTGGAAAGAAGTGGTTCTTGATTAATTCGACGAAAAAATCGTATCCATTAATGAGTAAGACTGGTATTACATTTTTAGATAAACAAACCGGATGGGTTACAACATCAACACCTCGATGCGGATATGTTGGGTTATTTAGATCGTTGGATGGAGGTACAACTTGGAAATATCAACATGTAGATGTACCACACAAATACAAAGGGTGGACGCTGGGAACTTATCCGCCAGTTTTCTTTTCTAAAAAAGACGGGATTCTTATAGGCCAGGAATATAAAGAGAAGTTACTTGTATATGTGACACATGACGGTGGAAAGGCATGGAAGCTAATTGCAAAAAATTCAACGAGTGGCAAAATAAAATGGGACGTTCATGTTAATGATGAAAATCTGCTCTGGACAGTTATTTATGACGGTGTGAAATGGAAATCAAAAGATATTTATAGGTGGGATAAAAAAAGATAGATGATTAATGATTGTTATCCAGAATTAGTTGTAGTTTTTGCCGATTTTTTTTATGAATTAAATGTAGTTTTATAAAGGAGAAAAATAGATGAGATATGGGAAGTTAATTGGTGTAGGCAATACAGCAAGCGTATATGAATGGGGAAAAGATAAAGTGCTTAAACTTTTCTATGCAGATTATCCTAAAGAAGCGATAGAAATAGAATTTCATAATGCCATGATGATAAGAAATATAGATTTTGCAAAACCAAAAGCATATGAAATAATCTTCTATGAAGAGAGAATTGGCATTATATATGATATGGTGAAAGGTGAATCCCTGTTGGATTGGGTTATGAAAACTGGTAATGTGCAAGAATGTTCAGTGTATATGGCAAAGTTACACAAAACAATCATTCATAATAAGGTTAGCGATGTACTAAACTATAAAGATTTTTTAAAGTCTCATATACCAAATACACCATCAGTTAGTTTAGAGAAACGAGAAGAAATATCGCAAATGATAGAGAGATTACCAGAAGGGAACACACTTTGTCATGGCGACTTTCATCCAGGCAATATACTTATATCGGAGGAACACACAATGGTTGTAGATTTTATGAATGTGTGCCATGGATATTATTTATACGATGTTGCAAGAACTGTATTTTTGGTGGAATATACACCCGTGCCAAAGCAAGTAGGTAATAGAGAACTTCTTTTACGATTAAAGAAAACACTGGCAGATTTGTACCTTATTCAAATGAATGTTACTAGAGAAATGATACAAGATTATCTATCAGTTATCATCGCTGTTAGAGAAGGTGAATGTCCAAAGAAACAATTAAGTCCAAGATGAAATATAGGTGGATAACTTTATAATATTTTCAAAATAAGTAGTAAATTAATGTTAATAGACGTAATGCAGATTACCAATGAGAATTGATTTAACAGTTAAAATAGATTCACCAGCATTTTATTTATTTTTAGGGAATGGACATATAAATTTTGGAACACCATGGTCAGACAACAGAAGAATAGATGATATTATAGAACCAAACCATAAAAATAGATTTTTTCATAATCATATCCCTATGAACGAATTTGTAGATATATCAGTAATATATGATTTTAAAGCCATGCAGATATTCATCAGCGGCGAAGAACGATTCTATTCAAAAAAAGAGAAATATATGAAATCAAAGTTATTAAAAGAACTTAATGAAACAGTAAAACCTGGAGAGAAGCCAAGCTTTGAAAACTGTATATCCAAGCTTCCACAGGAGTTGTGAGATGAAATCATAAAAACGGACAAATTTCTGTGCTCATTAAAGCCAATGAAATTTAAGCGGCAGATAGAAAAGCATGGAAATAAAATAACATATTTAGCATCAGATTATGGTTTTTCATATGCATTACGTCCAAGCAATGATGTATTAACTCATTCTTTAGGATGGTACATAATAACAAGCAGTAAGCCGCAATTCTCGCACAGAAAAGATGATATGATGGAAGCTACATTAAACAAATCAGCAGAAACTTCGGAGGAATTTGCTGAAAGAATGTTTTGTAATTTATTGGAATGTATAGCCTGCAGAAAAGAGTGTGCAGTCAGAACATTGTATGAATTTAAAGGAAAAAAGAAGGTAGTCTGTCATGGGCTTATTGAATTTAAAATGTGAATTTCTGATTTTGAGGACGCAAGAAAGAATGAAAGTATGGTGAATAGATGAATTATAATGTAATAAGAACATATGGTAAAACTATATTGGTTACCGTTTTAGTCATTTTAGTTTTTGTCATCGCAATAAGGTTTATATTTCCAAAAAGTCACGTCATTTTAGACAAACCAAAAAATCAATTACTAAAATATAGTTTTTATATTGGAAAATCTAAAAATTTAGGAAAGGTTTTATCAAAACAAACCTATAATTATACTACAGAGATAAATAAATACATTATTGCAGTAATTGAATACAATTCTTCTAAGGCCGAATTAAGACAATATGAAGTTAAGAATAACGAAACCCTCAATATAACGGTGTCATCAAAATCAAGATTTATTATATCACTTCCAGCAAATAGAACAATCATGTGTACATGGAATATAAAAAATAATATAAAAAATGATATATTTAAACTTGATAAACGTGACTGGATTGAAATACCAACACCTAGATCACAAATAGGAGAAAAAGGTACTAACTATGATAGACAAGATTTTTACTTTACACCTTTAAAGAAGGAAAGTACAAATATGAAGATAAGATATGAACATCAAACATTAAAAAATGATAAGTACTATTTTGATATAAATTTTAATATCAAAGCTAAATAGCTACAGTAATTAGGATATGATATTAATAAAGTAGCTTTATAGGAAGTGGATAGCAAAATAAAAATGGCAACTTTTAAGTATATACCTGATAAATTTGAAATAAAGTATATGAAGGTGATTAATGCTAAGACAATACCTGAAACACGCATTGCTTTGCATGAAATGCTAAAAAGCGTTATTAATTTGTATGATGAGATGTATGCGAATTTAGTAAAACAACCTGTACCCACTTATGATAATCTTCGAGGTACCTATGAAGAATTATGGTGCAATTATCGCAATAAGGTCATAGTAAGTGCTGAAGCAAAGGATAAATCCTATGTTTATCATGCAGCCTTGGGAGCGCAAGGCTTTCTTGACGAAATGACAAAATATCGAGGCACGAAAAAGTTTGATTTAATGCAATATTTCAATGCAGATGATCTAACATCATTTAAAGAGGACTTTCTTAGGGTCATGGATAAGTATTTAGAAGAGTATCACAAGGTTGGACGGAAAGTAGAACGATACGGTTCTATTGAGCAGCTATACAATCATTATATGAAAGTGTGAGATTACGACAGTCTTTTATTACACAGCTTTCTTATTTAGTGAACAAGCAATAAAACCGAATAAAATTAATAAAATAAAAGTGTTTTGTTAATATTAAGAGTTAGGGCATAGAAAATGTTTATAGTCGGGGTTATCTAAGCACGCTCATTATTATTCGCAGATAACCCGTTTAAGGCTATTTAGGCCTTTAACCAACAGATCAACTTTACGTACCTACAGAGCACTGCAAAAGGGTCAGGGAGCGTAGCGGACGCTGCAGCGATAAAAGGTCTAAATGACCTTTTATGGATCACCTTGCGAGTGGCAACGAGCAGGATTAGGTGGTTCCGGTCCGGAGGACATAGGTGCCCCTCCGGAATCGGCGATTAGCCGATTTTTTTACTCTTTAGGAAATTATGTATTTTGCCAATTGTGGATAATTCTAAATTAATATCAAGATACACTCCTAAAGAGTAAAGAGAAAAGAGAAAAGTGAAGGAAGAAATCGCCTCCTTAAGAAGCCAATTTCATTATATGGTGTTGTATATTTTATTTAGTTTACGTTTTTATGATTTAAGCTGTTTGTCCAAAAGATGTAATTATATAATATACGAAGTGATATGAAGATAATTCTTAAGAAAATACTATTAATTAAATAAACAAGAAAAAAATTTGGAAGAAGTAATGTAGAAAATAGTACTTTGTAAATGCATAGAGACGGTTAAAGGGGTGAGTGACCGTAGAAGGCATTTTTCAGCCGACGGAGGCCACTCACCCCTTATTTTATCTGTAGTTTGAATAGTCCGTATATCCGTTGTATCTTCTCCTGTTTCTTCTAATTCTAAATCTATAAAACAGTACAAGTGCTGCTAGCAATATAAGTCCTAAAGAAAAACCTAATACGTTTTTATGAGATTTAACAACGTTTCCTGGAGCAGGATTTTTAGGTGGTTTATAGCTAGAACCACTAAGAAGCGGAATGATTGTTTTATTAGAACCATCTTTTACAACTATAGTTCCAATTTTATCTCCGGAATTTATGGTTTTGCCAGCAAGAGATTTCTTATCATAGTTCAACGTATAATTTGGTGAAGTATTATTACTGCTTTTCTTTATGCTGTAATAAAAGTTGTCTCCTGCTAATGCAGTAAGCTTTACGCTATTTCCGATCTTTATATCAGATAGCTTGTCATCTTTTTTAAAAAGCTCTTTTGTAGAATAATTCTTAAATCCATATTCAAAAAGGTTTTTTGCATCACCATAGTATCCAAATGTAGATTTGCTATTGACTAACGTAACAATAAGTGTTCTGCCACCTTTTTTTGCTACTGCTACGTAGGAATGGTGCGATTGCACAGTGTATCCAAGTTTGCCCCCAACTGCATATTTGTAATAAAAAGCAGTTCCGTTTCTTACCATTCGGTTTTTGTTCCATATATATCGAGTTACTTTACACTTATTATTCTTAGACATTTTATGTGTAAGAGTAGTAGCTATCTCAAAATATTCTGGATGTTTTATAAGTTCCCTATATATAAGTGCAAGGTCTTTTGCAGATGCAATATGATTCTTATTGTATAGTCCGCTGGGATTAACGAAATTAGAATCAGTGCAGCCTAACTCTTTAGCCCTTTTGTTCATTAATTTAACAAATTTTTTTTGTGTCCCTGATATATATTCTGCTAATGCTTCAGCACAATCATTTCCTGATTGAAGGTTCAATCCGTATAGAATATCTATAACCTTTGCCTTTTCTCCAATCCTTAGACTGATAGAACTTCCTTCAGCGTAAGGCGGTTTTTTTCCAACGGTTATAACATCATCTAAATTTCCTTTTTCTAACGTAAGCAGAGTTGTAAGAATTTTAGTCGTCGAAGCAGGCGGATAAGCTTTATCCTTATTTTTAGAGTATAATATCTCGCCGGAATCAGCATCCATTAAAACAGCACTGCGGGCTTCTGGGACAGGTAGCTTATTCTGTTTATTTTTTGCGTATGTAACATTTGGAATATTCGTTACTAAAAATAGAGTTAATAATATAGAACTAATACTTTTTTTCATAATAACCTCCGAAAAAAGTCAGATATATAAATTATAGCAAAAAAAATCTTATATAGCGATAGATTTTTACAAATTGGCAATAATTTAAAATACAGGTGTATTTACTATAAACTGAAACAAACTGTTAGGGGGTACAATATGAAAAATCAAAAAAAGATAATTGGTTCCATTGTTATAGCTATTATAATAGTTATTTTAACCATGGTAAGTTTTATTAATTCGCGAAATCAAAGCAATAATAATGAAGACATATTTGTTGAAACTGAGCAAGGAGACAATACCGGTGAGGAGAAAGACAATTATGCCTCAAATAAGAACTATACGCAAAATATGCAAACAACTTCAGAAATAAAAGTTGAAATAAAAGGAGAAATAAAGAAACCAGGAGTGTACACTATGGAGCAGAATAGCAGGCTTCAGGATCTTATCTATAAAGCAGGCGGCTTTAAAAAAAACGCAGATAAAGAGAATATTCCAAGTTTAGCAAAAAAGCTGATGGATGAAGAATGCATAGTAATATATAATAAAAAAGAAGGACATAATAATAAGTCTGTAGCAGTCATCAATAATAGTACTGATAAAAGTATTGAAGTTGGTGCAGCTCAGGAAGTAATAAATATTAATACTGCGGATTTAGATGGACTTCAAAAAATACCAGGCGTAGGTCCAGTTACTGCACAAAATATAATTGACTATAGAGAAAAAAGCGGAGGTTTTAAGAACGTTCAGGATATTACCAATGTGGATAGAATAGGTGAGAAGACCTTTGAAAAAATGAAAGACAGTATAACTGTGCAATAAATCCAAAAAAATTAGAGATATAACGAATATAATTAAAAAGTTAATTAAAGAAAAAAGAAATTACTACGAAACTAAATATGTAGAAAGTATGTTATGAATCTAAAATTGGAAGCTGATAAATTAATTACTGTAATTACGAATTATATTCATTAGTAATTTTATTTTAATATAACTTCTTAAAGGGAGTAGAGATATGGAAAAAATCTATAGAAATTCTTGGAATATAGTTGTGGAGCTTCTTGGGAGTGATAGCAATAAGGGGTTAAGTTCAAGTGAGATTGAAATTAGAAAAGCAAAATATGGTCCCAATATAATTAGTATTAGTTTTAAAAAAATTATAAAGATTTTGCTAAAATATATATTTCAAATCTGGCCTATTATTTTCATAATAGATGGAGCTATACTTATTTATTCAAAAGAATATGCCTACGGTGCAGTATTCATTTTGTTAACTTTGATTGGCTATTTTTTGCAGATGGGTTTGGTAATAGTAAAAGCAAGAAAGCTGGCAAATGTAAAAAAATACAATAAGCAGTTGGTAACGACGATAAGGGATAATAAAATAGTTAATATACAGGCGTCTGAACTGGTGGTTGGCGACATAGTTATACTTAGAGCAGGTAATATAGTACCAGCAGATATCAGAATTATAGAATGTGAAAAACTAAGGGTAAGAGAAAACATGATAACTGGACAGAATGGAATAGAAGAAAAATATTCCACGAAGATAGAAGAGGAAGTAAGCGATTTATCTTCGATGAAGAATATTATCTTCAAAAATTCTGTTATCGTGAAAGGTGATTGTACAGGGGTTATTATAGCGACTGGAATGCAGACACAGGCTGCGGAACTTATCAATGCTATGGCGGATATATGGGTTAAAGATGAAGACTATTTTAAGGGTATAAAGAAAAAGTTTGCTGTCCATTGTGGTTTTATAATATTAATGATAGCAGCTATATGCGGATTAGGACAGTTTATATATGGACGTGCCTTTGATAGGGTTGATTTTGCTGCAGGAGCACTACTAAGCGGAACTATAAATAACGCAATAATGATATTTATTATCTGCTATTTCATAGCAATGATATATGTAGATGATGAGAATAAAAGAATACTTAAGATAAATATGCTAAAAAACATAAATGATATAGATACGATGATTATGGATAAATGTGGTATTTTAAGTGACAGAGAAATGAATATTAGGTATGTTTTTACGGATCAAATCGAGTACAGCACTTCAGAGATAAAAAAAGGGGAAAGTAATAATCTTGATAGAATGCTGGAGTGCGGCCTTTTGTGCATGGCTAACATTGATGCTATTTCTGAGGTGCACAGGGATTATAACGGAATAATGGAAAGGTGTATAGCTAGAAACTGGGAGGAAAAGTTTGGTGATTTCATACTTCAGGAAAATTTGCAGCGCAAGAGTATGATACCATATGATAAGGAAAGACAGCTATTTACAGCTGTGTATTCTATAAATGATAAACACAGAGTATATACTAAAGGTATTTTCGAGAGAGTTATTGATATTTGTACACATATTATGAAGGACGGCTTAGTAATAGAAATTACAAAAGAGGAAATAGATGTTATAAAAAATAAAGTTATTGAGGCTGAGAGTCAAGGCTTCAATGTTGTTGCATATGGTTATAGAAGTTTTAATTATGAACCTACAGTTGAAGAAAATATAGAGAGTAATATGGTGTTTGTTGGTATTATAGTGTTTGAAAATTGCATTTATAATAGCTCTCAAAAATTTATAACTAATCTTAAGTTATTAAATGTGGAGCCTAAGTTTATAACTGGTGATACAAAACTTTCTACTTTATACTGGGGGCAGAAAATAGGAGTACTGAAAAATCTGAATCAGATAATTACGGGAGTGGAAATAGATAATATGTCTGATGAAGAATTGGACAGGCTTGTTCCCAAGGTAAAGGTTTTTTGTAAAATGTCTACAGAAAATAAACTTAGAATTGTAGATTCGTTGAAAAGAATGGAAAGAAAAATTGGATTTGTAATAGAGGATAACTATGATTTTACGGCTGGTTCAAAAGCAGATATAAATATAGATGTCTCTTCTGGAGGCAGTGAGCTTGTTCATGCAATAAGCCATATGAAAATAACGGATAAATTTATTAAGTCAATAATCGATGTATTTAATTTTGGAAAAGAGTATTGCTATAAATCATGGCAGTTAATTAATTTCATTATGATAACTATGATGACAGTATTCTTTAACTTTGCTTTTTCATATAGTGCAGATAAAAAAATAGATTATAGTAATATAATATGGATAAGTATATTTAACTGTACTATTATGATTATGATTATTTTTGCTGACAAACCAAAGAAAAAAGAAGATTTAGTAGAAGACCAATTTAGTTATTATGAAGATAGGCTTGTCTATGATATTCTTATTCAATATGTAAAAGCTTTTATATTAGTATTAGCTGCTCAGCTTGTTAATTACATAAGCCAAAAATATCTAATGGTTAGCATTAATACCTGGTACATAATTAATGTTTTGCTTATGTTCTTATTGAATAAATATAGAATGCAGAAAAGAAAGATATTTTCAACCAGTAATGCTGTCTATGCTACTACCATTATAGTAAATATTGTTATAATCGCTATTGCTGGTATTAAATAGGTTTGAAAATAAACATATTGGTCATACTCCAATATATAGGGCTCTTATTATAGAACAATATATATTGGAGGTATAGGAAATGATAGAAGATAAACCAATAGTGTATTACTCAATTTTTATGATCTTCGGATGCTTTGAGTCATTTCTCATACTAAATAGAAGTATTGCAGCTGCAATGATATTAGCTGTATTTTTTTTATTTGTGATGTTTTGCAGCCAGAAATGCAAATTTGTGCTTATTGGAATAGTTTTCTTTTTAGCTGGCTGTTTTAATTATTATATATATTTTAATATGAATATAAGTAAAGGTACTGTGCTACGTGTAGTTAATGTACAGCAGTACTATATTACTGCCATCTATGATGGAAGAAAAATTACAGCAGAGACCTATGATAATACCATAAAAGCAGGAGATAAAATCTTTGTGCAAGGAGAGTTTAAAAAAGAACCAGAATATGAGAAAGGCATAATTGGCCGCTATAAAATTAGCAAGATAGTAAGCAGGAAACAGGATTATATTAGCAGCATGTACATATTTAAAGAAAAGCTGTATGCTAAATTAAAACAATTTATTGGAGACGAGTATGCAGGTAATGTATTGGGGGCAGCTTTTGGAGATACATCCCATATAAGCAGTTCATCCAAGAATGATATGAATCAGCTTGGAATAGTTCATATAATAAGCGTATCAGGGATGCATATGGCCCTGATATATAAAATATTCGAGGAAATAGCAGGCTTTAAAGCAGCTGTAGCAATATCAATTTTTTACTGCATCCTTACAGGGACTACAGGTGCTACGGTAAGATCTCTCATAATGATTTTTATATATAAATTATCTAAGAAAGTTTATAAAAATTATGATGCTATATGCTCTCTAGCTTTTTCATCTATAATCATTTTCTTTATATATCCCTATGCAGTACTAGATATCGGATGCATACTTTCTTTTATGGCTATGCTTGGAATTATACTATATTATGAAACGATACGAAAGAAACTTGTTTTTATGCCATCCAAACTAAATGAGTATATAAGTCTAAGCTTAAGTGCACAGATATTTACACTGCCTGTTATAATAATAACTTTTAACTTTGTAAGTACAGATTTTTTACAAGGAAACATATTTTTAGTACCGCTGTACTCGGGAATAGTAGTACTTGGAAATTTGGCAGCGATAGTTATGAATATAGATTTGCTATTTAAAGCGGTTTGCACATTTATCAATATAAATATGCAGCTCATTGATCTTATAAAAGATGTACTTATAAAACTTTCTTTTGGAGGGGTATATCTTTCCTATATAGATGCTATGAGCATTATGGTAATATATATATGCAGTAAGCTTTATAAGTACATAAATAGAAAATATTTATATCTCCCTGTATTTATGATTATTATCTATATGTATTATTTCTACTCTATACCAATGGATATAGCATATATTAAGATAGCCTCTAAAAGAGGTGTAATATTAAGGCAGGGTTTTAGTTCAATTGCTGTGGTGAGTAATGATATAGATAAAAATAAGTATGATATACTGAAGAAAAAATTTAATGTAAAAGAAGTATTTTCTATAGCAGCAAATCAGCAATTAAGAATAAAAGTTAGAAATGAGAATATCTTAGTAGGGCAGAAGGATAAAGAATTAGCATTGAGTATTGCATCTTACAGCCACAGTGTTAAAATAAATTTTGTGAAAAATCAGTCAAGACCGTATAATGGGTACAGCTATGGTATAATATATATACCTTATAGGGACAGTAGAAATTATTATGATGAATTAGTAGATTATAAAGCGATTAATGGAAAAACGTATAGATTTAAATAGAAAATTAGATTTTGAGGTAGAGTATTATGGACTTTGATGCTTTTGAGCAGAATATAAAAAAGAAAATCTTCAAGAACTGTTATGTGCTTTATGGTATCGACGAGAACCTTATGAAAGAAGCTGTAACACTTCTAACAGATAACATGATAGATAAAAATTTTATGGATTTAAATTTCGTAAAATATGACGGTGAAAAGGTATCTTATGATGATATTATAAATGCCTGTGAGACATTGCCGTTTATGAGTGAAAGAAAGCTGGTCGTAGTTTATAGAGCTAATTTTCTTTCAGACAGCGAAGATAAAGAAGGAAAGAAGAAGTTCGAAGCTCTCAGCAGCTATATAGAAAAGCTTCCAGATTATTGTACTCTTGTTATGTATTATGTATTCGAAAATGATAGGGAGAAAGCCAGCAGCAGAGTAAAAAAGCTGGAAAAAAAGTGTGAAACAATAAAGGTAGACAGACTAAAAGGGGACAGACTATATAGAAGAGTTAATGAACTGTTTGAGTCTAAGGGAAAAGAGATTAACAGGGCACTTTTAAAGTTTTTTTGTGACCATGTTGAAAATAATATGGATATTATGAATTCAGAGGCTGAAAAGCTTATTGCTTATACGTTAGGCAGAGAGATAACTAAAAAAGATATAATGGATTTGCTTTCACCAACTAACGAGGATGATATATTTGATTTGGTAGATTTCTTAGCTCAGAAAAAGCCGGAGAAGGCTATTAATATTTTAAACGAGCTTATATTCAGAGGCGAGAATATAGGGTCAATAATGTATATGATTGTTAGACAATTCAGACTGCTCTTTAATATAAAGCTTGGCGTTTCCGAAGGAAAAAGAAAGGATGAACTAGCAAAAGAATTAAGGCTTCATCCTTACATATGTGAAAAGATGATGGCTCAAAGCGGAAAATTCACGCTTACCCAGTTAAAAAATTGTATGCACAGGTGTTTAGATGCCGAAGTTAAGATTAAAAGCAGCAGCATAGATAAAAAACTGGAGATGGAGATGCTAATAATTAACTCAGTACGATAGTGACAAAAAATGTTGTGATTTTGCTGGATATATAGACATGAAGAGAATTAAATTGAAGATTTTAGAGAAAATATCTATATAAGTTGCAATAAAGTTCTTACATTATGGCTTCTAAAATATCACTGCTGAATCGGTTCGACCCTAGGATCTTTTAGAAGTCAGAATGTATTAGAACTTTCACAACTTATCTATATGATTTAAATTAAGAAAGGTAGTTTTGATGATATGTTTGCTGCTGCAAATTTTTATATAATTGTCAGTAATAATAGTTTTATTATTAAAAAGGAAGGCGAGCCTTTAGAAAAAACGATTGAGCTTCAGTCATTTATACCTAATGTCCCTGCCTACCACCATTTGTTTGATAAAGATAAGGCCAATTACATAGAAGATATAAGAAAACAGATTAAAAGTTTGAAAATTAAAAATGCTGTCATCGTGCTTCCTGACGATGCAGTAGATGTAGAGGTAGATCAGAGGGTGCTTATTGAATTCTTCATGCTGTGTGGCGTAAAAAAGACGCAGCTTAATTTTCAGTGTTTTCTTTTATCATTGCAGGATAAAAAATATGTATCTATTTCTAAGACTGTAAGAAACATGGTAGTACAATATATTGAATATAATAAGGTTATCTCTCGAAAATATTATGAAAAAGATTATTCAGACATGGAGCAGCTTGTGTTAGATATAAAAAGCCTTAATGGAGATTATGAATATGGTATGATACCTCTGTATATAAACAATATGAACGGTGATATGGAAAGCTTTAATATTATGGGAAATATGGTTTCGCTAGATGACATTATTGAAAATGCAGTCAAAAATGATATGAGATAAATATAAAAAGAATAATATATTAAGCGTAGAGCTTATGTCCTTCTAGACAAGCAGAGAAGGACATAAGCTCTTTTGAATAGAGTTAAGGTTAAATGATAAAAAATTTTATGCAACACTATAGACCGAATCGGTTTATGATGGTATAATTAGATAAACCGATTCGGTTCACAAGGTTTGAGAGGTGAGCACTTTGGAAAAATTTTTAAATCTACCTGTAGAAAAACAAAATGTAATTATAGACGCGGCTCTAAAAGCCTTCGGTGCAAATGGTTATAAAAAAACCTCTGCAAGCGATATAGCTGCGGCTGCTGGAATTTCAAAGGCCATGATATTCCATTACTTTGGTACAAAAAAAGCATTATACCTTTATTTAATTAATTTAAGCGGAGAACTTATTATGAAAGAAGTGAATGAAAAATTTGATAGTAAGGTTACTGATTTTTTTGAAAGGATCAGACTTTCCTCTAGTATTGAAATTGCAATCTTAAAAAAGCATCCTCCATTAACATCTTTTATAACTAGTGTGTATTTCGAGGAAGATGAAGCTGTAAAGGAGGAGATAAAAACCATTCTTGTTCAAGGTGAGGGTTTTAGAAATAAAATAGCTTTTGATGGTATGGATTACTCTAAATTTAAAGACAGTGTTGATGTAAATGTGTTGATGAAGATGCTTTTATGGATTGCTGATGGGTATGCGAAACAATTGTCAAATGAAACTGAAATTAACTATGACAAATTACTTGAGGAATTTGACCAATGTTTAGATTTGCTTAAGAACAATTTATATAAAGAAGAATATGTGAACCTTAACTAGTGTGTAAGTCATTAGATGTTAATTTTCCGAAATAATATGAAAGCATAGGAGAGGATTTTATGAATGTCATAGAAATTAATAAGCTTACAAAAAGGTATGGCAAGTCAAGGGGAATTATCGATGTAAATTTAAATGTGGAGCATGGGGAGATTTTTGGATTTATCGGACCTAACGGAGCAGGAAAATCTACAACCATACGAACACTATTAGGACTCATTTATCCTACAAGCGGCAGTGCAAAAATTTTTGGAAAGAGCTGCATCGAGCATCCGGAAGTAAGGGAGGAGTTAGGGTACCTTCCTTCAGAGGTATTTTATTACGATAACATGAGGGTCATAGACCTATTAAAGTATTCAGCCAGTTTTTACAAGAAGGACTGTACAAAGAGAATTAATGAACTTGCTGACATAATGGATTTGGATCTGAAAAAGAAGATTGATGATCTTTCTTTTGGTAACAGAAAGAAGGTAGGTATCGTCCAGGGACTTTTGCATGAGCCCAAATTAATAATTCTTGATGAACCAACCAGCGGTCTCGATCCATTGATGCAGCAGAGATTTTTTGAGCTCCTTGGAGAGGAGAATAAGAGAGGAGCTACGATATTTTTTTCCTCTCACATTCTAAGTGAAGTACAGAAAATGTGCAGCAGAGTTGCCTTTATAAAAGATGGCAAAATTATAAAACAAGAAAAAATGAGTACACTCCAGGAAAATAGTTATAAAAGAATCCGTATTGAGACTAAATCAAAGATTGTGAAGGAAACATTTAATATGATTGGCGTCAGCGATTTCAGCGTTAAAGACAATACAGCGAATTTTATATACAAGGGAAACCTCAATGCAATTATCAAAAAGATTTCAGAGCTAGAGCTAAAAAATATATCCATTGATGAGCCGGATCTTGAGGAAATTTTCATGAATTACTATGCGAAGGAGGACTAGACTATGAATATGTTTTTGCACGAGCTAAAATCGCTGCGTAAATCTACCATCATATGGACTTGTTCCTTAATAGCTATGTCAGCAATGTTTCTTTCAATTTATCCCAGCATATTAGACGATGCTGCTGACTACAAAAAAATGCTTGGAAGTTATCCAGCACCTGTTAGAGCTATGCTCGGAATAAATATGAATTATGTTACTTCAATTTTAGGATTTTATTCGATGGTTTTTTCCTTTATTACGCTGTGTGGTGCTATACAGGCTATGAATATAGGAGTTTCTATCCTTACTAAGGAGAGCAGAGAAAGAACAGCAGATTTTTTACTAGTTAAGCCAGTATCACGTTCTGCAATTGTAAGTGCAAAACTTTTAGCAGCTTTTACGGTGATAGCTGCTACTGATGTCGCATTTTATGCAGTAACTATCATTATAGCAAATAGTGTTAAAACTACTGGTTATGATGGTAAGCTGTTCTTTATGATAAATCTCACGCTTTTCTTTCTTCAGCTAATATTTCTTGCTCTCGGACTAATAGTATCTGTTTTCTTTAAAAAACTTAAGTCTGTGCTTCCTATATCACTTGGTACAGTATTTGGTCTATATATGATAGGTGCTTTAATTGCTGCTGATAAAAATAATGATGCTGCCAGAATTATTTCACCTTTCAAATATTTTGATACAACCTATATCATTAAAAATGGAAGTTATGAAGGTAAATATTTAATTGCAAGTGCTGTAATAATAGTTCTTTCAGTAATTGCTGGGTATATCATCTATATCAAAAAGGACATTCATGCGGTAAGTTAAGCTGTTATAGGTAATATCAAAATGGGAGGTTGTAGAATGAATATTTTTTTCAGAGAACTAAAAGCTAATAGAAAAGCATTAATTATATGGAGCGTGTGTATGTTTGTATTTGTTTTAAGTGGTATGAGCAAGTATACAGCATATTCTTCAGGCGCTAACAATGAAATTTTTAACAAAATGCCCCATACTATGAAAGCATTGTTTGGGTTTGGATCTTTTGATGTCACTAAAATGAGTGGATTTTTTGCCTTCTTATTTCCTTATCTTGCGCTTACTACAGCTATTCATGCAGTACTTATTGGAAGTGGAATCATTGCTAAAGAGGAAAGGGATAAAACCACGGAGTTTTTAATGACAAAGCCAGTATCACGAACTATTATTATTACCTCAAAGTTACTTGCTGCCTTTGTTAATGTTGTTATTATTAACTTAGTTACATTGATATCATCCATTATAATCGTTGGAGCCTACAATAAGGAAAAAGATATTTCTAATGAAATAATAATGTTTCTTGTAAGTATGTTCATAATTCAATTAATATTCCTATCGCTTGGAGCTTTGATAGCTGCCTCTATTAGAAAGCCTAAAGCGGCTGGTTCTATAGGGACTGGAATATTGTTAGGTGCTTATGTAATATCAAAGATAACAGATTTCACAGATAGAGTAAATTATCTTAATCTGCTTTCACCCTTTAAGTATTTTAGCTATAAAAGCATTATAAATGGGGAGGGGTTAAACCTTCTGATTGTTTCACTGTCCATAATTCTTATCGCTGTCTTTTCAGCATCAGCCTACTTCTTTTATCTAAAGAGGGATTTAAATGTCTGATAGGAAAAAGAGTAAAGAGTAGAGAGAAAAGAGTAAAGTGAAGGAAGAAATCGTCTCTTCAAGGAGCCGATTTCATTATATGGGATCGTATATTTTATTTAGTTTACGTTTTTGGGATTTAAGTTGTTTGACTAAAAATCTGAGGAATATTCTATCCTGTGTTTGTTCAAGTTCTGTTGTTTATTGTGTGTGTTTTCTTATTAGTGTACGTTGTTGCATTTCGATACTATAATAGTAAAATGTAAAAGTAATATTGAAACTTAGGTAGAGGAAGCCAGATAGCTTCCTTTTAATTTTAATTGGATAAATTATATGATATAATTACCAGTAAGTAATGCAAGTGTAATAAATAGGAAAGAAGTTATGAGAACAGGGCAAGTTTGGCACTTACTGTTGTTGGAAACAGCAATGAGTTATTTATCTCAGTGATAGGGGCAGGAGGCAGTTCTGGAGCAATATTTAACTTTAGCTTGGGAACAGAATCAGAGTTAGTAGATGTTGTAGAATCAGCTGTAGATGACTACATGAATATTAATAATTTTATTAAGATGCATGAACAAACAAAACAGAGCTACATTGTAAATAATTCTAAGTTCTTTGAAATTGAAGAAGATTATGAAAAAGAAATAAAAAATGTATACGATTGGATTGACAAGCAGGTAAGAATTCATTTTAAAGCTAGAAAATTATAAAATGATTGGAGAGTCTTTTATGGGTGAAAGGATGTTAGATAAGAATAATACACCTAGCAAGGTAGAAATCTTAAAGTACATTGGAAATGATGCAAAAATCTTATTAGACAAATTTGATGAAATGTTTGCAAAGCAATATGATATGCAAAAGGAATTGAAATTCCCATTTGGTAATAATTATGGCTGGGGTTATAAATATTCACATAAAACCAAGCATTTATGCTATGTATTTTTTGAGCATGGCGAAATAGATGTGTTGCTGCAGATAAGTTCAAAAAATAAAGAAAAGCTTAATGAGCTTATAAGTCAAGGATTAACTATGACAAAAGAGCTATGGGAGAATAGGTATCCCTGTAGTGATGGCGGTTGGATTAATTATCGGCCGAAGACAGAGGCAGATATTAAAGAGATAATGAGACTTTTGGCGTTTAAAAAGAAACCTGCTGCAAAATATCATTGTTAATAAACTGTACAAGACTTTATGTGCCTAACATTGAAGAGGGAAGCCAGATGATTTCCTTTTATGGGGTTAATCGAATTTTTTAATGTATAAGTAAGGGGAGGACATTATGGAAATTAAGTTTGAAAGAGCGGCTGCTGAAGATGCTGAAACATTAATTGATGTGCGAAATAAGAGTTTTTACGAAGATTATATCAGGTATGGTATGTGTCCTGGATATAATATTTCAAAAGAGCATATGATTGACTCGATTTCAAGTACAATAGCTTATAAGATAGTCTGTAATAATCAGGTAATAGGTAATATAGGCATAAAAGATAATCAGGATAGCAATTATTATATTGGATGTCTTTGTGTGATACCAGACTACCAGAATAAAGGAATTGGACAGAAAGCTATCAATTTTGTAGAAAATGAATTTCCAAATGCAGTGGTTTGGATTTTAAAGACTCCCGCGGACAAGGAAAGGAATATATATTTTTATAAGAAGATGGGTTATAAAATTATCGATGAATTTGTGGAAGGTTCTGTTAAATTAGTAGTGTTTGAGAAGAAGATTAATGCAATATAGTAAAGCCTGTATGAACAATTTTTAAAATATTCGTATAAAGATTTAAATGAATTATTTAAAAAAGCAAAAACTAAAGAAGAACAAGATTTTTATGTTGCTTTATTTGGTATGTTATTACAGCTAAATTTTATCGTATAGCCTATATATATGATGGAATGATTAAATGGAGAAGATATATAATTCATCAATGGAGTATTGAAATTATAAAGTAAAGCTAGCTTAGTTTTAATATTAAGCTAGCTTTTTTAGTATCTAGAAATTTATGATTTTTGACAATTATGGATAAATTTTTAATAATATTAACATAAAATTAGTACTACAAGTGCTTAATGAATGAATCAGTCTTTGTAGTATTGCAATATTTCCTTTTTTCTATTTGATTATCTCTAGCGATATGAAAATGTATGTGAAATATGTTATAATTATCCTAAAGTGAATAAATACAGATTAAGGATTATTTTAATAATATACGGATAAATAGTAATGTGAAGAGATGATTTAATGAAAGCGAAGCATATAATAATAGAAAGTTATAATCCAGAGTGGAAAATGAATTTATAGAGTGGAGTAATTTAAATATGGATGGAATATGTGTGGGAAATATAATGGTGGATTGTGACGATGAGCAAAAGTTAAGTGAGTTTTACAGCAAACTGCTTGGGTGGGGAAAAAGCAAAATGTTTGGACATCCCGCATTGAGTAATAAGGATGGGCTTGTATTATTGTTTATTGAAGAAGATTATATTCCTCATTGTGATAAAAAATTCCAATTTCAAAAGGAGAGCGATTATATGAGCATTATTGATACGTTTGATAATGATTCACCTGAAATATTGAAGCCTAATTGCATTACTAGTCCTGTAGAGAATTTTCCTAAGACAGTTATAATAACTTTTAAATCAAAAGTTATTGACATTCTAAAAACACAATTTGAAATTGAAGAAATAAGCTATATGAATGCTGGAATTGTTATTCCTATCTACAAGTTTAGGTATAAGGAATCTGATTTAGGGATTTATATGACTGTTTTGGGCGGTGCAGCAACTGTTGGTCTAATGGAAGAAGTTATTGTAAAAGGAGCAGAAAAGATACTTATTTTTGGCTCTTGCGGAGTACTTGACAATCAACTTACAGCAGGACATTTTATTATTCCTACATCAGCATACCGTGATGAAGGTACAAGCTATCACTATATGCCCAAAAGTGACTATGTAGAAATAGTAACAGCTCAAAGGTTAGGAGAAATCTTTGATGATATAAAAATTCCATATGTATTTGGAAAAACATGGACAACTGATGGTTTTTACAGAGAAACAAAAAACAATATGGAAGCTCGAAAAAAAGATGGTTGCATAACAGTTGAAATGGAATGTGCTTCAGTTATGGCAGCAAGTCAGTTTAGGAGTATACCTGTGTATCAATTCCTGTACGCGGAAGACAGTCTTGATGGAGAAACATGGGATGCAAGAACAATGGGAAAAGTTCCTCATTCAGATATAGAAAAATATATAAAAGTAGCTTTAGAGGTTGCAAGCAGACTGTAAAGAGGTTAAAAATTACGAACTAGCCTTAGATTGGAGAAGATAATGATAAACAAAAAAGAAAGTAATAAATGGTTTGTATTTACTCTTATAATATGTGCAACAGACGTTATATTACCATTCATATTGGGATTATTCTATCCTTCATATAGTCATATGAATATGGTTATAAGTGCTCTTGGAAGCAATAACTCACCGGTAAGAGCGGTATTTAATATGTGGATGATTATATTGGGAGTATCGTTTATATTAATAAGTATACATTTATTTAATGTATACAGAACTGAGAAACCTATAGCAAGTGTAATTTTATTAATAATAACAGTAGTTTACGCAATATTTGATTGTATAGTTTCAGGTATATTTTCTGTTGGCGAATCAAAAGAAATGACTACAATATCTGAAATGATACATGGATATGGTTCAGCAATAGGCTGCACAGCTTTTGTTTTTTCAGGAATAATTGCAGTAATCATTATATACAAGAAAAAACCTAGATTAGGAAGAATTTTGTTTGTTAGCTTTATAGTTACTTTTATTTCATTTGTAATATTTGTTGCAGGAGAAAATATACCAACGGATGCTGAAGGAATATTTAAAATATTCAAGTATGAAGGCTTGTGGCAAAGGATTTCTTTTATTTTTATGTATGTCCCATATGTGGTCTTGGGCTATAAAGTGAATTAACTTAGTAAAGTAAATTCTAGTTTCTTCTCGATATTCCAAACATTGGAGGTAATGAGCGCCGAATTGCAATGATTATTGAGGACTATTTAGGCAGAACTGATAAGTTTAATATGCCATCTCAAGAATTTGAGGATATGTTGGAAAATTACTTTTAAGTAAAAAATAAGGAAAAAGTGGAGCCTATGATTCAATATTTCTTAAGTTGTAAAAAGTAATGAAATGAGCCGTGATAAATGGAAGCTTTAGTTCAAGATATCGGAAAGATGGTTTCGTTTTATAGAAACATCATGGAATTTGAGACCGACTGGGACGGTGGATTATTTGCTGAGTTTAAAACAAACAGTGGTCCTTTATCATTATTTATGTATGATCGAAAAGCTTTTGCAGAAGCTGTAGGTGAGTCCTATTACCCGCTGAAGGGAATTAACCTGACAATGGAAATTGGCATTTGGCTTCCAAAATTTTCTGATGTTGACAGAGAATACGAGCGATTAATGGCACTTGGAGTAAAGTCATTTACAGGTGAACCTGTAACCTATCCATTTGGTATACGAAATTTTTATGTTGCGGATCCTGAAGGTAATTTGCTTGAAATTGGAAGTAGAGGGCATGAGGAATAAATTTAAGGTGCAGACAAAATTGGCTTAATATACTGCGTGATTAATAAGTATAATCTTCAGTAAAATTCTTACATATCAAAATACTCCTTGGAATTCTGAAAAGCTTCTCTTGATAGCTAGCCTCAAAGTCATTTAGAACGGCTGATGAAGTTTAGCGTAATTTGGATGCATACTAAAGCCTTTGTGAGTGACTCTCTAGTGAGATATAATACTGAAAAAATACGGATAGGAAAAAATCTAAAGAACGGAAAATTTTATTCCTATCTTTAGATTTTAAATATTATTCATATTCACAAAATGCAATTTTTATATTAGTAAGTGAGATATAAGTTTTTAACAGAAAAAATTAATTAATAATGTAAGCATTATAATCCCAACTATCATAAGTAACCATAAAGTACTGATTATTGTAGAAATAATATTTATTATGCTTCGGCTTTGCTCATTTCGCACACAAAAGATAGAGAGGATCAGACCTACTAAGACAAAAATGCTATTGCTTCCAGCCCAAATGCTGCGAATTTCGTTTGTCAGGTGAATTTTAAACAAAATAGATATAAAAATTGCTAGCGGCAAAAGACTAATTATTAACGCTGCCATACTTAACTTTTGTAGTTTCTTACTTTCCATATATATCACCTCATTTCTTTCTTCCCAAATTGAGTAACAGCAAGGGCAAGTACAACGACAAACATCAACATTGCACAAGGCAGAAACGGTATCAGTGAAAAAACTGCATTCCCTGATGCTGCTGTAAAATCGTGTAAAGAGCAAGACACGAGATAGCCGCTGTAACAATATGGATACACAATCCAGAGCGGTGTATTAGCCACCAAAACACCGGGAATGACAAGGAGCAGGTTCAATCCTACAGAAAGCAGAGGCTTTTCAAACAACACTGTAATAGCCCACATTACTGCCATACAAGGCAACATGGTAAGGAATAGAAACGTACACCACTTGATCAAATAGAGAAGCGGCAATGTTTCGGTAATTCCCATAGTATTTGTGGCGATAAATCCGGCTATAATGAACACTACAAGGAAAACCACCATCTCCATTAAAAGATAAAATATAAGTACACAGAATTTAGCCAAAGAAAGCACATATCTGTTGATTGGAAGAGCAAGCATTTTTAAAATACCGTTGTTCTGTGTTTCACGGCCTGTAACCATAACACAAACCACGATCATGCTGAACGGAAGCAAGTAATAGGTGTAGAGCAGCGAACTTTGAATAAACATAGCAGACCAAGCGTTAGAATATTCCGGCGTGAAATAGGTGCTCAAATTGGCAATCCCCGAAGCTACAACCAGTATCGGAGCAATGAAAATCAAGGGGATGATTTTTGAGCGTTTCACTTTCATAAATTCGATTTTGAGTAATTCAAAAAAATTCATCAGTATTCCTCCTTATTCATAGCTTAGATGTTTTGCCATCCATAACCCCGCGCCGAGAAAAAGGATTGTTTCAATCAAGGAAACAATGATAACTGCAGCATTTGGGTATGCGCTCATAACAAAAGCAGGCTTTAGCATCACGACAAAAGGGTGAAGTAGCAGCAAATTCATATCTGAAGATACTAACGCCATGCCACTTAAAAAACCGGCAACCCCAACCCCAAGGGGAACCCACATATTTTCAAAGCGTGAGGATACCAAAAGCATAAAGGACAGCACCGGCATGGAGGTGGTAAAAGAGTATGCGGCAAAGTCCACCAGCATTTTCATATCAAATGTACCTTGCGGCAAATTGTTCATACCGATTAGCATCAATGCCAAATGCTGAAAAGCAATTGCTGCCAGCAGAGTAATAGTCAAAATTGAGAATTTGCAGAAATACATACTAGAAACACTCATAGGGAGCATATGAATTTTTTTTACAGCATTTCCGCGAAATTCCATGTTGTAAATCATACAGGCTGCAACCACAATGCCAAACATATTGAGGACCATAATCATACCGTAGATCTGGGTCAACAAAACGTCCATTGGGGGCAGAGGCAAATTCAGGAGAGTGTCTTTTCGCACCATGAAGTTCACTAAAGCATATAATGCTCCCAAGATGCCTACCACCAACAGAACAGGAATGATGCCAGTTCGTTTTTCTTTACGAAGTTCAATCACAAGTGTATTCATAGTTTTGCCCTCTGCTTTCTAGCTGTATTGTCTTTTTCCACCATAGAAAGAAACACATCTTCTAGATTGTCCGCGGCTAAACCAGACTGTAAGGCGCTTTGGCGCAAATCGTCCAAACTCCCTTCAAACAGCAGGCGCCCATGATTAAGAATACCAATATCATCTGCCATAAGTTCAATTTCCGATAACATATGAGACGAAATAAGTACCGTACAATCATAGAGGTTAGGCAGCGACTTTATCAGTTTACGGATTTCATGAATGCCAGAAGGATCGAGTCCATTGGTTGGCTCATCCAGAATGAGGATAGGTGGTCTTCCAAGAAGTGCACCAGCAAGTCCCAATCTTTGTTTCATGCCAAGTGAATACTTTTTGGCAAGGCGGTCTCCAAACTCGGTTAGTCCAACCAACTCCAGCGCATCTTCCACAGACTGTTTCGGTAGCCCTAAGATGCGGCGAATAACATCCAGGTTTTCGCGCCCGGTCAGGTTAGCATAAAACGAGGGAGATTCGATGAAAGAACCGATTTCTTTAAGAATTGCCAATCTATCATTGGGAAAGTGTTTCCCGTCAATTGTAAAGCTGCCATTTGTGGGGGGAGTCAGCCCCAATAGCATCTTCATTGTGGTGGATTTTCCTGCTCCATTCGGTCCGAGAAACCCATAAATGCTGCCTTTCCTAATATGCAGTGAAACATTGCTAACAGAAGTGAAGTTCTTGTATTTTTTCGTCAACTGTTCAGTTAAGATAATATAGTCCATAAAAGCATCTCCTTTCGACACTTTTATGGTACAACACCATCCTGACATTTACATTCCAGTATCCTTACTTTTAGCTTACTTTTTAGCAAGACATTATCTAAAATAAATGCTCTATGTTATAATATTTTTCTGGAGGTGAATCTATGGATTATTCATTTTTAAACCTAAAAAAAATAATGCTTGTGGATGATGAACCGGATCTGCTCAAATTGGTGTCAGATATCTTAAAGGATCATGGTTTTGAAAATATCGTTATCGCTGCTTCTGTAAAAGAGGGAGTTGAAGTTAGTAAAAGAGAAAAACTTGATTTGGCAATTCTAGATGTAATGTTACCAGATGGAGATGGCTTTTCTCTTATGGAACAAATGCGTTCTTTTACGGATGTGCCAATCATTTTCCTTACTGCTAAGGATGAAGCATCGGACAAATTGGCTGGTCTCGGTCTTGGAGCGGATGATTATATTGTGAAGCCATTTCTGCCACAGGAATTATTGCTGCGTGTCTATGCGGTTTTGCGTCGATGCTACAAAGAAGATACACCATTGGTAAAGCTGGATGGATGTATGATTGATTTCAGCCGTGCTGAGGTAATCAAGGGCGATGAGGTTACACCACTTACAGCGAAGGAACATACTTTACTGGAAACACTTGCTCGAAATGAAGGAAAAATTGTAACCGTTGATGCACTTTGCGAAGCTCTTTGGGGTGATAATCCATTTGGGTATGAGAATAGTTTAAATGCTCACGTGAGGCGTGTACGAGAGAAAATCGAACTTGAACCGTCTAAACCGACTTCTCTTATAACAATTAAAGGTTTAGGTTATAAGCTGAACACAAGGAAGTGAATTCATGAAATCATTTATCAGATATATATCAAAGCACTTGATATCTTTTGCTTCATTTATTATTGTTCTTATACTTACTAATGTGCTGGTCTATGGCTTTACTTTTCAAAGGGTTATTATCAAAGGATACGGAGATAATTCTCCGGAAACTATGCTTAAAGAAGCCTCCTCAGCTGCAACAATGGATGGAATATCAGATAATACTCGCCAAAAACTTAAAAAGAATCATATTTGGGCTATGTTTCTTAGCCAAACCGGGAAAAGTGTGTGGTCTGTTGATGTTCCAAGTGATATTCCTAATTATTACACCCTTCAGGATGTCGCAGTCTTTTCAAAGGGCTATCTGCATGATTACCCTGTTTTTGTCTGTACAACTAAAGATGGACTGTTGGTTTTAGGATATCCTAAAGATAGTTATACAAAGCTCACCAGTAATTATTTTCCTATCAGAGCCATTAAAATGCTGCCATTCTATATTACTGGAATGCTTGCAGTTGATTTTCTGCTCTTATTTTTTGCCTATTATTTTTCGAAGAGAAAAATTATCAAGAACACAGAACCGATTATTTCCTCCATAGAAACACTTTCTAATGGTAAGCCAGTATCGCTTTCAATTGATGGTGAATTATCAGAAGTCGCAAGCAGCGTAAACAAGGCATCTCAGATTTTAAGCAGACAAAATGAAGCAAGGGCAAATTGGATAAGCGGTGTTTCGCACGATATACGCACCCCTTTATCCATGATTATGGGGTATGCCGGACGCATTGCTGAAGATGATACGGTAAATAGTTCTATCAAGGGGCAAGCTAAGATCATACAAAAGCAAAGTGTTAAAATAAAAGATCTTGTTCAGGATTTGAATTTAGTATCCAAACTTGAATATGAAATGCACCCTCTTCGTAAAGAGGATGTTCGCATATCCAAACTGCTGCGCTCCTATGTTGCTGAATTACTGAATACAGGGATTCCCGATACTTATTCTGTTGAAATTGAGATTACTGCTGATGCTGAAACAGCTGCATTGGAGTGTGATGCCCGCTTGATTTCACGGGCAATCAACAATTTGGTACAGAACAGCATCAATCACAATCCTCAGGGCTGTGGAATAAAGCTGTCTCTTGACTACTCAGAAGCCGTACTGTCCCTTACTGTTGCAGATGATGGTATAGGTTTATCGCGCGAAAAACTGCAAGAGCTGAAAGAAAAACCACACTACATGGAAAGCATAGATGAAAGATTAGATTTACGACATGGCCTAGGACTTTTATTGGTTCGAGAAATAGTTGAAGTTCATAAGGGAGAAATGAGCATAGAAAGTAAGCTAAATTGTGGGTGTAGAACAATATTAAAGTTCAGAAAGTGATAATTTATCGTGTTGCATAACGTCACTTTCTATCTTTAATCTGATTTTCTTATATTACGATGTTTGTATATTTACTAAGATGAGTTTATAATTTAAGATAATTATTATAGTTATGGATTTGAAATTTTATTGGAAGGTGATTAGAATGCAAATTCAAAAAATTGATTCCTTTTCTTCTTTTTGCAATGCTTTACGAGAAGCAGGATTTTCTATGAGTGGAAGTAATGGTGAAGGCATATTTTCATTAAGTACATATTTTTCTGAAAACATAATTGCACATACAGGTGATAAAGAAACAGACCCTTGGGAATGGCGAATACGTGGTATCACAGAATGCGATGATTTATTATATGGTAAGTTGTTTTTTAATAAAGGTGGTTGGATTACAAAAAAATGGCTTCCGTATTTTATGTCGGTTCGCAGGGCAAAACAAACATTTGATGAAATGTACTATGGTGGATTGGTTAATAATACTGCAAAAAGAATTTACCATTTAATTTGTGATACACCTAATTTATCTTTACAAGAGATTAAGAATATGGGCGGATTTGACAAAAGTCAAAAATACGAATTTGATGCTGCCCTTAACATGCTGCAGATGAAAATGTTTGTAACTATAAGCGGTGAAAAATATAAATTATCTAAGGATGGAAAACAATATGGGTGGCCTGTTACAACGTTTTGCAGAATAGAGGATTTTTGGGGAGAAGAAGTTTTTGATTTGTCTTGCAGCATTGGCTTTCAGGAGGCTGTAGATAAAATCACTGAGCAAATTCTTGTCTTGAATCCAAAGGCAGAAAGTAAAGCTATTTCAAAATTTATTGGCATTAATAGGACGTTGTAGAATTATATAATATGAAGAAAGATTTCAGAGAATAAGAGATATTTCCGCGGAAATATTGAGTGCTAAAACGAAACTTTCCTTGGAGAAGGTAAAGGATGTATTTTGCAACGAAGAAGGCTTTCAAACACCTAAAGTAGACACAAGAGCAGCAATTTTTCAAGAGGATAAGATTTTTCTCTTTGGATGAACTTCCAGAGCTTGCAACTGCAAAAAATTCTGAAGAACAGATAAAAATGTGCTTTGAGGCCTATAGAAATAAAGAATGGCAGACGATATTTGATTAACTATATTTTTTTTGAGTTAAAGGATTTGATAGAAATGATGAAAGCTAGCAGGTATCTTGAAGAAGGATTAGGAGCTATAATAGATGAAAAAATCTCTTACATTATTAATAATGAAGCTTCTTTTGTTCAATTTCCTGCTAAGCATATTGCGCTGCTTGAAGGGGAAAGATCGACAAATCTTTACTATATTGTTCGTGGAGTAGTAAGGGGATATTATATTGATGAACATGGAAACGATATTACAAAATGTTTTAGCAGTGAAAAGGAATTTTTTTCTTCTGAAGGCTTACGAACAGCAGGTACTTCATCATTTACGATTGAATGTCTGGAAGCTTGTATGTGTATCCGTCTTCCCTATGCGCTTGTACATAGGCTTATGAAAGAAGATGAAAATTTACAGAATATCTTCATTAAATACAACCTTCGGGAAGTTGAGAAGCTGGAAAGCAGGGTCAAAAACATAGTCTTGATGAATGCTGAGGAGCGATATGTTGATTTTTGTAAAACATATCCTCAATTGCATGAAAGAGTTGAATTGAAGTATATTGCATCCTTCATAGGTATCCGTGCTGCATCTTTGAGCAGAATAAGGAAAAAAATTAAAAAGGATAGGAAGTGATTTCCGTCGGCTGGGAAATGCCTTCTCCAACCACTTCCTACCTATTCATTCAATTTACAATTATCCACAATTGAAAAAATACAAATTTCTTAAGACTAAAAATATTTTTATCATTTAACCTATGTGAATTACTTGAGTACCCCTTTTTTCTATAATGATACAAGAAGGAAGGGGTGTTTTTATATGAAATATGTATTAATAACAGGAGGAACAAGCGGTATTGGTTTTGAACTTGCTAGGAATTTTGAACGGGATGGGTATGAAGTTGTTATTGTCTCTTCCAGCAGTGAAAAGCTCCAAAGAACGAAGCAGAAACTGGAGAGTGAGTTTGGTACAAGGGTATTGATCTATCAGCAGGATATGGCAATTCTTGGAGCAGCTGCACAATTATATAATAAAATAAAAGAAGATAATTTAGAGATTTCCATACTTGTGAATAATGCGGGGTTAGGCTTGGTGGGGTCAACAGAAAAGATTGATTTACAGCGTGATGAAAGTATGCTGCTGTTGAATGTTGTCAATCTTGTTGAGCTATGCAAACTTTATATAGCTGATATGTATAAGAGAGGAAATGGTAAAATTCTAAATGTAGCTTCTATTGGTGCTTTTCAGCCAGGCCCTTATACAAGCACTTATTTTGCAAGTAAAGCATTTGTGCTTAGTTATAGCAGAGCGATTCGTTATGAAGCTAAGAATAAAGGCGTACAGGTATGTACTTTGTGTCCTGGTGCTACAAGAACGAATTTCTTTGCTCAGGAAGGAACAAAAACTCCGGAAAGTGCTATGAATGCTGAAGTGGTTGCCAGATACGCATATAAACAGTTTATGAAAAATAAGGAGATTATAGTGCCAGGCTTTATAAATAAGATGGTGAGATGGGTTCCTGAAAGAGTTAGGATGATTACTGTTGCTGGGATGAAGAAATAGTTTAATTGATGAAATGTATCAGGAAGAAAGACTTGTAGCTCACTTGCAAGAGAAAATGGATATAGCGGATAAAGCATTATCGTTTATCAAAGAACAGGAGCATTATTTTTTTGATGTTTCTACGACAATTAGTTATCTTGCCAAGAAATTAAACAAAGAGGTTACAATATTTACTCATTCCTTGGATAATTTGGAGATACTATCAAGGAATCAAGATGTTTCTGTCTATTCAATTGGTGGATATTTAAATAAAGAAAATCGCTTCTTTTATAGCTTGGATTATAAGGATTCTATTGAAAACATTCATTTTGATGCTTCGTTTATTGGAGCTACGGCTATAAATGAAAATGGGATTTATTACTCTGATTATGAAGATGCTTTTATAAAACAAGCTTCCATAAAACAATCTGGTAAAGTAATTATGCTTTGTGGTTATGAGAAGTTTGGGAAAACAGCCTATTACAAAGGTATGGGCTGGGAGCAAATTGATATTTTGATAACTGATAAAAAGCCTCCTGTTTTATATTTTTATTGGAAGAATTGAATATAAATAATCCGATTATCTGCTACAACGGTACCTTAATTGTAGATGAACAAACTAATATAATATCAAATGTAACTATTTCATTCTCAGAAGCTAAGCAGGTAGTTAAACTTGCTAAAGATAAAGGAATACACGTGAGTTTATATAAAGGTGATGAATGGTATGTAGAAAAATTAGAGAAGTGGACGAGACAAGAGAGCGAAATAACAAATGTATCACCTAATATAATGAGCTTTATTAATTTGTTTGATGTATTTACAGTCTTATTTAGTTTAATGAGTTTGTCATAATTACGAAATTCGCATAAAATTAGGATATGATTATAAGACACTTCAAAATAGATAAGGTGGTGTACATATGAGTACAGATAATAAGAATATTAGCACATGGGACAAGGTAGCCATTAATTTTGGTAAAGTTGGCCCCAAATATTGGGAGAATTTTGGAAATAGGTTAGTTGAACTCTCAAACATAAATAGAGGAGCAAGAGTGTTGGATATAGGAATGGGCAGGGGTGCCTCATTATTTCCTGCATCAGATAAGGTCGGTAAAGATGGTTATGTTATAGGTATTGATAGTTCGGAAATGATGATAAAAGAAACCTATAAGCATATTTTACATAGAAATATATGTAATGTAGAAGTAAAACATATGAATGCTCAAAATTTAGACTTTAAGGAAGAATCTTTTGATAATATAATTTGCGGGTTTGGATTCGGATATCTTATGCTGAGTGTAGAAAAATTGAATGGAATTTTAGGATTACTGAAAAAGGGAGGACAAGCAGGATTCAGTATATGGGGCATACAAGAGGATCAAAAGTGGCTGACCGAGATAGTTAATAAATATCTGCCACCAGTTAAACAAAGTAAGAATATCAGAATACCTGATATACAAAAGTTTGATACAGTAGATGATATATTAAAAATATTAAATGATTTTAGTTTTATAAATATTAAAGTCCACCAGGAAAATTCAAAAGTGATATATAAGAATGTAAAAGAATGGTGGCAGGAAATGTGGACAAATGCGGTTAGGGGAACATTTGAACAAATAGAAGATTTGGGCTGTGATGTTTTTAATGAGTTTAAGAAGGATGTAAATAAAGAACTTGAAAAGTTCAATATAGGAAATGGGTTATGCTTTAATATGCCAGTAATATACGCTTTTGGGGAAAAACAATTTTAATAAGGAGCTTTTTATTGAAATAACTGAGTAAAGATATTGTGATGAAAGTTAGTGAAAATTGGATATTATATAAGTTTCTAAAGTTCTACTACATTCTGACTCCTAAAAGATCCTAGAGTCGAACCTACTTAGCAGTGATATTTTAGAAGTCACAATGTAAGAACTTTATTAGAACTTATATATTAATGAAATAGTTATATAATAATAGTGTATTAATAATATATGCTTCATTGATTAAATATTAAGATATAGTTTAAAGGAGAAAATACAAATGTTAAATATATTCGTTTATATAATAATTGGTGCATTAGCAGGTATTTTGAGTGGACTATTCGGCATCGGCGGTGGAATAATTATTATTCCTGCTTTAATGTACTTGCAGGGGTTTCCACAATTAAAAGCTCAGGGGACTTCTTTGGTTGCTATGCTTCCGCCTGTTGGGATACTTGCGTTTCTAGAATACTACAAAAAAGGCAATACAAATCTGGTAGCCGGTATAGTTATTTGTATTACAATGTTAATAAGTGCGAAATTTGGCGGACAATTGGCTAATATACTTCCGACAGGCATAATGAAAAAGGCTTTTGGAATATTCATCATATTAATTGGAATAAAAATTTTTTTAGGGAAGTAATCATCATATGGCAGTTTATAAACTAAAATTGGTTATAGTGAGACACAATTTGAAAAAAATTGCGAACTAACTCTTAAGTTTAAAAGTATGAATAATGGTGTTTGAAAATTGAATATTGCGGTGCTCAGAAATTTCTTCCTAATGTAATTTTGTTGAAGTTATATGGCTAAGTATGCAATATATGTTATGATTATCCTATAGTTAAGACGTAATTGTAAGATATTATGAAACAAAAATAATATAAAGAATGGAGTCAAAGAAATGAAGCTTGTGATTATATTTGGACCCCATGCAGTTGGAAAAATGACTGTAGGACAGGAACTTGGAAAATTAACTGGGCTTAAATTATTTCACAACCACATGACCATAGATATTGTTTCTAATTTGTTTGAAAATATGCCGCAGGAAAGAGTCAGACTAACTAATTTATTTAGAAAAGAGATTTTCGAAGCATATTCAAAAAGTGATGAGTATGGAATGATTTTTACATACATGTGGGCGTTTGATGTGCAGGAAGATTGGAATTATGTTAATTATGTTGAAGATTTATTTGCTTCAAAAGGAGCAGAGGTATACTTTGTTGAATTAGAAGCAGATTATGATCTTCGAATTGAACGAAACAAAACAGAAAATAGGCTGCTTAACAAATCAACAAAACGAGATATAAAACATTCAGAAGCTATGTTTAGAAAGCTGGAATCAAAATATCGTCTTAACTCATTAGAGGGTGAAATATCAAAACGAAATTATATAAAAATCAATAATTCAAATCTTTCTCCAGATATTGTGGCGTTGATGATAAAAGATAAATTTGGACTATGACCCAAATTTCTTAATTGACACTATTCTTATTTAACGAAAAAGCAATAAAACCGAATATTTTATATGACACCGCATTATTCAAAACTGGATTTTGGGGTGTATTTTGGTTTGCATTTTAATATATTGCGAAGTAAAAGAGTAAAGAGTAGAGACAAAAGAGAAAAGTTTATGAGGTACTAATAAATTTCATAGTTACTTGCTAATATGCATACGTGTCTCTATAATAGTATTTAATTCGTAAGAAAGATAGTCAAAATACAATGATGCAATGTAAAAAATGTGATTATAAACAAAGAAAAGGAGATATTTTCAAATGACAATTACTTATACGGAGGAAAAAAAATTCACACAAGAAGAAGTGCAGCAATTATTCTTATCTGTTGGCTGGGTGTCTGGAAAGTACCCAAGTAGATTGTATAAGGCATTGATAAATTCTTCTACAGTTTTAACGGCTTGGGATGGAGATAAACTGGTTGGTCTCGTACGGGTGCTCGATGACAGCGAAATGGTAGCGTATATACATTATGTTTTGGTAAAACCTGATTATCAAGGGCAGAAAATTGCGGGAACAATGCTTGGAATGATTAAAGAAAAATATAAGGGGTACTTATATCTTGAAATTATGCCAGAAGAAAGCAAAAATGCGGCGTTCTATGAAAAATTTGGTTTTAAAGTTATGGCAGATGGTGTAGCAATGCAACTTTGTAATTTTAATAATCAGTATTAATAAGTACAGAAAAAACCTAAGTGCCACAACATTTTATTTGGAAAAAAATGTTTATTAAGTATTTGTTTAGTTGTATAATAATAATAATAACGTTAAGGATTTAGCTGTAAATTCAAAAGGCATTTCTAAGCTGAAATGATAACGATATCATATCTTAGAAAAGGAAGTGATAGGGTCATAAATTTAGAACAGAGTAAAATATTAAATAAATTAATAGAAGGGTGAGATATGTATGTTTACTAAGAAAGCGGTTTCAATCCTTACAGCTTTCATGCTATCAGTAACTACAGCTGCAGCAATGCCTGTAAAGAAAGCACATGCGAATACAGCTGTAACTGCAAATGATCTGCTTCTGTGGTACAAGTTTAACTCAACCAGTGGTACTGCGATTACAGATTATTCAGGAAATGATTATAACGGTACATTGGTTGGTGGTGCATCCTGGGCGGGCGGTGGAGATTCTGTAAAATTAGATGGAACGGACGGATATGTTAAACTTCCCAATGGTATTTTTAAAAGTCAAAATAATATAACCATAAGTACTTTAGTAAAGATAAATAAAAACATTACAAACAGCTGGATTTTTGGACTGGGAACTGACAGCAGCAAATATATAATGCTAAATTCACAAACGAAGGATACAGGCGGTGTTACAAGAGGTGCTATCACTACTGGATCATGGCAAAGCGAGCAAGCAGTTCAAAATACTTCTGTATTACCGATAGATGTTTGGACAAATGTTACTTTGGTGATTTCTGGCGATACCAATACAGAAACCTTATATGTAGATGGAATGCAAGTTGGACAAAATACAAAGGTGACTATAAAGCCGGCAGATGTTTATTCTGAATCTAATGCTTACAGTGGGTATATTGGAAAATCTTTATACAGCGGAGATCCTTATTTAAATGGTCAGATAGCTGATTTTCGCATTTATAGCAAAGCGTTAAGTGCTGACGAAGTTAAGGCAATAACGGTCCCAGTTCAGTCACCAAAGGCACCAACTGAGTTAACTGCTGAAGCTGAAAATACGACTGAAATAAGCTTAGACTGGACAGGTTCCTCAAAGGCTGTAGGCTATAATTTATATAGAGCTGAAGGTTCAAGTAATACTTATTCAAAAATATATAGCGGAAATGCTTCTACTTATTTAGATAAAGGATTAACTCCGGATACTACATATAGTTATAAGGTGTCTGCATATAATTCCGTGGGAGAATCGGAGGTATCAGATGTAGTACAGGCTGAGACCTATGCCTGCAATGCGCCTACTCATTTAAGATCAGATTCAATTAAGACCGATTCAGCATTACTTAAATGGCATGGACTAAAAGGTGATAATGTTATATATAAATTAACTAGGTCTACCAGTAAAGATGGTGCATATGTTCAGGTTTACAGTGGTAAAGATAAGCGTTTTAGGGATACAGGTTTAATTGAGGCTACTGCATATTATTATAAAATCAGCGCTTCAGTGGATGAGAAAAAATCGACAACCTCAGAGCCGCTTGGTTTAAGTACTAAGAGAGTATCGTTTACGCCGGATGCTGTAATGTTAGATAGAAACGGCAATCCAATTGATGCGCATGGGGCAGGAATTACCTATGATTCAAAAACAAAAAAGTATTATTGGTATGGTGAATATCATGCAGGTTCATGGCCATCAGCGGGCGTAAAAGTTTATTCTTCTACTGATTTATATAATTGGAAAGATGAAGGTATGGCATTAACGGAGATATCGTCAAAGGATCAGTTTAAGACGGATCCATTGATTTCTAAACTTTATGGAGATAGAACTGATACAGATAATATATGGGCGGATATCAGGGTTGGCAGGATTATTGAAAGACCAAAGGTAATTTATAATGATAAAACTAAAAAATACGTTATGTGGATGCATATTGATGGAGATAAAAATCCAAACAATAATGCACAGAATTATGGAAAGGCTCAAGCAGGATGTGCTGTAAGCAATTCCCCTGTTGGTCCTTTTGTATATCAAGCAAGTTACCGTATGGATCAATGTCCGGCAGATCAGACAGACTATCAGCCAGGTAATCCGGGAATGGCTAGAGATATGAACCTTTTTAAGGATGATAATGGTACAGCTTATCTTATTTACTCAAGTGAAGAAAATTGTACTATTTATATATCAAAGCTTACCAATGATTATTTGGATGTTACAGGCTGGCATAAGGATGGTAATGTTGATAGCAATGGAAAAGCTATTCGTGATACAACCTACAAAGGAGTTTATGGTGTAGATTATATAAGATTATTTGCGGGCTCTAAGCGTGAAGCACCAGCTATGTTTAAATATAACGGAAAGTACTATTTATTAACTTCAGGCGCCACAGGATGGACGGCGAATGAAAATGAATATGCCACGGCGGATAATATTTTAGGAACTTGGAGTACAATGGAGAATCCATTTGTAAGGACAGCTTCTACAGACCCTGACCCAAACAAAGCTTTTAATAGTCAGACAGCCTGTGTTATTCCTGTTGATGCTGCAAAGGGTAAATTCATTTACGTTGGTGACGATTGGAATGGAGGAAATTTCAGTAGTAATGGCGGTGCAAAATACGTTTTCTTGCCTATTGACTTTGGTCAAGGCACTGACATGACTATAAAATGGTACAGCAAATGGGATTTGAGCATTTTAGATAATTCAGCAGCTATATCTGTTAATACAAACCTTCCGAAGACTTATACTACGGGATCTACCTTAACTTTGCCAGACAGTTTGCAGGTTACCCAAAATGGAAAAGCAATAGCAACACCAGTAACTTGGAAATTAGATACTGATACAGTGACATGTGTCACCTTTTCTAATCCTGGCTTATATACGCTTCAAGCTGTACTTCCCAAATTGAATAATAAAATAATAAGCTTCAAAATTTATTCCATACCTGAAAATGTACAATATTTCGTAAACTGCAGCGGCTATGCAACAAGTGATTATAATTTAATGACTTCGTACATGCAGGGTACACTTATAAATAAGAGTGTTGTTGATCAGCAATATAATCAGTCAGATGCAGTGCCATGGGGCTATGTGGGTTCAAACACAAAATCTTCAGGTTCTAGCAGCGGAGATATTTTCTCTACACTTAGATATCTGAATGGCGGAAATGTAACTAAGTCTTCTGCTGGTACAGATCTAACCTATAAGTTTACTGTAAAAAATGGTTCATATACAGTTTACACCGGCTTTAATGATATATGGAGCAATAGCAGCAGAAAAGCAGATTTATATATAAATGGTGTGAAGAAAAATGCAATCACCTTTATATCAAATACTGTGTACAAAAATACTGTTGATGTGACTGATGGAACTATAGATGTAACGGTAAGAAATACTGAAGCACAGGATCCGCTCATAAATTGGATAATGATTTCCGCTGGCAGGTAGATTTTATGCAGGCATTAGAGATGCTATTTTAAGTTTTGGAAATAATATAACGCTTTATGATACAATAGTTCTATATTTAGCAAGAAAACCATAACCTCATAGTATAAGCCTGATATGAAATTAAGTTGACTCACAAGTTTTTTTGAAGGAAGTAGTAGTATGAAGCTCGTCGATATTCGGAAGATGAATGTTGGCGGGCTTTGTTTTTGCATTTTACTATACTAGGAATAAGAGAGTATATGAAAAATGTTTTTTTAAACTGAATATTGTGATGACAAGAAATTTCTCTTGAATGCAATTCAACAATATTCATGATAATGTAATATATGTTACAATTATCCTAGGATTAAAACACAATTGTATTGAAGTTCGTTTTAAATAGGACTAAAGTAAAAGAGTTTTTATTATTGCAACTATGCCCGATGAAAAACTTGTCTATTGTAAAGAAGCTAGCAACACAAAACGGAAGATGTACCATGTGTTATCGGTGCATCAGTAATTGTCCTCAACAAGCAATTACTTTGCTAGGAAAAAAAATATATGAGCAATGCAAAATAGAGAAGTATCTATGATGAAGAAAATGTGCAAAATTGGATTTGTAATATATGACAGCATAAGATTATCATAAATATTGGAGGAGTGTGTATGAATTACGAATTAAAAAAATTATCAATAAGTGATGGCAGGGACATTTATGATATGCTACAGGAAATTGCAAAAGATGAAAATGGTTTTATTAATACTGTAAATGGAATGACATTTGAAGAATATAAGGAGTGGCTTATTAGCAGAGATGCCATGTCTAAGGGGATAGGTCTGGAAGATTGGCAGGTCCCTTCAAATACATACTGGCTTTTTGTTGAAGGACGTCCTGTTGGGACAGGTAAGCTGAGACACTTCTTAACGGATAAATTAAGAGCAGAAGGGGGGCATGCTGGATACGCAATACGTAAAAGTGAAAGAAATAAGGGGTATGGTACAATTTTGTTAAAAATGTTAATTGAAGAGGCAAAAAAAATGAACATAGAAAAGATATTACTTACTGTAAGAAACGGTAACACAAATTCAATCAAGGTAGCTTTAAATAATAACGGAAGGATAGAGAATGTAAACGAAGAGAGATATTATATTTGGATCGATTGTTAATTGAGTATTGATTTTAAAGTCACGTGCCTAACACTCGAATTTTTCATTCTCTAGGAATTTATGATTTAGGGAGAGAATAAGATGAATATAGAGCTTAAAAGAGTAAGTGTTGATGAGAAGGAAATTCTTAAAAATCTACTTGAAAAATATAATTACGAATTTTCACAATGGGATAATAGGGATGTCAATAAACTTGGTCTATATGGATATGATTATCTCGATTGTTATTGGACAGAGGAAAAAAGGTGGGCTTTTTTTATAGTTGTTGACGGAAATTTAGCTGGGTTTGTAATGGTAAATGACTATCCTGAAGTAAATGAAGAAACTGATTATTCTTTGGCGGAGTTCTTTGTAATGTACAAGTATCGCCGCTGTGGTGTAGGGAAATCTGCTGCAATGAAAGTATTTGATATGTTTCATGGTAAATGGCAGTTGAAAAGGCACCCTAAAAATATAGTATCTGTACATTTTTGGAATAAAGTTATATCCGAATATACAAAAGATAATTATAAGCTTATTGAAGCATATCCTAATTCAGCATATGATGATGGAACTTTAGGAGATATATTTTTATTTCAAAACTCAACTTTATAAAGATATTTTTAATGTTTATATACAATTTACAACCATGGGCAATTGCGGGCTTGTTCAAGAAAAGTAGTATAAGCGAGAGGGAGAATTTTAGGATTATACCTGTTGATAAATTTAAATGCTGTTATTAAAAAAGAAAACTTAGCTATTAATTTTTTACTTTCTCTTATATTTTATGCTGTAAATTAACACGTTAATATGCATTGATATTATCAGCAAGACTGGATATAATATTAGTAAAAGGAGATGATTCAAATGCCCAATATTAAACCAGTTTCTGATTTGAGAAATTATACAGAAGTGCTTAATGAAGTATCAGAGAATAGCCCTGTTTATTTAACTAGAAATGGACGTGGAGAATTTGCCATTATCAAGCTTAAGGAATTAGATAAGTTAAAGGCTACAGTGAAGTTGTTGGCTAAACTTGAAGAAGGTGAAAGATCAGCGCGTGAGAAAGGTTGGATTTCTGCAGAAGATGTAGAAGCTGAATTAGGATTGTAAATTATGGCAAAAGTTGAATATTCACCAATGGCATTAGAAGATCTCAAGGATATACGAGACTATATTTTAAGTAATTTTGGGGATAATGTTGCAAAACGAATTCTAAAAAAGATTACATCTGATATAAGAAGGTTAGAGCAGTATCCGGTATTAGGAGTTGATCTAGGAAAGATTATAGATGTTCCTACGGAATATCGTTATATATTCTCAGAAAAGAATTATGTTTTTTATCATCTTGAGTTTGATAAAATTCGCATTGTACGTGTGTTAAGTGAGCAACAAGATTATATAAAACAATTATTTGGAATAAATTCTGAATCTGAGAAAGAAAATTAGTTCTACGAAAATGTTAGCATAGTTTTTTTGCAAATTTCCCCAGGAAGTAATTTTTACAGAATATTTGGAGGCAGTTCAAATTGGATGAACTGCCTCTTTAAGTTGCGTTTAGTCAATAGAATTATGATTTAGTTTTCTTTAAAAAGTAGTCAGAGTTATTAAAGTGTATTAATATGGTATTAGATTCGCAATTAATGGGAAATGAAATTAGTAAAAAAGAATGGAGAACCTTGCAATGTACTTTAAAAGTGAAATGTCCTCAAATTATGGTATGTCATCAAAAGATATATTAGATTTCATTGAAGCATTTGAATATACAGAGATTGGAGAGAAACTATATGAAGTTTATTTATTGTCCTATATGCAGCGATAAACTTATTGAAAAAGAAATTGGCGACGAGGGGTTAGTAAGATACTGCGCATCTTGTCAAAGACCATATTTCGATGAGCCTTCAAGTTGTGTTGAAGTTTTAGTTATTAATGAGCGTAATCAGATATTGCTTTTGAAGCAAAATTACATTACTGAAACTCATTGGGGAGTAGTATCTGGACATGTTACCAATGGTGAGACACTGGAGGAAACTGTAGTAAGAGAGGTTTTAGAAGAGACAGGCCAGGAAGTTGAAAGAATGCAGTATGTTGAAAGCTATTATTTTATGCCTAATGAATTAATAATGGCTGGATTTATAGCCTTTGTTCATGCTAAACCTTTTAATAATTCTAATGAAGTTGATGACCTTATGTGGTGTGAAATTGGTGAAGTAAACAAATACATTGCTAGAGTTAACAATATGTCTGGAATACATTTTGATAATTCAATGCGTGTGCTAAAAATGAATAATTAATATGGATATTAGGGGAGAAGAAGATGGAGAAAAAATTTGTACCAGATGAATTTATAATTCCAGAAAAATTAGAAACGGAAAAGTTTAGAATGAGAATGCTGACAGTGAACGATGTTGAAAAGGATTATGAAGCAGTAATGTCAAGCAGAGAGCATATAAGAAGTACATATGATGATGAAGATGACGATACATGGCCAGAAGAAAATATGACCATTGAAGAAGATTTAGAAGATTTACGTAGGCATCAAGAAGAATTTTTAAAGAGAGAAGCCTTCGTATATACTGTTGTTACTTTAGACGAAAGTAAATGCTTAGGATGTGTATATATGTATCCAAGCGAAAAAAAAGAAATTGATGCGGAAATATATTTGTGGGCAAGAGCAAGTGGAGTTGAAAATGGTTTAGAAAAATTAATTTTTGAATCAGTTAAAAAGTGGGTTAAGAAGGAATGGCCTTTTAAGAAAGTGGCATTTCCTGGGTTGGAACCTAAATGGGATGAATGGAAAAGAATATAGGCAAACTGAAGAAACTAAGGAAATAAATCTAAAGCGTAAAGAGTAGAGAGAAAAGTGAAGGAAGAAATTCTGCTGTGCAGAATTTCTGAGAATTTAAATCTGATTATCGGCAGATAACTTTCTAAAAACTAAGATACCTAACATTCTAAAAATATTATCAAAATAATTAGCATTATCTATACAATCAAAATTCAGCCCAGCTGAATTTTAACCTTCTCTTTACTCTTTACTCTCATACCTATTTAATGCACTTTCCCTAGACTATTCCGTCTAGAGCATTTGGTTCGTAAATTTCTTATTTAATAAACTTTAAATTTTATTTAAGTGCGAGGTTATTATGAAATATTTTGGAGAAGGATTAAGTGAAAAGCACAAAGAATTAGGCAAAATTATCCGTAAGAAAGATGAGATATTGCAAGCAAAGTCATTGTTTTTGGCTATTTATGAAAGCCTGCATTTATCAAAAGTAGTGGGAACTGTCCCAAATGAGGTTAACGAACTTATAAAAGACTTAGAAGAGAATGAATATGTTAGTTGCAAGAAAAAATCAGTTATTTAATGTGCATTGGAAAGAAAGATTGAATGTTTCCATTACAGATACAGGAAATGCATTGAATGATGATGAAATCATAGACTTAAGCCACAGTCTTAATATCAAAGAATTACTTTGCTATTGGAATGAGGTAGCCGGCATCTTACTCATGCCGCCAACACGCCATATTATGCTGCACCTAAACTATTGTTGCAAATGGAAAGAGCATATTAGATCAAACAAGAAGATATATAGAAGTTAAATTTTTATATTATACATAAGAAAAAAAGCGCCTGCAGAAATTCAGGAATATACTTATTAGGAGGATGCAATGAATAAAATAGAAAAGAGGCAATTTGTTGAAAAACAGATAATTTCATTATGAAAATATATATAGTCGGAGCAGTTTCCAGCGGTAAATCAACACTTGCAAAGAAACTGTCTAATGGATTAAAAATTTCCTATAAGTCACTTGATGAAGTTGTACATATTCCTGATAAATCCAATTGTTCGGGAAATAAAAAAAGAGAAACTAAAGAACGGGATGAAATATTCTATTCTATAATGCAACAAAAGGATTGGATTATTGAAGATACTGGAAGACCTTGTTTTGAGGAGGGACTGAAGCAAGCAGACACAATAGTGCTGCTCGAAATTTCTAGTATAATTAGGAATTACAGAATAATAAAACGCTGGGTGAAGCAGCGTCTCGGCATTGAAAAATGCATTTACAATCCTAGATATGAGATGCTTAAATCTATGCTGAAATGGTCAAAAGATTATGATACAGGAAAAGATGATTTGAAGGCTCGGATTTCACGGTTTCAAGAAAAGGTAGTTGTTTTAACGAATAGTAAAGATATCAAAGCGTTTATGCATAAATACTTTTAGTCTACAGAAAGGATTTTTATAGGAAAGAGTTGTCACAAAAAGAGTAAAGCCTGAATGAATTGCTATTTATTTTTTAGTGTATATGATAAAATCATAGTTACAAAAGCTGAAATTATATGCTAAGCGAGGAGAAATTAGATTTATGTTTATGTACGTAACGTCCATCATAATTATAGTCTTGTCAAATACGATGTATAATATATGTACCAAATCTATACCAGAGAAAGCAAGTCCTTTTGCCTCATTATTTATTACCTATTTAACCGCAGCAATTATAACTCTTATTGCATTTAGAGTAAATAAAACTGACAAAGGCTTTTTCAAATCCTTTGAGGATTTGAATTGGGCTAGTGTAGTACTTGGTTTTTGTATTGTTGGTCTTGAAGTTGGATATATAATGGCGTATAGAGCAGGTTGGAATATAAGTATGGGATCTTTAGTAGCTAATATCTTTCTTGCACTTATGCTTATTCCAATAGGAATAGTATTTTTTAGAGAAGAGTTTAGAATATACAAAATAGTAGGCGTTATATTTTGCGTTATTGGATTACTGTTTTTAAATAAGAAATGATTGTTAATAGGCATATAAATTATTATACTGCTTTCGTTGCCTTAAAGCTAGAAAGGAAGCCGAATGGCTTCCTTTAATCTTTATAATTATAATGGATTAATTGATAATATTACTAAGACTTTGGTGCTTTTGATGTACTCAAGCAGATTAAACTAAGTTCTGTTTATAATAGCTGCAAGAGCTAAATTTACAGCACCTAGTGCTAATATGATAAAAATGCCAAAAGCAATTAAGAAAAAAGTCCATTCTGAAGGTATTTTTTTTCTGTAAATAATACCAGTTATAGTCATAAATAGTCCTATAATAAAAAAAATGATACATAAAATAACATAGGCAACCATATTTTTTAGCTCCCCTTACTATTAGATTTTTTAAATGTATATGCATTTTAAAAATCGTAATCTATATTATTACTATATAACTATTATAATATATTATTTTGCAATTAAGAACTATAAAGTCCTAGATAAATTAATAGAATTGAAAATGTTTACTTCGTGGCGATATCGAGGTTGCTTTATTGGAGCATTTGATGGTACTTATATTACTTTTACTAGGTAATTGGTGGTATAATAAAAATAATATGGAATGAAGGAAACAAGTAGAATTTACTTCTATATTAAGAAGGATGATTTACACAATCGTAAATTTGATGACTGCTGATTAATTTCGCAATGTAGTTAACTGCCCCAAAAGCCTAAATTGTAATCTGCACGTAAATTATTCATTACAAATTTATGATAAACTACATATAGAGTTTCATGAGCATATTAAGTAATATAAAATAAAAATGTCTATTGAGAAGGAGAATAATTTATGACTACATTTTTGAATAAAAAGTTGATTACTTGTGGCATTGCAGTATTATGTTTCACACTCTTATCAGGATGCTCAAATGGTAAAAAAACACCAAAAGTAAATAAATCTTCAAATGAAGTTCAAACTGATTATAACAAGAAAAGCAGTTCCAATGAGACTAATACCAGTAAAGAAAAAGCTGATAAGAAAACTCCCTCGGCAAATAAAGAAATAACTAAATCTCATAGTAAGGTTAGCAATCAAAATAACAAATATAATTCCCAAAAAGCGCTTCTTACTAATATTATGAAGTTGGCAAAGAGCGGAAAGGTTATTAATTGCAATTTTTCTGCTAAATTCACTAATATGGCTAGTGTAGAAGAAAAGTGGGGAAAGGCGGATACGTCTGAATGGGTAAGCAAGGCCAAAGGGACCTATGCGACATATGCTAAACACAATATAGTTTTGGGATTTAATAAAGGTGAGCAAATCTTTGAGGTTAGATCCTTTGACAAAAAATTGAACACAATAACTCTAAATGGTATAAAAAAATATTATGGCAAACCTGCACATGACGTAAACCCTAACGGTGAGAAGATTATAGGATATGTGATAAGCAAAAATTTTAAAATTTTGTTTGTGTTTCCAAAGAATAAAAATGGTGATGCTGTGTTAAACCACTATTCTATTTTGTATCCTCAAGGGACAGTGAATTATATGTCAGGAGATTTAGGAAGACAATGGTAGAAATGCTCAACAATATAATATTAAAAGCTGCGGAAAGAACCGCAGCTTTTAATATTATACGTATATAAAATAAATAACCGGTTGAAAACCGGTTTATCTATTATTGGAAACAAATAATCAAAGTTAACTGTATGTAACTAAGCACTTAAAGCATTTAGTTTAGCATATAGTCTTGATTTCTTTCTGCTTGCCATATTCTTATGAATAACACCTTTTGAAGCAGCCATATCTAGAGCCTTAGAAGCCTCTACATAAGAAACCTTTGCATCTTCAACAGCTTTGTTTGCAACAGCCGTATCAAATTTCTTTAAAACTGTTTTTAATGCTGATTTAATCATTTTATTTCTTAAAGTTTTAGTCTCTATAACTTTAATTCTTTTCTGAGCTGATTTAATATTTGCCATTTACTTTCACCCCCTTTTATTTTAGGGTCACTGCAGCTTTGGGGAATCTGCATATGATTTATTATTCAACAAATGCTATTATAGCATTAATTTTTTTCTACTTCAAGGGAATTTTGTAGAAAAGTTGACGAAGTACGATTACGTATATTCATCTAAAAACTAACAAATAATATAAATAAACTTTACATATATAAAAAAGAGAAAGGACAAAGGCTATGGAGAATGTATATACTGATTTAGCAGTTGAAGCCAGAGAGATATATGCACAGACAAATAACAGCAAAACTGATGGAGTGGAATTTAAGGAATTTAAATATGGAGATATAAATGTAAGTCAGGTGGAAGTCGTAGATGATACAGGGGAAAAGAGGATGGGAAAGCCTAAAGGTACGTACATAACTATAGATATGCCTGATTTCACACACTATGATGGAGATACAATGGATAAAGTAAGCAAAGCTATGGCTCAAGCTATGAGCAATGTTATAAGAATTCAGGATAGTATGACGGCGTTAGTAGTGGGTCTTGGTAACTCCAGCGTAACGCCAGATGCTCTTGGACCAAGAGTAATATCTAAGCTTATGATAACAAGACATTTGAAAGAGTTTGTACCTGACAGTATAGATGAAGGTATAAGACCGGTGTGTGCTGTTGCACCTGGAGTTTTAGGAACTACAGGTATAGAAACAGGAGAAATTATTAAAGGAATAGTTGAAAAAATAAAACCAGATATAATAATTTGTATAGATGCATTGGCTTCAAGGAAAATGGAAAGGGTTAATAGAACGATTCAGATAGGAAACACTGGTATATCACCTGGATCAGGGGTTGGAAATAAGAGAATGGAACTTAGCAAGAAGACGTTAGGAGTGCCTGTAATAGCTATAGGCGTACCGACAGTAGTTGATGCAGCTACCATGGCAAATGATACTATAGATATGGTGCTTGATGAGATGATAAGAAACGCCTCTCAAGGAAGCAAATTTTACGACATTCTAAAATCTGTAAATAAAGATGAAAAAGCGAAGATGATAAGAGAAGTGCTTAATCCGTATATAGGAAATCTAGTGGTTACACCTAAAGAAGTGGATACAGTCATTGAATCATTATCAAGGATAATAGCAAATGGCATTAATATTTCACTTCAGCCGGCTCTGGATTTGGATGATATAAATAAATTTTTAAATTAGATAGCAGTGATTTTGAACATATCGGTGTTTAACTGCCGGTTACTCATTTATATATATAAGTTCTAATAAAGTTCTTACATTGTGACTTCTAAAATATCACTGCTAAGTAGGTTCGACCCTAGGATCTTTTAGGAGTCAGAATGTAGTAGAACTTTAGAAACTTATATATAAGTAATAATTAGATATATATAAACATAATATATTGTAGCATGAACAAAATTTAACTCGTGTTTATGCTACATATTTTTTTTATTACGAAAGGAGTTATAGCATGGTGCACTTAAGAAATAGAAAGAATAATTACTCTGGTATTCTGATAGCAATATCATTAGTAATTATGATAACTGTAGTATCATTGGTGTTTAAACAGATATTTCTTAATAGGAATAATGAAAATGAACAAAACAGCGTACTGTACATACAACTCTTAAACAAAGCAATGCCGGTGATAAATGGAATCAATTATAATGATGAAGTAGATACTGAAGAAAATATATCAATAAAAGGCCAGTTATTAAAGCTCATTGGTATAGATATACGGAATCCTTTTTCTGTTATAGGCAAAGAAATATCTATGTTTACTATCGGTACAGAGGACTCTAGTGAAAACAATAAAGTAGTAAAACGTACTCTATTTAAGATAAATCCATTTGATGTCAATGATAAGCAAATAAATAAAAGTGGACAAGATACTGGAGATACTGAGAACCTTGAGCTTCCTAACAGAAATGTAAAAGTAAACGATCCTAAATTAAAAGAAAAACTAGATAATTCAAAACCACAAGTGCTAATATATCATACTCATACTACGGAAAGCTATTCTCCCTACGCAAACTATAATACAAGTCATAAAAAAAATGTGTGCTCTGTTGGAGATTCATTAGCGTATAACTTAGAAACGGAATATGGAATAAGTACAATACATGATACAACGTTACATAATGCAATATTTATCAATTCATATCACAGGTCAAGGGTAACTGTAAACAAATATTTAAAAAAGTATAAGGATTTTAAACTGATTATCGATATACACAGAGATGGAATGCCATCAGGGAATGTATCTGCACTTAAAGAGAGAACTACAATGAAGATGAACGGTGAAAACGTGGCTAAGATGATGTTTGTTCTCCCAAAGAAAAATCCACATCTTAGTAAGAATTTAGCAGTCAGTAAAAAGCTTGAAAAAATAAGCAACAAATTATTTCCGGGTTTTTGCAGGGGAATTGATTTACATTTCAATTTCGGAAGTGTATATTTTAATCAGGATTTAAGCAACAATGCTCTTCTTATTGAAGTTGGCTCACAGTATAATTCTGTGAAGGAAGCAGATAATACTGGAAAATATCTTGCAAGAATAATTGCAGAGTATTTACATAGTAAAAAATAAGTAAAGTGAATATATATGAAAAAAATGAACATCCTTTAAATATGAAGTAATTTATTTAAGGGGTGTTTTTTATTGCGAAGAATTCATAGAATTATGTTTATACTCTGTATTCTTATTATTTTTGCAGGCGTATTAAAGGTAAACATTGAATTTAATAGATTAAACGGCAACGCGCATAACAAGAAAAACTATGAGGGGATTTATAAGGACAACAGAAAAAATTGTGATGCTTTTGCGGAATTTACGCTAAACAGAAAAACAGGCAACAAGGCAAAATTATACATAGATTATTCTCCTATAGATATAAGAGTTAACATAGGGAAAAAAGTTGTTTATATAAACGGAACAATTTTTAGCCGGCTAAAGGAAAAAGTAAGAGCCCTTGCTCACGGGAATTAATGTCTGTTTATGTTGACAGATTTCAAGTCTTTCGTGTTATAATGATAATTAAAAGGTATTTTTATCATACCATTAACTTGGAAATCTTTTTAACAGGACAGGGCTCTGTGAAAAGTCTAGACTTCGAAGCTGAGACCTGTCCCGGTGACGATTGAAACTGAAATATATTTTAATTCTTAAGCTATATAAGTTGCAATAAAGTTCTTACATTATGGCTTCTAAAATATCACTGCTGAATCGGTTTGACCCTAGGATCTTTTAGAAGTCAGAATGTATTAGAACTTTCACAACTTATATACAACTATTGATTTACATTTTATTATACGGGGGTGAAGTTTTTCTAAAATCAAGTCGTAATGATTTGTAATTTAGAAAACGTTAGAATATGCAAAGTAATAGGCAGAAACATATAAGAAATTTTTGTATAGTAGCACATATAGATCATGGCAAGTCTACATTGGCAGATAGATTGTTAGAAAAAACAGGAACTCTTACGCAGAGAGAAATGGAAGAACAAGTATTAGATAACATGGAGCTTGAAAAAGAGAGAGGTATAACTATAAAGGCCCAGGCAGTAAGACTTGTTTATAGAGCTGAGAATGGTGAAGAATATTTCCTTAACCTGATAGATACACCAGGACATGTCGATTTTAACTATGAAGTATCAAGGAGTCTTGCTGCATGTGAAGGCGCTATACTCGTAGTTGATGCAACTCAAGGAATACAAGCGCAAACACTTGCAAACTGCTATCTGGCTCTAGATCACGATTTGGAGATATTGCCAGTCATCAACAAAATAGACCTTCCAAGTGCAAGACCTGATGAAGTGAAGGCTGAAATAGAAGATGTAATTGGGCTTGAAGCACAGAATGCACCACTTATATCTGCAAAGACTGGTCTTAATATAGAGGAAGTTTTAAAGCAGATAGTTGAGAAGTTCCCAGCACCAGAGGGTGACGAGGAAGCTCCACTTAAGGCGCTTATTTTTGATTCCTATTATGATAGTTATAAAGGTGTTGTATGCTATGTAAGAATAACGGAAGGAAAAGTAAAAATAGGAAGTAAGATCAAGCTTATGGCATCAGGAAAAGTATATGATGTAACAGAGGTAGGAGCCTTTTCACCAAACTTTATGCCTGTAAAAGAGTTAAGTGCAGGGGACGTTGGATATATAACTGCTTCCATTAAGGTGGTACGTGATGCTAGAGTAGGTGATACTATCACTGATGCACTAAAGCCTGCAAAAGAGGCACTGCCAGGATATAGACCTGCTGTACCAATGGTATTCAGTGGAATATACCCAGTAGATGGTGCTAAATATGAGGAACTTAAAGAGGCTTTAGAGAAGCTTCAGCTTAATGATGCTGCTATGTTTTTTGAACCAGAGACATCAGTAGCATTAGGCTTTGGTTTTAGATGCGGATTTCTTGGCCTTTTGCATATGGAGATAATACAAGAAAGGATAGAGCGTGAATATAATCTGGATATTATTACTACCGCTCCTTCCGTTATATATAAAGTTACAAAAACAGATGGAGAAACTATTGAAATTACTAATCCATCAAATTTACCGGATCCCTCAGAGATAAGTTATATGGAAGAACCTATGGTTAAAGCATCTATAATAACACCATCAGACTATGTAGGTCCTATTATGGATTTATGTCAGGGCAGAAGAGGTGTCTACATTGACATGACATATATCGAGACTACTAGGGTAATGCTTAATTATGATATGCCGCTTAATGAGATAATTTATGATTTCTTTGATGTACTAAAATCCAGAAGCAGAGGATATGCATCGTTGGATTATGAGTTTAAGGGTTACAGTGAATCAAAGCTTGTTAAGCTTGATATTCTTTTAAACTCTGAAGTAGTGGATGCATTGTCTATGATTGTGCCTGAAGAAAGAGCTTACTTAAAGGGACGTAATATTGCAGAGAAGCTTAAGGAAATCATACCAAGGCAGCTTTTTGAAATTCCTATTCAAGCAGCAGTAGGCTCTAAAATAATAGCTAGAGAGACAGTTAAAGCTCTTAGAAAAGATGTATTAGCAAAATGCTATGGCGGAGATATAAGCAGAAAGAAGAAACTTTTGGAAAAGCAAAAAGAAGGAAAGAAGAGAATGAGACAGGTAGGATCTGTGGAAGTTCCTCAGGAAGCCTTTATGTCGGTATTAAAAGTAGAGTAGGTGATTATATTGAAAAATACAGCTCTTTATATACACATACCATTCTGCAAGAGCAAATGTTTTTATTGTGATTTTTGCTCTTATGCAAACAGTGAAGAGCTTATGGAGGAATATACACAGGCTTTATGCAGTGAAATTGAAAACTGTACACAAAATCAGCATATTAGTACGATATTTATAGGTGGGGGAACGCCCACCTATTTGAATTTTAAAGCCTGGATGAAATTAGGAGATGTAATAAAAAAGCTTGATTTAGATAGTAATCTTGAATTTACTGTAGAATGTAACCCTGGAACAATACAGGAAGATGTTATGATTTACCTAAAAAGCATAGGAGTAAATAGGATAAGCATGGGACTGCAGGCTTGGCAAGACAGACTTTTGAAGCTGATAGGAAGAATACATAGTCAGAAAGATTTTGTAGACGGATTTAAAATACTTAGAAATATTGGTTTTACAAACATAAATATTGATGTTATTTTTGGACTTCCAACTCAAACTATGGAAGATTTTAGAGAGACGTTAGAGAAGATTGCAGCTATGAAGCCTGAACATATATCATGCTACAGTCTTATAGTAGAAAAAAATACTCCTTTTGGCAGGATGTATGATGAAGGAAAACTTGAACTTATGAGTGATGACGATGTAGAGGATATGTATCAGTTTGCTAAAAGGTATATGAACGAGTATGGATATAAACAATATGAAATATCCAATTTTGCTAAAGAAGGCAGAGAGTGCAGACACAATACCATATATTGGAATCTTGGGGACTATTTAGGCTGCGGAGCTGCTGCACATTCATATATATATAATAAAAGGTATAGAAATGAAGAAAACATAAAAAAATATATAAATAGAATCGATGAAACAGGCAGTGCTGTGGTGGAAGAGAAAGAAAATACTTTAAAAGACAATATGGAAGAGTTCATGTTTATGGGATTACGAATGATGAAAGGAGTATCAGAAGAAGATTTTAAAAATAGATTTAAGAAGGATATATCAGAGGTATATGGTGCTGTAATAGATAAATATACTAATCTAAAGTTATTATGTAGAGAAAGAGGCAGGCTATATCTAAGTGACAGAGGGATTGAAATATCGAATACGATTATGAGTGATTTTTTGCTGTGATTTGAAAAATTATAAACTGCATTAAAAAACAAAGAAATTCTAAGATAAGCTACGCATATTTTTTATAAAATATTATAATCACTAATAATCATAATATATTAATAAATATGTGTGGTTGACAAAGAAATAGCTAAATGTTATTTTTAAAACGTAGTAATTAGCACTCAACGTTAATGAGTGCTAACAAAGAGGTGATTGTATGGAAATTGATGAAAGAAAGATAAAGATTTTAAGAGCTATTATCAGTGACTATATAAACACCGGGGAACCTGTTGGTTCAAGAACTATAGCGCGTAAATATGATTTGGGTATAAGTTCAGCAACAATTAGAAACGAAATGTCGGACTTAGAGGACATGGGATACCTTGAACATATACATGCTTCTTCTGGAAGAAAACCTTCAAATAAAGGTTATAGATTGTATGTAGATAAATTAATGAAATTAAAGGGCGTTTCAAAGGAAGAGGAAATTTTAATAAAGGATATGCTTATCAATGCTGCCTTATTTGAAGTTGATAAGGTTCTTAAACAAACAAGTTTACTTTTATCAAGACTTACTAAGCTGACTTGTGTAGTGAAGGCTCCTTCGGTTAAAAAAAGCAGCATTAAAAAGATACAGCTTATAAATGTAGATGCTAATAACGTGTTGCTGATAATTGTTACTGACAGTGGTCTCATAAAAAATAATATGATAAGAATAAATAGAGCTTTGGATAACAGAGCTTTAATGAGTATTAGCAATATGCTCACTGAAAGGCTAATGGATTTGACTATAGAGGATATAAATCTCGCTGTTATAAATAGCATAAAAAGCGGGTTAAAGGGCTATGATGAAATATTTAATGCAATAATACCAGTACTCTATGAATCCTTAAATCCGAAAGATAATGATGAGGTTTATATGGAGGGTGAAGCTAATATGCTTCAATATCAGGAATATAATGATATTGAACGTGCAAGAGAATTTCTAGAGTTTCTAGACGATAAGCAATCCCTTTCAAAGATATTAAATACACCTTTAGATACTCAAGTAAGTATTGGAGAGGAAAATTATGTACCTCAAGCTAAAGATTACAGCGTTATTTCAAAGGCTTACAGCATAGGAAAGAAACCTATGGGTACTGTAGGAATAATTGGTCCTACGAGGATGGATTATTCGAAAGTTATTTCAATATTAAATAAGGTTATAGATATGTTGAATGAGAATCTTAATAATTATGATGATTGGTGATACTAATTATATTTAATGTACATGTCTATACTGCATAATAGAGAAGGTGGAGGTAATTTTACAATGGCAGATGAGAAAAATTTAAATTCGCAGGGAGATGACATTAAGGAAGAATGCCTGGAAGAAGATAATAAATGCCAGTGTTCTGATGAAAAAGACTGCGACTGTGAGACAGAAGATACTGAAAAGTGTTCTAATGATGAAGAAAAAAGTGCTGAGGATGCTGAAGGGCCTCAAAATGAAACAGAAATTCTTGCAAAGGAAATAGAGACGATGAAACTTGAAAAAGCTAAGCTTCACGATCAGCTCAAGAAAGCTAATAATGAAATTGATACATTAAAAGACAGACTACTAAGAACTACTTCAGAATATGAGAATTTTAGAAAGAGAACAGCTAAGGAAAAGGAAGCAATTTATACAGATTCATGTGTAGATGTACTTAAAACTTTACTTCCAGTGCTGGATAATATGGAAAGAGCTGCAGCTGTTGAGGGAAGCCTTGATGACCTGAAAAAGGGTATAGAGATGACTATTAGACAGTTTCAAGATTCATTAAGCAAATTGGATGTAGAAGAAATATCCGTTGAAAATGGCTTTGATCCTAATCTGCATAATGCTGTTATGCATGTTGAAGATGAATCATTTGATCAGAACGCTATTGTGGAGGTATTCCAGAAGGGATATAAAAGAGGAGATAAAGTTATTAGACATAGTATGGTTAAAGTAGCAAATTAAAATTAAAATAGATGGTAAATATATAAATTGATAATTTGTGCAAAAAGGAAAATGAGGAGGAAATTTTAAATGGGTAAAGTAATAGGTATTGATTTAGGAACAACAAATTCATGTGTAGCTGTTATGGAAGGTGGAGAACCAACAGTAATAGCTAACTCAGAAGGTGCAAGAACTACTCCTTCAGTAGTTTCATTCCAGGCAAATGGTGAAAGATTAGTAGGTCAGGTTGCTAAGAGACAGGCAATAACAAACCCTGATAAGACTATTATATCAATAAAGAGACATATGGGAACTGGACATAAGGTTAACATCGATGGAAAGGACTATACTCCACAGGAAATATCAGCCATGATACTTCAGAAGATCAAAGCTGATGCAGAAGCATATCTTGGAGAGACTGTTACTCAGGCTGTTATAACAGTTCCAGCATACTTTAATGATAGCCAAAGACAGGCTACTAAAGATGCAGGTAAGATAGCAGGACTAGAAGTACTTAGAATTATAAACGAGCCAACAGCAGCATCACTTGCTTATGGACTTGATAAAACAGATTCTTCTCACAAGATACTAGTTTATGACCTTGGCGGTGGTACTTTCGATGTATCCATACTTGAACTTGGTGATGGAGTATTCGAAGTTAAATCAACTAATGGTAATACTCATCTTGGTGGAGATGACTTCGACCAGAAGGTAATGGATTATATTGCAGATACATTTAAACAGGAAAATGGTATAGATTTAAGAAATGATAAGATGGCTCTTCAGAGACTTAAAGAAGCTGCAGAAAAAGCAAAGATAGAGCTTTCAGCTTCAATGCAGACTAATATCAACTTACCATTTATTACAGCTGATGCAACAGGTCCAAAGCATATAGATATGAATTTCACAAGAGCTAAATTTAATGAGATAACTCATGATTTAGTTCAGGCAACTATAGAACCAATTAGAAAAGCATTAGAAGATGCAAAACTTACAATGAATGATGTGGATAAGGTAATACTTGTTGGTGGTTCTACAAGAATCCCTGCAGTACAAGAAGCTGTTAAACAGTTTACTGGAAAAGAGCCTTCAAAGGGAGTTAATCCTGATGAATGTGTTGCAGTTGGTGCTGCAATTCAAGCAGGAGTTCTTACTGGAGATGTAAAAGACATATTACTTCTTGATGTTACACCTCTTACTCTTGGTATAGAGACTATGGGAGGAATAGCTACTCCACTTATAGAGAGAAATACAACTATACCTACAAGAAAGAGCCAGGTATTTACAACTGCGGCAGATGGTCAGACTTCTGTTGAAATAAACGTAGTACAAGGTGAAAGAAAGATGGCAGCTGATAACAAGCAGCTTGGAAGATTCACACTTTCAGGAATTGCGCCAGCTCCAAGAGGAATCCCTCAAATTGAAGTTACATTTGATATAGATGCTAATGGTATCGTTAATGTAACAGCTAAAGATAAGGGAACAGGTAAAGAGGCTAACATTACAATAACTGCTTCAACAAATCTTAGCGATGACGAGATAGATAAGGCTGTTAAGGATGCTGAGAAGTTTGCTGAAGAAGATAAAAAGCGTAAGGAGTCCATCGAGGTTAAGAATAATGCTGATCAGATAGTTTACCAGACTGAGAAGACCTTAAAAGAACTTGGCGACAAGGTTTCAGCTGAAGACAAAGCTAAGATTGAAGATAAGTTAAATGCTCTTAAGAATATTAAAGACGGTGATGATTTAGAAGCAATCAAAAAAGCTACAGAAGAACTTACGCAGGAATTCTACGCAGTATCATCAAAAATATATCAGGCAAATGCTGGACAGCAGGGACCAACAGCAGGTCCAGGACCAGAAGCTGGAGCTGGAGATGCTTCACAGCAAAATCCAGGAGCAGGTGCTAATGGTGGCTCAGATGATAATGTAGTAGATGCAGATTTTAAAGTTGATGATAAATAGTTGGAGTTTGTTATCTAATATGATAAAATGAATAAGGGAAGGGACGAATCCCTTTCCTTATTTTATAAAGAAGAATTAATGTAACTGATAGCTTATACATGGGAAAAGATTACTTATTGTTCTATATTTTCCTATGTATAAGTTAAATTTACGTGTTGTTTATATAGGGAAACAACTTCAACTATTAATTTATACATGCCTGATAATCGCCTGATGCCGCGATTTTCAAACATGTATAAATTAAGTTTCCGTAGTGTTTCCCTATAGGAAAACAGCTTCAACTATTAACTTATACACGACAAAAGATCGTTGGAACATTCGATATTTTGCCATGTATAAATTAAGTTTCTGCGATGTTTTCCTATAGTTTATAGCATTCATAATTATATAGGTGGTGAAAGATTGGATGGCAAGCAAGGATTATTATGAGGTTTTAGGTCTACAAAAAGGTGCCAGTGAAGATGATATAAAAAAAGCGTTTAGAAAACTGGCAATCAAATACCATCCTGATAAAAATAAAGGGAATAAGGAAGCTGAGGAGAAATTCAAGGAAATAAATGAAGCTTATCAGGTGCTGTCAGATCCTCAGAAAAAGGCACAATATGATCAATTTGGTACTGCTGACTTTTCAGGGGCAGGCGGTTTTGATGGTGGCTTTGGAAATTTTGACTTCTCTGATATGGGTGGTTTTGGAGACATTTTTGATACGTTTTTCGGAGGCAGTGGTTTCTCATCTAGAAGCAGGAGGAGGAATGCGGCCGAAAGAGGTTCAGATATTGAAACAACCATAAATCTTACCTTTGAGGAAGCTGTATTTGGAGTTGAAAAAGAGATTAGCATAAATAGACATGAGAATTGTGAACACTGCCATGGAACTGGAGCAAAGCCTGGTACTTCTCCAAAAACTTGTGACAAATGTAATGGTTCTGGACAGGTTAGAAGTCAAAGAAGTACTCCGCTTGGAAGCTTTGTTACGATGACTACCTGCGACAAATGCGGAGGAAAAGGTACAATAATATCTGATCCTTGTCCAAATTGTAGAGGTACAGGTAAAGAGAGAAAACATCGCAAGATAAAGGTTAATATACCAGCTGGTGTAGATAATGGTAATGTGATTCCGTTAAGAGGTCAGGGAGAGCACGGCAACAATGGCGGAGCCCCTGGAGATTTATATATAAATCTTAGAGTAAGTAATCATGAGCTGTTCAAAAGAAAAGGCTTTGATATTTATATAGATGCTCATGTAAGTTTTGGTCAGGCTGCTTTAGGAACAGAACTAAAGGTTCCTACAGTAGATGGTGAGGTTAAGTACACTGTACCTCAAGGAACACAATCAGGAACTGTCTTTAGATTGAGGGGAAAAGGTGTGCCTAAAATAAACTCTTCTTCTAGGGGAGATCAGTATGTAAATGTGATTGTAGACGTACCTAAGAACTTAAATGAAAAGCAGAAGGAAGCACTTAAAAAGTTTATGGAAGTTTATGGTGAGGAGCCAGAAGAAGGTAAGAAGTCAAATTTTTTCAAGGGAAAAATATTTGGTAAATAGTTAGGAACTTCGTCTATATTGAGTATAATGCAAAATTCTATTATATTTTGACTTCTAAAATATCTAAAACTATTTAGTTATGATATTTTAGAAGCACAATATAAGAAATTTGGGGCATTATATATAAGACGGAGTTTTTTTACTCTTTAGGAATTTATGTTTTTGGCTAATTTAGGATAATGTTAAGATACTCTTATAAAAAGCAAAAAAGTTGGGCATTAAATAAAAAAATGTTATATCATGTTTTCGAAGCAATTAAAGAGAAACAATATTATATTTTGAAGTTAGTGAATTAAGAGAAAAAGGTAAAAGCAGTAATAAAATAAAAGAACTTAATAAATATTAGAAGTCGGAGCATTAAAAATGGTTGCATCCGACGGCGGCATAGGGTGCAACCATTTTTTAATAATTGACAAGGAGCGAATACATATGAATGGACAGTGGTATGAGGTAAAGGTTATAACTAATAGTGAATCTATTGAGCCTATATCGGGAATATTTTATGGATTAGACGTTAAAGGTGTGTCAATTGAGGACCCAAATGATATAATCCAGAGAGAGCAAGGTCCTCTAACTTGGGACTTTGCAGATATTAATATACTAGAGTATAAGGGCAAATATGCAGTGGTAAGAGGTTATTTTAATATAACTGAAAATGGCGATGAATTACTTACATATGTTAAGAATAAAATTGCAGAGTTAAGAGAATCAGGAATGGATGTAGGTTTAGGTGAAGCCTCCTGTCAGGTGGTTAAGGAAGAAGACTGGGCAAATAATTGGAAAAAATATTATGTGCCTACCAAGATAGGTGAAAGCATAGTTGTAAAACCTATATGGGAGAATTATTCAGCCAAAGAAGGCGAATTAGTAGTTGAACTTGATCCAGGCATGGCTTTTGGAACAGGTACTCATGAGACTACAAGAATGTGTGTAAAGGCTCTTGAAAGGACAGTAAAGCATGAAAATGTAGTGTTTGATATAGGTACTGGTTCAGGAATACTTGCTATAACAGCCGCAAAGCTGGGAGCTAAACACGTAATAGGAGTAGATTTAGATCCAGTTGCTGTGGATTCTGCACTGGAAAATGTGAAGTTTAATAAGCTTAACAACATAGAAATATTAAAAGGTGATTTAATGGAGGTAGTTCAAGGCAAGGCAGATATTATTGTGGCAAACATAATTGCTGAAGTAATAGTTATACTTACAGATCAGGTCAAGAAATTCCTTGATGCCGGCGGACTATTTATAACCTCTGGTATAATAAGAGACAGAGAGAAAATGGTGGTTGATAAGCTCGAAAAGGAAGGCTTTGAAGTAGTAAATATAGAACGTGACGGAGAGTGGGTATGTATTACCTCTAAACTGAAATAAGGAGACAAATGCATGCATAAGTTTTTTGTAAAACCTGAAAATATATCTGGCAACACTGCTGTTATTGACGGCGACGATGTGAAGCATATATATAAGGTGCTGAGACTTGAAAAGGATGACGAAATAATTATTAATAACCTAGCAGACGAAGAGTTTCTAGGTGCTATTGAAGAAGTCAATAAAATGCAGGTTACAGTAAAGATAATAAAAAAACTTGATATCAGCAATGAAAGCAATATAAATATAACATTGTTTCAGGGACTTCCAAAGTCAACTAAGATGGATTTTATTGTTCAAAAATCAACTGAAATAGGCGTTAAGAAGATAACTCCAATACTTACTGAGAGAGTAGTTAATAAGGTGGAGATAAAGGAATTTAAAAAAGTTGATAGGTGGAGAAGAATTGCACTGGAAGCTTGCAAGCAGAGTAAAAGAACTACGATTCCAGAAATTGATGAACCTATGGAGTTTGAGACACTGCTTAATGTGCTAAAAGGTTTTGATTTAATAGTGGTGCCCTATGAAAATGCTGAAGGCTTCGGCATTAAAAAGATGTGTTCAGCAGCAGAAAGAGACAATATATTAAATGTGGCTGTAATTATAGGACCTGAGGGCGGATTTGAACAGTCAGAGATTGATAAGCTGACACAACTAGGAGCATATATTGTCACCCTTGGTCCGAGAATACTTCGTACAGAAACTGCCGGGATTATTACCTCTGCAATATTACAGTATGAGCTTGGAGATATGGGCGGAATTATATAAATTAGGAACGAGGAAGCACATAATGATATATATACACGATTTTGATGCAGCTATTCTTTTATTCATAAAAAATAATATGCACAGTTATTTAATGGATAAGACAATGATATTTATGACTCGTCTAGGCAACGGAGGACTTATATGGTTTGTGATTTGCATACTGCTGATACTTAGTAAAAGGTATAGAAGAGCAGGCTTCACGGCTTTGACGGCATTAGTAATAACAACTATCTTAGGTGAAGGAATAATAAAACATATAGTTCGGCGTGCTAGACCATTTACCAATATAGAAGATATGAAGCTTCTTATAGCTAGGCCTATATCCTATTCATTTCCGTCAGGACATACAGGAGCTTCTTTTGCAGCCGCTACGGTTTTGTCAAAATATTTCAAGAAATATTCATTGTTTATTTTTGTATTAGCGGTTTTAATAGCTTTTTCAAGGCTATACCTATATGTTCATTATCCTACAGATGTTTTAGCTGGCGTAATTTTGGGAATAATATCTGGTATAATGGCAAATTCTTTTGTGAATAAATATGTTTATAAGAGAAAAGAGTAGAGAGAGAAGAGAAAAGTGAAGGTGGGAATTCAGCTGTACTGAATTCCTGAATTCTCAAGTGATATAATGTGATTAGTAGGATTTTTATTTATAATCTTAAGAAATACTTAAGATTTTTATAGGACAAAAATCAAAAACATATTTGCTTTTTCTGGTAAAATACAAGGGGACTTATAATTACAGAAAGAGGATGGGTATGCTATGGAAACTAATATTTTAATCGTGGATGATGAAAAAGAAATTGCTGATTTGGTGGAAGTATATCTGAAAAATGAAGGCTTTGTTGTCCATAAGTTTTATACAGCTAATGAAGCACTAAATTGCATCGATACGACAAAACTTGAGTTAGCCATACTGGACGTTATGCTTCCCGATATTGATGGCTTTACTATATGCCAGAAGATTCGTGAAAAATATAATTTTCCTGTCATAATGCTTACAGCAAAAGAGCAGGAAATTGATAAAATAAATGGACTTGCTATTGGTGCAGATGATTATGTAACAAAACCTTTTAGACCTCTAGAGCTTGTGGCTAGAGTAAAGGCGCAGCTTAGACGTTTTATGCGGTACAATCAGCAGGGACTGAGTAATGAAGACAGCGAAATTGAATTTGCAGGATTAACATTAAATCATGATAAGCATAAATGCAGGTTGAACGAACGAGAACTTACATTGACACCTATAGAATTTGAAATACTATGGTTCTTATGCTTAAATCGAGGACGTGTAGTCAGTTCAGAAGAATTATTTCAGCAGGTATGGGAAGAAAAGTATTTTTCCAGCAGTAATAACACTGTTATGGTACACATAAGACACCTGCGGGAAAAGATGAAAGATTCCGCAGAACACCCTAAGTACATAAAAACTGTATGGGGGCTGGGGTATAAAATTGAAAGGTGATTTTAGCAGGCTTAAGAGAAAAATGTTTTTATGGGTGATATTAATTCTTATAATAGCATTTATAATAGGTAGTTTTCTTATGAACTTCTTTGTAGATGGAATATTTCAGGATGCTTTTGCTAAGACATTTGTTTCCATATGTGAAAGAGTTTTGAAGTTTAACTTTGATCAATCTGCTGCATTATACCAATTTATCTTTCAGCAGCACAAGTACCAATGGGTTTCAATAGGCTTTCTTATTATGCTCCTGATTATTTTTTATTGCGTTCTTTCACGATTTACTAGTTATTTTAATGAAATAAGCTTAGGAATGGATAAATTACTTGAAGAATCTGATAAGGATATTGAATTATCACCGGAAATGGATTTTATGGAGAAAAGGTTGAACAAAGTAAAAAATTCTTTGGAAAAGCGTTCAAAAGATGCACAAGAAGCTGAACAGAGAAAAAATGATTTGGTAGTTTATTTAGCTCATGATATTAAAACTCCGCTGACCTCTGTGGTAGGATATTTGAGTCTTCTGGATGAAGCATCGGATATGCCGCAGCAGCAGAGAGAAAAATATACAAAAATAACGTTAGAAAAGGCATATAAGTTGGAGCAGCTTATAAATGAATTTTTTGAAATAACTAGATATAATCTTCAAAGTATTATATTAGATAAGTCTGAAATAAATCTTAACTATATGCTGCTGCAGATGGCCGACGAATTCTACCCAATGCTTGAACCCAAGGGAAAGCAGGCAGTAGTAAAAGCAGAAGAGGATATTACCTTATGTGGAGATGCAGACAAGCTAGCAAGGGTTTTTAATAATATTTTAAAAAATGCTATTGCTTACAGCTACGATAATAGTGTTATACAAATCGAGGCGGTGAAGAAAGGTGAAGATGTTATAATAATATTTACTAACCATGGAAGGACAATACCTGCTCAAAAATTGGATACTATATTTGAAAAGTTTTATAGATTAGACTCATCAAGAACAAGCAGTACAGGCGGGGCGGGTTTAGGACTTGCTATAGCTAGGGAAATCGTAAATGCCCATGGTGGGAGCATTTCAGCTGATAGTAGTGATGAAAAGACGGTATTTACAGTAGTACTACCTAATAAAAAATAAGAAAATATTAAGAAAATAGTAATATAAAATTAAAGAACAACTCCTTTTGTTATGGTTAAATATAGAAAAGGAGTTGTTTTTTATGAGAAGAGTGCATAGAAAGAAAAGAAAGTCACCAGTTTCAAAACTGATAATAATTTTTGTGTTGACAATAATGATTGCTTTAGTTACTGGAATTGGTGAAAAAACTTACAATTTTATAAAGGACAGTTCAACTTTAATAAATCCTATGAAACTTTCAGGAAATAGCTATTTTTCAGATATTAAGCTGTACAGTCCCCATGCTATTTTAGTTGAACTTAATAATAGAAGAACGTTGATGGAATGCCGCAGTGAAGAAAGGATATATCCTGCGTCATTAACAAAAATGATGACAGCTATAGTTGCCATTGAGAATGTTAAAAATCTGCGGCAGCCAGTTACGCTGCCTAGAGGTATATTTCATGATTTATATACTGAAAATGCATCGATGGCTGGATTTCTTCCTAATGAGCAAGTATCAGCTGAGGATTTACTCTATGGAATAATGCTGCCATCTGGGGCAGATGCATCAATAGGTTTATCGATTTATACAGCTGGTTCAGAGACGAAGTTTGTAGAAATAATGAATAGTAAAGCTAAAGAGCTTGGAATGAAGCATACACATTTCACTAATGTATGTGGTTTGCAGGATGCCAATCACTATAGTACAGTAAAGGATTTATCTGTACTTCTAGCGTATGCATTAAAAAATAGTACTTTTCGAAGGATTTTTACATCTACTAAACACTATATACCAGCTACTAATATGCACCCCAGCGGAATAACGGTTTACAGTACAATGTTTAAAAGTGCTGGCACTGGAAGGTTTAACGGAGGGAGACTCCTTGGAGGAAAGACAGGGTACACAGAAGAAGCTGGATTATGTTTAGCAAGTCTGGCAGAAAAAAATGGAAAAGAGTATATACTGGTAACAGCAGGAGCTGAAGGCGATCATAAAACCAAACAATATGATATTTTAGATGCATTGAATGTATATGGAAAGATTAAGAAAGAGTAGAGAGTAGAGAGTAGAGAGTAGAGAGAAAAGAGAAAGGTGAAGGTGGGAATTCAGCTGTACTGAATTCCTATAAATTAATAATTTCGTGGCTGTAATAGAGAAAGGGCTTAAAACACTTCTCAGCAGCCGCTCAATTAAAAAGAAAGTTAATTGCATTAGTCTATATAATTTTAGTTGGCAAAACTACAAATATAATTTATCATATAATAGTGTTTAAGTTTTATTTAGGAGGAAAATTATAATAATGAACAATAATGAAAATATAGATAGATTAAAGAAAACAGTAGGTATGCTTACGCTAGGCTGCAGGGTAAATCAATATGAAACCGAAGCTATGGCAGAGAAATTTGTTAAAGATGGATATGATGTAGTAGATTTCAATGATTATGCTGATGTATATGTGGTGAATACCTGTACGGTTACAAGTATGAGCGACAAGAAGTCTAGACAGATGATAGGCAGAGCAAGAAGAAGAAATGAAGATGCTGTTATTGCTGTAGTCGGCTGTTATTCTCAGGTTGCTCCTGATGAGGTAGCTGCAATAGAAGGCGTAGATGTAGTTCTTGGTAACAGAAATAAGGGAGATGTAGTATACTGGGTTAATAGGGCACTTCAGGATAGAGAAAAAATAGTCAATATAAAAGATGTGTTTAGAGATAAACAGTTCGAAGAACTTTCCATAGATACCTATCAGGACAAAACTAGAGCTTTTCTTAAAATACAGGATGGATGTAATAGGTTCTGTTCGTATTGTCTTATTCCATATGCAAGAGGCAGCGTATGCAGTAAAAGCAGTGATTTGGTAATAGCAGAAGCTAAGGAGCTTGCGGCAAATGGGTTTAAGGAGATAATACTTACGGGTATCCACACTGCCTCCTACGGAGCAGACTTAAAAGAAAATGTTGGTCTCGTAGATATAATTGAAAAAGTTAATGAAATAGATGGCATTGAAAGGATAAGAATTGGATCTATAGATCCTACATTCTTCACTGATAATGTTATTGATAGAATAGCAAAGTGTGAAAAGGCTTGTCCTCATTTTCATTTATCACTGCAGAGCGGTTGTGATGAGACGTTAAGGCGAATGAATAGAAGATATACTGCCGAGGAGTATAGGAAAATTGTATATGAGCTTAGGGAGAAGATTAACAATGTTTCTATAACTACTGATGTAATAGTAGGCTTCCCAGGAGAGACAGAGGAAGAATTTAATACGACTTATGAGTTTTTGAAGGATATACAACTCTCTAAAACTCATATTTTTAAGTATAGTCCCAGAAAAGGAACTGCTGCAGCTAAAATGAAAGATGATATTATTCCTCAGGAAAAAGAAAGAAGGAGCAATTTGCTTCTAGAACTTAATTTGAAGAATGAAAGAAAGTTTATAGAGAAATTTATTGGCTTTGATATGAAGGTTCTCTATGAGCAAAGAGTTTCTAAAGCTGAAGATATGTATGAAGGATATGCAGATAATTATATTAAAGTGATTTCAAGGCTTAAGTCCGAAGATGAAATAGGAAAAATATTATCTACCAAGCTGATAACAGCTAGTGATGAGTTTGCATATGGAAGTATAGATGCAGTATAATATGGTTAGGATATAACTTGATGGCAGTTATGGATAGGAGGTGTAATTAATGGAAGAATGTATATTCTGTAAAATAGTTAAAGGCGAAATACCATCGGAAAAAGTATATGAAAATGACAGTGTGTATGCATTTAAGGATATAAGTCCAGAAGCCCCTGTTCATGTGCTGATTATACCTAAGAAACATATAAAAAGCATTAATGAAATAACTAGAGAGGATTCAGAAATCCTTTTAGAAGTATTTCTTGCAGCAAGTAAAATTGCTGAAATGAATGGAATAAAAGAGGATGGCTACAGGCTAGTATCCAATTGTGGAGACAGAGCTGGGCAGACAGTAAAGCATCTTCATTTTCATTTCTTAGGTGGCAGAGATTTGAAATGGCCTCCAGGCTAACTTTTATTTATATGTGTACTATGAAATTCTTGACAGTGTGCGAATAATTAATGTATAATAATCTATGTGTTATTTGAACCCAAGGCTTATTTTATTGTTAAATAAGATTAGAGCTAGCGGAGGGAGGGATAATAGATGTCAGAAATTAAAGTTGGAGAAAATGAAACATTAGAAAGTGCTTTAAGAAGATTCAAGAGAAAATGCGCTAGAGCAGGTGTTCTTTCAGAAGTTAGAAAGAGAGAGCATTATGAAAAGCCAAGCGTTAAAAGAAAGAAAAAGTCTGAAGCAGCAAGAAAAAGAAAATTTAAATAGACTTTGAAAGAAGGTATCGTTATGCCAATTAAAGAAAGACTTCAAGAAGATTGGAAGCAAGCTTTAAAGGCTAAGGATAAGTTCAAGGCTGATACTATTAGTATGGCTAAAGCTGCCGTTTTACTTGTTGAAAAAAGTGGCAAGGGCGATGGTCAGGTCACTGATGAGGACATAATAGAGATATTAGCTAGGGAAGTAAAGCAAAGGCGAGAGTCCATTGTTGAATTTGAAAAGGGAAAAAGGCAGGATCTTGTAGATAAAGCCAAAGCTGAAATAGAGATTTTGTTAGATTACCTTCCTCAGCAGTTAAGTGAAGAAGAAATATCAAAAATAGTACATTCAAAAGCCGATGAAATAGGTGCAAATAACATAAAAGATATGGGTAAGCTTATGTCAGCTGTAATGCCTGAATTAAAAGGTAAGGCAGATGGAAAGCTTGTCAATAAAATAGTAAGAGAACTTCTTAATAAATAAGAAATGATAAAGGTTCAGTTTTTCTGGGCCTTTTTTATTTTGTCATGAAATACAGAGTCGTCTCATAAATTAAGTATGAGAATATTTATTGAGGTGAATTCATTTGGAAAATAAAATAAATAAAGTAAAGGAAGTTCTGGCCGGACAGCTTGATTTGCCTGAAGACATAGTGCTTAATATTCCTAAGATAAGTATAGTGGGTAATAATGAAATTACAATTGAAAATCATAAAGGTATAGTTGTTTTTGATGAGAATATAGTAAAGATTAACTCAAGTGTAGGATTGATAGAAATTTCAGGAAAGAAGTTTGAAATACTTTTTCTAAGTGGAAATACAATAACACTATCTGGGGAGTTTAAAGCTATTTCTTATGAGCAAAAGAATGAAGAAATTAGTGAACTATAAATTTGATAATATAAACTTAGGAGAAGTAGAATTAAGAGTTTATACAAGATTTCCTGAAAAATTTATCAATCTATTATGGAAAAATAATATAAGAACAAGCAATATTATTAGATTGGATATAACTACAGTAAGTGTGACAATTGCTCTTACAGATTATGCTCGATTGGAGAAACTTGCAAAACAGTGCGGCATTAAAATTAAAGTAGTAAGACACAGTGGATTATATTATTATATCATCAGATTTAGAAAGCACATATCTCTATATGTTGGAGCACTGATTTTTGCATTGGTGCTGCTGTATTTTTCTACATATATATGGTCCATAGACATATCTACAGACCAATACGTGAGTCCGTACGAAATACGCAGAAGTCTTTATATGAATGGAATAAAGCCGGGAATACCAAAAAGTAAAATACATATATCTGACATAGAAGAAAAATTGCTGAAAGAAAATGACGGTATTATGTGGATAAGAATAAGGATTGAAGGATCAAAATTAAAAGTTGTTCTCGCAGAAAGCCATGAGCCTCCTACTATAGATAAAGCTGAAGAGCCATGCAATATAGTAGCAGGAATTGAGGGACAAGTAACGGATGTCTATACTGAAAAAGGAACAGCCCTTGTCAAACCTGGTGATGTTGTTAAAAAAGGACAGCTTTTGATAAAGGGAGAACAGGGCAAGGAAGGAAACACTTATGAAGTACGTGCAGCTGGTAAGGTTGAAGCTAAAACCTTTTATGAATATAATGATAGAGCAGTATATAAAGGTGTTAAAGAGGTACATACAGGAAATAGAATAGTAAATAAATATATCAGTTTGTTTGGAAAGAAAATATATATCAAAAAAAGTTTAAACAAATTTACTAGTTATGATAAAATAGAAGAAAGTAATGGTATCCTTCATAAGGAAATAATAAGAGAGCTTAAGAAAAAAGCTTTTCAAATTGAAGAGCAGAAGCTTATAGATAAATTTGAAAAAAAATACTATAATAAGACGCTGGAAAATATAGATCGAGATGCAGCGATAGTAGATAAAAAAATAGATACTCATACAGATGGCAATACATTAAGAGTCAGAATACTATTTGTAGTGCAGCAGAACATAGGAGTTGAGCAGTTTTTACAGGATACCTATTGATAAGTAATATGAAAACTAAATTGGTTTGATAAGCTATATTTATAAAAGATGAACTAAACAAGTGAATTAAATGAAGATAATATTAAGTAGTTAGTGTATGCTTTAAATAGATAAGAGAAAAGAGTAAAGAGTAGAGAGAAAAGTGAAGGAAGAAATTCTGCT
>NZ_MZGV01000008.1 GCF_002029235.1 Clostridium oryzae
TGCCCTAATTGTGATGCAGATTTTTATTATTCAGGAGAAAAGAAAGTAGAAGAAGGTTCGTATTTAGTTGATGAGAACGAACCTTTTCCATTCTAAAACTCATAGTCCCCGGTAGGGGATTTTTTTATTATATGGCCTTAAGTCTCCAGGTTATGCTGGTGAAATCACCTTTAAGTTCTGTAGTATCAAGACCTATATACATAAGCTCATCTCCGCCGAATGTCATATCGCTACCTATAACTTCATAAGTATAATCGGGATTCAATCCTTCTAAAACGAGTCTTGACGGAAGCGTAAAAGGTTTAGCTAAAACCTTAAAATATGAAGCAAAAGCTTCCTTCTTATCCTTAGAAACAAATATCCAGGCAGCTTCATTCGATTCAAAAGGATTCCTAAGTCTGTAAAAATCACCAAACTGAGTTATATGTCTAATTTCTTTATATTTTTCTACCTGCTGCTTAACTATGGATTTTTCTTCGTCTGTAAATTTAGTAAGATCGAGTTCATAGCCAAAGTTTCCAGCCATAGCTGCATCTGCTCTTGTAGATAGTTTTGTCTCTCTTCCAAGCTGATGATTAGGTGAAGCTGATACATGAGCTCCCATTGTTATGGCAGGATAAACAATACTTGTACCATATTGTATTTTAAGCCTTTCTACAGCATCAGTGTCATCACTTGTCCAAGTTTGAGGCATATAGTATAATATTCCTCCGTCAAATCTTCCGCCTCCAGACGCACAGCTTTCAAATAGAACATTTGGAAAAGCCGAAGTAATTTTGTCCATTACTTTGTAAAGACCGAGTACATATCTATGAGAAGTTTCTCTTTGTCTTTCAGCAGGTAAGCTTTCAGATCCGACATCTGAAATAGCTCTATTCATATCCCATTTAACGTAAGAAATCGGAGCACTTTTTAAAATATTGGAAACAGCATCTATAATGTAATTACATACTTCTTCACGTGTTAAATCTAAAACTAATTGATTCCTTTGAAATTTTCCTTGCGCAGGTTTTCTATTTGGAACATGAATGCACCAATCAGGATGTGCTCTATATAAATCACTGTCTGGTGATACCATTTCTGGTTCAAACCATAATCCGAACTTTGTACCATTATCATTAATTGATTTAACTAGACTTTCAAGTCCGTCAGGAAGTTTATTTTTGTCAACTATCCAGTCGCCTAAGGAGCAATTGTCAGAATTTCTTTTACCAAACCAGCCATCGTCTAATACAAAAAGTTCTATACCAAGTTCCTTTGCAGTATTTGCTATGCTTTTTATCTTATCAGCATTAAAATTAAAATAGGTTGCCTCCCAGTTATTTACTAGAATAGGTCTCAATTTATCTCTATAATTGCCTCTGCATAATCTTTTCCTATATAGATTATGGTAAGTTCTTGACATATTTCCAAGTCCGCAATCTGAATATACCATTACAACTTCAGGAGTTTGGAAACTTTCATTAACATCTAATAACCATGAGAAATCAAATGGATTTATTCCCATTAGTATTCTTGTTAAGTAATTAGGATCTACTTCAACCTGAGCTAAGAAATTACCGCTGTATATTAGATTAAAACCATATACGGTACCGTGAGTTTCAGTTACATCTTTGTCTAATAGTGCTATAAATGGGTTTTGGGTATGACTGCTCATGCCTCGTTTACTTTCGATAGACTGTACACCGGGAACTAGAGCCCTTTTGAATATATGTCTTTCTCTACACCAACAGCCAGACAATTGCAAAAGATCATAGTTATAGTCATTAAAATCTACACTCATGCTAAGAGCACTGAGAAGCTTTAATTTTTCTTTTCCCAAATTGATAAGTTTAGCTGCTCTTGTTATAACATTTAGCTCTCTGTAGGCTGTATACAATAAAATTACATTTAGTCCTGTTAATTTGTCTTCCAATGTTATTTCTAGTGTATCTGCTTCATCATCGTTTTCCACATATGTGGATGGTAGATTATCAAGTGAAGGTTTTCCTTTGTATATTTTGTGTGATACATACAAGAGATCTGTTACTGTAGATCCATTTTCAAGTTGAACCTGATAAGCAGGCGTTCTGAAATCACCTGCACCGAAACTCGGAAATTCTTGAGGGACAACATCTATGGGCAAAATTGGATCAGTTGATTTAAAATTTGTTACTGCAGTTATAGGAAAATTATTAAAACTTAATTTGTTGATTCTTTTTCCCCAATAAAGATGGGCAAGATGTCCGGTTTCAAATATTTGGATAATATAGCTTGTATCAGCTGCCTGTAAATGAAATAATTTATGTTCTTTGTCATATAAAATAGGCATAGTAGAACGAATCCTCCTTAAAATAAAAATTTATATTTCTAAATAAACCTGAGAAATGGTTTATTTGAAGCTTGGCAAATCTTTTAATTTAATAGTGTATGGATGATTATATACTTTCTTTAGGTGCTCTTTACTGTTGTGAATTCCATCTAGAGCATGCATTCCCCACCAAGGCATGTACCAAAGCCAAGGAGTTTCAGTTTGGATTAAAAGATCAGGATCTGGTATTGAACCGTTTTCTGCTAAAGCTACAGGCTTTTCACCATCAGTAAGGTCGAGAACATAGTCTGCTGATATTTTAACCGGTCCATAATTTCCAGCAGGTGCATATACATCTATACTTGCTATGTCAACGAAATCATTTCCGGGGTACCATCCTTCCTTTGGAGCATTCCATACCCAAATCAAATTGTTTAGATCAAATACTTTTGTGTATCGATCAAAAATCAGATAATATAGTTTCTTATAAGCTTCAGGTCCCTTTGCACCCCACCAAAACCATCCTCCCTCAGCTTCATGAAGCGGTCTCCAAAGTACAGGTATATTTGCTTTCTTTAGTATGGAGAGCTGTCTTGCAATTTCATCTATATCTGCAAGAAGTGCTTTGTTTTCTTCAGTACCATCAGTTAAGGCTAAATTTAGGTTGAAATCAGTTAAATCTGTATAAAAACTTCTATCCTTACCGACTATAGGAGAAAACCAATGCCAACAAATTATTGGAATACCGCCTTTAGAATACCAGTTAATTATTTCTTCTATAGTACCTTTATTATTTGCTATTTCAGACACAATACTTTCTGAGGCATCCATAGTTTCTGTACAATGTGAATAGCTTAATAAATCAAAACCTCTTATTGCAGGAAGGCTTCCTGTAACTTCATATATATAGTCGATCTCGGGTCCTGAAGCAGCGCTAGTATGTTGAGCAGTAAGTATTTTTTTACCATAGATGCTTTTTAGATAATTCATTACAGCTCGTGCTTCTTTTGAAGCTTTTTCATTGCATAGTGAAAAATTTGATTTTAATGGAGCTGGAGCTCCAGCTTTAGCTATTTTTATATAATCAATTGCTATATCACCGTGGAATTTTTGTATTTTTACATTGTGTTTTCCAGCTTTAAAGAAACAGTTACAGATAACGGTTTCTGAGAAATTATCACATTGAGATGTTAGAAATTCACCATAAAAATAATCATCAACCATTAAAAAATTCTTTCTTGGACCATCGGGACTAATGTATGAAATGGATATATCATAGTATCCATCAGTATTAAACTCTGCAATAACTGATATATTGGCTTCTTCTTTTGTTAATTTATCAGCATAACCTGAACCTGAATAACCTTGAATAGATGATACAATTTCAGTACCGGTAAGAATTGCGTCTTCAGCTTTGTAGATAAAATAACTACCATAATTAGAATATTTCGTAATCAAACTAATTACCTCCATTTGTGTATTTGTATTTTTCATAAGATACCTAATATATATTATATGATTATAGTACATTAAAATATTATGGAATGCAACATAAAATGCACAAAAATGAAATATCAATAAGTGCAATATTGACTCAAAGTATATTATTAAGTTGATTGTAAACGTTAGTTTATGGTAATATTTATTGTATTGCAAAAAATAATTGTGCAAATTGTGCAAATTGTTTAAGCGAAGGTAGCATCTGCAATAAATAGGTGTATAACATTGAATGCGTATTAGTACAAATGTTATAATGTACTGTAAAAGAGCAGAATTTGTGGGAAATAGTAAAATATTTTTATATATTACAAGGAGAAAATTATGAAAAAAGTTTCTATTCAGGACATTGCTAATGATTTAGGACTATCTAGAAATACTGTTTCAAAAGCTCTTAGCGATAGTGAAACTGTTGCATATGAAACTCGATTAAAAGTTCAGAAAAGAGCATTACAAGTAGGATATAGCAAAATTGATCCTGAAATAAAGAAAAAATTCAGTAATTTAATAAAATCGCCTACAAAGAGTATATTAGTCATAATTGATAAGCAGATAGTTGATTTTTGGAATAGAATAATAATAGGTATTTCAGATGAATTGCGTAAGAATAATTACAACTTAATGCTTACTTGTGTAAATGATGAGGATGAGGAGGAACTGCGGCTTCCTTCTAATATTGAAAAGACTGTTGTAGACGGAATCATAGTAGTTTGTTTACTTAAAAAGAAATATATTGAAAGATTAGTACAGTATAATATTCCAATGGTGTTTTTAGATAATTTGCTGGAAAATTCGGACAATGAGCTGCTAGGTGATAATGTAGTTGTAGAGGGAAAAAACAGTGTGTATGAAATTACAACTAGATTAATTAAAAACGGATGCCGGAACATTGGATTTATTGGCTATACTGAATATTGTGAGTCTATGCGTATAAGATGGGACGGCTTTCATAAGGCTATGGTTAAAGCTGGGATTCCAATAGATAAAAGGCTATGTCTCAATAAATTAGTTCAATATAACTTATATATTGAAGAAGAAGTAAAGAGGTGTCTTGACGAAATTCAGAAACCAGATGCATTTGTATGCGTGAATGACAGCATTGCAATAAATGTAATCAAATATTATAAAGCTAAAGGATATAAAATTCCTGACGACATATCTGTTGCTGGTTTTGATGATACTAGAAATGCAACTGTAGTAGAACCTGCACTTACAACTGTGCATGTATGTAATGAACAAATAGGTGCAAGACTTGTTCAACAGCTTGTTTGGCGAATAAACAACAAAGATATGCCTTTTGAAAAAATATATGTAAGTACAAAACCAGTCTATAGGAAATCAACTAGATAAGTTGTGAAAGTTCTAATACATTCTGACTTCTAAAAGATCCTAGGGTGGAACCGATTCAGCAGTAATATTTTAGAAGCCATAATGTAAGAACTTTATTGCAACTTATATAGATAATTTTGTTGGGAGGATGAAAAAATGGAAAAGAAATTAAAGGACTTATTTAGTGAATATGCATCGGGTACGATTTTATCTACTGCGAACAATTGTATCATGGATTTTAAAGAAGTGCAGACCTTTACTTATAGAACTTATATTAAGCCAAGAGAGTATGGGGATTTTGTTTGGAAAACTTGGTGTAGTAATACTGTGGATTCCACTTGGGATGATGGAGCGGTATCTCGGGCTAATTTGCCAGGAGGAAAGTGGAAAATACTAAATGCTTATTTGGCTGATGGAGGTAGTTCTGCCGATGGAACCATTGTGGCAGACAGTAGTGTTCCGATAACTTATAATAATAGTAGGTCTAAGGATGTTGAACAAGCTGAAACATTTGAGAGTGATGATGTAAGGATTAATATTCCTGAGGGACACTATTTAGCATTTACATGGACAATAACAAACAAAACTATAGGGCAAGTATTACCATATAATTGTGAAGGAAATCTTGCCAGTGCATACATAGCTAAAGGAAATCTTGCTGATCAGGATAGTAACGATTTATTTGAGGCATGCGAAAATATGTTGGTATTGCCGTCATTAATATTATATAAGAAAGCAGTTACTAAAAATATTGTTTTCTTTGGGGACTCAATCACTCAAGGCGTCAGAACTCAAAAAGATAAATATGAGTATTGGGTAAGTAAGATAGCGGATGGACTTGGTGTTGAGTATGGTATATGGAATCTTGGCTGTGGATGGTCAAGAGCAAAAGATGCCGCGCAGGATGGTAAGTGGTTATACAAAGCTAAGCATTGTGACGAAATAGTTATATGTTTAGGTGTCAATGATATAGGCACGTTGAATAGAAATGCAGATCAAATAATTAATGATTTAACCATCATAATTAATAGGGTAAAAGAAAATAATTCCTTGTGTAAAGTCATTTTATTTACAGTTCCAACGTTTGATTTTAAGGGACAACAGGAGATAGCGTGGAGAAGAGTTAATGAATATATTTTGAAGGGTAAATTTAAAAATGTAGATAGAATTTTCGATATAACGGAGATTTTATCACAGGACAAGCCTAATGATAACCTAGAAAAGGTGGAATATCATAGTAATGTTGATGATCCTCATCCTAATGGACTAGCTGGAACGAGAATTTCTGAGAAATTTTTAAAATGGTATTAGATAATATTTTGTATATATAAAAATTAACGTAAATATGCATAATAATTAATGTACATATTTGTCAAAAAAATTGTTACACTATGGTTTGTAGACTTATAATCATTATTGTTATTACCTACCCCTGGTGAAATAACAATCAAAAAACTTATGCGCTTTTAGAGGCGCATAAGTTTTTTTGTATTTAAAGTTGTTTATATTTTTTCTATCAATGAAAGTTAAAAATTTTAATGTAAATACCCCAAATTTTTCTCGTGTACGTTTTCATTGAAAGCTGTTAAGATTTATTCATGAGTTATTTGTATATAGGAAAATTGATATGACTATTACTGCAGCATAATATGATCAAGAAAAGAGGGGGTAACATAAATGCAAAATAATATTCAAGTAAAACGTTCTACTCATAAAAAAAAGCCAACTAAAAGCCTTATTTCGAGAGTATACGATCAAAAATCACTATTTTTAATGTCAATACCATTTGTAATTTGGCTTGTTATATTTAGATACTTACCGCTTTGGGGTTGGACAATGGCGTTCCAAAATTATAAGCCCAACCTAACTTTCGGACAACAGGAATGGGTTGGACTAGAGCAATTTACAAAGCTATTTAACGATCCAACTTTCTATCAGGCATTAAGAAACACATTGGCGATGAGCTTTCTTTCGATAACATTTGGATTTATTACGCCTATAATATTTGCGATACTTCTCAATGAGATAAGACACAGCTTATTTAAAAGATTTATACAGACGGTGTCTTACCTTCCTCACTTTGTATCCTGGGTTATAGCAGCAACTTTAATAACTACGATGCTTTCAGTAGATTCAAGCGGCATTGTAAATCAGTTCCTTTTAAAAGTACATATTATAGCAAATCCGATTAACTTTATGGCTATTCCTAAGGCCTTTTGGTGGATAGTAACAGGTGCGGATCTTTGGAAGGAAGTTGGATGGAATTCAATAATTTATCTAGCAGCAATAACTGGAATAGATATGGAATTATACGATGCTGCAAAAGTGGACGGGGCAGGAAGGTTCAGACAGATCTGGAATGTAACGCTGCCAGGAATAAGGTCAACAATAATTGTTATTTTAATTATGAACATAGGATGGCTTATAAATATAGGATTCGAGAAACAATATTTATTAGGAAATGCAATAGTAATGGATTATGCAAATGTTCTTGATTATTATGCTTTACAGTATGGTATAAATTTAGGAAGGTATTCCTATGGAACAGCTATAGGTATTTTTAAATCGGTAATAAGTGTCATACTTGTAGTAGCAGCAAATAAGTTTGCAAAGAGAATTGGTGAAGGGGAAATAATGTAAAGGAAAGGAGAAATAAGAATGTTTAAAACATTTAGAAGAGAAAATGCAGTCGAGAAAATATTTGATATATTCATATATCTTACAGCTATATTTGTACTTATAATTACGTTATATCCTTTCCTTAATATACTGGCGGTTTCACTTAATGATTCAGTGGATGCTGCTAGAGGAGGAATAGGTATATTGCCAAGAAAGTTTTCATTGGCTAATTATCAAGAGATATTTAAATATAAAAGTATACCTCATGCATTTATTATATCGATACTTAGAACAATTATCGGTACAGTTACAGGAATTGTTGCTTCATGTATGGTAGCTTATACATTAAGTAGAAAAGATTTTATGGCAAGAAAAATTTTCGGAGTACTTTTTGTATTAACGATGTATATATCAGGAGGATTGATACCTGATTATATGCTAGTCAGAAAATTACACATGGTGAATAATTTTGCCGTATATATACTTCCGGGACTTATAAACACTTGGAATGTAATAGTAATAAGGTCATTTATGGACAACCTACCGTACAGTTTACAGGAGTCAGCTAAAATAGACGGAGCATCAGATTTCGTTGTATTTATGAAGATAGTAATGCCGCTATGTTTACCAGTTATTGCAACTATATCACTTTTCATAGCAGTGGGACAATGGAATTCATGGATGGACACATTCTTATATGCAAGCAGCAAGGATAGCTTAAGTACATTACAATATGAATTGGTAAAAGTAATGTCTAATACAACGGCCAGTGCTGGCCAAGCAGAAGCACTAAAAAATCAAACATCAGCTTCTGCCAATACAGTATCACCTGAGTCTATAAGAATGGCAATAACTATAGTTGCTACTGTACCAATTTTAGTTGTGTATCCGTTTTTACAGAAGTACTTTGTTTCTGGTATGACACTAGGTGCAGTAAAGCAGTAATGGTATAAATGATTATTGATTCACATGCTACTAGCAGCTAAATATTGTTAGCTGTTTAGATAAATATAATTATTAGGGGGAACATGTTATGAAGAGAAACAAAATTTTTAGCTTAATATTAGTGACTTTTGTTACAGCATCTCTTATGGCAGGCTGTAAAAAGAGTACTGCTAATAATGAAAAAAGTAAGAATGATAAATCACCAATTACTCTTACTGTTTTCAGCAAGGATGTTAATAACAATTATGAGGATTTTAAAAGTCCAGTGGCCAAGGAAATTACTAAAGCAACAGGAGTTAAATTAAAAATGGAATATCCTGTAGGCGGTAATTTGGATCAAAAGATAGGACTTATGATTGCAGGAAATGATTATCCTGATATGATTTATGGAGGCCAAGAAAAACTAATACCTGCTGGTGCATTTATTAAGCTGGATAACTATATAAATAAATATGGTAAAAATGTAAAAGCACTATATGGCAAATATTTAAGCAGACTGAAATACAGTAAAAAAGACCCTTCAATTTATATGCTGGGGGCTTTCGGTGTAGATGCACAGGCATTTGAACCTACCGGAGGTGTTGAATTACAGGTACGTGCAGTAAAGGAAGCTGGATATCCTGAGATAAAAACATTAGCTGATGCTGAAAAAATAATAAAATCTTATGTTGCAAAGCATCCTAAAACTAATGGACAGCCAACTATAGGACTTTCAATTATAGCAGACGATTGGAGATGGCAGAGTGCCGTTGGTAATATGTCCGCATTTACTACTGGAAAACCGGATGATGGTCAATGGTATGTTAATCCTGATACTAAGGAAGCAGAATATAGATTTTTAAATCCAGATCAAAAAGGTTATTTTAAATGGCTTAATCATATGAATAGTATTGGCCTATTAGATAAAGACAGCTTTGTTCAAAAATATGATCAATATACTGCCAAGATTTCTAGCGGAAGAGTTGTAGCGCTTAATGATCAGCTATGGCAGTATAGAGATGCACAATTGGCGCTTACTTCTAATAAGAAATATGATGAAACTTATGGAATGTTCCCTGCTCAAGTTAATGATTCTACAAAATGTGCAGATTTCGCTGATGCAGGCTACAATCCTAGCTATGGAATAGGAATTACTACAAGCTGTAAGAATCCAGAGAGAGCATTTAAATTTCTTGATTGGATGTGCAGCGATAAAGCTCAGATATTAAATCACTGGGGAATTGAAGGTAAGAACTATAAGGTTGTAAATGGAAAGCGAGTAATTCCAAAGGATGAAATGGAAAAAAGGGTAAATGATAAAAATTATGCAAAGGAAACAGGCGTAGGAGTATATGCTTATCCATTCCCTGAAAGAGGAGATGGAGTCAAAGATTCTTCAGGTCAATTCTATACACCGAATACAGAAGCACAAATAGCTAAGAATTACAATGTTGCCCAGAAGGAACTTTTAAAGAAATACAATGCTAATACATTTAAGGACCTTTACCCAAAAGCTAATGAGGTTGTTCAGCAATCCTGGGGTAAAGCATGGGGTGTAACAGTTCCATCAGACTCAGATATATCAGTAATTCTTAATAAATGTAATGATATAACAAAAGCTGGTATATCAAAAGCTGTATTAGCTAGTCCTTCAAACTTTGATAAGCAGTGGAATGCAATGCAGTCTCAGCTTAAAGCAGCAGGCGCAGAAAAAATAGGTAAAGAATTCACAAAACTTCTTCAAGATAGATTGAGTTTGTGGAATAGTAAGTAATGACAAACAACTATCTCAATTAAATGATTAATTGAGATAGTTGTTTTATACAAAAATAAATACTTTATATAGTATAGCCTATTTAACATCTAAGTACTTTATAGAATTTATTTATTAGTTATTGTATTATATACTTCGAAGCATTTATTGTACATTATGAAATCGTATAAATACTATAAAAAGGTAGGCTGGTCTATGAATTTTTTTTATAAAATTAAGGGATACGTTATAAATATGAAAATGAGAAAAAAACTTATATTAATTTATACTATATCTGCTGTGATACCTATAATAACATTGGGAATAGTGATGACATCCAGCATGAAAAATATGGTTATAAATAGAGCTGTTACAGAAGCCAATACTAATAATGATAGAATAAAGTATAGATTTGGGGAATTATTTAAGCTTATGTCAGAGGTGTCTGATAGGTTGTACACTGATGAAAAACTACAAAAAGTAGCAACAACGCGATATACTATTCCATGGCAAGTAGTAGAGGCTTATGAAAATTATAAAGAGTTTGATAGCCTGCTGCGCTCTTACAAAGAAATAAAAAGTATAAGATTCTATGCGGATAATGATACGCTATTGGATAATTCCCAAATTATAGGAACTACTAGTGAGATAAAATCTAAGAAATGGTATCAAGTGGCTATAGCAAAACGTGGAAGATCCTACTGGCAATATGTATACGATGAATTAAATGGAGGAAAGAATCTTTGCCTTACGAAATATATAAAGGATTTAAGAGGCAATCCCGTTGGAGTTCTGGTTATTTATGTAGACAATCAATATTTACAATCTATAATTAAAGAGGAGCCTTTTGAAACTATAATAACTTTAGATAAAGACAAAATATTAATCTCCAATAATAAAAACAAAAACAAGAAGATAAATATTCGTTACCTTGAAAACAGTGCGGCTGAAAATTCTCAAACAATATATAATGGAAGAAGATATAGATTGATCAGTGAAAACTTTGCTGATTCTCAAGCCGACAACGCTTTTCAAGTTATGACTATGCTGAGAGTTGATGTTATTACAGCCAGCGTAAACCAGGTAGGGCTGCTAGGGGTTTGTATAATCATATTTAGTATAATACTTGCTGCAGTGCTCATTGTGATATTTTCTTCTGCATTTACTAGAAGAATACTTTTGTTAAGAGGTGAAATGGACAGAGTTGTCAGTGGAGATCTAGAAGTAAAAGATAGGGGTATAAAACGTGATGATGAAATAGGAATACTTTTTCAAGATCTGGATTATATGATCATTAGCATAAAACAACTTATTCATGAGGTATATGAGGAAAAAATTTACAAGGAACAGATAAAAAATAAGCAGAAAGAAATAGAGTTTAAGATGCTGGCTAGCCAAATAAATCCGCATTTTCTATATAATACATTAGAAACTATTAGGATGGAAGCCCATTATAATGGTCAGTATAAAATAGCAGAAGTGGTAAAATCCCTTGGGAAAATGCTGAGAAGAAACCTGGAAGTATCTTACAAGCTGGTGACGCTAAAATCTGAGATAGAACTTTTAAATAACTATCTTTACATACAGAAATTTAGAATGGAAGATAGAGTAAGTTATGATATTCAGATAGATTTTGATATAGATAAATATTATGTGCTGCCACTGCTGCTTCAGCCTATTGTTGAAAATGCAGTCGTTCATGGACTGGAAAATAAAAGCCATGGTGGAAAGATAGTATTGAAAATAGAACGGAAGGACAAATTCCTTAGAATACTTATACGGGATAACGGTGCAGGAATGACTAAGATGAAATTGTACGAGCTAAGAGAAAAACTGTATTCTGCTGAACATTCTGTAGAAGGAAAAAGTATAGGACTAATTAATGTTCACAATAGGATAAAACTATACTATGGAGAGCGATATGGTTTGAAAATTTTAAGCAAATATATGGAAGGCACCCAAGTATATATATATTTGCCAGTAAAGGGGGATGAAGGTGTTAAATATATTGGTAGTTGATGATGAACCTGTCGTAAGAAGAGGATTAAAAACCATAATAAGATGGCAAGATTATAACTGCAGTATATGTGGAGAAGCATCAAATGGAATGGAAGGATTGCAGAAAATAGAAGAATACCCCCCAGACATAGTTATGGTGGATATAAAGATGCCAGAAATGGACGGACTGACTTTTATTGAAAAGGCAAAGCAAAAAGGTTACGAGTGTAAGTTTATGATACTGAGCGGGTATGATGATTTTAATTTCGCTCAGAAAGCGATAAAATTAGGTGTAAATGCATATCTGCTTAAACCTATAGAGGAAAACGAATTAATAGAATTATTGTTAAGGTTTCAAAAAGAGATAGATGAAGATAAAAAGAGAAAAAATGTTATAAGTGATGGTGTTAAGTATGTTGTTAATGAGACTATAAAAACACTTATGAATAGTAAAGACTTCGACGAAATTTTAAACGATAATTATAGAAATTGTATTTCTGGGTATGAAATTTTCACTGAATTTAATGTGGCTATAGTTAAGATATTAAATGCTACTAATAAAAGTGGTATTGATATGTTGAATAATTTTTTGAAGCATGAAAAAAATGTTGAGATCTATGATGTTAATGGAGATATTATCATATTATTTTGTGATAGCTCAAAAAAAACTATAGACAGAATACTATATACGGTTAATAGAGGCTTAGAAAACCAGTTTTCTAAAAAAGTATTTATAGTTTTAGGCGAAAAGGTAGAAACTATTAAGAAAATATCATTTTCTTATGAAGCAGCAAAACGTATAATAGATAAGCAGTTTTTTTATGAACATTTAGGTATAGTCTACTCGGAGAAATTGTCAGAAGAGCAGAGAGATGATGAGGTTTCCGTAGGATCAATAGAATATGGTGATGCAATAGAAAAAATATATATATCCATAGAAATGAATGATGTTGATGGAGTGAAAAAAATTATACAGGATATTGCACTAATATTTAAAAGAAGCAGCTCTTCTTCAGAAAGAGTTAAGGGCATATATGCTAATATAGTTCTGGAAGTTCTTAAAAGAATTGAAAGCGTGTATAGCGAGATAAAAGGTGCATATAGCCATAATACAATAATGCATGCAATATATGAAATGCATAATATGATGGAGGTCATGAATTATATTGTCATGTTTGCGGATGAATTATCTCAAAAAATAAGCAGTATAAGTTCAGATACGGTAATTAGAAGAATAATAGATTATGTAAATAGAAATTATGACAAGGATTTAAAAGTAGAAACCTTAGCATATAGATTTAACTATAGCAATGCTTATCTAGGTCAGATGTTTAAAAATTATACCGGAGAATATTTCAATAGCTATGTAGACAGGCTAAGGATAGAAAATGCTAAGAATCTTTTGCTAAAGGGATATAAGGCTTCAGAGGTAGCTCAAAAAGTAGGGTTTAAAAATAAAGATTATTTTTATAACAAATTTAAAAAATATGTGGGAATAGGACCCTCTGAATATAAAAAAACATATACAGGCAATTAGGCCGATATATAGTGGCAGAAGGATGTATTTATATATTAAATAACATCTTTCTGCATATTTTTTACTCTAAAAGTTTAGTCTGAATTTACCCTGTGATGTTAAAAAGTATCTGCTATGCTTCTTACTTTGATCCTTTTTTCTATGTCAGCTGCATCTACAGATGAATCAGATAAATCATTTTTCATCAAGTAAACAGTTTTTCCTTCAGCATCAGTTATATCAAAATAGTTATCACTGAATATAGCATCCATGTTATCAAAGTCTAATTCAACAAAAGCAGCATAGATATCAGCTTTTACTTTTATTTCAAACTTATCGCCTAAATCTTTTACTAAAACCATATAAGTAGTACCAGCAAAATCAAAATGTTTTGCTTTCAGGAAGAGATGGCTTCCTGAACTTACTATATTTCCATCTACTGAAAGAGCGTATTCAAGGAATAACTCTGATTTTAAGTCTTCATTAATAAAGAATTCAGCAAAATCTTTTTCAAAAGCCTTAGCAGCACTTAGGTTAGGAAGTTTAACATCTAGTGTCTTCTCGAAACTAACATTATAATTTTTGTCCTTTAGTTTGATAACCAATTTTCCTTTTTTGTCTTCTAAAGTTTCATTATGAACAAAGATTTTTATTAGGGTGTCATCGTCTTCTACGGATGCTAGAAGAGGAGAAAAGAAGCGCTTTGCCCCATAATGGAGTGCTTTCCAGCGTCCAAGACTATCTATGCTTGCCCAGGATGCTACAGGCCAGCAGTCATTAAGCTGCCAATAGGTAGCACCCATGCATCTGCCTCTATATCTTCTCCAATGTTCAACACCATATCGAACTGCCTCCATCTGAAGCAGCTGTGATACATAGAGCATGCTTTCAAAATCTTTAGGATATTTATAGTTCTCAGAAAGGTAATAAAGTATTTTACCATTACCAGAATCACATCTCTGATGCCACTCCATAATTTTTGAGAAAATATTTCTGTCGCTTTCATTAGTATAGGTTTTTACAGTCTTAATGCTAGGAAAAGACTCAAATCCAAATTCAGAACAGAATCTGCAGAATCTATTCCTATAAGCAGTAAAAGGCTTCAAACCGTGCCATACTTCCCAATTATGAACATCTCCACGGTTTTCGCTATTTGGATCGTCGAAACATCCACCTGAAGAAGGAGAAGAAGCCCAATAAAATGTATTAGGATCATTCTTTTTTACTACTTTTGGAAGCAGAGTTTCAAATTGTTTGATATAGTCAGCTTTTAATTTTAAACTATGTTCTTTTACACCACCCCAGTCTACCCAAGCTGTTTCCATTTCATTATTACCACACCATAGTCCAAGACTTGCATGGTGACGTAATCTCTTTACATTATCTTCAACCTCTGCTGCTATGTTTTCTTCGAACTCTTCGGTCATTTCATAGATATTGCAGGCGAACATGAGATCCTCCCAGATTATGATTCCAAGTTCATCACAGATATCAAAGAAGAAATCTGAAGGATAGAATCCTCCTCCCCATACTCTTAAGCAGTTGAAGTTTGCTCTTGCGCAGTCAGTAATAAGTTTATTTGTTCTTTCAGGAGTAATTCTACTATATATGTTGTCTTCAGGTATATAGTCGGCACCCATAGCAAATATTTTTTTGCCATTTACAGTAAAAGCAAATTCTTTTCCCCATTCGTCAGCTTCTTGACTTACGGTTAATGTACGAAGACCGATTCTTATAGAGTAAGCATCTAAAAGATTTTCAGCCTTTACAAGCTCTACTTTTACATTGTAAAGGGACTGATTACCATAGCCATTAGGCCACCACAATTCGGGATTATTAACGGATAAATTTATTTCTGATTCACAGTCTATAATGTGACAACTTTCTTTCGTTTCAGAGCCATCAGGAGCAGTTATAGTACATATAGCTTTTAAATCAGATACGTTAGAGAAATTCTTAACTTTTATTTTCACATTTAAGTCCACTCTATTTTCTCTATGGAATTGAGTTACGTAGACATCTTCAAGTTTTGAAGTGTTGTATCCTTCAATCTGAATATTTCTCCAGATACCAGCGTCCGGCAGTTGAGGACCCCAATCCCATCCGAACATACAGTGGGCCTTTCTTAGATAATTATTTCCAGGTATACATCCTGTAGGTGCAAAAGTAATATCGGAATTTTTAGTTTTTTCTTCAATAAATAACAAAGGAGACCTGAATACTATTTTTATCGTATTTTTACCTTCGTTAAGTCTATTAAGCACATTAAATTTCCAAGTTCTGTGCATGTTATTAGTTTCAGAAAGTAATGTTCCATTTAAGTAGATTTCAGCAAGAGTATCAAGCCCATAGCATACTAGCTCTAAATTATCATAAGCTAAATTTGCTTTAGATATTTCAAATTCTTTAGTATATGAGTAATCATTATAAAAGAGTTTTTTCACATCTTTTTCATTATCTCTCCAGAATGGATCTTCGATTTTCTTATTTGTAAGTAAATCGTTTAACACAGAGCCAGGTACTTTACCATTGAGTACTTCGCCTTCAGGAAGAGTTTGCATGGACCAAATACCATTAAGGTTGATTACTAGTCTTTTATCTATCATATTGCCACCTCATTAAATTAGTTTAAGCATCATACTTACTATAAATCTAAAATATCATTTTATATGATATAATAATATAACTATAATATAAAAAAATATAACAAATTTGTCATGAACAATTTCGAGACTATAAAGAGACGAGAGGATACTGTCATGGAACCATATTATGAAGAAGAAATGCCAATAATAAATGGGGTTAGATACCCATTTCATACATTTATATCAGATAACAAAGCCAGAAAAGTGAATGTAGACTATCATTGGCATTACTATATAGAACTTTTATTTTTTATTAAGGGCAAGGCTAGTGTGAGTGTAGCAGGCACATGTTATGAAGTAACTGAAGGAGATTTTGTCATTATTAATTCCAGAGAGATACATTCAGTGAGGACCTATGAAGGTATAGAAACTAGACATATAGTTATAAAATTTGATGTGGATGTGCTCTATACAAATATGAATGCTGTTTTCGAAGCAAAATATATAATGCCGTTTACAATGTCTCAATATAAAGTTCAGAATGTTTTTAGAAAAAGCGAATTAGCAAATACTGAACTAAACAATATAATCCTAGATATTAACCGTGAATACTTAGAAAAAAGATATGGTTTTGAGTTAGCTGTAAGAGCTAAAATAGTGACTCTTTTCCTTTGGATAATCAGAAATTGGGAAAACAAAGGCATAAAATTTGAAGTGGGAGATATTTCAAAGGAGATTGGCATAGAGAAACTTCAGGTACTGCTGGACTATTTAGATAGCCATTATGCAGAAAATATTTCTGTAAAAAAAATGGCTCAAATGTGTAGTGTAAGCTATTGTTATTTTTCGAGATTCTTTAAGAAAGTTATGAAGAAAACTTTTACTGAATACCTTAATTACATACGAATTATTGAAGCAGAAAAATTACTGCTTACTACTGAACAAAATATAACAGAGATAGCATTGAACACTGGTTTTACAAATTCAAGTTACTTTATTGAACAATTCAGAAGGTATAAAGGCGAGACTCCTAAACAGTTTAAAATCAGGGCTTTAAACAGAGCATAACAGTTTATAAGATTATGCTTATAGTACTATTTTTATATTTGCTTGTTCAGATAAATTGGAATAGTATTTTTACTGATATCTATATAAAAAAAGTGTATAATGATATTGAAATTTAATTGATATGAGATATCGCTAAATGTTAATAACGGAGATGATAGAATATGAGTGAATTAGCACGAAGACTTAATCAGTGCAGAAAACCAACAGGACATTCAGGAAAAACTGTGGTAGAAGATATGAATAAAAGTCACTATGAACTGACTAGCTGGGGCATAAAGGGTTTAAATATAGAAAAAGAATATACTATTCTTGATGCTGGCTGCGGCGGAGGAGTAACAGTAGGTAGATTAGCTCAATTAGCTTCGCAGGGAGAGGTTTTTGGTATTGATTATTCTGAAGACTGTGTAAAATGGGCTTCTCAACATAATGAAACACTGATTCAATTTGGAAGAGTCCATATATTGAGAGGAAGTGTAGATAAACTACCATTTAATGATAATAAATTTAATATTGTTACTGCTGTAGAAACGATATATTTCTGGCCTGATTTAGTTTCATGTTTTTGTGAAATAGGACGTGTGTTAAAAAGCAATGGTAAATTCGTGGTAATAAATGAGATATATAAAAGCGAAAAATTCAAAGAGAGAAATGAGAAGTTAATCAGCTCCAGTAATATGGCTATACATTCTCCACAAGAATTGAAAGAATTATTACAGCAGGCAGGATTTAAAAATATTAGCATTGAGACTGTAGAAGATAAAAATTGGCTTAAGGCTGTAGCAGAAAAGTAGAAAATATGAGGAGAAAAGAGTAAAGAGAAAAGTGAAGGCGGGAATTAAATAAAAAAAACGGTACAGCGTGTTTACGAAGAAGTTAAAAAGAAACAGTAATATATTTTGAGGTTAGTGAATTAAGATAGAAAGGTAATAGAATTAATAAATAAAAGTATTATGTTAATATTAAGAGTTAGGGCGTTAAAAATGGTCTTCCGGGGCTATTTATGCATACTCATTATCATTCGTAAATAGCCCGTGAAAGGTCGTTTAGACCTTTCACCCCGACGTCGGCATTTGGAGCGAGTTTAGCAATTATCCGTGTCTTTTAGGCAAATTTCCGTTAAGATGGCGAATTGTTTGAGGCACAGCCGAGTTATGAGTCATTAGGAAATTTGACTAAAAGATGCGGTGTAATTGCTTAATGAGCGGAACTAGCCGACATAGGGTGTAACCATTTTTTATAAAGCACTGCGTACATATAGAATATATTTTGCTCTATCTAGAGGATTTACTCCTATACGCTCTCTATCTTTGCCTAATTCTGGAACGCATGGAGCGTAGCCTGACAGTTTTGTACTCATTAATGCTTTTCCTGATGAGATAATTCCGAGTTGTTTACTGTACTCTAGAGAGGTTGCTACAGGCATTTTGCCAATCACTGTGAAGGTCTCATCATTTAGAAATGTATTTTCGAAATTTCCTCTCATTTCAGTAATATCATGTAATATCTTACTGCTTGTCACTTCAGGAGCTGTGATCCTAAAGCTGATAATCGGCTCTAAGAAAGTTGTGCCTACGGTATCTAATCCTTTCATAATAGCCATTGCAGAAGCTGCTGCAAAATCACCAGGACGTGAATGCATTACATGTTCTTCACCATCGATCAGTGTGATTTTTAAATCTGTAACTTGCCAGCCATGGATACCCTGTTTCAATATTTGTGGAATGCTATTTTCTATTTCTCGTTGATACTTTAATTGAATTTTTTCAGTTCTTACTTTGGATTCATAGACTACTCCACTACCGCAGGGCAGGGGTTCTATATGAAATTTAACTATAGCCCAGCAAGGTTTAGGCATAGTGTAATGTTCTTCACAGTAAGTACTTGAAGCCGGAGTCTCCTTATATATTATTGAAGGTTTATCAAAACGTACTTTGATCCTAAACCTTTCTAGTATTAGTGTCTCTAATATTTCTAATTGTATTTTTCCCATTACTTGTATATGTATCTCATTTTTATCCTTTAACCATTGAACATTCAAAAGAGGATCTTCTTCTTCAATTATTCTAAGCGCGTTTAATAATGGTATGTATTGTTCCTTATCTTCAGCATAAATTCTAAGCGTAAGAAGCGGCTCAAATATATTTGGAAAATTAGGTACGAATTTGTCACTGCCTAATATATCATAAATTTTACAATCAATTCCGCTTAATGCTGCAATTTCACCACTGCGAATTTCCTTTACATCTGTTTCCTTTTGATTTACTACTTTTTTTATTATTGTCACCTTACTTCTTTTATTTGTAGATAAGTTCAATACTTCATCTCTGCTCTTTAAATAACCGTTAAACATTCTAATGTGAGCGAGTTTACCAATATTTTTGTCATGAGAAATTTTATATACAAGAGCAGAAAAAGTATCAGATTCATATGATTTTGCGGATGGAAGAAAATCGATTATTCCATCTAAAATTTGAGTAATTCCTATTCCTTTCAGAGCCGAGCCGAAGAACACAGGATATATTTTACTTTTTTTAGCTTGAACCTTAATCTCACTTCGTATATCAGCTAAAGTTAGTTCTTGGGAAAAGTATTTTTCAGCTATGGATTCATTATTATTACTTAATGTAACAATGATATCTTCAAATATACTCCCTGAAATATCACTACGAATATCCAATATTGATTTTACTTCTATGTTATGATCTTTTATAGCTACAACTTCCATAGGTATTATGTTTTCAGTTAACATTTTTTTTATTTGAGTAATCACATTAATAGGATTTGCTCCAATTCTATCTAGTTTGTTTATAAAAAACATCACAGGAACATTTCGTTCTCTTAGAATATCAAAATATACTTCCGTTTGAGGCTGTACGCCTTCAACAGCAGAGCAGAGGACTATTGCTCCATCAAGTACACTTATACTTCTCTCAACTTCTGCAGCAAAATCTATATGACCAGGAGTATCAATTAAATTTATCCATGAATCTTTCCAATGTATATCAATCGCTGAAGACTTAACAGATATACCTCTTTCTTTTTCAACTTGCAATGAGTCGGTATGACTAGTTCCTTTATCAACGCTTCCAACGATTTTTGTTGCACCGCTTTTATAAAGTAACTGTTCAGTTAGTGTAGTTTTACCACTATCAACATGAGCAATTATTCCAATATTTGTAATAGAATCTGATGAAATCATAGTATATTACCTCTGTAATTAATAAAAAATAAAATACAATTACATTTTATTTTAGAATAACTTCTGTGTCCATGTATTTTTTGAGGGTATATTTGTACATAATGTAAATTAATAAAACTTAATAGTATTTGAAAAATATTGTATTTAATCCTTTCAGATGGTATGATAAAAGTAGAAAATTGTTGAATAGAGGTTAGAACTCATGTACACTATATTTGATTTACTAGAAAAGTTTGTAAAAATACAAGAGTTTGGTTATGAATTTTACATTAAACTATCCGACAATGAGGATATGGATAATAGACTTAGAATATTAGCAAAAGCGTTTTCTAAGCAAGAAAAAAGGTATATTCTTATTTATAATCAAATAAAAGAGGAGAGTAAAAAATATAATGATGTATCTGTAGATTTTTTTGTATATGACAAGTCATCTCAATTGATATATCAATTTTTTAAAATGCATGGAAATCAAATTCCTGCTTCATTAAATGAAATGATGAAGATAGCATTGAATTTTGAGAAGGACAATTTGGCCTTGATATTAAGAGTAAAAGGTTTTTTTGTGCAAAAAGAACAAGATGTTAATACAGACAATTATAAAATACTTAATAATGTAATAGAAGAAGAGAAGAAACACATTAAAGATTTAGAATCGTACTGTAAGAAATATAAACTTTAGATATGATTAAGGCAATTAGGTATCTACTACTTTGCAATGAATGTATAGAGGCATGGCAGATGTTTATCGTATCAGTCAGTTTATATTTTTATTAACAAATAATACTTCAAATTGTCACAGAACTGCCATAAAAGTGATATAACATATTAATCATAGTAGTAATTAAATTTTTCATAGGACTCCTTTACTGAAAGCAGTTGGTAATCCCCTTTACCAACTGCTTTTACTTTTGCAATTCACGTAACCATAAAATACTTAAAATGGATATTAAAATATATTGACACAACCTATAAAAATGATATAATAATAAAAAAATATTATTCCTATATTAATAATGGGAAATACAAGTGAATATTAAGATGCATCTTATCAAGAGAGGCGGAGGGACTGGCCCTATGAAACCCAACAACCAGCATTTTTCATTTGAATGTATGGTGTTAATTCCTGCAAACTAAGTTTTGAGAGATAAGAGGACGTGATGCTTATGAAAGCAATTGAATCCTCTTTATCGTAAAGAGGATTTTTTATCGTCTAGTAATAATTTGGGGGGGTAAAATTTTGAATGATAAAGGGGCTGTTAAACTAACTAAAAATAATAATCTAGAGAACTACACGAGTAAAATTTTTGAATTACTGGAACATATAAGATACGGTTCAATAACTTTGGTTGTTGAAGATGGAATCATAATACAGATAGAAACAAGCGAAAAAATAAGACTTAATTAGTTAAATAAATATTTATCTAAATAGAAATGTAAGAGTGTTTATTGAATTTATATTCTGCGTTTATCAGAAAGATAAAAAAACATAGAAATCATAACTGAATGATTATGTTATTAATTTGAATGGGGGAAATTAGAATGAAAAAGAATATTATAAGAACTGTAACAACTATCATATTAGCAACACTTGCATTTACTGGGTGTGCAAAAGGAAATGCTCAGAAGACTAAGAACGGACTTAAAGTTTTAACTGTAGGGGCTGTGGCGACACCGCATGCAGAGATATTAAACTTCGTAAAGCCTGAATTGAAAAAAGAAGGTATAGAATTAGAAGTTAAAGTTTTTGATGACTCAAGCCAGCTCAATCCTGCGCTTAATGATAAACAGATAGATGCTAATTATTTTCAGCATAAGCCATATCTTGATTCTGTAGCTAGTGAAAAAGGATATAAATTTGCTGTTGCTGGAAACATTCATGTAGAGCCGATTGGTTTTTATTCAAAGAAGATTAAGAAAATTAGTGAACTTAAGGATGGAGCAACTATAGCAATTCCAAATGATGCTTCAAATGAATATAGGGTATTACTGCTTTTTCAAAAACAGGGACTTATAAAAGTAAAAAAAGGAGCTTCTAGTAAGAATGCCACAATAAATGATATAGCTGAAAACCCTAAACATTTAAAGATAAAGGAAATAGATGCTTATCAGATACCAAGAGCGTTAAATGATATAGATGGTGGAGTAATAAACACCAACATAGTTTTACAATCAAAGTTAGATCCCAATAGTGCACTGTTCAGAGAAGATAAAGATTCGCCTTATGCTAACATAATAGCAGTTAGAAAAGGGGATGAAAACAGATCAGATATTAAAAAATTAATAAAAGCACTGCAGTCCGAGAAGGTTAGAAATTTTATAGAAAAGAAATATAAAGGTTCTGTAGTTCCAGCATTTTAATCAATTTATTGGTGGGAGGTATAAGGATGATAAGCATAAAAAATCTTAGCAAGAATTTTGATACTCCCTATGGGAAGATTGAAGTATTGAAAGGTATCAATCTTGAAATAGAAAAAGGAGATATATTTGGAATAATAGGTTTCAGTGGTGCGGGTAAATCTACGATGATAAGGTGCTTAAACCTGCTTGAGAAGCCAGATGAAGGTACAATCATTATAGGCGACAAGGATATGACTAGTTTAAGTAAAAAAGAGCTTAGAAAAGCCAGAGAAAAGATTGGCATGATATTTCAACAGTTTAATCTTTTTGATTCAAAGACTGTTTTTGAAAATGTAGCATTTCCATTAAAAGTTGCTAAATACCCGAAGGATAAAATAAAGGAAAGAGTACATGAGATATTGGAGCTCGTTGAACTATCAGATAAGGCGAAAGCTCATCCATCTCAGCTTAGCGGTGGGCAAAAGCAGAGAGTTGGAATAGCTAGAGCTCTTGCGAACAATCCGGATGTGTTATTAAGTGATGAAGCTACATCAGCATTAGATCCTCAAACAACCTATTCTATTTTAGAATTGCTTAAGAATATTAATAGAAAGCTTAATCTTACGATAGTACTCATTACCCACGAATTAGATGTTGTAAACTATTCCTGCAATAATGTAGCTGTCATAGAAAAGGGAGTAATTATGGAGAAAGGATCTACAGAACAGGTATTTTCAAATCCTAAAAGTGCTACGGCTAAGATATTTATTGATATTACTCGTAACCTTCAAATTGGTAATACGAAAGAGGTGGCTGTAGTATGAGTGACAATACTATGTATATCGTAATAAAGCAGGCGTTAGGAGAAACTATCTATATGTCAGTAGTCACTAGTGTATTTACATTTCTACTAGGTACGATTTTTGGTGTCATTCTAGTAGTTACTGAAAAAGGTAATATTTTGCAAGCGAGAGGATTTAATAAAGTTTTTGGAACGGTTATCAATATAGTTAGATCTTTTCCGACGATGATTTTAATTGTAGTTTTGCTGCCGCTATCACGGCTTATTGTTGGAACGACTATAGGTGCGAATGCTGCAATAGTTCCACTTGTTATAGGAATCGCACCATTTTTAGGAAGAATGGTTGAAAACAACATAAAGGAAGTAGAACATGGGAAAATTGAAGCGGCTGTGTCCATGGGAACTAAAGCTATTATAATTATTACTAGGGTGTTAATTCCAGAAGCATTACCTTCATTAATTAGAAGCTATACAATATGTATTATAACTGTAATAGGAAGCACAACTTTAGCTGGCGCAATAGGTGCAGGAGGCCTTGGAAGTGTAGCGTTAAGATATGGGTATGAAAGGTTTGAAACCAGCTATATGATAGTAACAGTAATAATATTAATAGCATTGGTTCAGATAATTCAGATATTAGGAGATATTGCCGCAAAGCTAATAATTAGAAAAAGATTTAAGTTTAATTAGTATATAAATTTTAACTCACTGCAAAAACCAGAGGTTAAAAATGAAATAATTCATTTTTGGCCTCTGGTTTGTTTTTGCAAGAATGAAATAGTATTAGCAAGTTAATAAAATCTTAAGAAAAACAATAGATATTTTTTAAGAACTTTCGTGTAAAATATGCTTGTACAATATGATAAGTAAGAGGGGAATTTACGTGAAGGGCATAAAAAAGATAGTATTAATTATTGTTACATTAGTAATTTCAGTAACTGTCATTGGAAAAATATATAATCAGTATTTCAGAAAGGACACATTAAGTCCCCAAATATATAGTAAACTCCAGCAGCGCGACTATAGATTAACGATGTATTCCAATGCTATAAAACTTAATAATGGAAAGTCTGCAAATACTTGTGTATTTTTTGTTTCTGAAGTACTTAGGAGCAATTCTGTAAAGATACCTTATGGAACTTGTAATACAACTGAGCTTTTAAATGATCTCAAAAAACTAGGTTGGAGAAAATCAACGGACTATACACGGTTAAAACCTGGAAACATATGTTTTACTACTGATGCATCAGGAAATAAAAATGGTATCCCAACCCATACTTATATTTTTATGAAATGGGTAAAACAAGGAAACTATGATAATGCTTATATATGTGATAATCAGGCTAAAGATTATAATGGAAAGATATATCATATAAGAAATGTAAAAAATAGTGTAATTAAGAGTAATAATGGGAAGGATGCATTCAGTTTTTTTATGATTCCATAGTTAGAAATTTGCCTGTTAAGCACCCCACGCTGAAATTGTACATTTTAGTGTGGGGTTTTACTATTCATAATTTTATGCTAGTTTAGTTTATCTTCTTCTTGCAGGCTCGCCAACAACTAGTGCTGATAAAGTAGAATGATTAGCATATATAGCTATTCCCGGCAGGGCTGTAGTTGTTGTAAGTTCTACTGAGTAAACATGGTGATCTAAGCATAAATCAGTATCAAATACTGAGAAAGATATTATAAAGGCTTGAGCACCATCTGTTCTTGTTATTGGAGTAAATGTCCATGCACCATCAACAGGAATCTTTTCTACTGGGCCATCAGTAAGTCTATATACTTGTAAGGATAAAGGTAATGGACCAGGAGTTGGAGCTCCAGTTCCGCTTGCAATTGCAGGTATAATTATATTTGTTGAAAAATCTAATTTTATAGTAGGATCGCATATACATTTAGTAAATAAGTTTAAAGTTGTTAAAGTTACTGTGGAATTAGCTGGTGAATTAGCTGGGAGAGTTGCGCTCCTTGGTTGACTATATTTTAATAGTACTCTATTGTCTTTGCAGCCCCAGCAGTCTTCTGCATGTTCTTTTACACAAGGATCTACAGGGTATTTATTATTAGCTGATAATAAATTCATATATTTATTCCTCCTCAAATTTTCACGTAATATTTATAATTAGAATTCATAAAAATTTATGCAGTTAGTATTTTATGACAAATATTATAATATATTATATTAGAATAAATTTTTAATGGTACTATTATATTTTGCATTTATTTATTGCCATCTTCAGTTTGAGTATCATCATTAAACAAATTATCGAGAATCTGATCAGGGAAAAACTGTGGTACTGGTGCTTGTTCAAATAGTTCACAAGGGTCTACTTCGGGTTCAACTTCGCATTCCTCTGGAGCAGGGCAATAACCATAAGTTGGTACTAACAGCTGAACAATGAGTTCACATTTTACAATAAGGAATACGCCGAGGACTATGTCTAGAACGGTATTGCAATGTTCATCCGTGTTGAATTCACCCTTTAAGCAATCGGCTACCATTTCCAATTTAATTATTCCAGCATCAAGATTGGTTGAATCATAAGTTGAATCAAAACTAGCGGAAATTTGTGCTATAGAATCTGGACAATATAGTTTACATATTTCTTCGGTTCTTTGAACTTGAAAAAATTCATTTTGTGTTCTTCCACAATCATCGATATAGTCTGCGAAAAATGAAATTACAAATGAAACGACAACTTTTTTGTAATCTGGTTTACCTAGGATAGGTATTTTTTCTACAGATGTAAGCTTTAAATCGAAATTTCTGCATCCTACAAATATGCGAGGATTGTTTAAAGGATTGCTTCTCAATTCTTCATCAGTTGTAGGAGTGTCAACACCGTCCATATATGATAAACATCTTTTTATAAGGCATTGATCAAAAACTTTAGGTACTTCAATACACACTAATTCTTTTGGATCACTCAGGCGACCTTGTTTATTAACAATGCCTGGACGGGGAATAAACTCATCACGAGTAATAGCCATATATAAACCTCCTCAAATAAAGTAATAGGTAAGTAACATGTATTTCTAATATACATACTATACAATTGAAAAATATATGTGATACTAAACAAACAAAATTTATAAAAAACTATATAAATTACCAGTATTGGTATAAAATTTATCAATTAATATTTAGAGGAGTGAACATAAAATGAAATCCATACCTTGGATTTATTATGATGCAGAGGGATATTTAAAAAGGTTATATTTAACAGAGAATGGTGATCTAGTCAGAGAAACTTTATATCAGAACAAGTGGACAGATAAGCAGCAAATAGACAGTGATGTAGTGGATATGTCATTGTATGAGGATATGAGTATAGTGTATATAAAAAAGAAAGGAATTTTAAAGCTGGCTGAGTGGAAGGATAATAGCTGGAAAAATGAAACTATATATGAATTTAAAGAACTATTATTTGGATTGTACGAATTAAAGAGTTATATGATAGATGGAAAAATCAACATTTTTGTACTAAATAAGAAGAGTGTAAAGAATGCATTTATAGTACATCTTATCTATGACGGAAGTTTGAAGTCAGTGAATACAGTGTGCAGCCTCCAACTTGTTAATGAAGCTGTTCAGCATTATGAGGTAGAGTATAATTTAAATGAAAAAGTGATAGATATAATCTTTATAACGAAAGAGGGTAGTGAGGCTGTAATAAAAACTACACAATGTAAAAATGAACTATGGAAAATACCTGTAAAATTGTACGGTATAAAAGGTAAAAATGCGGAATTTAAAACTTTAAGTTATAATAATAGGACTAATATTTTAAATTGTTCTAGGGAATATTCAACTTATTGCTTGGAACATGTTGCATTGTATGAAAAAGCAGATATGGTATATAACAATATCTATGAAACGACAAGTGATATTGATGATATAACAATAGTTAATATAAATGATATTTTATATGCAGTATGGAAAGAAGATCAAAGGATATTTTGGACAGCGAATAAGAAAAAATGGACAAATGTTTCAGAATTGAAAGTAAATAACGCAGATAGTATAATACTATGTAGATTTTCCAATCTAAGTGATAGAAATATTGTAGCTAAATATGTTTTCTTACAGATTGATCCAGACGTAAAAGTATTAATGCCAGAATTTAAAAGCGTCAATGCTATAGAAAGCAGTAGCAGTATTTTTTCTAATAGCGGAAGCACGGCAAGTTCTTACAAAAAAGCAGAGAAAAGAGAAGAACTGCTTTATAGTGTAAGCGAAAATTATGATAAAAAAATTCAAATACTTAAATATCAATTAGAAGAAAAAGAGAAAAATCTAGGTGTTTTAAAAGCTGGATATGCGCGAATAACGGATGCGAAAAGGAAGTCTGATGAAAATCTGGAAATTATGAATGGAATACATGAAAACATGCTTAACGAATTTGAGCAATTTAAAAAACAGCAGGAGACACTAAAAAAGGAGGTTGATAAGTTAAGACAGGAATTAAAGATAAAAATTGTAGAAAGTGAAAATATGAAAAAAAAGGTTGATTCTTTTATAGAAGAAAATGATATTTTAAAAAAACAGTTGGAGCAGGAAAAAAATAGAGGTATATTAAAAATGTTTAAAAAGAACAGAAACTAAATTGTCATATTGTTTAAATTGACTAAAGGATGAAGCAGTGATAACATATATGCAATAAAGTTAACGCTATAATTTAAGTGTATTGTGAACTAACTAAACAATTTAAATAGAAATAATCTAAAATAAAAGTATAAAATTGTAAACTAATTAGCAATGCCGAATGAGAAATTATAAATAAAGGTAAAAATTCGGCTGTGCTGAATTTAATTCGCAATTCTTCATTTGGCATTCTTAATTATACATTTTTATTATCGGAGATGAGGGTTATGAGGAATCTATCGTTAAAAAACAAGACAGGGTTAACTGAAGAACAATTTCTGGAGAAGTATAAACATGAATACCATGGAGCACCTGCCAATACGGTGGATATGCTCCTTTTTACGATTGATGAAAATCCCGTGGAGGATGTTAGAAAGCTTCCTGAAAAAGAACTAAAGGTTCTTCTTATAAAGAGGGGAGACCATCCATTCATGGGATGCTGGGCAATACCAGGAGGTTTTATTAATACATATGAATCAATCAGTGAAGCTGTTTATCGTGAATTAAAGGAAGAAACTAATATTGATAATGTATATATGGAGCAGCTTTATACCTGGGGAGATGATGTAAATAGGGATCCGAGAATGAGAGTTATATCTATTTCCTATATGGCTTTAGTTGATAAAACTAATATTAAACCTAAAGCAGGGGATAGAGCCCAGGAGGTGAGTTGGTTTTCAATTAAAAAAGAGTTTGTAAGTACTTATTATGATAATGATGATAAGCAGAGAGTAAATGAATATATTATCAGATTTACATCTGACGATGGAAATTGCATTATTGAATATATAATCAAAGAAAAATACATTAAGAAGGGTGTAAGCACATTTAAAGAGTTTGAATATGTACCGATGACTCGAAACACCGATGAATTTGCTTTTGATCATATTAAAATTATTGATGCAGGTCTAGAGAGACTTAAAAATAAAATAGAATATACACCTATAGCATTTAATCTATTACCTAAATATTTCACATTAACAGAGCTGCAAAAAGTATATGAAGTAATACTTAATAAAAAATTACTTCGAGCTAATTTTAGAAGAAAAGTTGCTCCAATGGTTATTGAGACAGAGTATATGTCTCATAGTGGAGGGCATAGACCTGCCCGATATTACATGTTTAATGAAAATTGGGAACATTCATATTTTGAAGAATAATAAGAACAGTTAATGCTATATGTGCAAATTCGAGAGGAAGGATATATTTATGGATAAGTTTGAACAATTAAAAAAAGAGGTTATAGGTAGTGAACTTAATTTTAATGAACTAGATATGAACATGACAGTGCTAGTGGTAGTGGATATGGTAAGAGGTTTTATGTATGAGGGAGCTCTAGCATCACCAAGAGTTATAAGCATAATTCCTAAAATAATGGAACTTGTAAATAAGTGCGACAAAGCTGATAAAATTTTTTTTGCTGATTGCCATAAGGAGAATTCAGTTGAGTTTAAAAGCTATCCAAAACATTGCATAGAAAATACCAGTGAAGTAGAGCTTGCCGAGGAATTAAAACAAGCAGCTGCTGATAATAAAAATATACATATAATATATAAAAATAGTACCAATGGCTTTCATGCGCCTGATTTTCAGAAATGGCTGTCTCAAAATAAAGAAAAAATAGATAACTATATAGTTGTTGGTTGTGTTACTGACATTTGTTGCCTTCAATTTACGCTGACGCTAAACAGCTATTTTAATGAATATAATTTGAAAAAGAGAATTATTGTACCTGAGAATGGCGTTGAGACATATGATTTTGGTGTACATAATGGTGAACTTATGAATATGTTCGCACTATATAATATGAAGATAAATGGAATTGAAATAGTTAAATAATTTTAAGGGTCCATGACTGAGTATGTACAAAATTTACAACGAGTCATGGACTCTTAAAAATTATATAGTAGTTACTTTAAGAAAAGTTTGTATAGAAATTACTTAGCTGAGAGGATGGCTAAGAATTTTTATTATTGAAGCTAGATTTTCTTTAATAGCATTATTTTTAAATACGCTTGAGCCAGCAACTATTATGTCTACACCGGCAGCGGCGATATCAACGCAGTTTTCTATAGTTACCCCTCCATCTATACTAATACTGAAAGTATAGTTATTTTTTTCTTTTATATTTCTAAGTTCTGTTACTTTTTCTAGAGTATATGGTATAAACTTTTGACCGCCATATCCTGGATTAACGCTCATTATGAGTACTAGATCAATTTTATGCAGTACAGGAAGTATGCATGAAACTGGCGTAGCTGGGTTTAAGGCAATTCCAGCTTTTACATTACAGCTTTTTATATGGTCAATTAATCTGTCCAAATGTTTTTCGGTTTCGTAATGTACGGTAATCAAATCTGCACCTGAAGACGCAAATTCATCTATGTAACGGGAGGGTTCATCAATCATAAGATGAACATCAAATGGAAGAGAAGAACAAGTCCTAATAGATTTTATTATAGGAAATCCAAAGGATAAATTAGGAACAAAGTTTCCATCCATTACATCGATATGGATTAAATCCGCACCTGAATCCTCTAAAGTTTTTATTTGAGTACCAAGTTTTGAAAAGTCTGCGGATAAAATTGATGGGGAAATTTTTATCATAAGAATACCTCCTAAAGATCTACTAAACCTTTATAAAATAAAACGGCGGCATAGTATTTTTCAAAATGATTTATTTGTTATTAGTATTATATGTTCATGAATAGTATATTATAAAGATTAGCAAAGTTCAAATAACATAAAAAACTATTGCCAATATACAATACTGTTTGAAAAATCTAATATGTAAGGTATAATGATTAATATAATGTATAATAGCCGATTTAATTTAATATATAAATAAGGGAATTTTTGAGAGAGTAGGTGTACAATTGGAGGCAGTTCTAAATACGGTAAAAAAAATTGCAAAGGATTATCTAGTACCAGTTCTAATAGCTGTAGTTTTATTTATTTTAATAAATAAATTTTTGCTTTTTAAAATCAGTATTCCATCTTCATCTATGTATCCAACACTAAAAATAGGTGATCAGGCTTTTGCCACAAGGGTATATGGTGAAAAAAGCATAAAAAGAGGAGATATATTAATATTTTATTCTAAAGAATTAAAGGAACTTCTCATAAAGAGAGTCATAGGGCTTCCAGGAGAAAGAGTTAAAATAGATAAAAAGGGTCAGGTATACATAAATGACAGCAAAATAAATCAGTCATATGTAAAGAATAAAAGCGATGAAACCGGCAATTTCAAAGTTCCTGCTCATAGCTATTTGTTTCTAGGAGATAACAGAGCTAACTCATGGGACAGCAGATATTGGGATAAGCCCTATATAAATATAAAGGACATTAAAGGTAAAGCGAGAGTTATAGTTTTCCCTTTTAATAGATTCAGATTTCTTAACTAAAACGAGAGGGGTGGAGTACTGCCTGTAATAGAAAATATATTAATTAACTCTCTAAATAGGATAATAATTCTTTTATCAGTAAATTCACTGGGATTTAGATTATGATTTTAATATTTGTATATATTACAGCAGGATTATATGTTTAAAAATAAAAGACTAAGCATTATTTTAATTAATATAGCAGTTATTATAGTCGCTATTTTGGTATTCAGGAGTGTTGCCGCTAATATGAGCAGCAAGAAGATTCCATATAATAAATTTGTAGAAATGTTAAATAAAAAGCAGGTAAAAAAGGTTGTTATTCAAAATGATAAAATAATAATAATGCCAAAGAAAGGTACGAAAGAGGAGAAATCTATTCTTTATACTGGTGCTATAAATAATGATAAATTAGTAGACTTACTTGAAAAATCAGGAGCTGAATATAGCCAGAATGTATCGGAAAGCAATCCACTCATAACGTTTTTAATATATGGTGTATTTCCTATTTTTATAATATTGATTGCTGCAAGATTTCTTTTTGGAGCAATGGATAAAAAAATGGGTGGGGGGATTATGTCTTTTGGAAAAAATACAGCTAAGCTATATGCAGAGAGTCAAACTGGAAAAACTTTCAACGATGTGGCTGGACAGGAAGAAGCTAAAGAATCACTTGAAGAAATAGTAGATTTTCTTCATAATCCTAAAAAATATACAGAAATAGGTGCAAAGCTTCCTAAAGGAGCCTTGCTTGTTGGACCTCCAGGAACTGGAAAGACATTGCTGGCAAAAGCTGTAGCTGGAGAAGCTAAGGTCCCATTCTTTTCACTTAGCGGTTCCGATTTTGTAGAGATGTTTGTTGGAATGGGCGCATCTAGGGTAAGAGATCTATTTAGTCAGGCTGAGCAGAAGGCTCCATGTATAGTATTTATCGATGAGATAGATGCTATAGGTAAAAGCAGAGATGCTAGTATGAATTCTAATGATGAAAGAGAGCAAACATTAAACCAGCTGCTTTCTGAAATGGATGGTTTTGATTCTTCTAAGGGTGTTGTTATACTAGCAGCAACAAACAGACCTGAAATATTAGATAAAGCTCTCTTAAGACCTGGAAGGTTTGATAGAACAGTAATTGTTGATAAACCTGATTTAAAAGGAAGAGAAGCTATATTAAGAGTACATTCTAAAAGTGTTAAAATGGATAGTACAATAAGCCTTGAGGATATAGCTAAAAGCACAGTTGGAGCAGTTGGAGCAGATCTTGCAAACATTGTGAATGAGGCTGCTTTGCTGGCAGTAAAGAATAATAGAAAAGTAGTATGCCAGGAAGATCTGGACGAAGCTGTAGAAGTTATAATAGCAGGAAAAGAGAAGAAAGATAGAATTATGTCACCTAGAGAGAAAAGGATTGTTGCTTTCCATGAAGTTGGTCATGCACTTGTTACAGCTCTTTTGGATCATACGGATCCAGTGCATAAAATTACAATAGTGCCAAGGACTATGGGTGCGTTGGGGTATACTATGCAGCTTCCGACAGAAGAAAAGTATCTTGTGTCAAAAGAAGAGATGCTAGATCAAATTACTGTTATGCTTGGTGGAAGGTCAGCAGAAGAGATAGAATTTGGCTCAATATCAACTGGTGCATCAAATGATATTGAAAGAGCAACGGAAAGTGCAAGAAGCATGGTATCTATTTATGGAATGACAGATAAATTTGATATGATGGCTTTAGAATCAGTTAAGAACAGATATTTAGATGGTAGACCAGTTCTTAATTGTTCTGAAACTACAGCTACAGAAATAGATAATGAAACGCTTAATATAATTAAGCAGTGTCACAACAAAGCAAAAGATATATTGGATACTAATAGGGATTTGTTAACAAGGATAGCAGAGAAACTTTTGGATAAGGAAACATTGAATGCAGATGAATTTATGTCATTTATTGAGCACAGGAATGATAACCCGGAACTTTAGGCAAACTAAGCTAAAAGAATTGGGGGTATAAATATGAATAATGAATATAAAGCAGAAAAAGAGGAAGCAATGCTTAGCAGCATTAAACAAGAAGCCGATAGGCAGGAAGAAAAAGACAATCTTGAAAAATATGTGGACATAATCAAAGCCGAGATACTTAAATATATAGGTAAGAGAAAAGAGTTATCTGAATATATACTTGAATATCGAAAAAATGTTATGGATGAGTATAGAGATGATGAAGATAAGATAACGGAATACTTTGATCATGAGAGATTTGTTAAGGAAGAAGCTTTTAAGAACATAGATAGAAGATTGAAAGAACTTCTCATATTAAAATATAATCCATATTTTGGAAGAGTAGACTTTAAAGAAGAAGATTCTGATAACGAAGAAAAAATATATATTGGACGTTTTGGTGTAACTCCAGAGGGAAGTTATGAACCTTTGGTAGTAGATTGGAGAGCACCTATATCAGCACTATTTTATAATAGTGAATTAGGTAAATCTAAATACAATGCACCAATGGGTCAGATTAATACAGATGTATTACTGAAAAGGCAATTTGTTATAAAAAGAGGTGTGCTGGAAGGTTTTTTTGATTCTGCATTAGACGTAAAAGATGCAATACTTCAAATGGTTCTTACAAGAAATAGCTCAGAGAAGCTTAAGGATATTGTTATGACTATCCAGAGAGAGCAAGATGAGATTATAAGACAACCTCTTCATAATATAACTGTGGTTAATGGTGTAGCTGGAAGCGGTAAAACCACTATTGCTCTGCATAGAGTTGCTTATCTATTATATAATTATAGAGATACACTCCAGGATAAAGTGCTTATATTAGGTCCTAATGGGATTTTTATGGAGTATATTTCAACCGTCCTGCCAAGTTTGGGCGAAGTCGGGGTAAAACAAAGGACATTTAATGAGTATGCTATGTCACTCTTAAAAATAGATACTATAATGCCATTTAGAGATTATATGGAAAAGATAGTGTCTGGTGATAAAGAGTTTATTAATGATGTGATTTTTAAGCAGAGCAAAGAATTCATTCATATGCTTGATAGAAAAATAGAAGACATAGATAACGATTACTTCGATATAGAAGATGTGTATTTGAAGGATAGATTAATTATAGATAAAGATGGAATAAGAGAGCTGTTTGAATCGTATAAGGATATGCCTCTGTTTAGAAGAAGTAAGAAAGTAAGGCGAATATTGTTTAGAAAGATTAGCGACGTAAGAGATGAAATAGTCTGGAATATACAGAGAAAATATAAAGAGAAAGTCGCATCAATGAGTAAGCATGAACTTGAACTTTATGGTAATGAGATGGATCTGGAACGAAGAAATGCTATAAGAGAGACAATAAGGGCGGTACTTAATTGTAAGGAGACTTTAAAATGGCTTTCTGAAGGAGATATTACAGAGATATATGAGAATATTTGTAATAGTCCATATTTTACGCAGGATGATTTGTCTCCTATGCTTTATCTTATGATAAAGCTTAATGGAAGAAACAACAAAGAATTGATAAAACATGTGGTTATAGATGAAGCGCAAGACTATAGTTTATTACAGTTTATTGTGATAAAGATGATTACAGATTGTAAATCTATGACAATAGTCGGTGATGCCAACCAGAGAATGATTCCATATACTGATGAGCTTCCAATGCAAGAGCTTGAAAAAATATATTCTGATTTGAAAGTTAATAATTTTTATTTAGATAAAAGCTATAGATCTACTCAAGAAATAATGGAATATGCCAATACGTATTTAGAGGAGAATAAAATAATTCCTCTTGTTAGACATGGCAGTGAAGTAAATGAGATAAACTGTGACAGTGATGAAAAACTTACTGATATAATAAATTGTAAAATTAATGCTTTTAAAGAGGAAGGTTATGAAACGGTGGCTATTATAACAGAAAATATAGCTGCAGCTAGAAATATACATGGATTAATTAATGAAAAAGTAAAAGTATCACTGCTGGATAATGAAGATATTATATTCAGTGGCGGAAATGTAGTGATTCCAGTATATTACGCAAAAGGTCTTGAATTTGATGCGGTAATAATAATAAAAGAAGATAATGATATATTTTCTGAGGACAGCAGGCTTAATTATATTACTTGCACTAGAGCTTTACATCAGCTTCATATAATAAAAAGAACTAGGAAAGGTTGATAACTATGTATCCAATAAAGCTTAAGAGTATTTATTTTGAAAAAATATGGGGAGGGAGAGATCTAAATATTTTTAAAGATGATGTTCCTGATGGAAACATAGGTGAAAGTTGGGAAGTATCTTGTCATCCTCATGGAACTAACATTATAATTAACGGAGAGTATCAAGGACTTAAATTGACAGAACTTATTAATAGGGAAGGCAAAAATATTGTTGGAAGTAAAATGCCTACTGAGAAATTCCCGCTGCTGCTTAAATTCATTAATTCTGCAGATAAGTTATCCATTCAAGTTCATCCTGATGATGAATATGGAAAAAGAGTTGAAAATGAATTAGGTAAGACAGAAGCATGGTATGTAATGGATGCTAAGGAAGGCGCAGCTCTTATTCTGGGAGTAAAGGAGAACTGCTCAAAGGAACAATTTAAAAAAGCAATAGAAAATGGAACACTAGAAGATTATATGGAAAAGATTCCTGTGAAAAAAGGTGATGTATATTTCATAAAAAGCGGACTTATGCATGCTATTTGTGAGGGAGTTATAATAGCTGAGATCCAGCAGAATAGTGATACTACATATAGAGTTTATGACTATAACAGAGGAAGAGAACTTCATGTTCAAAAGGCTTTGGATGTAGTAAACTTAAGCCTTCATAGTAAAAATTCAACTGGAGTAAAAATCCAGAGGGAAGGTTATTGCAAAACTTATCTTTGCGAGTCGAAGGAATTTGCTTTAGAAAAATATACAATAAATACGGAAGCAACCGAGATTAGTAATCCAGAAAGATTTTATATATTTACCTGCATAGAGGGACAAGGTCAGGTAGAATATAGTAATGGAAAAGAAACTATAAAGAAGGGTGAAAGTGTATTAATACCTGCAACTCTTGGTAAATACACTATTAGCGGAAACCTTGAATTGCTTAAAATGTATGTGCCAAATCTTGATAAGGTTAAAGAGGAAATACTTAGTGAAGTAATTAAATAATTTACAAAAATAAAACGCTGAAGATCAATTTGTTTGAAATTTAGTGTTTTATTTTATATATGGCAAATTTTTTCATAATCAGTGTTTTTATATAGAGGTATAGTTTCTATCCACAGTTATTATACAATTATATTCAGGAAAACGCTTTTTGACCTTTTCTTGTATTTTTTCTTTTAATATAACTGTATCATTGTGTTTGATTTTTAGAGAAGGATTTATTACAATATCAAATATTAGATTCTTGCATATTCCCTTCCCCACAATTCTAAAATCGTGGATTGATTCTACCATTTTAAATTCTTCTAAAATTTGTAGAAGATGCTCCTTGGTTTCTAGAATTTCATTGTCGTCTACGTTTATTGGATCCATATGAATCACAAGAATTATATTAAGTTTCTCTGAAACTTCTCTTTCAGCTGTATCTATCACCGTATGAATATCGGTAATATCCATATTAGCTGGGACTTCAGCATGAATAGATGCCATACATCTGCCAGGACCATAATTATGGATGATCAAATCATGAACTCCGCTAATAATAGAATAGGATAAAATATTATTTTTTATAGAATCAACAAGTTCTTCGTCTGGAGCTTCTCCTAACAATGGATTTATAGTTTCTTTAACCAGTTTAAAACCGGAGTAAACTATTAGAGCTGCTACAATCATTCCTATGTACCCGTCCACTGGTATAGAGGTGAATTTAGAAAGCAGCAGTGAAAGAGCAACTACGCTAGAAGTAATGACATCACTGAGTGCATCCAATGAAGAAGCTTTAAGTGCTGATGAATTAATTTTGTTCCCAATAAAGGAATTAAATTTTGACATCCAAATTTTAACGAAAATAGATAATATCATGAGAATAAAAGGTACTATTTCAAAGATTACCTTTGAAGGATTAAATATCCTATTGAAAGAAGTCTTAACAAATTGTATTCCAACAAACATAACCATAAATGATACAGCAAGTGCTGATAAATATTCAATTCTTCCGTGTCCAAACGGATGTTCATCATCAGCGGGCATACTGGAAAGTTTAAATCCAATGATTGTAATAAGGGAGGAAGCAGTGTCACTAAAATTATTGAAGGCATCTGCAGTTATCGCTATACTGTTTGTAAAAATTCCTACAGAAAGTTTTACAGCAAACAATATAACATTAACAATAATCCCTACGATTCCAGCAAGAAGGCCATAGGTATTTCTCACATTTGAACTTTTAGCATTTAAACTATCTTTAATGAACTTTTTAACCAACCAGTTTGAAAACAAAAAATCACCCCAAATCATAAAAATGTATATAGGATTGTTACTTTAAGTATATATTGTGTTAATATTATAAATATATTACGAACCAAGAAAGTGAATTAAATGAAGATAATGTTTAGCAATTAATGTATGCTTTAAATAGGTAAGAGAAAAGAGAGAAAAGTGAAGGAAGAAATTCCGCTATGCGGAATTTCTGAGAATTAAAATCTGATTATCCGCTACGACTTTTTAAAAACTAAGACTATACCTAGTATTACAAAAGGATTATCAAAATAATAAGGATTATCTGTACAATCAAAATTCAGCATAGCTGAATTTTAACCTTCATTTTTCTCTTTACTCTTAACTCTCATACCTATTTAATGCACTTTCCCTCTGCTTTGCCGCCCTGAGCATTTGGTTAGTAATATATTTATATTGTATCATAAAAGATAGTATCAAACTTAATTACATTTAGAATGGAGTGGTTAACAACGAGTATGGAACAAGAAATAAATTATGCAGAAGAGTTGTTGGATTTTATTTATAAAAGTCCTTCAGCTTTTCAGGTGGTAGACAATGTTAAAAAAATATTGAATCATAATGGATTTGTTCAGCTTAACGAAGATCAGAAGTGGCATTTAAGTAAGCAAGGTAAATATTATTTAACAAAAAATGATTCTGCTATATTAGCCTTTATTGTTGGAACTGGAGAAATTGAAGAGGATGGGTTCAAGATAATAGGTGCTCATACAGATTCTCCAACGTTTAAGATAAAACCTAATCCTGAGATAGTAACAGATGGATACATAAAGTTGAATACGGAAGTTTATGGAAGTGCAATATTAGGTACATGGTTTGACAGACCCCTATCGCTGGCAGGAAGAGTTACTGTAAAATCTGACAACATATTTCCAGAAACGAAGCTTATAAATATATGCAGACCAATATTGACAATACCAAGTCTTGCTATACATCTTAATTCTGAAGTAAACAAAGGAATTAACTTAAATAGACAGAAAGACATATTACCTGTTTTAGGTCTTATTGATGAGAGATTAGAAAAAGATAATATACTATTAAAATTAATAGCTGGAGAACTAGGTATTAATATGGCAGAAATATTGGATTTTGAGTTATATCTTTATCCATTTGATAAGGGACGTATAATAGGTTTAAATAATGAGTTGATATCATCGCCTAGGTTAGATGATCTTGCAATGGTACATAGTGGACTAAATGCACTTATTCAAAGTAAGCCAAGCAAAGGTATTAATATATTGCTTTGTACTGATAATGAAGAAGTAGGAAGTTCAACTAAGCAGGGAGCGGCATCAAGTTTTTTAAGGGATACATTGGAGAGAATAGCTTTTGTTTTTGGTAAGGACAAAGAAGATACACTCAGATCCTTTGCAAAATCATTTATTATTTCAGCTGATCTAGCACAGGCAGTACATCCGAATTACGGAGAAAAATATGATCCTACAAATAGAATTAATATTAATGAGGGACCAGCAATAAAGCTTAGTGCAGCTCAAGCCTATACCTCTGACGCTATATCATCTGCAGTATATGAAAATATATGCCAAAAGGCAAAGATACCAGTACAAAAATTTGTAAATAGATCAGATGAAAGAGGGGGAACGACTATTGGACCCATTTCATCAATCAAATTGCCAATTAATGGTATTGATGTAGGAACACCATTACTTGCAATGCATTCAGCATGTGAATTAGGAGGAGTCAAAGATCACAGCTATATAACGAAATCATTTATTGAATTTTATAATATCTAAGTATAATAAATTGTGAAATAAGTGGAATAATAATTTAAGCAAACTAAAATCATTATGTGAATAGACTGTGAAGTAAATGAGTGATTTAAATGGAAACAATGTTATAAAATACTCATTTAATTCGCAATTTATTTATGGTATGCAGCTATGATGCGTGAGGAGTTGATTAAATTGTTATACATATATTTCACAATTTTGATTTTAACGTCAGTGGTGGTTATATATATACTTAATGAAGATAAAATTGTATCGGAAGATAACATAATGGAGGATGTACCTAATATTTATGTGAATAGTGAAGAACTTGCTAAACATGCAATTAAACTGTCTGCATTTTATTCTGAGACAAAGAACATCAAATTTAATCGTAAACTTATTAAGAGTCTTCAAGTAAGCTATAAAAACATACTTAAAGGTTATGACTTTATCGAAAAAGATATGGATGAGAAAACTGAATTAATGCCGGCAGCAGAATGGCTTTTAGATAATATATATCTGGTACAGAAAGAATTTAAAGATATAAAACATAATATGCCTGAGAATTATTATAAAAAGCTTCCTGTGGTAAGCAAAGGCATAATGAAAGGCTATCCTAGAGTATATCAAATTGCTGTAGAAATAGTTTCACATACTGATGGTATTGTAGATGAAAACATAATAAAGAATTTTATTGAGAATTATCAGAAAAATACTGTGCTAACTACTGGTGAATTGTGGGCTTTACCTATAATGCTGAGAGTGGCGTTAATTCAGAATATTAGTGCAATAACGGATAAAATTGTTTTCGGACTTAAAGAAAAGAAAAGAGGAGATGCTCTTTCATCTAAAGTTATAAATGCTTATGGGGATAAGAAGTTAGATGAATTTATAACTGTTTTACAGGAATCAAAGATAGCTATTTCTTCCCATTTTGTTGAAAGATTTATTAAAGTTTTGAGGGATAATGCTGTAGATAGCGATGGAATTTATAAATGGATCAAAGATAGGCTAGATGAGAAGCAGTGGGATATGGATAGTATAATCAGTGTAGAGCATCATAAAGAAGCGAGCTACCAATTCTCACTTGGAAATAGTATAACTTCAATACGAAATATAACAGCACTAAATTGGAAGGATGTATTTGAAAAGCTAAGTTATGTAGAACAAATATTAAGAGAAGACCCAGCAGAAGTTTATAGTAATATGGATTTTGAATCTAGAGATTTTTATAGACATAAATTAGAGAAGATAGCTAAAAAGATAGATACGGGAGAATCTTTCGTTGCAAAGAAAGCACTAGAGTGTGCTCGCCAGGCTGTAAAGGACGGAAAACAGGATTATGAAACGCATATTGGATATTATATTATAGATGACGGGGAAAGATGTCTTAAAGAAAAATTGCCATATAAACATTCTTTTATAGAAAAGATGTCAGCTAATAATAGCAGCAGTAAAATGAAAATTTATATGACTGCCATAATACTTAGCTGTGTGTTACTAGAATCAGCAGTTCTTTTGGATGGATATAGAAGCGGTCAGAATATTACCATATGGCAGTATATTATTTGGGCTATTGCGATACTAGTACCGATAAGTGAGATAGTTATCTCTATATTAAATTTAATTATAAATACGGTATCAACGCCACGGTTTATTCCTAAAATTGAGTTTAAAAAAGAAATTCCAGAATCAAGCAGAACAGTAGTAGCTATACCAATGCTTATTAGCAATGAAAACAGAGTTAAAGAGATTATTGGTAAATTAGAAGTGTACTATCTTGCCAACATGGATAAGAATATATATTTTGCACTGCTAGGTGATTTTAAAGATAGCGACAAAGAGTATGAAGCATCAGATACAGTAATAACTCAATGTGTATTAAAAGAAATTGAAAAGCTTAATAAAAAATATAGTGTAGATAGTGATATTTTTTACTTTCTCAGCAGAAAAAGGTGCTATAACCAAAAAGAAAAATTATGGATGGGCTGGGAAAGAAAGCGCGGAAAACTTATGGAATTTAATTCGCTGCTAAGAGGTAAGGAGGATACGAGTTATTCTATAATTAGTGGTGATATAAGTGAGCTGAAAAAATCGGTTTATGTTATTACACTTGATGCTGATACAATGCTTCCAAGAGATTGTGCTAAAAAGTTGATTGGTGCTATGTCCCATATATTAAATATTCCGCATATTGATTCACAAAATAGAGTGGTTTCAAGGGGATATGGAATAATGCAGCCAAGAATTACTGTTGGCTGTTCCAGCGCTAATAAAACTACTTTTTCAAAAATTTTTTCAGGAGAAACCGGAATTGATATTTATACAACAGCAGTATCGGATATATACCAGGATATATTTGGAGAAGGCATTTTTACCGGCAAAGGAATCTACGATATAGATACTTTTACTGCTATGTTGGAGAATAAAATACCAGAAAATGCAGTGTTAAGCCATGATTTATTAGAAGGCAGCTATGTGAGAACAGGTCTGGTAACTGATGTAGAACTTGTCGATGGATATCCGGCTTATTATAGTTCGAGTTGTAAAAGACTTCATAGATGGGTAAGAGGAGATTGGCAGCTGCTTCCATGGATTCCCGAAAAACGCGGTTTGAATACGTTGTCAAGATGGAAAATTATTGATAATTTAAGAAGAAGTCTGCTCGCACCGTCGATAGTTATATTGCTACTTCTTTCGTTAACTATATTACCACTTAGAAGTTTGTGTATTTTTATCGCTTTTATTTCTGCAGTATGCCAAATCGTATTTCATGTATCAGAAGTTGTTATAACTCCTGCTAAGGCTATGAATATGGGCGGCAAACTAACAAATGTTAAAATTGGAGGAAAGCAGATTTTACTATTATTTTCGTTTATCCCATATCAGGCATTTCTTATGCTGGATGCAATAGGGAGAACATTATATAGAATAATGATTAGTAAACGTAAAATGCTTCAGTGGCAGACAGCGGAAGATGTAGAAGTAAATGCTGGAAAAAGCTTTGAATATTATATAAGGATGATGTGGCCGGGCAGCATACTAGCGCTTATTATTGAGATTCTGGCTTTTTATGAATCTATAAATATGGGTATATTTATGCTGCCAATAACTTTGTTATGGTTTGTAAGCCCTTATAGTGCGTTTAATGTAAGTAAAGATATAACAAGTAAAATGTACAGCATTAATAAAGAAGATAAAAATATTTTAAAAAGGCTGGCAAGGGAGAACTGGGCATACTTTGAAGATTTCGTAAATACAGAAAATAACTATTTAGGCCCTGATAACTATCAGGAGGATCCGCCTAACGGAGTAGCTCATAGAACTTCACCGACTAATATAGGTATGGCGATGTCTTCGAATATATGTGCTTATGACATGGGGTATATCGGACTTTATGAAGCCGTAGATAGAATAGATAAAACGCTCACGACAATTGAAAAATTAGTTAAGTATAGAGGACATTTATATAATTGGTACGATACCCTTACCAAGGAACCTTTGCATCCAAGGTATATATCAACAGTAGATAGTGGAAACTTAGTTGCCTATATGTGGCTTGCAGCATCTTGCCTGAAAAATTATATGGAGAGACCTGCTATTGATGTGAATAGGTTCCATGGTATAGAGACAACTATGCAATTAGCGCAAAGGGAAATTGAGCAGAAATGTTCGGTAAAAGATGAATATAAGATTTATATTGAAGAAATATCAAATATAAAAATAGATTTTATTGAGATGAAAGACTTTGTAAGGAAGTTATGGGGAAAAGTAGCTGAGGTAGAAAAGCAATATAGTAATATAAGTATATATTGGAATTCAAAATTGAAAAGTGATTGTAGCAAGCTCATCAGCGATATCCAAAGGTTTGCACCTTGGAGTGAGATCTTGAAAAATTTAGGTATTAACGAAAGGGATAAAGAAGAGTTATCTCTAGTGATGACATCTTGTTCTATAAATTCAGCTGTTAATGAACTTGAGGTAAGAGTTAATGAATTTGTGCCGGAGAACAACGATGAAATTGAACTTGCTAAGCTAATGACATTGTCTTTAGAAAATTTGAAGGAACATAAAAGTAAAACTGAGAATGTTATAGAAAGATTAAAGCAGTTTGTTCAGAATACTGATTTTACAGTCTTATTTGATAATAGTAGGGAATTATTCTCTATTGGTTATGATATTGAAAAAGACATGATAAACAATTGTTACTATGATATGATGGCATCTGAAGCAAGACTTGCAAGTTTTATAGCTATAGCTAAGGGTGACATAGCGCAAAGTCACTGGTTTAAACTTAGCAGAGCGATGACTGTTATTGGCAAGAATAAGGGGCTAGTATCATGGAGCGGTACAATGTTCGAATATTTTATGCCAATATTAGTTATGAAAAATTATGAGGATAGTTTATTAAATGAGACTTACAAATCTGTAGTTGAAGGTCAGAAAAGGTATTGTGGAGCAAGAGGAGTACCTTGGGGAGTATCAGAAGCTGCATTTTATACTTTTGATGCAAGTAGAAATTATCAATACAAAGCTTTCGGTATTCCTGGAATAGGATTAAAGCGAGGCTTATCATCTGAATTGGTTATATCTCCTTATTCTACAGTAATTACATTACAGGTAGCTTTAGAAGATGCAATTAAAAATATAAAACGGCTGTTAGTGGAAGGTATGGAAGGAAAGTATGGATTTTATGAGTCAATAGATTTTACTAAAGATAGGCTTCCTAAAAGAAGTAGTAAAGTGATAGTGAAATGCTATATGATTCATCATCAAGGAATGAGCTTAATGGCGTTAGACAACGCTATAAATAAAAATTCATTAGTCAATAATTTTCATGAAATACCTGAGGTGAAAGCTACAGAATTACTGCTTCAGGAGAAAGTACCCCAAAATATTACTTATGATAGAGAAATAGAATTTAATGTACATGATACTAATGAAGAAAAGAATACTGTAATTGTGAGAAGTTATAAAGGAGCCATGACTGAAATACCCGAAACTCAGCTTATGTCCAATGGATCATATAGTATGATGATTTCAAATAGAGGAAGCGGATATGCTAAAATAGGTAAAACTATGCTGTACCGTTGGAGAGAGGATGCTACCAGTGATATTGGTGGTATATATATTTTTATAAAAGATATAGCTGCCGGCAGACTGTGGAGTACTTCATACGAACCTCTAAAAAATCAAGGCGATGAATATGAAACAATATTCTCAGTGGATAAAGTTGAGTATAAAAGGAAAGATGGGGATTTTATTACTTATACGGAGATAGCTTTGTCCAGTGAGGAAGATGCAGAAATAAGAAGAGTTTCAATTACTAATCACGGAAATGAAGAAAAAGTATTAGAGATAACTACCTATGCTGAGGTTGTACTTACAGAGTATACTGCAGATTTAGTGCATCCAGCTTTCAGTAATCTATTTATAAATACAGAGTACGAGGATAATACTGGTGCAGTGTTAGCTAATAGAAGACCTAGAGATAAAAAGCAAAAGAGTAAGTGGCTCATGCAGGTAATAAGCTTATCAGGAGAGACGGTAGGAAATATTCAATATGAGACGAACAGAAGTAATTTTATAGGAAGAGGAAGAAGCATATATAATGCAGCTGTATTGGATAGCAATGCACCACTTCAAAATAATGTAGGTGCAGTAATTGATCCTATTATAAGTATGCGAAGAAGGATTAAGATACTTCCTGGCGAAACTTTTAAATTTGTTCTCACTACTGCTGCAGGCGAATCAAAAGAGGCTGTAATTGAATTAGCTAAAAAGTATAAGGAATACTACAACTCTAGTAGAGTATTTGATATGGCATGGAATCAGGGAATGGTTGAAATGAAATATATGAATATAAAATCTACTCAGATAAATCTATATCAAATTATGGCTTCTAGAATTATATTTATAAGTGATCAGATGAGACTCAGAGAGAAGATGATAAAAAGCATTAAAAATCATCAATCTGATTTATGGGGCTATGGCATATCAGGAGATATACCAATAGTAACGCTTATAATACGTAATGAAAATGATGTAGACATAGTGAAACAGCTCGTAACAGCTCATGAATATTGGAATAGAAAAGGATTAAGTGTGGATTTAGTTATAATAAATCTTGAAGAAACTTCATATTCGCAGCCGCTGCAGAATAGAGTTATGGAGTTTGTAGCTAGAAAAAGAGTAGATAAGGAAGGTTATGGTAAAATACACCTTTACAATAGGGTAAGTATGAGTGATGAAATTATTAATTTTATTACTGCGATATCGAGACTTGTAATTGATTCCGAAAAAGGAAGTATACTGGAACAAATAAATAGAGGAAATATCAATCAAGTAGATTTTATAAAAGTAAAAAATATGGATAACGAAGTTGATGAAAAAGAAGTAGTCAATTACATTAGATTAAGCAGCAATAAAAATAGAATTAATTCATCTCAAAAAGAAAGCAGAGAACGAACTGAAACAAAGAAAATGTTTAAGTGGAGCTTTAAAAATGCATTTAGCATGGAATATGCAACTGACATAGCAGAAATGGAAAGAGAAACTACTGAAGATGCTTTTAATATTTCTGATTTGGATTTTTATAACGGGTATGGCGGATTTAAACATGATGGCAGTTCATATATAATATTGCTAGATAAATTTAAAAACACACCAGCGCCATGGATAAATGTAATATCAAATGAAAAGTTTGGTTTTCATGTTTCAGAAGCAGGGTCAGCTTACACCTGGAGTCAAAACAGTAGAGAAAATAAAATAACTACATGGACCAATGATCCTGTAAGTGATATGCCAGGGGAAGCATTATATATACGAGATGAAATTAGTGGAAATGCATGGAGTATAACTTCTAAACCAATTCGTGACAATGGGAGATATGTGATTGAACATGGATTTGGTTATTCTAAATTTATTCATAATGTAAATGGAATAAAAGGTACAGAAGTTATGTTTGTCCCCAAAAATCAGAGCTGTAAGATATGTATTGTTACATTAGAGAATATCAGTGCTGTTGATAGAACTTTATCGGCTACATATTATAGTGATATAGTATTAGGAGTAGTGCCTCAGCAGACAGCACAATATGTAGTCACAAATATAAATACAGATAGAAAATATATATATGCTCAAAATCCATATAGCGAACACTTTGGTAACGGTAAAGCATTTTTGTGTATGATAGGTGGAAAAGAAGAAAGTTTTACAGGCTCAAGAAAAGATTTTATTGGAGAAGGGCAAAGTATATTTTCGCCGGAAGCTATGCGTGTTTCTAAATTGTCAGGAATTTCAGGAGCAGGTATGGAACCATGTATGGCAGAAAATGTAAAAATTGAGCTAAAGCCGAATGAAGAAAAAAATATAATAATATTATTTGGTCAATATGAGTCAGAAGAGCAGATTGAGAACTGTATAGATAAATTTAAAAACCAAGAAATATGTGAAAGAGAATTTGAAAAAGTAAAAGATTATTGGAAACAACTTCTAGGCAGGTTGCAAGTAAGAACTCCTGATAAATCTATGGATTTATTACTTAATGGATGGCTTCTTTATCAGACTATCTCCTGTAGATATTTATCAAGAACAGCTTTTTATCAATCAGGAGGAGCATATGGCTTTAGGGATCAGCTGCAAGATTCAATGGCTATAGGTTTTGTAGAAAGCGATATTACAAGGAAACAGATAATAAGGAGTGCAGAGAGACAGTTTATAGAAGGAGATGTACAACATTGGTGGCATCCTATAGTAGAAAGTGGCATACGTACAAGGTTTTCAGACGATTTATTATGGCTTCCATACGTAGTCATCGATTACATAAATAACACCGGTGACTATACAGTTTTAGATGAAAAGGCAGATTATATAATTGAGAAACCGCTTGAAGAAGGAGAGGATGAGAGATACGGAGTAAGTACTGAAAGAGGAGGAATTGCACCTATTTATGAACACTGTAAAAAAGCCATAGAAAGGGCACTCAAATTTGGACCGCATAATATACCACTAATGGGAAGTGGCGATTGGAATGACGGAATGAATATGGTTGGAAATAAGGGAAAGGGAGAAAGTGTATGGCTTGGATGGTTTCTATATATAATACTAGATAAGTTTAAAGAAATATGCAAAACTAGACAAGATATGGATGCATATAATAGATATTTCGAGGCACAAAATTATATAAAGGAAAATATTAATATCAACGCTTGGGATGGTAACTGGTATAGAAGAGCTTATTTTGACGATGGTACGCCACTTGGCTCCATACAAAATGATGAATGCCAAATTGATTCTCTTTCTCAAAGTTTTGCTATAATTAGTGGCGCAGGAGAAAAAGATAAAAATAGACTTGCGTTGGAAGCAATGGAAAAATACCTTGTGAAGGAAGATAAAGGTATGATATTGCTCCTTACACCTGCATTTAACAATACTGAAAAGGAGCCTGGATATATAAAAGGATATTTATCAGGTGTAAGAGAAAATGGAGGACAATATACTCATGCAGCTATATGGGTTATCATGGCTGAAGCTATTGCAGGAAATAAGGATAAGGCATGGAGATACTTTAACATGATAAATCCCATAAACCACTCTGAAACACCATTGGAATGCGAAAACTACAAAGTTGAACCCTATGTAATGACAGCTGACGTGTACTATAAAGAAGGATTAATAGGAAGAGGAGGCTGGAGCTGGTACACAGGTGCAGCTGGATGGATGTATAGAGTTGGAATTGAATCAATATTAGGGCTAAAATTTAGAGGAAAAGAGGGCTTTACAATCGAACCTTGTATTCCACATAACTGGAACGAATACAGCATTAATTACAGTAAAGGCAATTGCGTCTATGATATTCAGGTAAAAAAGGGCCAGAATAAAGGGATAATTATAGATGATAAATTGGCCGAACGAAACATAATACCATATTTTCCAGAGGGAACACATAAAATAATAGTTACAATCTAAAAAAATCGGCATCTGCCGATTTTTTTAGTCTCTAGGAATTTATAATTTTTGCCAATTGTGGATAACTTTTAATTAATATCAAGATACACCACTAAATAGTAGAAAAGGTGGTTGCTAAATAAAAAAACGGTACAGCGTGTTTACGAAGAAGTTAAAAAGATACAGTAATATATTTTGAAGTTAGTGAATTAAGATAGAAAGGTAATAGAATTAATAAAATAAAAGTAATTTGTTAATATTAAGAGTTAGGGCATTAAAAATGGTTACATCCGACGGAGGCATTTGGAGTGAGTTTAGCAATTATCCGTGTCTTTTAGGCAAATTTCCGTTAAGATGGCGAATTGTTTGAGGCACAGCTGAGTTATGAGCCATTAGGAAATTTGACTAAAAGATGCGGTGAAATTGCTTAGCGAGCGGAACTAGCCGACATAGGGTGTAACCATTTTTTACTTTTTGAGTTGAGAGCCTTCTGTATAATCAAATTCTGAGCAGGCAATGTTATTCACAACAATTGAATCTTCTACAGGATCAGGAAGATTTGAATATGCTCTATGCTTTTTGTAAAAGGATCTTAATTCCTCAGGATCTTGTTCCAAATAATCTCGTTCATCAGGTAAATAAGCTTTTTCATCTGCTCTTTTCATATCTATAACCTCCTGAAAAAATAATAGTTAATTATTTATTAGAAACCTATAATTTATTTTTTCACTTGGGATAAAATATATGTATTGAAAAGGAGGTAATGGACGATGATCGAAAAACATCAAATTTATAAATGTGACATATGCGGTAATATAATTGAAGTTTTATATGCTGGAGGAGGCAGTTTTGTTTGCTGCGATAAGCCAATGATTTTATTAGTAGAGAATACTACCGAGGCAGCTGTAGAAAAACATATACCAGTAGTAGAAAATAGGGATGGAAAGATTCTTGTTAAAGTTGGAAGTGTAGAACATCCTATGGAGCCTGAACATTATATTATGTGGATTGAAGTGGAGACTTCTAGCAAAATTTATAGAAAATACTTAGAACCAGGGCAAAAGCCAGAAGCATTATTTGAAATTGACGAAGAAATTGTTTTAGTAAGAGAATATTGTAATATTCATGGACTTTGGAAAGCTTAGTAAAAAAAGAATTATATAACTGTTAAGGGTTAGGGCATAGAAAATGTTGTGGCACTACGTATCAATCTCCGTAGTGCCACAACATTTCTTTTTTATGGAGTTGGAATATTTTCACCGTTGTCTTCATTATCATTATCGGTGTTATCATTATTGCCGCCAGTATCAGTATTATCATTTCCATCGTTGCCGCTATTATTATCAGTATTTTTATTATTATTTGGCTTAGTATTAGTACCATTATCTCCATTCTTATTTGGAACAATAGGAGAATCATTATTAGGATTAGTTTTATCCGTAGTTTTGTCAGTATCCTTAGCAGTATTACTTTTAGTATTTGGTACATTATTTACAGCTTTAGTTCCGTCGTGTTTCTTAGGAAGCACATATTTACTGTCAAGTAAATTAGAAGAACTCCCATCTCTTTTTATAAATATTTTTGTGGTTATAAGGCTTTGAGGAGTATTAGCTGTAGCGAGCAGACCATTTGCTCTATTTATTTTAGCACTGACATGAACATCACATATTTCAGAAGGTTCAGTACCAGCTATAAACATCTCAGTTCTAACTCTGCTTCCTCTTGGGTCATGATAACATTCAGCTTTAGGAACTTTGCCTGAATCTATACAAATCTTTCTTGTAACAATACCAGAAGGCTCTGCAATATCTTTTACTGTTTTATTTTTATTAGCCTCATACATTATCTGAGCCCATAACCTAGCAGCATCATTACTTTTCAATCCAACTAGAGGCCTATAATTATCATTACCTATCCATATAGCTCCACTATAGTAAGGAGTAAGTCCGCAAAACCATAGGTTGGTTTTTGATGATGCTGTACCTGTTTTACCAGCTACAGGCATGGCGCCAAATCGAGCAGATGGTGCTGTAGCTCCTGGAGCACTGCTGGTTGGGCCTTTCAACATGTCATACATTATATATGCAGCTTGAGAACTTAAAACTTTATGAGACTTAGGGCTGTTTTCTAAAAGTACCTTACCAGTTTTATCGACAACTTTTGTATATAATATTGGAGAAGTATAAATTCCGCTATTACCAAAGGTTCCATATGCAGCGGACATCTGTAGTGGATTTGAACCGGTAAATTCACCCAAAGCCAAGGAAGCCATGTTAGTTTTTTCACTGTCACTGAAGTGTATACCATACTTTTCTGCATAAGCAGCACCAGTAGATAATCCAATCTGATATTCCATTTTTACTGCTACTACGTTAATAGAACGTCTTAAAGCTTCTCTGACAGTTACATAGCCTCTATATAGAAGGTTATCGTTCTTAGGATTATAAGGACTGCCATCAGCCTGTTTCCATTGCATGCCAATTTCTTTTGGTATAGGAGAATCGTCAACGACACTTCCAGCGGTAAGCTGCTGAGTATTAATAGCAGGTGAATAAACCGTAAGAGGCTTAATAGAAGAACCTGTGGCACGTAAAAATTTTGTTGAAGCAGCTCTGTTATAAGAGGCAGCAGGCTGTTTTCCTCTTCCACCTATGATAACTTTAACTTTTCCTGTTTTATAGTCCATTATTACTGCTGAGGCTTGTGGCTCTGGAATCTTTTTGCTTGAACCTGCACTACCTAAAACAGTATTGGAATTTATTATGGCCTGAGCTTTTTTTTCAAGGTTTCTATCCATAGTTGTATATATTTTTAATCCGCCATACATAATTAATTTGTTAACTTCTTCAGTCGAATAATTATATTGCCTCATAAGATCAGATTTTACAGCATCCATTACAGGTCTTGAAAACCATTCATAATCCAACTTGTTTGTAGTAGAAGTTGATTTTACCTTAACAAAGTGCAGTTTTCCTTTTTTCAGATCACTGAGAGCCTTTTGATAAGTCTGTTGGTCTATATATCCATTTTTATTCATCATCAATAGAACTGTCTCAGTTCTTGTCATATAATAACTTGGGTTTTTTCTTGCATACGTAGAAATATATCCATACTTATATGGGTTCTGAGTTACACCTGCAAGATAAGCACATTGGACAAGCGATAGTTTACTAACACTTTTACCAAAGTATCTTTTTGAAGCAGCTTGTACACCATTTATATTTCCACCTAGATTTATTGTATTAAGGTAAGCCTCTAATATTTGATCTTTACTAAGAGCTTTATCTAATTTTAGAGCAAGGTACATTTCTTGAATTTTTCTCTTTGGAGTCACTTCATTTCCAAGTACTGTATTTTTAATAAGCTGCTGGTCTAAGGTTGAGGCTCCGTGAAGTCCTGGAGTGTTGCTTAAAAGTCTTTTAGCATCAATAAATGCAGAACCTAATATTCTTCTGACATCAATACCGGGATGTTTCCAAAATCTCTCGTCTTCGATGCTTACAACAGCATCTTGGAGATTTTTTGGTATATGTTTTAATGAAACAACTTCTCTTTTAATATCAGTCGGAGCTTTATCCATAAGTTTACCTTTATCATCATATAATGTAGATGGTTGATTTAATTCAAGAATAGAATTAACATCCAACTGAGGAGCGGTCTTGACCATGGCTAGGACAACACCAGCTAATGCTACGGCTGCAAATAATCCTAACAATACAAATGTAGCAAAAAAATATTTAATTATCCTAAGGACAATGTTTTTCTTCTTTTTTTTCTTCTTTTTTCCCATATTTCCTCCTAAAATAAATAGCAGTTGATGACATCACATAATTAATAAAATGAACAGTTAATTATGCATTTTATTAGGTTGACATCAAAGTTCTAAACTATTATAACATAATAACATAAATTATAAAATTCATATAGTAGCAGTTTATTTATATTCAATGCTTATATCATTATTAACGCTTATAACAAATATATATATGATAAGTGAGTAAAGGCATCAATAAAAACTTTGCTCTTTAGGTATTGTTGGAGGTGGTAGTGTGAAGAAAAAATTAGCAAAAATATTAATAGCTTTAGGAATAATATTGGTCGTTTTTTCTGGATTTATATACGTGTTGGATAAAAAATTGTTTCCAGTAGCTATGGTAATAGCAGACTCAGACCTGAAGTCAAAATCTCTTGATATCATAAATAGATGTATTCTAAATGAATATTCGAAAGATTTTAATTATGATAACATAATTAAAATTCAAAAAGATAATAATGGTAATATAGTGCTTCTTCGTGCAGATACATTAAAACTTAATCGAATAGCAAATACTATAGCTATTGAATCTAAAAAAAAGTTGGCTGCGTTGGGGAGACGAGGAATTAAATTATATGTAGCCGACATATTACAAAATAGTATTGTGTCAGAACATGGTCCAAAAGTTACAGTGAAAATGACACCTATTGGAAGAATAGAAGTAAAATATCGTTCTGAATTAAAGAGTGCAGGAATAAATCAGGTTATACATAGAATTTATGTAGAATTAAAGACAAAAATAAGAATTGTTATTGCTACGAGAAGTAGGGAGGTGACAGTTGCAAATGAGGTCCCTATATGTGAAACGGTAATAGTTGGAAAAGTACCAGCCACATCAATAAATATGGATATGAGTGGAGCTTCATCTTCAGTACCAGCCGCTAGAGATAAATAAGATTGAAAAAGCACTAATTAGCAATTTGTTTACAATAATCTATTAATGTTATAAAATTAATAGAAGCATACCACTACTCAAATAATAAGGAGAGTGATATTTATGATATACGGTAATATAGAAGGTGTAAGAGATAGCTATTTGGAGACTCTTGAAAAACTCTATGATGAAAAAATACAAAAGACAGAAATCATATCAGAAGATATTGTTAAACTCATGCTTCATATGACTGAGGAACTAAATAGAGAGATAAGTGTAGCTATCGATAGAAAAGGAAGAATTGTTTATATAAGTATTGGTGATAGCGCAACCGTGGAGATGCCCATTATTGATATAAAGGAAAAAAAACTATCGGGTATTAGAATTATACATACCCATCCTAATGGAATATCAAATCTTTCTGCAGTAGATTTGTCTGCGTTGCTTAGGCTTAAATTAGATTGTATGGCAGCTGTAGCTCTAAATGGTGATGATATTATGATTTCATTAGGCTTTTGCAATTTGAAAGACAATATTTTGCATGTAGAAACAAAAAATAATTTAACTATTAAGCAAGCATTAGATTTTGGTTTCCAGCAGAAGGTTGAAGATGTTGAAAATGCCATGGAAGACATAGATGTTAAAGAAGACGTATCAGAAAGAGCACTACTTATAGGGTGTGATTCTACTGAAAGTCTTGATGAACTTGAACAATTGGCATTAGCATGTAATGTAAAAGTTGTAGATAAGATTTTTCAGAGGAGAAACAAAATTGACACAGCGTTCTATATTGGCAGTGGTAAAGTAAAAGAAGTTCAGCTTATAGGACAGACATTAAATGCAAATATGCTTATATTTGACGATGAACTTTCAGGTTCGCAAGTGAGAAATCTAGAGGATAGCAGTGGTTTTAAAGTTATAGACAGAACTACGCTTATTCTTGAAATATTTGCAAAAAGGGCTAAGAGCAAAGAAAGTAAAATTCAAGTGGAACTTGCACAATTAAAATATAGAATACCTAGACTTATGGGCCTTGGAACAGTTCTTTCTAGAACAGGTGGAGGAATAGGAACTAAGGGCCCTGGAGAGAAGAAGCTTGAAACTGATAGAAGGCATATAAATGAAAGAATATATGATTTAAGGGATCAGCTTAAGAAAATTCAGCAGGTAAGGCAGGTACAGAGGGAAAAAAGGCAGAAAGATAATATACCTAGAGTCTCTTTGGTAGGTTATACTAATGCAGGCAAATCAACGCTGCGAAATACGCTTTATTCCATGTGTAAACCTAAAAATTATCAAACTAAAGAAGATGTGTTTGAAGCAGATATGCTTTTTGCAACGCTGGATACAACCATACGCGCTATAGAACTAGAAGATAAAGGAACAATCACATTAACTGATACGGTAGGTTTTGTAAGAAAATTACCTCATGATCTTATCGAGGCGTTTAAATCAACTCTGGAGGAGGTAATTTTTTCAGATTTATTAGTTCATGTAGTAGATTGTTCCTCAGATGAAATTCATAAGCAGATAGAGGCTGTGGAGCAAGTACTTATAGAACTTGGTGCATTTGATAGTCCTAAAATAATGGTATTAAATAAAATTGATAAGGTCCAGCCGGAACAGCTGGAGCAAATAAAAGAGCAGTATGAAAGTTATGGAAATTATATTCAAGTGCTTGAGATTTCTGCTAGAGACAAAGTTAATCTTGACTTACTGTTAAAAGCTATTGGAGATAATGTACCGATTATGTTAAAGACATGTGAATATATCATTCCATATGAAGATAGCGCTTTCGCAGCATTTTTGCATAGAAATTCAAAAGTGCAGACCGAAGAATATAGAGATAATGGGATTTATATAAAAGCTGAAGTTGATGAAGAAATTCAGAATAAAGGATCAAAGTATCTATTTCATACTGATATGTGAGCTTAAAAGTCTTGTGCATATTAGAAAAAGAGTAAATAAAGGTACGATGGGGGGAATTAGTTTGAGTAATTCAATTTTGCAATATCAAAAAGCTTTTAACAACATTGTTGAAAAACTTAAAAATAATGAAGATATCTTAGCTGTGCTTGTATTTGGCAGTATGGTTACTGGAGATCTATGGAAAGAATCGGATATAGATCTATTTGTTGTAGTGAAAAATGGACCAGATACTGTGGAGAATATATATACAGAAGAAAAAGGAATCCCTCTTCACCTAAAATTTTTAAATAAACAAGCCTTTACCGATATGTATGAAAACAATGCCGGGGGAGGTTTTATTCATAGAGTATTAGCTTCATCTAGACTTGTGTTTTCAAAAGATATAGATATAACTTCTACATATAATAGTGGAAGATATTATCAAGATTTTGATAGAGAGAGATGGAATATTGTTTACTTTTCAAGGCTATTGAACAATATTGACCTGTGTAAAAAATATTTAAGTAGTGGCAGGGAATATACTGCATACATTTTTAGCATGATGTGCATAGATGATTACAGCAGGCTCTATGTCAACTATTCTGGACATATGATAAGCCGTGATGCTTTATCTGTAGCATTGAATCTTAATGATACGCTAAAAATTTATGTGGACAAATTCCTGCTTGATAAGGATGAGACTGTAGAAAATAGAATAAATGGTCTATTAGACTATATAAATCAAGAGATTGATGATAATATAAAAACTATAACTGGCTTTTTAATTGAATATATGCAGAAAAGTGAGGTAAAGATGAGTTCTGAGCAGATAAAAAGGGATGAATTGTTTAGAAGTTTTGATATTGATATGGAAGAAATATTGAATGAACTTTACAAGAGAAATATTATAAAAAAGGATACCAGAGATTTATGTATTGGTACTACAGAAGTTATATTGAAAGAAAATGTATACTACATTTAATGAATAATAGATATGAATGAAAAATATTATATTAAGTTTAAGGATAATGACATACCTAAATATATTCAGATATATCAATATTTTAAAAAAAATATAGACAGAGGAATAATAAATGAAGGAGACAAACTGCCTACGATAAGGCAGTTATCCAAGGATTTAGCTGTTAATAAGATAACTATCATAAATGCTTATAATAGATTGGAAGAGGAAGGGTACTTATATCAGAAAATGGGCAGCGGTACATATGCAAGAAGAAAAAACAGCCTGAAGATGATAAAAAAACAATACTCTGAAACCTTTAAAAATTTGAATAGGCAAAAGCTGAAAAACTACATAGACTTCACTGGAGAAACCATATCAAATTCCTTTTTCCCTGTAGATATCTTTAGAAAAATACTAAACGATGTACTCAAAAGAGACGGGATAGATGCCCTTACCTATCAGGATTTTCTGGGATTTGAGGGATTGAGAAAGAGTATAATCAGATACTTTTGGCAAAGTAGATTTAAAAAGGATGATGTACTTATAGTTTCTGGAGCTCAGCAGGGGATAGATATAATTGCTAAAGGTCTTATAAATAACAATGATAACATAGTCGTTGAAAAACCAACTTATAGTGGTGCTTTGGCTGTTTTTAACTGGAAAAAGACGAATATTTTTGAGATAGAGGTTGAGCCGGATGGAATGAACCTTGAAAGTCTAGAGTATCTGCTTAGAAAGAAAAAAATAAGATTCATCTATTTAATGACATATTTTCAGAATCCGACTACAGTTACTTATGGTATCGATAAAAAACTAAAGCTGTTAGAACTGGCACAAAAATATGAGTTTTATATTATTGAAGATGACTATTTATCAGAATTAATATATGATGAAAGTATAGAGTATAGATCTTTAAAGAGCTTAGATAGATATGACAAAGTAATATATATAAAAAGTTTTTCAAAATTATTTTTACCTGGTATAAGATTAGGTTACGTAATAGTGCCTGACAAATTTAAAGAAAGCATCGAAAATGCAAAAATAAATTCTGACATATCTACTTCAAGCCTTATGCAGAGAGCTTTGGAATTATATTTAAATACAGGGCATTGGGTTAAGCATATGGAATTTTTGAAAAGCGAATATAATCTAAGATACAATTATATGAAAAAACAACTCTATGAAAAACTAAATGATTTTATAGAGTTTTGTGAGCCTGGAGGAGGACTAAATTTCTTTATTAAATTGAAAGAAAATGTTAATATAAGTTCTATGGAATTATTTCAAAAATGTAAAGCAAATAAGGTGTTAATAACTCCGGGAGGACTTTTTTATAAAGATTATACGGAAGGAAATAAATTTTTTAGAATAAGTTTTTCACAGACAGATAATGAAAGTATTTCAACTGGGATAACAGTTATTTATAATATACTTTCACAATCGATAAAGTAGGAGAGAACTATGTGTTATAAAACGTTAAAAGATTTAAGTACTGAAAGCTTTGAGGAAAAGAAATCTACATTTATAGGTTCTGCTAAGCGGGTTGAGACAGAGGTGGAAGCAAAAGAATTCATAAATTCGATTAAAGCGCAAAACAGAGAAGCTAGGCATAATGTATATGCGTATATTATTGGACAAAAATCAGAAATTCAAAGATACAGTGATGATGGTGAACCCCAGGGTACGGGTGGAATACCCGTGCTTGAGGTTATTAAGAAAAATAATATTACTGATGCCGTGGTAGTAGTAACAAGATACTTTGGAGGAATATTACTAGGAGCGTCGGGTTTATGCAGGGCGTATTCGAGGGCTGCAGCTATGGCTGTAAAAAGCAGTGGCTCTGTAGAAAAGGTAAAAGCAGTAGTAACAAACGCGGAGATAGAATACGACATGCTTGGAAAGCTGCAATATAAATTTGATCAGAACAATTGGCAGATATTAAATGTAGAATATGGAGAAAAGGTTATAGTTAATATAATAAGTGAGGTTAGCAGACAGCAGGAAATAGTTAACGCTGTTATTGATATGACTGCTAACAAGGTAAAAATATCATCCGAAAAAGAAGGATATTATTTTAAGGAAAACGACACTATTCTTGACAGTATATAAATAAATGATATAATATTTTTGGATTTTATAAATTAGTTTATGTTAAAATTTACATATAAATGTATTATTTCTATTAAAATATATGAATATTTGTTGGGAGGAAAACTAAATGTCAGGACATTCAAAGTGGCATAATATACAGGCTAAAAAAGGAAAAGCCGATGCTAAAAGAGGAAAAGTATTCACTAAAATAGGCAAAGAAATAGTTATTGCTGTAAAAAATGGTGGACCTAGCCCTGAAACGAATAATAAATTAAGAGATGTTGTAGCAAAGGCAAAAGCTAGTAATATGCCGCAGGATACAATAATGAGATCAATCAAAAAAGCTTCAGGGGATATGAACAATGTTAATTACGATGAAATTGTTTATGAAGGCTATGGACCTGAAGGAATCGCTGTTATTGTCAATGTTTTGACTGACAATAAGAATAGAAGTGCAGGAAATGTTAGACATGCATTTACAAAGCACGGTGGAAATCTTGGAGCAACAGGCTGTGTTTCATTTATGTTTCAGGAAAAGGGCGAAATTGTAATCGAGAAGAATGATGAACTTGATGAAGACGAACTTATGATGATGGCTTTAGATGCTGGAGCAGAGGATTTTGTTGCAGAGGATGAAGTGTATGTTGTAACAACTGCTCCAGAAAGTTTCGGAGAAGTGAGAGAAGCCTTAGAGAAGAACGGTCTTGAATTCTTAGAAGCTGAAGTAAAAATGGTGCCAGATACTTATACTTCTATCGGTGAAGAGACAGCAACTAAGTTCCAAAAGATGCTTGATGAGCTTGAAGACGACGATGATGTTCAGGACGTTTACCACAATGCAGAGTTCCCAGAAGGCTGGGAAGAATAGCAGGTTTAGAGTACTTATTAACTTATGGCAGTAATGACATACGTGTTTTTAGACTATGATATAAACACCTCCATGATGAATGTAAAAATTCATTTGGAGGTGTTTACATTTTATTAGAAAAAGGTCATTAGAAGAGTTTATCTTAAGGAAGCTTATAAAATTAATATATATATGTATAAAATAATGAATTATGGAAATAATACCACTTAGAGGAGTGGTGTTATGAAAAGGAAAAGATATTTATATGCTGGTTTGATTGGAACAAGTTTAGTGATTCTTTTTTTGTTAAGCTTTCATATAACAGAAAAGATTCTTACTGATAAAAATGGGGCAGTTCAAAACGCATTTAGAGAGAATAGTAAAAGAGTCAGCATAGATGGTGTAGAGAGACTTGTAGGCAATAACACTGATATATTATTAAAACTTAAAAGGGGAAGTACCTTTCTAGAAACTAAAAATTTAAAGGCAGAAGAAATATCAAATAAGATTTCTGGAAAACTTACATTAAGCAAAATTAAGAACTACTATAAGACTCAGGACTATAAATTTATGGGCAGTGAAGGTAATAAAATTGTATTTGAGAAAAATGGTAAATATACTCCTGGCCACTTTTATCTAGGTGCTAATCCGCAGGGATATATCGCTATATTCAAATGTAACAGTGAAGGAGATTTGTATATAGAAAACATCAATTCAGATACATCTAACATAAATATACATGACCTACCTAAAAAGGATCAAGAATATTTAAGAAAATTTGCATATGAATATAAAAGTAAAAGTGAAGCCATGGATGAGCTTATGTCTATGGGATCGTAATAAAAATGTTAGTGAATAGCATATACGCGTTTGGCAAATTTCTTTATGCATCGAAGTTTTGTAAGATGCTATTCACTATTTAAATGTCGTTTTACCGGACAAGCTATAGGGTACTGATAAACATCCCTTGAATTATTTCATTTCGAATGATAAAGTATATAATGTATTTAATGCTATAGATTATTACTTAGTGATAAAATTATTTGAGGTGTTTTTTATGTATGATTACATTAAAGGAAAATATGCTGGATATTATAAGGACTATGCAATAATAGATAATTGTGGTATAGGTTATAAGATATATGTACCAGGAAGCAGTCTCACTAGACTTCCTAAAATAAATGATGAAGTTCTACTATATATACATCAAATAGTTAGAGAAGATTTTATTGGCCTATATGGATTTATATCTCGTGATGAACTGGAACTTTTTACGATGCTGCTTAATATAAATGGAGTCGGAGCTAAGGCAGCACTATCCATGCTTTCTATTATGGATTCTGAGAAACTGAGCAGGGCAATAAAGAATTCTGATGTAAAAATGATAACCAGAGCTCCTGGAGTGGGCCCCAAACTGGCACAGAGAATAATACTTGAGCTAAAAGACAAACTTATAGTAAATGATATAAATTCGGAAGATGATACATCTGTTGAAGAATCTAGCTCATCATATCATGAAGCCTTACAAGCGCTGCAATCGCTTGGATATACTGAGAAAGAATGTGCTAAGGTTCTAAAAGATATTGCTTTAGATGATTCACTAGAGAATATTATTAAAAATGCATTAAAGCATCTTATGGGTTAGAGGGGGAAAGTTTCATGAGCGAAAGGATTGTCTCACCAGATAGTTTTGCAGAAGATAATTCTGTAGAGTATAATTTAAGACCGTCCAGCCTTAAAGAATATATAGGACAGAACAAGGTTAAAAAGAAACTGGATATTTTTATAAAAGCAGCTCAGAAAAGAAAAGAATCGTTAGACCATGTACTGCTTTATGGTCCTCCAGGACTTGGAAAAACCACTTTAGCTAATATAATAGCTAATGAAATGGGAGGAAATTTAAAAATAACATCTGGACCAGCTATAGAGAGAGCAGGTGATTTAGCAGCTATTCTTACGACTTTAAATGATTATGATGTGTTGTTTATTGATGAGATACATAGACTAAACAGGAATGTAGAAGAAATATTGTACCCTGCCATGGAAGATAATGCGCTTGATATAGTAATTGGTAAAGGCGCTGCATCTAAGTCCATACGTCTTGACTTGCCTCAATTTACGTTAATAGGTGCTACAACGAGAATAGGACTTTTAACTGCACCGCTTAGAGATAGATTTGGTGTATTATGCTCTATGGAGTTTTATGAGACTAATGAACTGAAAGAGATAGTAGTAAGATCTGCGGATATATTTAAATGCAGAATAGAAGAAAAGGCAGCTGAAGAGGTTGCTAAAAGGTCAAGGGGGACACCTAGAATAGCTATAAGGCTATTAAAAAGAGTGCGAGATTATTCTCAAGTGCTAGAGGAGGAAATTATAACTCTAGATTCGGCTAAGAAAGCACTGGATTTGATGGAAGTGGATGAAGAAGGGTTTGACAGAATTGATAATAGAATATTAGAAGCTATAATAGATAACTTTTCAGGCGGACCAGTTGGAATTGAAACTTTGTCATATTTTATTGGTGAAGAGCTTGATACAATTGAAGATGTATATGAACCTTATCTGCTTCAGAAAGGTTTCATAGTAAGGACACCAAGGGGAAGAGTGGCTACAGAAAAAGCTTATAAACATCTTAAGCGAAAAATTGTAAATGAGCTTCCGATAGAGCAGTGTTCAATACTTAATGAAGAATAAGGAAGGTGTAAACTTGAACGTAACAGATTTTGATTTTTACTTACCAGAGGAACTTATAGCACAGCATCCATTAAAAAATAGAGATGAAGCTAGATTATTAGTGCTGGATAAAAAAACTGGAGAAACTGAACTTAAAATTTTTAAAAACATTATAGATTTATTAAACCCGGGAGATTGCTTAGTATTAAATGATACTAGAGTAATACCTGCGAGACTTATAGGCGAAAAGAAGGATTCTGGAGGCAAAATGGAATTCTTGCTGCTTAAAAGACTTGAGGGGGATAGATGGGAAACCTTGGTGAAACCTGGTAAAAGAGCTAAAATAGGCACGGAATTTGTGTTTGGCGATGGTATGCTGAAGGCGAAGGTAGTAGATATAGTTGAAGAAGGAAATAGAATTGTAGAATTTCAGTATGATGGTATTTTTGAGCAGGTACTTGATAGACTTGGTCAAATGCCATTGCCGCCATATATAAAGGAAAAGCTCGAAGATAATGAAAGCTACCAGACAGTTTATTCTAGGGAACTTGGCTCAGCTGCGGCACCTACTGCTGGTCTACATTTTACAAAGGAATTATTAAAAGATATACAGGATAAAGGAATAAATATTGCATATCTCACACTGCATGTAGGACTCGGAACCTTTAGACCCGTGAAAGTAGAGGTTATAGAAGAACACAAAATGCACTCTGAATTTTATATAATGGACGAACAGAATGCTTCTATAATTAACAACACAAGGAAGAACGGCGGGAGAGTTGTTGCTGTTGGTACTACGTCTTGCAGAACACTGGAGACCATAGCTGGAGAGGATGGGACTGTGAATGCAAAAAGCGGATGGACAGATATATTCATATATCCAGGCTACAAATTTAAAATTGTCGATGCACTGATAACTAATTTTCATCTTCCGCAATCAACGCTGATAATGCTAGTAAGCGCTTTAGCGGGAAGAGAACACATTATGAAAGCTTATGAACAGGCTGTAAAAGAAAGATTTAAATTTTTCAGTTTTGGAGATGCTATGTTTATAAGATAGTTTGAATTATAAATATTTTGTATTTAAACATCAATTAACATAAATTTTACTAAAGGCGTGATTATTTTGTTTAAGGTACTAAAAAGAAACGGAAATGCAAAAAGGGGAACTTTTACTACACCTCATGGCACTGTTCAGACCCCAGTATTTATGAATGTAGGTACACTTGCAGCAATTAAGGGTGCCGTATCGTCAATGGATCTTAAAGATATCGGATGTCAGGTTGAACTTTCAAATACCTATCATCTTCATCTCAGACCTGGAGACAAAACTGTTTATAAGCTTGGAGGCCTTCATAAGTTTATGAACTGGGATAGACCAATACTTACAGACTCAGGCGGTTTTCAGGTGTTTTCTCTTGCAAGTATGAGAAAGATAAAGGAGGAAGGGGTATACTTTAATTCGCATATTGACGGCAGAAAAATATTTATGGGACCTGAAGAAAGTATGCAGATTCAGAGTAATTTAGCTTCTACGATAGCTATGGCTTTTGATGAATGTGTAGAAAATCCATCTCCTAGAGATTACGTAAAGAGATCTGTAGAGAGAACTACTAGATGGCTTTATAGATGTAAGGATGAAATGGCAAGACTTAATTCTATGGAGACTACTATAAACAAAAAGCAAATGCTGTTTGGAATAAACCAAGGCGGTGTTTATGATGATTTAAGGATTGAACACGCAAAGGAAATATCCAAATTAAATTTAGATGGATATGCTATAGGCGGCCTTGCAGTAGGTGAAACTCATGAGGAGATGTATAGAATTATTGAAGCAGTAGTACCACATCTTCCTGAAGATAAACCTATATATTTAATGGGAGTTGGAACACCTATTAATATACTTGAGGGAGTAGAGAGAGGAGTGGACTTCTTTGATTGCGTACTACCTGCAAGAAATGGAAGGCATGGACATGTATATACTCATAGCGGTAAAATAAATTTGCTTAATGCAAAATATGAATTGGATGGTTCGCCTATAGAAGAGGGATGTGAGTGTCCTACCTGCAAAAATTATACTAAAGCGTATATTCGCCATCTGTTTAAAGCTAAAGAAATGTTAGCTATGAGACTTTGTGTATTGCATAATCTATATTTTTATAATAAACTTATGGAAGATATAAGAAAAGCTCTAGATGAAGATAAATTTAGTGAGTTTAAGCAAAAAACAGTTGAACAGTTTTCTGAAAACATATAAAATCATAATGTATAGGTAAACATCAGAAAACTTTTTCACTGGATTTATCTATATAAGCATACATAAGGAGGTTTTTCATAATGCAAAATTTTGTAGGTGTTATTTTACCATTTGTTTTAATGCTTGTGATCTTTTACGTATTAGTACTTGTACCTGAAAATAGAAGAAAAAAGAAATATAATAATATGTTGAATTCATTGGTATTAAATGATGAAATTATGACAAAAGGTGGAATAATAGGCAAGATAACTAATATTCAAGATGATTTTATTATTGTTCAGTCAGGACCGGATAGAACTAGAATAAAGCTTAGCAAAAATGGAATCCTTGAAGTTACTAAATCAGCTAATACTAGTACTCCTGAAAAGTAAATAAATTATATTATTTAAAGGTAATAAAGCACTTCTATATAGCATAAATAGTTATATGGGAGGTGTTTTATTATGGAGTCGAGAAACTTATTAGTAAATTCAGCAAAGGGAGTATTACATGCTATAATACTAACAGTCTTACTTTTGATTGTATTTACAGCTATTATGAATTTCGTGAGTATAAATAATCAGGTAATGTCAGTGAGCTATATTATTATAACGTGTTTTAGCGTATTATATGGTTCTATATACGCAACAAGGAGAAATAATAAAAATGGCTGGCTTATAGGAATGCTTGTAGCTATTTTCTATATGCTTCTTCTGTATATTATTTCTGCTATTATTTTTCAAGATCCTACTTTACATATGAATGATTTTTTTAGACTCATTATCGCAATTTTAGTTGGCGCTCTTTCTGGAATGTTAGGAATAAATATCTAGCAGTACTTTATTTATAATTAGTGTTATGCTATAATGTTAGCGAAATAGTTAAAAATGGGAGGCATTTAAATGAAACATATAAGAACTATGAACAAGCCAAATCTAAAGAATAGTTTAGCAAAACCTGGCTGCAAAGAGTGTGCAAATTCATGTCAGTCAGCTTGCAAAACTTCTTGTACAGTTGCAAATTTAGCTTGTGAAAACTAAAAAAGCAAAGTAGAAACGATAAAGTTACTGCTTTAAGCACATGAAAGAAAATAACAAGCCTAAGATGCGACGAATATTTTTCATTAGACAAGGAAGCGGATTTCTTTGATGGTGATGCTATTGAAGGAATCTGCTGACGCAGTAAGATGGAAACTAGCCAAGCAGATCGGCTAGTTATTTTTTTGAATGTGCTTTATTATTGGAAACATATTTTAGGAGGAATTTAAAGTGTCGTTAATTCATAAATTTATGCAGTCTGGCAATTATTATGCCATTGATGTTAACTCAGGTAGTGTACATATAATCGATGAGCTTGTTTATGATATATTGGATGAAAATAATATACCTAATAAGGATAATATAGATAAAAAGTTATATGAAAAGTATAATAAAACAGATATAGACGAGGCTTTTGAAGACATAAATGAACTTGTATCAGAAGGACTTCTGTATTCTGAGGACTTATATAAAGAGATAGCAGTAAGAGACAAGTCAAAATCTTATATAAAAGCCTTATGTTTAAATATAGCGCATGACTGTAATTTAAGATGTAAGTATTGCTTCGCAGATGAGGGAGAGTATCAAGGTAAGAGAGAGATAATGAGTCCGGAGACTGCTAAAAAAGCTATAGATTTTGTAATAAAAAATTCAGGACCAAGAAAAAATATAGAGGTGGATTTATTTGGAGGGGAACCTCTTATGGCATTTGAAACTGTAAAGCAGGTAGTTGAATATGCAAAAGAGGTAGAGAAGCTTCATGGTAAAAATATAAGATTTACAATGACAACAAACGCTACTTTGCTTACAGATGAGATAATGGATTACATTGATAAGAATATGGGAAATATAGTATTATCTATCGATGGAAGAAAAGAAGTAAATGATAAAGTGAGAGTAAGAGTTGATGGCAGCGGAAGCCATGAAAAAATACTTAAAAACATAAAGGAAATGGTTAAGAGAAGAACAGCAGGAAAACAATACTATGCTAGAGGAACTTTTACTCATAATAATTTGGATTTCTATAAGGATGTAATTTATCTAGCAGATGAAGGTTTTAAAGAGGTATCTGTGGAACCAGTTGTACTTCAAAAATGTGATCCTCTTTCATTGCGTGATGAGGATATTGATGAAATTTATCAATCCTATGATAAGCTTGTAGATGAAATGGCAAGTAGAATTGGTACGGATAAAGAGTTTAAGTTCTATCATTTTAATATAGATTTAAATGGAGGACCATGTGTCTATAAGAGAATAAGCGGCTGCGGTGCCGGCCATGAATATGTAGCAATAACACCATCAGAAGATATATATCCATGTCATCAATTTGTTGGAAATAAAGACTTTATAATTGGTACATTAGATGAAGGGATAATTAAACCGGAAGTGTGTGAAGATTTTAAAAAGGCACATATATACAACAAACCTAAATGTCAGAATTGCTGGGCAAGATTTTATTGCAGCGGTGGCTGTCAGGCAAATAATTACAATTTTAGCGGCGACATACATGAACCTTATGAATTTGGTTGTAAGTTAGCTAAGAAGAGAATAGAATGTGCCATAGCATTAAAATGTATGTACGAAGAGAAAAACGCATAGATTGCCTTATATTGACTATTAATTATTTAAGTAATATAATAAAGTCTATGAAAACGCGCAGAGGGGGAGAATAATGAAGACAAAAGCGGGAAGTAGAGTTATTTTTACTATTTGTGTCCTGTTAATAGCTGCATTCTCATATATTGGAGTTTATGGGCTGAATGTAGCAGGATATAGAGTACAATCATTTGGTGAGGTACTAAAAAGAGGTTTGGATCTGCAGGGCGGAGTTAGTGTGCTTCAAGAGATTCAGTCTAAGAAAACGCCGAGTAGAGAAACTCTTGAAAGAACAAAAGAGTTATTGAGTGTCAGAGTTAATAAGCTGGGAGTAAGTGAAACCGCAGTATCTATAGAAGGAAAAAATAGAATAAGGGTTGACATTCCTGGAAAGTATGATTCGGGATCAATTAATGAAATGCTTACTAAATCAGGAAAGTTAACATTTGTAGGACCTGATAATAAGACAATACTTACTGGTAAGGATGTAAAATCTGCTAAGGCATACACAGATGATTATGGAAAGTATGCAGTAAGCCTTGAATTGAATGCTTCTGGAAAGAAAAAGTTTTCAGATGCTACTAAAAAGTTTTTGGGGCAGACAATAAGCATAAAAATGGATAATGAAGATGTTACTACTCCTCCTACGGTAGAAAGTCAGATAACTAATGGCGTTGCTGAAATTTCTGGTAGTTTTACACTGCAAAAAGCTAAGGAATTAGCAAGCATAATTCAGTCTGGAGCTCTTCCTGTAACTCTTAAGAATGTAGAAACTAAGACTGTTGGTCCTACTATAGGAGAAGTTGGTGTTCCTATGAGTGTAAGAGCTGGATTAGTTGGAATATCACTTGTATTTTTATTTATGCTGATATACTACAGGATTCCTGGTCTTCTCGCAGATTTGGCGTTAACAGTATTTATACTATTAGTATTCTCTGCCTTCAATGTACTTAATGTTGTATTAACGCTCCCTGGTATAGCTGGTTTACTGCTTACGATAGGAATGGCTGTAGACGCTAATGTACTAATTTTCGAACGAACAAAAGAAGAACTGAGACTCGGAAAATCAGTTCGAAGTTCAGTAGAAGCAGGATTTCATAGAGCACTATCCTCTATCGTTGATTCCAACGTTACAACTATTATAGCAGGTCTTGTACTTTACGTTATGGGATCTGGTTCTGTTAAAGGTTTTGCACTTACACTTGTTGCAGGAACTTTAATTAGTATGTTTACAGCAATAACAGTTACAAGAACGTTGCTTAACTTATGGCTGAATATGGGAATCATGAACAAACCAGTATACTTTGGTGTGAAAAGGGGGTAGATTAGGTGCTTGATATAATTGGAAAAACTAAAGTTTGGTTTACAATTTCATTAATATTAATATTAATAGGTACAGGATTTTTATTTGTTAGACATTTAAATTTCGGTATAGATTTTAAAGGCGGTTCTGTAATAACTATAGAAATGGGCAAATCATTTGACAAAGAAAAAGTAGAAACAATTGTAAAAAAATATGCTTCAGATGAAGTTACAAATACTGTTAATAGAACTCAGCTTGAAATAAAATCTAACAGTTTAACTGAAAAGAATTTTACTAAAATGTTTGCTGAAATGAAGAAAACATATAAGCTTAAAGATAAAGCATTGATTTCTCAGAACCAAATAGGAGGAACAATAGGTGCTGAAATGACTCGTAAGGCTTTGTGGGCACTAGTGGTTGCTAATCTACTAATGCTAGTATATATTGGCGTAAGATTTAAAGAATTCAGCTTTGGATTTGCGGCTATAATCGCGTTAATTCATGATTTGCTGATAACAATAAGTGTATATGCAGTGTTTCATGTAACTGTTAATTCTCCATTTATTGCAGCTATCCTTACCATATTAGGTTACTCCATTAATGATACTATAGTTATATTTGATAGGATAAGAGAGAATAATAAGAAGCTTAGAGGAAGGACTAAAGAAGAGATCGGAAATATAAGTGTAAATGAGACAATAACGAGATCTATAAATACTGTAATGACAGTTTTGATTACAATTACAGCAGTATATTTCTTTGTTCCAAGTGTAAGAGAACTAGCGTTTCCTCTAATAATAGGTATTGTTTCAGGAGCTTATTCTTCAATATTCATAGCTACACCGGTTTGGGTACTAATTAAAGATATGCAGCAGAAGCATAAAAAGAAAAAATTAGCTGCCGCTAGGGCATAAGTTAATATAGTAAAAAACACAGCTTTATGGAATGAAACTATTCCATAAAGCTGTGTTTTTTAGCCCCAGTAAAACTATAAATAGAAAAAAATTTGATTATATATAAAAATATTTGTCAAAACAGGATTTTTCAATTATAATTAATATGTTTTCTTTTATTAAATTTTATTTTGTAAATAGTGGCTCTGTCTTATATTGCTTACGTTTAGTTACCTATAGTAAGCCAGTATATTTACTTTAAAATTTATATAGGTTATTGGAGGCTTAAAGTATGTCGAGATTCTTAGAGAATTTAAATTATCCTGGATTTTTAACTACATACAATCCATTCTTTCTTAAAAATATGAGTAAGGTAATGGAGAGGACAGTTAAAGCAATAAATGAGAGAGAAAAAGTAGTTATTTATGGTATATGCAGTTCGGATTCAATTTGCGGAGTATCACTATTGCTGCTTCTGTTTAAATATCTTAATGCAGATGTAGAATATTATATACAGGATAGTATCTCAAGGGATATAAGCTCTGATAATATAGAAAATCATATAAAATATCTTGGACCTAAGCTGATGATAACAGTTGGATGCAGGCCGCAATCTCAAAATGAGATAGAGCTATGTAAAAATATAGGCTTAGATTTTATAGTGTTGGACAATGAAAAAGAGAACTATGATAACATTATAGCAATAAATCCCAATCAAAAAGACTGTTTATATAAATTTAAAGGATTATCTTTGAGCGGTATAGCATTTAAGCTTGCACAAGCTCTTTCAATGTATTACGATATGAAGTGTATAGCAAAATATGTTGATTTGGTATTGTTGGGAACGTTAGCATCAGGTATGCCCATCAGAGATGAAAATGAGATTTTTATAGAAAATGGACTAAAGCAGGCTGCAAGATCAAAAAACTATGGAGTTAATGCACTTATACGTGCTAACAATTTAGAAATAATTAATATAGATACTATGACGACATTAGCCGAATGTATAAAACCAACTACCAATGCAGTAGGAAGAATGGATAATGCAAGAATTGCAGTTGAATTATTTACTACTACAGAGGCCTATAGAGCAAAGCAAATAGCGAAGTATTTAATAAATGAAGTAAACAATTATGTGAGTTTATAGAGGAGTAGAAAGTACGAAAATTAATTTTACTACTTTCTGTCACAGATTTTATAACTTCGAAAACAGAGTTTTGGGAAAGTAGTATAGATTAACAGGTTTTTCAGCAGGTAATTATTAATATTTTTTTGTTCATAATTTACTTATAAAAAATATATAAATTAAAATATAAATTTGTTTTGGAGGAATAAAAATGGATTTAAGAAGCAAAATCAGAGTTATTGAAGGATTTCCTAAGGAAGGAATCAGCTTTAAAGATATTACTACACTTATTCAAGATAAGGATGGCTTAAGAGAATCGATTGATCAGATAGCAGCATTACTTAAAGATAAAAATGTGGATTTAGTAGTTGGACCTGAGGCTAGAGGATTTATTTTTGGAGTACCACTTGCTTATGCATTAGGCATTGGATTTGTACCAGTTAGAAAACAGGGTAAACTTCCATTTGAAACAATAAAAGCAGAGTATTCTTTAGAGTATGGTACAGACGTTTTGGAAATACATAAAGATGCTATAAAACCTGGACAAAGAGTTGCTATAGTTGATGACTTACTTGCTACTGGAGGGACAATAGAATCCGTTGCTAGATTAGTCGAGTCAGTAGGCGGGGAAGTTGTTTCATTAAATTTCATAATTGAACTTACTGAACTAAAGGGAAGAGAGAAACTTAGAAAATATGAAGTTAATTCTTTAGTAAAATATGATGTTTAAATTATCTGTGTATGACGAACAGAAGTGAAGAATTATCTGCGGTTCATGTCAAAAATAATTGAAAAAAATTATTAGTTATTATATAATATAGAAAAATCATGGCTGGTTTACATACCAGCCTTTGAATTTACATGAACGTTGTATATTAGAGGAGAGTAACTCATATGCTGCAGGATTTAATGAAAAAGATTGATGAAAATTGCACAAATGTGAATAAAGATTTAATTGAAAAGGCATACAATTTTGAATGTGAAGCCCATAAGATGCAGAAAAGGGACTCTGGAGAACCATATTCTGTACATCCGCTTCAGGTTTCTTGCATTTTAGCAGATATGGGAATGGATACAGCTACTATAGCGGCTGGCCTTTTACATGATGTAATTGAAGATACACCATATGACTACGAGTATATAGAAAATGAATTTAGTGCAGAGATAGCAGATTTGGTAGAAGGAGTTACTAAACTCGGAAAAATTAAATATAAAACCAAGGAAGAGCAACAGGCAGATAATATAAGAAAAATGTTATTAGCCATGACAAAAGATATAAGGGTAATATTAATTAAGCTGGCAGATAGGCTTCATAATATGCGTACGCTTAAATATAAATCTGAAGAAGGCCAAAAGCGAATTGCAAAAGAAACCTTTGATATATACGCTCCGCTGGCACATAGACTAGGAATGTCTAAGATAAAATGGGAGCTTGAAGATTTAGCGTTTAGATATAGTGATCCGGAGCAATATTATGATTTAGTTAAAAAGATTGTAGAAAAAAGAACGGAAAGAGAAGCCTATACTGAAGAAATAATTAATGAGCTGTACACGTCGTTAGAAAAATCTAATATACGATCCGAAATCGAAGGCAGACCGAAGCATTTGTATAGCATTTACAGAAAGATGCATAATAAGAATAAGACTATAGATCAGATATTTGACTTGACTGCAGTTAGGGTATTGGTTGAAACTGTAAAGGATTGTTATGCTGTGTTAGGAATAGTTCATACGATGTACAAACCCATTCCTGGGAGATTTAAAGATTATATCGCTATGCCTAAGCCCAATATGTACCAATCTCTACATACAACAGTGATAAGTGCAAAGGGAAAAACGTTTGAAATACAGATAAGAACCTTTGAAATGCATAAAACCGCTGAATACGGTATAGCAGCTCATTGGAAGTATAAGGAGAATAATAATTCACTTCCGAATACTGATCTAGATAAGAACTTTTCATGGCTTAGTGACATTATTGAATGGCAAAAGGAAGCTTCTGATGCAGAAGAGTTTATGGAAGCTTTTAAGATAGATTTATTTTCAGATGAGGTTTTTGTTTTTACACCTAAAGGTACTGTAATTGATTTGCCTGCAAATGCTACTCCAATTGATTTTGCTTATAGAATACATACTGATGTAGGTAATAGATGTGTTGGAGCAAAAGTAAATGGAAAGATGGTTCCGCTAGATTATCAATTAAAAACAGGCCAAATAGTAGAAGTTTTGACTTCAAATATGGCTAAGGGACCTAATATAGATTGGCTTAACATAGCTCAAAGTAATTTGGCTAAAAGTAAAATAAGAGCTTGGTTTAAAAAAGCTAAAAGAGAAGAAAATATTAATAAAGGTAAAGATTTATTAGAAAAAGAAGCAAAAAGGCAGGAAGCAAATTTCGGCGAATTAGCTAAAAGTGAAGAACTAGAAAAAATACTTAAAAGATATAATATGAACAATATCGATGATTTGTATGCTGCAGTAGGAGTTGGCTCTGCATCTTCTGCATTTATTGTTACTAAACTAAGGGAAGCACTTAAGAGTAACAAACCAACTGAGCTTGATAATGCTGCATTAATTAAAGGTGCCGAAGAACAGATTAATAAAAATACGACACAGCTCATAAATAAAAGCAATAACAGTTACGGAATCGAGGTAAAGGGATTAAGTAATATGCTTGTAAGATTTGCTAAATGCTGTAATCCTGTTCCTGGGGATGAAATAATGGGATATATAACAAAGGGAAGAGGAATCTCAATTCATAGAAAAGATTGCAAAAATGCAGAATTATTAGCTGAGGATGGCGATAACAAGATTGTTGAAGTAGCTTGGACTGGTGTTAAAGCTTCAGGTTATATAACTGAGGTACAGATAACTGGAGAAGATAGGAATGGACTGCTGTCTGATATAATGGTAGTAATTACGGAAAGCAGGATTCACCTTCATGCTGTAAATGCTAAAACATCAAAAGCTGGTTTTGCTACAGTAACTATAAAACTCAAAATTGAGGATGTAGATCAATTAAAAGAATTGATGAAAAAGATAAAGAGACTTCCAGGTGTAATACAAGTATTTAGAACTAAGAATTAGTGGAGGTAATTTATGAGAGCTGTAGTGCAGAGAGTGAAATCAGCGAATGTTACGGTGAATGATGAGGTAATAGGAAAAATAGAGAAAGGTTTTATGGTGCTTCTTGGAATTAGTAAGACTGATACTGAAGAAGACATAAAATATATTAAAGATAAAATAGTTAATCTTAGAGTTTTTGAGGATGACAATGAAAAGATGAATTTGTCATTAAGGGATGTCAATGGAGAACTTCTTATAGTGTCTCAATTTACACTGTATGGAGATTGCAGGAAAGGTAGAAGACCTAATTTTATGGAAGCGTTATCGGGAGATGAAGCTGAAAAATTGTATGATATCTTTGTAGCTCAGTGTAAAGCTGAAGTGCAAATAGTGGCGACAGGAAAGTTTGGTGCAGATATGGATGTATCGCTTATTAATGATGGCCCTGTTACGATTCTTCTCGATAGCAGAAAAGCTTTTTAGTAAGGAGGCTGAGGGATTTATGAAATATAAATCATTGGTTACAAATTATATAGGTGAAAACTGTTACATTATATTTGAAGAGGAAAGTAAAGAAATTGCAGTAATTGACCCTGGCGGAAGCGAGGATACTATATTTAAATTTATTCATGAATTTAAAGGAAAAGTCAAATATATAATACTTACTCACAGTCATTTTGATCATGTGGGTGCGCTATTTGAGGTGTATAGTAGATACAAAGCTTCAGTGTATTTAAATTCAAAAGAGCATCATATGATAATGAAAAGTGGCAGTGAGCTTTTTAATGTGGAAAATAAGCAGGCAATAAAATATGAGTTTATCGATGAAAAAACAGAACTTAGTCTTGGTAATGTAAAAATAAAGTGTATTGATACTCCTGGACATTCACCAGGAGGTATGTGCTTTTATATAGATAATATTCTTGTTACAGGTGACACATTGTTTAGAGCATCAGTAGGAAGAACAGATTTTATTGGCGGAGATACTGAGGCGCTTATTAGAAATATAAAAGAAAAGTTATATATTCTTCCAGAAGAAACGATAGTATTGCCAGGACATGGAGAAACTAGTACAATAGGTTATGAAAAGCAGAATAATCCTTATACATTATAGTGATGGGAACTTGGAGAATAGTATGGATATCAATATAAATTTAAATAATGAAAAATACAGATATGATGTTTATCACATGGTAAATGTATTTTATCCGGATGCAGTAATATCCTTTGTGGAAAAAAATGAAAACATGATGGTATTACTTGAAAATAATAAGATATACATTAAAAAAGCTGAGTTGAAAAAACAATTTCATTTTCAAGATGAGTTAAGTATAAAAGATTTTGTAAAGAAAAGTATGTATTTGTTTTTATCAGAAATCACTGGACTGCAACACCCTTGGGGGATAATGATAGGTATAAGACCTACTAAAATAGCGCAAACGCTTATAGACGAAGGTTATAATGATGAGCAAATCATAAATTACTATGAAAAGTATTATTTGGTTCGTCATGATAAGGCGGAACTTAGTCTGAGTGTAGCGAAGGCTGAAAAGAAATTTATCAATAAGGATACTAAAATTATAAGCATTTATGTAGGTATGCCCTTTTGTCCAACTAGATGTGCCTATTGTTCTTTTGCTTCCAATCCAATAGCTGGAAATGATAAATTAGTTAAACAGTATTTAGAAAAATTAAACTATGAAATAGAACAAATAGCTGAGTATTTAGATGAAAAACGACTTAATGTGGAGTGTGTATATTTTGGAGGCGGCACACCAACTTCAGTTTGTGATGCAGATTTCGAGTATATAATGAAAAGCGTATATAATAAATTGGTAGAAGGCAGAAATGTGAAGGAGTTTACAGTCGAAGCAGGAAGACCAGATAGCATTACTGAAAATAAATTGAAAACAATGAAAAGATATAAGGTCGATAGGATAAGCATAAATCCTCAATCCATGAATGATGATACGCTTAGCAGAATTGGCAGGAAACATTTTACAAAAGATGTTATAGATAAATTCAATTTAGCTAGACGATTAGGTTTTGATAATATAAATATGGATATAATTGTTGGGTTGCCAGGAGAAGGACTTGCAGAGATTAAAAATACCTGTAATGAACTTAAGGTACTTAGTCCAGAAAGTATAACAGTACATGGTATGGCTATAAAAAGAGCTTCCAAGCTTCATGAAATCAACATGAATTCAAACTATTTTTCGAAACTCAATAGTGAAGAATTAAATGCAATGTATGAGGAAACTAAAATTGCTGCAAAGGAGTTGAAGCTGCATCCATACTATATGTATAGACAGAAAAATATGGTAGGCAGCATGGAGAATGTTGGATTCTGTAAACCTGGTTTTGAAGGTATATATAATATAGAAATGATGGAAGAAAGACAGACAGTTATAGCTTTAGGAGCAGGAGCAGTTTCGAAGATATATTTTTCAGAAGAGAACAGACTTGAAAGATATCCTAATTTGAAGGATGTAAGAGAATATGTGAATAGAACAGAAGAGCTAGTACAGGGTAAATTGAAAATATTAAACACCCTTTATGTATAAATACAAATAAGTTTTAGGAGGAAAAATCATGGCAGAGACATTAAATGGACTCAAGAGAACCATTATGTGTGGCGACGTAACAGAAACAAGCATTGATAAGAAGATAACCGTAATGGGATGGGTACAAAGAAAAAGAAATCTTGGAGGACTAATATTTGTAGACCTTAGAGATAAAGAAGGCATTTTGCAGATAGTATTTGGAGAGGAAATTAATAAAGGCGCCTTTGAAAAAGCGGACACATTAAGATCAGAGTATTGTATAGCTGTAACAGGCATGGTAGTAAAAAGGGAGTCTCCAAATGAAACAATGAAAACGGGTATGGTTGAACTCAAAGGAGAAGAATTAAAGATATTATCTGAATCAGAAACTCCTCCTATATACATAAAAGACGATTTAGATGCATCAGAGAACATAAGACTTAAATATAGATATTTGGATTTGAGAAGACTTGATATGCAGAAAATTTTCAAAGTAAGACATAAGACTGCAAAGGCTATAAGAGATTATTTGGATGAAAATTTATTTTTAGAGGTAGAAACTCCAATATTAAATAAGAGTACTCCAGAAGGAGCTAGAGATTATCTCGTTCCAAGCAGAAATTATCCAGGAATGTTTTATGCACTTCCTCAATCTCCGCAGCTATTCAAACAGCTGCTTATGGTATCTGGATTTGATAAGTATTTCCAGATAGCAAAATGTTTTAGAGATGAAGACCTTAGAGCTAACAGGCAGCCAGAGTTTACGCAGGTAGATATGGAAATGTCATTTGTTGAGGAAGATGATGTTATTGCATTAAGCGAAGGACTTATAAAAAAGATATTTAAAGATATACTCGATTATGATGTACAGGTACCAATAAAGAGAATGACCTATAAAGAAGCTATGGAAAAGTATGGCTCAGATAAACCAGATCTTCGTTTTGGTATGGAAATACAGGATATCTCAAATATAGCAGCTAGGACAGAGTTTGGCGTATTCAAGGGTGCTCTTGAAAACGGCGGATCTGTAAGAGCTATAAGAGTTCCAGGAGCAGCTTCTATGGGAAGAAAGGATATAGACAGACTTGGAGAATTTGTAAAAACATATAAGGCTAAAGGTTTAGCATGGATTACAATCAAGGATGAAGGAATTAAATCACCTATAGCTAAGTTTATGTCCGAAGATGTAATGAATGAAATAATTACGAAAATGGAAGCTGAGAAAGGCGATGCTATATTTATAGTAGCAGATAAGAACAAAACAGTGTTTGCCGCTCTTGGTGCGTTGAGACTTGAACTTGCAAGAAAGCTTGAGATTCTTAAGGACAACAAGGAATTTAATTTTGTATGGATAACGGAATTCCCACTTCTGGCCTATGATGAAGAAGAACAGAGATATACAGCAGAGCATCATCCATTTACAATGCCTATGGATGAGGATATACAATACCTTGAGTCAGATCCAGGCAGGGTAAGAGCTAAGGCTTATGATATAGTATTAAACGGAGAAGAGCTTGGTGGAGGAAGTATCAGAATACATGATACGAAACTTCAGGAGAGAATGTTTAAAGTGCTTGGTTTTACTCAAGAGAAAGCATGGGAGAGATTTGGGTTCTTAATGGAAGCCTTTAAATTTGGACCACCACCACACGGTGGTTTAGCATTTGGCTTTGACAGAATGATTATGTTCCTTTGTAATACAGATAATATAAAGGATGTTATAGCATTCCCTAAAAACCAGAATGCATATTGCCCAATGTCAGAGGCACCGAATGTAGTTGATGATAAACAATTAGAGGAACTTAGCATAAAGACAGTTAAGAAGGATAAAGAAAGCAGTGAAGAATAGTTAGATATAAGTTAACGGCGTGTAATCTCAGAAAGTATCAAGCTGACTGAGGTTATGCGCTGTTTTCTATATTGCTGTAGGCTGGCTTATTATAGAGTGAAAGTGTAGAGAGAATTTTTCAGTTACATTAAGCTTTCGTCCTTATATATAAGTTCTAATAAAGTTCTTACATTGTGACTTCTAAAATATCACTGCTAAGTAGGTTCGACCCTAGGATCTTTTAGGAGTCAGAATGTATTAGAACTTTAGAAACTTATATATATTTGAAACTTTTAAGATATTAGTGGATATAATATAATTGAGAATATTCTATGAAAATGCTATAATTAATTTGAAAATATACGGGGTATAGGTATGGTGAACAATTATGGAAGAAGATAAATTGAAGAAAGATATAACGGTAAGACTTAGAAGAATTGATGGACAGGTAAAGGGTATAGAAAAGATGATACAAAGTGATACATGCTGTAAGGAAGTTCTTGTACAAATAGCTGCAGTAAGAGCTGCCATAAATAAAGTTGGAGCTATGCTGATAGAAAGATATGCAACTCACTGTATGATGGGAGCAGAAGGGGAAGATTTAGAGGATGGAATAAAGCAGCTTGTAAATACTATAAATACATTTATGAAATAAATAAAAAATGGGCGTATAATTTCCGTTGGGTTAAGGTTCTAAATGACCTTTAACGGGTTATCTTCAAATGGTAATGAGAGAAAAGGATAACCCTGGACATAAAATGTCTCCTACGATTACACGCCCATTACCCTTTGCTCATATCGGATTTTTGTAATACCAATATTTTAAAGGAAGCATCTTCAATAACGGAGTCAACAATCAAATTGCTATAAGTATCGATAATATTTTCAAGTTTTGAAAGTACCCTTATATCCATTGACCATGTTGCTATTAATAGCAGATAACCGTTCGGTTTTGTAACTCTTATCATTTCATCTAGAGCTGGCTTCAAGACGTTTTGTAAGTGCCCTAATGCGTTATAACAGACAGTCGCATCAAAGGAATTATCCTCTAAAGCTAAATTTGTTACATCCATTTCTTTAAATTCAATATTGCTAGGAAAGGCCTGCAAATTTCTTTTCCTCAGTCTATCAAGCGAAATATCAGTAGCTACAACTTTTTTAGCATATTTACATGCAGCTAAACTAAAATTAGAATCCCCACAGGCTACTTCTAAAACTTTTTTACCATCTAAATATGAAAATAAATTTTTAGTTATTATAGTTTCAGCTATTTTCATTTTAAGTCCATCTCCTTTGAATTGATACAGCAGGCTTTGAACTTTTACATAATCCCTAATTTTATTTTATCATTATGAAATAGTAATGCAACAATTATAGGGTTTCTGTATCGAAACTTAATTTATACATGTACCAAAATCTCGGCTTCTGGAGATTTTGGTACATGTATAAATTAATAGTTGAGTTAGAAACCCTATATAGGGAAACACTGAAAAAATTTAACTTCAGCTTGTTTGAAAACTTCAAATCTCCAATGGTCTTTCAGTGCGTGTAAATTGATAATGTTGGAATAAATGATATGGTATACTTGCATATTTAATGTGTTGATGGGATAATATTACTTACATTGAATAAATAGGAACAATACAATTTGTGTATTTATGAAATTAATTTAGGTATATAGGGGGAAAAAGAATGTTTAAAAAAAAGTTTTTAAGTAAAGTTTTAGTAAGTATAATTGCACTAAGTGCAGCATCTCCAGCTCTAGGCACGTTTGCCTGCACTACAGTTATAGTTGGTAAGGATGCCACGGCAGACGGTTCTACGGTAATAGCGAGAAATGAGGATTCCAATCCTGCATCGGCAAAACATTTTGTTGTAAGAAAAGCTAAGGATAATCCAGCTGGCACTATATATACATCCAAGGGAAATGGGTTTAAGTGCGTGCTGCCGAAGCATCAATATAAATATACAGCGACACCGGAGTGGAGCGATTTTGAAGGACAGTTTGAAGAAGCTGGAATCAATGAAAAGGGAGTAGCTATGAGTGCAACTGAAACTATAGGTTCCAATGCTAAGGTGATGGCTGTAGATCCATTTGTTGAGAATGGAATAGAGGAAGATGCTATGGAGACAGTAGTTCTACCTTACATAAAATCTGCAAGGGAAGGAGTTCAAAGACTAGGCGATATTATAACTAAACAAGGTGCAGGGGAAGCAGATGGAATTATATTTTCAGACAAAAATGAGGTATGGTACATGGAAATAGGTTCGGGACATGAATGGGTAGCGAGAAGGGTCCCGGATAATTCTTATGCTGTAATAGCAAATCAGACTGCAATTGAAGATGTAGATTTTAGTGATAGTAAAGATTATATGTATTCTAGCGATTTAAAGTCATTTGTAGAGAATAATAAATTAAATCCAGATGAAAACGGAAAATTCATATTCAGAGATATTTTTGGCACTAATAATGATGGTGATGCGATAGGAAATATTCCTCGTGTATGGGACGGGCAAAGAATTTTATCTCCTTCACAAACTAAGGATCAAAAAGTAACCGCTAAAGATATTCCGTTGTTTCGTACACCTGATCAAAAGATAACTGTGGAAGATGTAGGCAAGGTACTTAGTTCACATTTTGCAGGAACTGATTATGATGTAACTGAAAAAGATTATAGTAAATATAATTATTGGCCAATAAATAATCCAACAAATCAAGAATCACATATAATTCAACTTAGACCTAATATGCCAGATCAAATTTCTGGGATACAGTGGGTTGCAATGGCATCACCGGAAACATCAGTTTATGTACCGTTTTATGCTGGAATAACAACTACACCTAAGGCTTATCAGATTGGAACGAATACTCCAGATACAAAATCAGCTTTTTGGACATATCGTATGACGCAGGTATTAGCAACACCACATTATAACGATTTTCTTAGTAAGTTTATACAGCCATTTCAAACGACAGTAAATAAACAATTAAATGATAATATAGTTGCATCAGATAAAAAAGCACTAAGCATATATAAATCTAATCCAAGCAAACTGACAAGTTATCTTAACAAAGAAGGTCAAAAAGATGCGGATTATGCTTTAAGAGAATTTAGAAAATTAAATAATACATTAATTAAAGAATCTACAGGATATTTACCTTTATATAATCAGAAGTGTACAAATTAGAAAAGTTGTTGATAGGGTTTCTATACATAAAATTAACTTATACATTCTGAATTATCGAAAGCTTTAACGATGATTCAGCGTGTATAAGTTAATAGTTGAAGTAGAAACTTAATTTTTAGCAGTTCTTTTTACGTTTGAATGTAATATTCTTGAGACAGAAGCAACAAGTAATATGCCAATAGACAATGCCCCTGCACTCATCAGAGTTTGAATTCCGTAATGCAGTGAGGAAGTGACATTTCCTTTTATTAATTCATAGCTTGTATAGTACATACCGCCGCCTGGAACTATCGGGAGTAATGAACATATTATAAAGGTAGTAACAGGGGCTTTATTTATCCTTGCCATTATTTCTGAATATGCTGCAATGAATATGGAGGAAACAAACATAGACATTGTAATAGAAAGAGAGAATGATTGCATAAATAAATAAACAAACCAGCCTATGCCGCCGCCAATGGAAGTGTAGATTAAATTTTTTCCTCTAATATTAAAAAGAACACAGAAGAAAAGCGTAGCCAGCATGGCGTAAATAACTTTTAATATCATATTATTGTACCTCCGAAAATGCTTATCCATATTTTCAATACGATACCGCTGCCTGATGATATCGCAGCAGCTATCAATAAGGCTTCAGCTATTCTAGCTACACCGGATACAAGATCACCGCCGATAACATCTCTTATTGCGTTAGTAATAGCGATACCAGGTACTAAAAGCATTATAGCACCTATTATTACATAATCCATGTTAGAAGATACACCTAAGTTTATGAATACCAACGCCAAAAGTGCGGTTATAGCTCCGCCTAGAGCATTTGTAAAAAAACTATTTATATCAAATTTAGAAAATGCATAAATAAGTAATTGAATAATTGCTCCAATTATACACGCACCGACAAAATCTTTAGGATTTCCACCGAACATAAGGGTGAAAAAACCAGCACTGGCGGCAGCACAAATTACAGTCATATTTTTGCTGTAAGGAGGTTCTTTATCAATAGCTTTAAGTGCTTCAATAAATTCGTCAGCTGTTAATTTGTGATCACATATTTTTCTTGATAAATCATTAACCATAGCAATTTTATGTAAATCTACTGTTCTTTTACGTATTCTTTTTATATTTGATACAGTATGCCCATCTTTATCGATTACTGACATCATTATTCCTGTAGGAGTCACAAAACTATCGGCGTAAGCTACACCGAAGGCATTACATATTCTTATAATGGTGTCCTCAACTCGATAGGTTTCACCACCATTTTCAAGAATGATTTTTCCGGCCTTTACGGCCCAATAAGCTACTTTGTTAACGTCCAAATAAATCACCTGCTTAAGTTTTAGTAGATATCACTCAAGTATTATAGCACAAAAAATAGGCACTTCCCATATGCACTTGGCGTAAAAACAAAATTCATAATTATTCATTATTGTGAGTTGATAAAAGTATATTTGAACATTATAATAAAAATATAGCAAAAGTTAAGGAGTGATACGATGGATTTTTCAAATTTAAGCCATAATGATCAAGAAATATTTAACTTAATAGAAAAAGAAAATGATAGACAGGAGTATAACATTGAACTTATAGCTTCTGAGAATTTCACAAGTCAAGCCGTTATGGAAGCAATGGGATCACAGCTTACGAATAAATATGCAGAAGGATATCCTGGAAAAAGATATTACGGCGGGTGTCATGTAGTAGATGAGGTAGAGGATTTGGCAAGGGATAGAATGAAAGAGCTTTTTGGAGCAGAACATGTGAATGTACAGCCTCATTCAGGATCTCAAGCAAACATGGCAGTATATCTTTCAGTACTCGAAACAGGAGATACTGTACTTGGAATGAATTTAAGCCATGGAGGACATCTTACTCATGGAAGTCCAGTAAACTTTTCTGGAAAGTTATTTAACTTCGTTTCCTACGGTGTAGACGACAAGACTGAAAATATAAATTATGATGAATTAAGGGAGCTAGCACTTAAGCATAAACCTAAAATGATTGTTTCAGGAGCAAGTGCATACCCAAGAGTAATAGATTTTAAGAGGATAAGAGAAATCTGTGATGAAGTTGGTGCATATATGATGGTAGATATAGCTCATATAGCTGGCTTAGTTGCTACTGGACTCCATCCATCACCTGTTCCATACGCTGATTTTGTAACAACTACTACTCATAAAACATTAAGAGGACCAAGAGGCGGAGCTATTATGTGCAAGGAGAAATATGCTAAAGCCTTGGATAAAGCTATATTTCCTGGAATTCAGGGAGGACCGCTTATGCATATTATTGCAGCAAAGGCAGTATGTTTTAAGGAAGCTTTGAGCCCTGAATATAAGGAGTATATGACTCAGGTAGTTAAGAATGCAAAAGTTCTTTCAGAGGAACTTATCAAATATGATTTTAGACTTGTATCTGGCGGAACAGATAACCATTTAATGCTTGTTGACCTTACAAACAAGGGTATAACAGGAAAAGATGCTGAAAAGTTATTAGATTCAATAGGTATTACGGCAAATAAAAATACCATCCCATTTGAAAAGCTTAGTCCATTTATTACAAGTGGTATAAGAATAGGTACTCCAGCAGTGACTACAAGGGGCTTTAAAGAAGAGGAAATGAAGAAGATAGCCTATTATATTAATTATGCAATAGAAAACAGAGATAAGGATTTAACCGCTATAAGAGAAGAAATAAAAGGGCTCTGCAGCAAATTTCCAATATATAAGTAGAGGAGGTCTTTTTATGGCTGCTAAACGTTTGGAATATACTGATACTGCTATAGAAAATCTTAAAAAAGGAGCATTTCTAACAGTTAAAAGCGGAGATAAAATTAATACGATGACCATAGGCTGGGGCTTTATAGGTTTTGCCTGGGGCAAGAACTTATTTGAGATCATGGTGAGAAAATCAAGATATACTCATAAAATTTTAGAAAATGCTGATGAATTTACTGTAAGTATCCCACTAACTAATGAATTCAAAAGTGCTTTAGGATTATGCGGTACAAAATCGGGAAGAGATATAGATAAGGTCCAGGCTGCTAATCTGGAATTGCAGCCTGGAAGGACTGTTAGTACTCCAGTTATTAAAGGGAATATGCTTCAATATGAATGCAAGATTATCTACAGAAACGAAATGAAGGGTGATTTCTCAGACAGCGCAGCTGAAAAAGCATGTTATGAAGAGGGCGATTACCATACATTGTATCATGGAGAAATTGTAGATTTTTATAAGGAAGATCAAAATGTTTGATACTCATATTCATACTGAGTTTTCCACTGATTCGGAAATGAAGATCGAGGAAGCTATAGCGGCTGCAAATGAAGAAGATATTGGTATTACATTAACAGATCATATGGATACAAATCATCCAAAGCCAGGCATGTTTGTATTTGACGTTGATGAGTATTTTGCAAAGTATAACAAATACAGAGATGACAAACTTTTATTGGGCATAGAAATAGGACTTTCACTAGAATTCCTAAAGAAAAATGAAGAAATTGCTAACAATAATTCTTTTGATTATGTAATTGGAGCAATTCATTTTCTAGATGGGTATGATTTATATTTCTCAGAAGCCTATAATGGAAAGACTAGGGAGCAGGCATTTAATAAATATCTTGATTCAATGTATCAAAACGTTAAGAGGGCTGATTTTATTGATACACTTGCACATATAGATTATATATGTAGATATGCGATATATGAAGATAAAGAATTGCACTATGAGGAATATCAAGAAAAGATAGATGCTATTTTAAAGCTTGTTATAGATAAAGGTATAGTTTTAGAACTGAATACCAGAAGGTTGAATGATAGAATGGCTATTGATAATTTATTAAAGATATATAAGGTCTACAGATCTTTTGGCGGAAAGTATGTTACTTTAGCTTCAGATGCACATGTTAAAGAAAATATAGGTGCATATTTTGCTACAGCTCAAGATATGTGTAGGACAATTGGTTTAAATATAGTATATTTTAAAAACAGAAAAATAGAGTTAGCCTAAAAAAGGTTGTGACCGCGGCAGATTAAATGCCTGCGGTCACATTTTTTTTGCAACATATGGTAATATATAATATAATTGGTATGATAGTAATATATTTATTATTATTTTAATGAGAATTATAGAGTTTCAAAAGAAGATACCGATATTTATAGTATATGACTAGATAGAATAAGAAAAATGAACAAATTAGAAAAGAATAGAAGCCTGAACGACAGAAAAAAAGAATATATTCGAAATAAGCGGTGTACCATTAAAAATAGACTACCAGTAACAAATATTACTCTTAATCCGTTGAAAGAACTATAGACATTTGAATAAATGTTTTTTAACAGAGAATATATTTTATAAATAGACGAGGAGTGTTTTACTTGGAAGAAAAAATGATTGCAATGAGAGATGGCAAAAGAATATACACAAGGATTTATAATAATGGTCATAAAAAAACTATTCTATATTTACATGGAGGACCAGGATTAAGTTGTTATACTTTTCAGCATGAAGCAGAATTATTAGCCGAATATATGAATGTTATACTGATTGACCAAAGAGGCGTGTTAAGATCAGAAAAAATCTATAATGAAAATGAATTCAGTGTAGATACCATAATAGAGGATTGTGAGGATTTAAGAAGAAACTTAAAAATTGATAGGTGGTCTGTATTGGGACAATCCTTTGGCGGATATCTTGCACTTATGTATGAGGTAAAATATCCGGAGTATATTGAAAAATTAGTTTTTGAAAATCCAAGTTTCGATCTGTTATATGCAGTTAAATCTTTTTACAGAAAAGCAATTAGAATTCTTAGAAATAGTGGATTTGAACAGAGTGCAAAAGAAATTGAAAATTATGTTTTAAAGAATAATAACTTTAAGGAACTAGTTTTTAATTGGCTTACTATCAGCTATACTATAAGAGAAGAAGTGTTTTACGACAAGCCTTGGAATGAGCTGCCTGAAGAGCATTGGGCAAATAGCTATATGCATTTACAAAAAATAATAACTGATCCTGAAATATACAAGGACAGCTTGCAATTTATAAAACAAATTCAATGCCCATCATTGCTGATAAAAGGAGAACATGATTGTGTTCTAAGCAATGAGTATATGAACTTATATTTAGATAATGTAGATGAAGCTAAGTTGACTGTTGTGAAGGATTGCGGCATTTTTATTCATCTTAATAAACCTGAAAAATATAGAGATATAGTTGTGGATTTTGTGTGTAGAGATTAATGGGCTTAAATCTAATTTTATAGCTGCTCCGAATATAGTTTGTTATAGATAAAAAAAGTTTTTGACGTTATTTAAAGAATATATTTGAATTAATTTACTCTGGAGTAGTTATAAAAATTGCACCAGGGTATTTTTATTTTTCAATTAATTCTATGGATACGGATAAAAAAATATGAGGTGATAGACTATGGCAAAGCAAAAAAAGGCAGCGGTATTAATTTACCCAGATTTTAGTAATTATGAAATGAGCATTGCAGCAGCAATCTTCAAAAATTTTGAAAAGGAAATTGTAGTATTTTCTGCTGAAAAAATCCCTGTAGATAGTGAGGAAGGATTTCATTTTATTCCTGATAAGACATTTGAGGAATTTGACATTAAGGAATATGACTGCTTAATATTACCAGGTATGTGGTGTTTTCCGAATGTTATTGAGGATGAAAGGTATATAGACTTCTTAAGGCAATTTAAAGGTAACAAGGATATCACAATAGGAAGTATTTCAAGTTCACCAATATTATTGGCAAAGGCAGGAGTACTTGAAGGAAGAAAGTATTGTGTAGGCCTATTTGAAGAAGATATTGATGAGTATAGCTTTCTTAACAGAAACGATATAATAAAGGCGCCGCTCGTTACAGATGGCAATATTATAACAGCGTTTGGGTCAGCTTACAGAGAGTTTGCAATTGCAGTTGCACAAAAATTAGGTTTTGATTGTAAAGAGGATTGGTTTAGCGGCATAAAAAAGCCAATTAGGCCTGAAGATTACACATTTTATAGAATTGCTGAAAAATAATTTAGGGGGAAGTATATGTGAATATTTTACTAAAATCAAGAACGAGAGAGCATGTTGAAACTTATTGGAATAAAACCCAAGATAAAGAGCTTCAAAGATTATTTCCTTTCTATACTAAATCATTAGAGGACGCATTAAGATTATTTGAGGAATCTTTAAAAGAAGAAGCGACAAGTTACGGAAAAATAATCTGTTATGATGGAAGATACATTGGTGATATCTGGTGTTACGGCATAGATGAGGCTGATGAGAAAATGGCTATGCTTAGTATTGTGATTTTTGAAAAGAAAATGTGGGGAAAAGGTATAGGAGCAGAAGCTGCAAAAATTTTTATAGGGGAAGTGTTTAATAAGTACAGCATAGACAAAATAGGAGCTTTTACATATTCTTTTAATCATGGTTCGATAGGATTGCTTGAAAAAACAGGGTTTGTGAAAATCGATAGCTTTGTTGAGGATGGAATTGAATCAAAATATTATGAATTCAATAGTATTTGGAAGTTGAATCCTGAGAGGGATAAGAGACTTACGTTTAATGAAAATGTTAAGAATTATGATAAATGGAGACCAACGTATTGTAAGGAGTTATTTGAAGAGATTATAAATTATTCAAATCTGAATCAAAATAGTAAGGTGATAGAAGTTGGAATTGGAACTGGACAAGCAACAGGTCCATTTCTTAAGGCTGGTTGTGAATTAATGGCTGTTGAACTTGGTGAAAGCCTTGCAGAATATTCAAAAGATAAATTTAAAGACTATAAGAATTTTAGTGTATATAATACTTCATTTGAGAATTTTAAATGTGAGGATAACAGTATTGACCTTTTATATTCTGCTACAGCGTTTCATTGGATTCCTGAAGAAGTAGGTTATCCAAAGATATTAAAATTACTAAAAGAGAATGGAATCTTGGCACTATTTTGGAATAAGCCTTTTGTAGCACGAGAAAATGATCAGCTTCATCAAAGAATACAGAGTATATATCAGAAATATAGGTACTCAGGTGAGAAGATGATAGAAAATGATGTGGAAAGATATAGAAGTATTTCGAAAAAAATACAATCCTATGGGTTTAGAGATGTAGAAGTGAAGTTATATCATCAGACAAGAGAGTTTTCCTCTTCTGATTATATTTCTTTGTTAAATACTTATTCAGATCATAGAACCATGCCAGAACATATTAAAAAGTTATTTGAAAGTGAAATTGAAAATGCTATTTTGGAATATGATGATGTTATAAAAATATATGACACTATAGATTTATACTTAGCAAGGAAATAATGTGTTTTTATATCTGAAGTAGTGGAATAGCATGAATAAAACAATTGGAGGAATAAATAATGAAAATTTCTAAAAGTCAATTTGACTTAGTTAAAAGATGGATGTATAGAAATGCGAGACCACTGGATATAGCTAGATGGAAATATCATTTTGAAAATGGAACCAAAGAAGAAGTATTAGCAGCTTTAGGTGCTTATCAAAATCAAGATGGTGGATTTGGACATGCACTTGAAGCAGACAGCTGGAATCCGAATTCAGCGCCAATACAAACCTGGTGTGCCACAGAAGTTTTGCATGAATTGGGGATTACTGATAAAAATAATGAGATAGTAAAAGGAATATTATCTTATCTTGAAAGCGGAAAGGACTTTCATGAAGGATACTGGTATGCAGAAATACCTAGCAATGATGACTATCCACATGCCCCATGGTGGTCTGATCGTGGAAATGTAGTTGAACATTGGGGGTATAATCCTACCATTAGCCTGGTTGGATTTATTCTGTATTTTGCTGATAAACAATCAAAACTGTACGGATTAGCTTCAGAAATAGCTGAAAAAGCGGTACATAAGTTTTTTAGCACTGAAGAACCAGAAGGTATGCATGAACTATCCTGTTTTATAAGTTTCTGTGGGTACTGTGAAAAAGCTAAAATAACAAATATTATAGACATGGTTAAACTGCGTAAGAGTATTAATCGAAAAGTAAAGCTATCAATAGAAGATGAGAAAGAGAGATGGAAAACAGATTATGTGTGCAAACCATCATATTTTATGATTACTCCTGATAGTGTTTTTTATAATGATAATAAAGAATTAGCAGATTATGAAGTGGAATTTATCATTGAAACAATGAATGATGATGGAACCTGGAACATTAACTGGGATTGGGGTGCATATCCAGAAGAATGGGCATTGAGTAAAAACTGGTGGAAAGCAAATCAAAATTTGATTAATCTAAGATATCTAAAAGGACATAACTGCTTATAGAAGATTAACAGGAAGTAAAATATTTTTCTAAAGAAGGTGAAGAAAGTGAATATTGTCATAAGAGAAATGTCAAAAGAGTTGTTCTCAGTAACAGCAAAGATGATTACACAATTAATGAATTACCATAGAAAACTCAATAATGCTCCTAAGGAGTATTGGCAGATAGATGAAGAATCTGAAGAAGACCTAAAATGCTGGACAAAAGAAGGAACGGTGTACAATATTCTTCTAGAAGGAGTAGTTTCAATGTTTGTAGATGCTATACCAAGAAATACTGGTGCTATTAAACTATATCGTGAGTGCGGGTTTGATCATTTAAACCTTATACAACTTCGAAAAAATTATGATAAGAATTTAGATAAGAAGGAAGAGATAGATATATTAGGTTTCAATTTTAAAAAGTATTAGTTTAAGGCTTTTTAAAATTCGGAGCTCAGAGCAGATTATGTTATGCTAGATACACTAAGGCATAGTATATTTAAAAGAAGAAGCAGTTACAAGGTTTTACTGATGTTTGCTTATAATATAGGGGCTCGTCAAGCCCCTATTAATGTTGACATAAAAATTCCTTTGTAATATACTTTGATTATCAAAATATTTGAAAGTAAATATAAGTACAAGTAATAAATACTAAGCAAAGGAACATTAATGATGGACAAAACCTATAGAGTTATTAATGAATTACTGGTAGATTTGTTCGATGATATTTTATATATTGAACAATCAGCCTTGCAGTCCGGTGCGTTTAACGACATATCAGTAACAGAGATACATACAATAAATGCTATAGGTATGTATGAAGCCAGAAGCATGTCTGAGGTGGCTGCGGATTTAAATATTACAGTTGGTACACTTACAACTGCTATTAAAAAGTTGATAAAAAAAGGTTACGTAGAAAGAAAAAGAATAGAAGAGGATAGAAGAGTAGTTCAGATACAATTAACAAAAAAAGGTAAGCTAGCATTTAGGATACATAAGAAGTTTCATGACGATATGATCAAAATTACTACTGAAGGATTAAATGAGATTGAAAAGGAAATACTTACTAATGCGTTAGAAAACTTGAGTAACTTCTTTAAAGAAAAGTATAAAATTAAAAAAATAGATAAATGCAGCAAGGAGAACAAGAATGAGAAATGTAAAAATTAAAGGTACTGGTAGATATGTTCCAGATAATATTGTTACTAACTTTGACTTGGAAAAGTTAGTAGATACTAGTGACGAGTGGATATCTACAAGAACCGGTATAAAGGAAAGAAGAATATCAAAAGGAGAGAATACATCAGATTTAGCGTTTAAAGCTGCCAAGAAAGCTTTGGAATCAGCTGAGATGAGTGCGGAAGAATTAGATTTAATAATTGTGGCAACAGTTTCACCAGACGCATTTACTCCTGCTACTGCCTGTATTGTGCAAGGTCTTCTTGGAGCTAAGCATGCAGCTGCTTTTGATTTAAATGCCGCTTGTTCAGGATTTGTATATGCTATGCAAGTAGCAAGAGAAATGATAAAATCAGGTACTTATAATAATATTTTGATAATAGGAGCAGAGGTGCTTTCGAAAATTATAGACTGGAAGGATAGAAATACGTGTGTACTTTTCGGCGATGGCGCTGGGGCTATTATTTTAAGCAGTAGTGATGAACAAGGGATAATGTCAATAAAACTTGGAGCTGATGGAAGTAAGGGGCATGCATTAAAGTGTGATGCGGTACCTGTTAATAATGCATTTATGGATCAAGTTAATCAGCAAAATAAGTTAAGATTTATATCAATGGAAGGCAGAGAAGTATTTAGATTCGCTACTACTGTTATGGCAGAAGGGATAGAAAACATACTTAAAGATAACTCTATAGACATTAACGAGGTTAAATATATAATACCTCATCAAGCAAATTATAGAATAATAGATTTTACAAGCAAAAGATTAAAAGTTGATATTTCTAAGTTTTATATTAATTTGCAAAACTATGGGAATACTTCTAGTGCAACAATACCAATTGCATTGGATGAGCTGAATGAAAAAGGACTTTTGGAAAAAGGGGATATTCTTATTTTTGTCGGCTTTGGGGGAGGACTTACCCATGGTGCTGCACTCGTAAAATGGTAATAATATAAAGCACTGGAGAGGGTTATATGGTGTTAGATAAAATAAAAGAAATAATTACGAATCAGCTTGGGATTGAAGGAAAAGAAATTACAGTGGACACAGTCTTTCAGGACCTAGGAGTAGATTCATTGGACTTATTTAAAATTATTATTGAAGTAGAAGAAGCGTTTAATGTAAGAATAGAGGATACTGACAATATAAGCGGTGTTCGAGATCTAATTGAATATATAGAAGGAAATAAAGAAAGTGCAAATTAAATGAAAGTTGGGAATATATAGAATTTATATAAGATAGGTCAGATGAAAATCTGACCTATTCGATAGGAGGAAAATAAATGTTTAATAATGATATATGCAGTCTATTAAATATACAATATCCAATATTTCAAGGGGGAATGGCTTGGATAGCAGACAGCTCTCTGGCAGCTGCTGTTAGTAATGCAGGAGGACTTGGCCTTATTGCAGGAGCTAATGCACCCGTTTCCTATGTTAGAGAGCAGATAAGAAAAACAAAAGAGCTTACTGATAAGCCGTTTGGTGTAAATATAATGTTGCTTAGCGATAATGCAGAAGAGCTAGCTAAAGTGGTTTGTGAAGAAAATGTTAAAGTAGTAACTACAGGTGCCGGCAACCCTGGTAAGTATATAAAAATGTGGAAAGAACACGGTATAAAGGTTATTCCCGTGGTACCTTCAGTAGCATTAGCAATTAGAATGGAAAGAACAGGTGTAGATGCAGTTATTGCTGAGGGCTGTGAATCTGGTGGTCATGTTGGAGAACTTACTACGATGGCATTGGTGCCTCAGGTTGTAAGCGCAGTTAACATACCTGTGATTGCAGCAGGTGGTATAGGAGATGGAAGAGGGGTAGCTGCTTCCTTTATGTTAGGAGCTGCAGGAGTTCAGCTTGGAACTAGATTTTTAGTGGCAAATGAATGCAGGGTACATCAAAATTATAAGAATAGAGTATTGGCTGCAAAAGATATAGATACAATAGTAACAGGAAGACCTACAGGCCACCCTGTTAGAGTAATTAAAAATAAACTTACAAGAAAGTTTCAAAAGTTAGAAAGTGAGAATGCTGCACTTGAATGTTACGAAGAACTTGGAAAAGGTGCTCTTCCTAAAGCAGTAAATGATGGCGATATAGATATGGGTTCTGTAATGGCAGGCCAGATAGCAGGTTTGATAAATAAAGAACAGTCCGCTGAAGAAATCATCAAGGAAATCTTCGCAGAAGCTAAAGAAACTATAGGTAAATTTGCAGGTGAGGTAAGATAATGGGAAAAATATTATTTATGTTTCCTGGACAGGGAGCACAATATGTAGGCATGGGAAAAGAACTCAGCGAGAATTTCAAAGAGTGTAGATTGTTATTCGAGGAAGCAGATGAGGCTTTAGGATATAGTCTTTCAGATATATGCTTCAATGGACCGGAAGATAGGCTTAATCTTACAGAAGTGACTCAGCCGGCGGTATATGCTACGAGTATGGCAGCGTTAAAAGCTTTAGAGGTTAGTGGAATATTCGGAGATATGACGGCTGGTTTCAGTCTTGGAGAATATTCTGCATTAACTTACAGCGGAGTATTAAATTTTAAGGATACAGTAAAGCTTGTAGGAAACAGAGGAAGGTATATGCAGGAGGCCGTACCTGTTGGTATTGGAAAGATGGCGGCAGTTATTGGTCTCGAGACAGATAAAGTGATTGAAATATGCAAGCAGGTTTCAGAATTTGGTGTTGCTGAACCAGTTAATTTCAATTGCCCTGGACAGATTGTAATTGCTGGAGAGGTATTGCCTTTAGAAAAGGCTGAAAAAATAGTAGTAGATAATGGTGGAAGGTATGTAAGTCTTAAGGTTAGTGCACCGTTTCACAGCAGCATGTTAAAGAGTGCAGCCAAAAGACTTAGAATAGATTTAGATAAAATTGATGTAAATCCAATAAAAATACCTGTGCTTACGGATGTTACTGCTAATTATATTAAAAGCCATAATGATGTCCGTGATATTCTGGAGAAACAGGCAATGAGTCCTGTGCTCTGGCAGAATATAATAGAAAGAACTATTGAAGATGGAGCAGATACATTTATTGAGATTGGACCTGGAAAAGCATTGAGTTCTTTTGCAAAAAAAATAAACAGAAAAGCAAAAATATTTAATGTTCAAGATTTAAAAGGTTTAAAAAATGCTGTTGAAGGTTTAAAATAAATTGTGTAACGGAGGAATTTTATATGTCAGATAGAGAATGTGCTATTGTAACTGGAGCCGGAAGAGGTATAGGTAAAGCCATAGCTCTTAGATTAGCTAAATCAGGAATAAATATAGTAGTGAATTACAGAAAGAGTGAAGATGAGGCAAATGAGATAGTAAAGCTCTTAGAAGCTGAAGGAGTGGAAGCTATAGCTGTAAAAGCAGACGTAAGCAAATTCGACGATGCAGAAGCCTTGATAAAAGCTGCAGTAGATAAATTTGGAAAGATAGATATACTCGTAAATAATGCTGGTATAACAAAAGATGCTCTTATCATGAGAATGAAAGAAGCAGATTTTGATAGTGTCATTAATGTTAATTTAAAGGGCTGTTTTAATTGCACAAAGCATGTAAGTTCTGTAATGCTTAAACAGAGAAAAGGAAGAATAGTTAATATTTCTTCAATTATTGGTGTTATTGGAAACGCAGGTCAGGCTAACTATAGTGCTTCAAAGGCAGGGATAATAGGTATTACTAAGAGTACAGCAAAGGAACTTGGATCAAGAGGAATAACTGTAAATGCAGTTGCACCTGGATATATAGAAACTGAAATGACAGATGTACTTCCTGAAAAACAGAAAAAGGCAATGCTTGATAGTATTCCATTAAGAAGAGCTGGCAAACCCGAGGATATAGCAGAATTGGTTAATTTCTTATGTTCAGAAAGTGCTTCTTATATTACAGGTCAAGTAATAAATATAGATGGAGGAATGGTTTAACATGACTAATGATTACAAAAACAGAGTGGTTGTTACAGGTATGGGAGCCATAACGCCTATTGGTAATAACGTAAAAGAATTCTGGAATAATTGCAAAAATGGCAAAAATGGTATAGACTATATTAAAAGTTTTGATGTTAGCAATTATAAGGTTAAAATAGCAGCAGAGGTAAAAAACTTTAAGTATGAAGACTATATGGATAAACGAGAAGGCAGAAGGATGGATAAATACTGCCAGTATGCTATGGCTGCTTCCAAGGAAGCAGTAGAAGATAGCAGTATTGATTTAGAAAAAATTGATAAATACAGATTTGGAGTTGTTGTTGGATCTGGCATAGGAGGGTTATCTACTATAGAGGATCAGTATGATAAACTTAAAGCCAAAGGACCTGACAGAGTTTCACCGCTGCTTATTCCTATGATTATTTCAAATATGGCAGCAGGAAATATAGCTATAAAATATGGTGCTAAAGCTATGTGCACAAATGTAGTAACAGCTTGTGCCACAGGCACTAATGCCATCGGTGATGCTTTTAGGTTAATTAAAAATGGAGAAGCTGATGTAATTATTGCAGGAGGTGCAGAAGCACCTGTAACACAAATATCTATGGCAGGATTTACAGCGCTTACAGCTTTAAATACCGGCAACGATATAAATAGAGCGTCAATACCATTTGATAAGGATAGAAGTGGCTTCGTAGTTGGAGAAGGTGCAGGTATAGTTGTACTTGAAAGTTTGGAACATGCATTAAAAAGAGATGCCCATATATACTGTGAAGTAGTGGGCTATGGAGCTACTTGTGATGCATATCACATAACCTCACCGGATCCAAGTGGTGAAGGAGCTGCTATGGCAATGAAAAAGGCAGTTGAGGAAGCAGCAATTGAAAAGGAACAGATTTCATATATAAATGCTCATGGTACATCCACGGTTTATAATGATAAATTTGAGACTGCTGCAATAAAAAATGCTTTTGGTGAATATGCATATAAAGTTCCTGTAAGTTCTACAAAGTCTATGACTGGGCATCTTTTGGGAGCAGCAGGAGCTGTTGAAGCTATAGTTTGTGCAAATGCAATAACTGATAACTATGTACCCCCTACAATAGGATATAAGGAATTTGACGAAGACTGTGATTTGGATTATATTACAAACCAAGGAAGAGAGTTACAGGTAGATTATACGCTTTCTAACTCACTAGGCTTCGGAGGTCACAATGCTTCAATAGTACTTAAAAAGTGGAATAGATAGTGTTTTTAGGAGGATATTATGAATTTAGATGTTGTAGAGCAACTAATTAAAATGATGGAAAAGTCTGCACTTTCATCTATGGAAGTGCAGTGGGAAGGAATGAAAGTAAAGCTTGAGAAGTCTGGAGTAACCAGTTCAGAAGCATTCAATGAAGTAAAACAGGAAAAGATAGAAAAAAAGGTATCAAATGTTGATAATAAGATAGAAGAAGGAATTGCAGAAAAGAAGTTTGAAGAAGCAGAAGATATAAGTTATATAAAGTCACCTATGGTTGGAACTTTTTATTCATCACCATCTCCTGATAAGGAAACTTTTGTTGAGGTAGGACAGAGAATAGAAAAGGGAAAGGTTATTTGTATTATCGAAGCTATGAAGCTGATGAATGAAATTGAAGCAGAGGAAGATGGAACTATTATTGATATTCTAGTTCATGATGGTGATATGGTGGAATACGGTCAACCTATGTTTAAGATAAGAAAATAGGAGGAGATATATGGATATAAAAGAAATTCAGAAGATTATACCACATAGATATCCGTTTTTGTTATTGGATAGGGTCGATCTTGTAGAGCCAGGAAAAAAGGCTAGAGGAATCAAAAATGTGACAATGAATGAATATTTCTTCCAAGGACATTTTCCTCAAGAACCAGTCATGCCTGGTGTATTAATTGTTGAAGCTCTGGCACAGCTAGGAGCAGTTGCTATACTTAGTTTGGAAGAAAATAAAGGTAAGATTGCTTACTTTGCTGGTATAGATAAAGCAAGGTTTAGAAGAAATGTGGTTCCAGGAGATACTCTTACCTTGGAGGTTGAAATAATTAAGATGAGAGGAACCTTTGGAGTAGGTAAAGGTACAGCTTTTGTTGGTGACCAGAAGGCGTGTGAAGGCGAGATAATGTTTGCTATAGGGAAATAATATATTTTTATTTTAGCAGTAGAGCATAAGGAGGACATATGTTTAAGAAGATTTTAGTGGCTAATAGAGGAGAAATTGCAGTAAGAATAATAAGAGCCTGCCGTGAAATGAATATTTCCACGGTGGCAGTTTATTCTGAGGCGGATAAATATTCTTTACATACTCAATTAGCTGATGAGGCTATATGCATAGGACCGGCAGCGTCAAAAGATAGTTATCTAAACATTGAGAATATAATAAGTGCAGCTGTTATTACTGGAGCTGAGGCAATACACCCAGGTTTTGGTTTTTTGTCTGAGAATAGTAAATTTGCACGAATATGCAATGAATGCAATATTGCTTTTATAGGGCCTAGCGACAAGAGTATGGAGCTTATGGGAAATAAATCAGAAGCAAGGAAAATGATGAAAAAGGCAGGAGTACCAATAGTTCCAGGAACGGAAGGTACTTTAAATAACATAAAAGATGCTGTTATAACTGCTAAAGAAATTGGATATCCAGTAATGATAAAAGCTTCTGCAGGCGGCGGCGGAAGAGGAATACGAATTGTATTCAGCGAATCAGAACTTGAGAATGCTTTTAATACTGCTGCTTCTGAAGCTGAAAGCTGCTTTGGAGATGGAAGTCTCTATATGGAAAAATATATTCAAGAACCACATCATATAGAAATTCAAATATTAGCTGATAAATATGGAAATGCAGTGTATCTTGGCGAGAGGGACTGTTCAATACAAAGAAGAAATCAGAAGGTACTGGAAGAGGCACCATCAGCATTAATAGATGAAAAGTTGAGAGAAGAAATGGGAAATGTAGCTGTTAGAGCGGCTAAAAGCGTTAATTATGAGAATGCAGGAACTATTGAATTCTTGGTAGATAAGGATCTAAACTACTATTTTATGGAAATGAATACCAGAATACAGGTAGAACATGGAATAACAGAACTGGTAACAGGAATAGATATAGTAAAAGAGCAGATTAAAATAGCTAGTGGAGAACCATTAAAATATCAGCAGAGTGATATAGTGATAAAAGGTCATGCAATTGAATGCAGGATAAATGCTGAGGATCCGGAGAATAATTTTAAACCGTCTCCAGGTACAATAACAGAAATAAACATTCCGGGTGGACCAGGTATAAGAATGGACAGTTCAATATATCAGGGATATACTGTTCCTCCATATTATGATTCAATGTTAGCTAAAATTATGGCTTATGGTGAAAATAGAGAAGAAGCTATTGCAAGAATGAAAAGAGCGCTGTATGAGTTAATTATAGAAGGACCTAAGAATAATATAGAATTTCAATATGATATATTGGAAAATGAAGAATTTGTAAAAGGGAATTATAATACGTCATTTTTAAAAGATAAGATGGTGAAGTAATATGCTTAGAGATTTATTCAAAAAAAATAAATATATAACAGTAAGCACAACTAGTTTTGACAGTATATCAGAGGAGAACAAACCTATAATTCCTGATGGACTTTGGGTTAAGTGCAGCGGTTGTGGTAAAATTTTATATAAAGATGATATAGATAACAGTTATGAAGTCTGCCCATATTGTAATTATCATTTTAGACTGTCGGCTTACAAGAGAATAGAATATTTAGTAGACAAGGAAAGTTTTGAAGAATTTGATAAAGTACTTTCAGGAGGGAATCCAATTAAATTTAAAGGGTATGAAGAAAAGGTAGCAGCAGCGAGAGAAAGCTCTGGAATAAATGAAGCAGTTGTTACTGGAATTGGAAAGATAGATGGAGAAGAAACAGTTATAGGTGTAATGGACAGTCATTTTATGATGGGGAGTATGGGTTATGCAGTAGGTGAAAAATTAGCAAGGGCTTTCGAATATGCTACAGAAAATGCAAAGCCTATAATAGTGTTTACTACTTCTGGAGGTGCCAGAATGCAGGAAGGCATAATATCTCTTATGCAAATGGCAAAGGTAAGTGCGGCTGCTGCTAAGCATAGTGAAAAGGGACTGCTATATATTACAGTACTTACAGATCCTACCACTGGCGGAGTTACTGCTAGCTTTGCTATGCAAGGTGATATAATTTTAGCTGAGCCTAAAGCTTTAGTTGGTTTTGCAGGAAAAAGGGTAATAAAGGGAACAATTAATCAGGAACTTCCAGAAGGTTTCCAAAGTGCAGAGTTTTTGCTAAAGAAAGGTTTTATTGATGAAATAGTTGAAAGAAAATATATGAAAAGTGAGCTAAGCAAAATTTTAAGGCTGCATAAGGAGAGATAGAGTATGATGTCAGCAGAAAAAAGTGCATGGGAAAAAGTTGGTATTGCTAGACTTCCGGAAAGGCCAACTGCTAAAACTTATATTGATAATATATTCACAGACTTTATTGAACTACATGGAGATAGGTGCTTTGGAGATGATACTGCTATAATAGGAGGAATAGGGCGCTTAAACGGAAGGCCTGTTACTATTATAGGTGAAGAAAAAGGTGGAAATACTAAGGAGAAACTTTATAGAAACTTTGGATGTCCTAACCCTGAAGGTTATAGAAAGTCTTTAAGACTTATGAAGCAAGCTGAAAAATTTAAACGACCTATAATTTGTTTTGTTGATACGCAAGGTGCGTTTTGCGGAATTGGAGCTGAAGAAAGAGGTCAAGGTGAAGCTATTGCAGATAACTTAATCAGTATGGTGAATCTAAAAGTACCTATAATTTCAGTTGTGATTGGTGAAGGCGGTAGTGGCGGAGCATTAGCGTTAGCTGTAGCTGATAAAGTATGGATGCTTGAAAACTCTACTTATTCCATTCTATCTCCTGAAGGGTTTGCTAGCATTCTATGGAAGGATGCAGCCAAAGCCGAAAAGGCTGCCGAGGCTATGAAACTTACTGCAAGTGATTTATTTAAGCTAAAAGTAATAGATAAAATAATAAAGGAACCAGACGGTGGGGCACACAAGAATGTAGATTTAATGGTAAAAAATCTGAGAGAAGAGTTGGTAAAAGAAATGGAATCATTAGTTTTATCAGATGTGAATTTGCTATTAAAAAATCGATATGAAAAGTTTAGAAAGATGGGAAGCCAAATATAACATATATTTTATATAAAGCAGTGAAGTGTTGGATACACATTATCAAGCACTTCGCTGCTTTTATTTTACTGGTATATTCTATGATTATGAATATTTATAAAAAATAATTTTAAATTTTTTCAAAAAAACTGTGCAAAGTAAGATTTCTTGGTGTATAATATATGTATATTTAAACATACATATGTATATTAATACAAAGGAGTGATTTATATGCCTATTAATTTAAAAGGGAAAAATTTTTTATCTATAATGGATTTTACAGCTCAAGAGATAAGATATATGTTGGATTTAGCTCACAGCCTCAAGAGTAAAAAGAGAGCTGGAATAAGAGGTAAGCTTTTAGAGGGGAAAAATATTGTACTTCTATTTGACAAAACTTCTACGAGGACTAGATGTTCATTTGAGGTAGGGGCTTATGATGAAGGAGCACACGTTACCTACTTAAGTAATTCACAGATAGGTAAGAAAGAATCTATAGAGGATACTGCTAAAGTACTTGGAAGATTTTATGACGGTATTGAATTTAGAGGCTATGAGCCTGAAACATTGGAAACATTAGCTAGATACGCTGGTGTACCAGTATGGAATGGTCTTACAGATGAAGATCATCCTACGCAGGTATTAGCCGATTTCATAACAATTGAAGAACACATAAAAAAACCATTAAAGGGTATCAAGTTTGTGTTTGTTGGAGATGCCAAAAATAATATGTCCAATGCGCTAATGTATGGATGTAGTAAAATGGGAATGACATATGTAGCTTTTTGTCCCAAAGAACTTCAACCTGATGAAGAAGTGTTGAAAAAAGCTAATGAAGAGGCACAGAAAAGCGGAGGCAAAATAATAGTTACAGATAACATTGAAGATTTAAAAGGGACTGATGTAATATATACCGATATATGGGCATCAATGGGAGAAGAGGATAAGACAGCAGAGAAAGTTAAATTACTATCAAATTATAAGGTTACAATGGACATGCTTAAAGCTACAGAAAATGAAGATGTGTTGTTTATGCATTGCCTTCCTGCTTATCATGACTTTAGCACCGAAACTGCTAAGAAATATAAAGAGCTTGGAATAGACATCAGGGAGGTAGAGGATGAAGTATTTAGAAGCAAGCATTCTGTTGTGTTTGATCAGGCAGAAAACAGACTTCATTCAATAAAGTCAGTCATTGTTGCAACTTTATAATTGAATATTATAAATACAGAATCATGCATTAACAATAAATATGATAAACAATTTTAGTGATGAAATTGAAAAGCTTAGTGAAACAATAAAAAAATTATTTAATTAATATTTTAGAACATAATATAAAATCAAATAAGCACATAAGTTAGAAAGAACTTATGTGCTTTTACGTATACTTAAAAGCTGGCAAAGTACATACCTTCATTTCTAATTCCTTGTTTAGTATTCATAACTAAATAGTCTTAAACAGGATTGCATTTGACAATCTTAATAAAAATTGTTATTCTGAAAAAGAAATAAAGTTTAGTAAATAACTCGGAATTAAGGAAGTGGTTAAATGAAGCTGTCTACTAAAGGAAGATATGGAGTTAAGGCAATGGTTGATTTGGCCATATATTATAGTGATGAACCAATATCAATAAAGAGTATTGCAGAGAGGCAGAAAATATCTGAGTACTATTTAGAACAATTATTTTCACCATTAAGAAAAGCTGGACTCATAAAAAGTATTAGAGGAGCACAGGGAGGATATGTGCTGGGAAAAGATCCTAATGATATAACAGTAGCGCAGATTATAGATGTGCTTGAAGGACCTATAGAAATATCCGAATGCTTAGACAACAATTTCTGCAGCAATGAGGACTGCTGTGCTACTAGACTTTTATGGGAAAAAATACAGGTAAGTATAGATAAAGTATTAGAAACTACGACACTTATGGATATAGTAAATGACTATAAAAGGATAAATGGAATAAACGCATGATATATATAATCTTTGGAGTGTGATTGATGTGAATAAAACTATATATATGGATTATGCGGCTACTACGTATACTAAACCGGAAGTATTGAAGGAAATGCTGCCGTATTTTACTGAAAACTATGGTAATCCATCGTCAGTTTATTCTATTGCGAGAACGACTAGAAGAGCAATAGATAGAAGCAGAGACAGGGTAGCGGCTGCTATAAATGCAAAGGCATCTGAAATCTTTTTTACGGCTTCAGGGTCAGAGGCAGATAACTGGGCCCTTAAAGGAATTGCTTTTGGAAATAGAAATAAAGGAAAACATATAATTACAACAAAAATAGAACATCACGCTATATTGCATGTGTGTGACTACTTGGAAAAACATGGCTTTGATGTAACCTATTTATCCGTAGATAAGCAAGGTTTTGTTAACCTTGATGAATTGGAGAAAGTTATACGACAAGATACTATATTGGTATCTATTATGTTTGCGAATAATGAGATTGGTACAATACAAAATATAAAAGCTATAGGAAATATTTGCAAGAAAAATAATGTGTATTTTCATACTGATGCTGTTCAAGCAGCAGGACATGTTCCGATAGATGTGGATGAAATGAACATCGATATGCTTTCATTGGCGGCTCATAAATTTTATGGACCTAAGGGTATTGGAGTTCTTTATATAAGAAGAAATGTGCACATTGATAATCTTCTGCATGGTGGTTCGCAGGAGAGAGGCAGAAGAGCCGGAACTGAAAATATACCTTCAATAGTCGGATTAGGTAAGGCATTGGAACTTGCAGTAAAAAATATGAACGAAAACAGCATGAGAATAAGTAAACTTAGAGATAGACTCATTACCGGTTTAATGGAAATACCTGGTACAATACTTAATGGGCCAAGTGGAAAAAGTAGACTTTCAGGAAACGTCAATGTTTGTTTTAAAGGTATAGAGGGAGAGGCAGTGCTTGTTTTATTAGATAATGAAGGGATATGTGCATCAAGCGGAAGTGCATGTACATCAGGAGCAATTGATCCATCTCATGTACTATTAGCATTAGGTCTTCCGCACGAACTTGCAAAGGGATCATTAAGGCTTACGCTTGGAGATGGAAGTACAGAAAAAGAGGTGGATGAAGTTATAGCTGCTGTTAAAACAGCAGTTGGAAAAGTAAGAAGTATGACACTTAGATAAAAAGTAAAAAACGAATCCAGTTATCCTGGATTCATTTTTTATTTTTTTGGGATACTAGTTTCATAGGAAACTATGGAAAGGTGAATATATATGTTATACAAAAGCAGAAATTTCATGAACATGACTGTGATGAATGTTAGAGGGAAAAAATTAGGTTATATAAATGATATTTTATTGAGTTTTGATCAAAATAAAGTTACAGGCTTTAGTGTGAATCCAAGTGGATTTATGTTAGCAAAAGTCAAAAGATTTTCTGCAAAGGATATAGTGTATTATAACAGAAGAATAGTTATAAATATTGATGAAGACCCCAATGGTATATATTTAAGCTCTATAAAAAAGATGGAGATAATCGATCGTGAAGGAAATATACTAGGAATAATAGAGGACATAATATTTGACGATAAATTTGATGTACGAGCGCTTATTATATCACCAGGTATTATTAATAAGATAATAGTAGGAAAAAGGATAATAACAACCAGTAGAATAATAATCGGTGACAAAAATGTTATTTATTACGGAAAAGATAGCTACTGCTTGTACAGTGTAAGGCACCATATGGAGGAAATAGATTTATGAATAAGAGGATTAAGTTTATCGTAATTACCATATTGGTTTTATTGTTTGCTGTTGTTGTATATAAAAGTCCTATACTAAAGGATGCATTTAGTGTAGTTGCGCTGTCTGCAATAATTGCATATAGTTTATTACCAATTCAATCAAAATTGGTGGAAAAAGGGATGAGTAAAAAAATTTCCTGTATTTTGATTTTATTTGTGCTGTTTATTACTGTAGGTATTATGCTGTTCTATCTTATGCCAAGAGTACTAAAAGATATTGTAAATATATCTACAAATCTTTCACAAATTAATGATTTTACAGAAAAAGTAAATATATTTGTAGATAAATATTTTAAGAATAAATATACAAGCAGGCTTCTAAGTAACGTAAGCTTTAAAGTTGAAAACAGAATAAAAGCTTTTAGCAGCGGCATAGTAGAAAATCTTATGAAGAAAGGCGATGAGCTTTTCTCACTGTCTGTTGTACCTATAATAGTCTATTACTTTCTTACTGATGGAAAGAATCTATCAACGTTTATCATGATGTTAGTACCTGTAAGAAAAAGAAGGCTACTTAGAAATTTTTTATATGATATAAATATAGTGCTTTCACGTTACGTCATAACCCAATTTTTATTAAGCTTCATTGTAATCATTATGACATTTTTAGTGCTTATTGTATTTAAAATAAAATTTCCGCTTATGTTAAGTTTATTAAATGGAGTGTTTAATATAATTCCCTATTTCGGCCCCATATTTGGAGCTGTGCCAATACTTGTCATAGGCGCGCTAAATGCTCCTAAAAAATTGCTTTGGCTTATGATATGTCTGAATTTAATACAGCAGGTGGAGGGTGATATAATAGCACCTAAGATGACTGGTGATACTGTAAATATACATCCGCTTGTGATTATTATATTATTGATAATAGGAGGAAAAATAGGAGGACTTTTTGGTATGGTGCTGGCCGTACCTGTAGCGGTGGTACTAAAGGTAATAAAAGAGGATGTAGATTATTATATGTATTGACATAAAATGCTTAATATTTTATAATTGCTGTATGAATTTGAATATAGTTAGCGATGATTAGGATTAGTAAACGAAGGTAGTTATATAGAGAGAAAATGGCTGGTGAAAATTTTCTGACGATATCGTTGAAGCTGTCTATGAGCTGTAATTACCAAATGAGCTGCAAAGTTTATATACTTTGCAATTAGGGTGGTACCGCGAAAAATGCTTTCGTCCCTTTGTGTGGATGGAAGCTTTAATTTTTATATGAGGAGAGATAACGATGGAATACATGGGACTTAATGAAGTCAGAGAAGCCTATCTGAAGTTTTTTGAAGGAAAAGGACATTTAAGGTTAGAGAGTTTTCCTCTAATACCTAAAAATGATAAGAGTTTATTACTTATAAATGCTGGAATGGCACCACTAAAACCATATTTCACAGGACTTCAGGTTCCTCCAAGGAACAGAGTAACTACCTGTCAGAAGTGTATAAGGACAGGCGATATAGAAAATGTAGGAAAAACGTCTAGACATGGAACTTTTTTCGAAATGTTAGGAAACTTTTCTTTTGGAGATTATTTTAAGAAGGAAGTAATTCCATGGGCTTGGGAGTTTATAACAGAAGTGCTTAAGATGCCTAAAGATAAGCTATATGTAACTATTTACCTAGATGATGATGAAGCTTATGATATTTGGACAAAATCCACTGATATAGATCCTGCAAGAATATTCAGATTAGGTAAAGAGGATAACTTCTGGGAGATAGGTCAAGGACCTTGTGGACCTTCTTCAGAAATACATTTTGATAGAGGTGCAGGGAAGATAACAACAGCAGAGGAATTTGTAAAGGCTGGAGACGAAGACAAGATAGTAGAATTTTGGAATCTTGTTTTTACTCAGTTTGATAAGGATGAAAATGGAGTATATAATAGGCTTTCGCATCCTAACATAGATACAGGTATGGGACTTGAGAGAATAGCAGGAATAATGCAGGGAACAGACAGCATATTTGAAGTGGATACGATAAGAGCTGTGCTTGATGCTGTATGCAAGATAGCAAATAAAAAATATGGTGAAAATATTCAAAATGATATATCTATAAGAATAATTACTGATCATGTGAGAAGTGTAACGTTCCTTATAAGCGATGGAGTACTTCCTTCTAATGAAGGTAGGGGCTACGTACTTAGAAGGCTTCTTAGAAGAGCAGCAAGACATGGAAAACTTTTAGGTATAGATCGTAGCTTTCTTTCAGAATTATGCGATGTTGTTATAAAGAATTCCAAAGGTGCATATAGCGAGTTAGAAGAAAAAGAAAAATATATTAAAAACATAATTGAGATAGAGGAGCAGCGTTTTTCTGAAACAATAGATTCAGGAATGAACATATTAACATCGTATTTAGATGATCTTAAGGCAAAAAATCAAAAAGTACTTGATGGAGTATCTGCATTTAAATTATATGATACTTATGGTTTTCCGATGGAGCTTACCCAGGAAATAGCTGAAGAAAAAGGAATAAGCATAGACATAGATGGCTTTAACAAAGAAATGGAAAAGCAGAAAGAGAGAGCAAGGTCTGCAAGAGAAGATTCAAACTATATGGGAAATGACGAAGGTATAACTAACAGTATTTCTAAGGAATACAATACAGTTTTTAATGGATATAATAAAACAAAATCAAAATCTACAGTTGATATATTAATAAAAAATGAGGATTTTGCCGATACTATTACAAAGGGAGAAAAAGGTATAATAGTATGTGGTGAAACTCCATTTTATGCTGAAATGGGAGGCCAGGTCGGAGATAAAGGAATAATATATGGCGCTGGATTTAAAGCATATGTATATGATTGCAAAAAGAATATATCAGGAAAAATTCTTCATTTAGTAGAAGTGCTTGACGGAGAAATTTCTAAAGGCGATACCGCTTACTTTGAAATTGATGTACTAAGAAGAAATAATATAAGAAAAAATCATACGGCAACACATATGCTTCAAGCAGCACTTAAAGCAGTACTTGGTGATCACGTTCATCAATCTGGTTCCTACGTGGACGATGAAAAACTTAGATTCGATTTCACACATTTTACAGCAGTAACTGAAGAAGAAATTGATAAGATAGAAAAGATTGTAAATAATGAAATAATGAAAGCTGTGCCTGTGGTTACTGAGGAAATGAGTATCGATGAAGCAAAGAAAAAAGGTGCAATGGCATTATTTGATGAAAAGTATGGCGATGTAGTAAGAGTTGTAGAAGTAGGAAACTTTAGCATGGAACTGTGCGGAGGAACTCATGTAAGTAATTCAGGAGAGATCGGACTTGTTAAGATAGTAAGTGAAAGCGGTGTAGCAGCAGGAGTACGTAGAATAGAAGCTGTTACTGGAATTAACTCACTTAAAAATTTCAATGATAAACTGACAGAGATTGATGAAATTGCAAAACTACTTAAAACATCCTCAAAAGAAATTGTTTCAAAACTTCAAAATACTCTTCAGGAATTAAAAAATAAGGATAAAGAAATAGAAACATTAAAAAGCAGAATTGCAAGCTCTGCTGAACAGGATATATTAAAAGGTATGGCTGAAGTCAATGGAGTAAGATATGTAGCAGAAATAGCAGAAGGTCTTGATTCAAACTCATTGAGAAACCTTGGCGATAAAATAAAATCTCAGCTTGGGAGCGGAGTGGTAGTTTTAGGATCTGAATTTGAAGGAAAAGTATCAATAATTGCTATGGCTACTAAAGACGTACTGTCGAAAGGAATTCACTGTGGAAAGCTTGTAAAAGAGATATCTGCCGTAGTTGGAGGCAGCGGTGGAGGACGTCCGGATATGGCTCAAGCTGGTGGAAAGTATGGAGAAAAATTGAAAGATGCTTTAGCTGGAGTAGAAAAAGTATTGGAAAGTTCAGTAAAATAGTATACTTTTTAAAGATTTTATTTTATAATAGAGTTAACGATATGCGGCAAATACATTTTTGTGAGAAAAATGAAGTGGCTTAAGCCAATTACCTTGTGATTAAATTATGGCAAGGGGGTGAGAACTGTTAAAATCATACCGTATGATTTATACAGTAAAATATGGATAATAAACAAAATACAATGAAATTCAACTTTATTAATAATAAAAGTGATTTGACAAAGGCAGTGTTAACTCAAGTTTATGATTCACTAAAAGAGAAAGGGTATAATCCAGTTAACCAGTTAGTTGGTTATTTGATATCTGGTGATCCTACTTACATAACCAATTATAATGGTGCGCGAGCTTTAGTAAGGAAACTGGAACGTGATGATATTCTTGAAGAAGTTTTAAAATCTTATTTGGATATAAAATGAGAAATGCCCTTCGGGGCATTTTTTCTTTAACGGAAGTGATAATTTAATGAGGATATTAGGATTAGATCTCGGGGAGAAGACTATAGGAGTTTCTGTTAGTGATCCCTTAGGTTTTACAGCACAAGGTGTGGATACTATACATAGAAAAAATATTAACTATGATATAGATGAAATAAGAAAATATGTAGAATACTATAATTGTACACAAATAGTATTAGGACTGCCTAAAAATATGAACGGAACAATAGGATCACAAGGTGAAAAGGCTATAAAATTTTCAGAAAAATTAATGGATGTTTTGCATATTGAAGTAATAATGTGGGATGAGAGGCTTACGACTGTAGCAGCACATAGATCTATGTTAGAGGGAGATCTTTCAAGAAGTAAAAGAAAAAAAATAGTTGACAAGATAGCAGCAATGTATATATTGCAAGGCTATTTGGACAGATTAAGTCTTAATAAAAAGGAGTGATAATTATTGGAAAATGATATGGAAAAGATAGTATTGAAGGATGAAGATGGCGAAGAAAGAGAATTTGATGTAGTAACAAAACTTGATATCGAAGATAAAGAGTATGTTATAGTTGTACCTTCGGATGGAAGTGAAGAAGAAGCCATTGCATTAAGAATTGAAAATGATGAAAATGGGGGATATTCTCTTATAACTATTGAAGACGAAGAAGAATTTCAGATAGTTTGCGACGCATATAACACTATTTTTTCAGATGATGAAGAAGTGTAAACAACAAATCTTATTATATATTCTATGGGTTATTGTTACATCGAAATAACGCTAAATAAAAATTTGAGAGAGGTTGTAGTATGTCGGATAAAAGGATTAGTGAAAACAGTAAATTAAAGGATAATTTAAAGGAAAAAGGATATAAATTAACTCCACAAAGAAGGGCCGTAGTAGACATTATATCTGAGAATGAAGGTAAACATTTAACTGCTGAAGAGATTTATGATTTAGTTAAAGTAGATTGCCCAGAGATAGGACTCGCAACTGTCTATAGAACGTTAATATTGTTAGAGGATATAGGGCTTGTTTCACATCTGGACTTGGGTGATAACTGCAATAGGTATGAGCTGGTTCATGAAAATGAAAATCACCAGCATCATCACCTAATATGCCTGCAGTGCTCCAAAGTAATAGAGGTAGAGGGTGATCTACTAGAAGAGCTTGAATCAAACATAGAAAACAAATATAATTTTAAAATAGAAAATCACAGTGTAAAATTCTTTGGACTGTGTAGTGAATGTGCCAGCAAGCAGAAATAGAGGAGGACGATTTGATGCGGAGGGATAAAGAAAAGATTAAGATAATTCCTCTTGGTGGACTAAATGAGATTGGAAAAAATCTTACGGTTATCGAGTATAAGGATGAAATTATAGTAATAGATTGTGGATTGAAATTTCCAGATGAAGAAATGTTCGGAATAGATATAGTAATACCTGATATAGGGTATTTAATAAAGAATATAGACAAAGTAAAAGGAATCTTCTTGACTCATGGACATGAGGATCATATAGGAGCTCTTCCATATGTACTTAAGCAGCTTAATGTACCTGTATATGGAACGAAGCTTACACTAGGTATAGTGGAGACTAAGCTTAAGGAACATGGCCTTTTAAGCAGTGTTAAACTCGTAAGAGTGAAGCCGAAAGACATAGTGAAATTAAATTCTATATCAGTAGAGTTTATTAAAACTAATCATAGTATAGCGGATTCAGTGGCTATAGCCATACACACTCCTATAGGAGTTATACTTCATACAGGCGATTTCAAGATAGATTACACTCCTATTGATGGAGAAGTATGTGATATGGCTAGATTAGCTGAGCTAGGTAAAAAAGGCGTCCTTGCTATGCTGGCTGATAGTACTAATGTGGAGAGACCGGGATACACCATGTCTGAAAGCACTGTAGGAGAGACGTTTGAAAAGTTTTTTGCAAAAGCTACAGGAAGAATAATAGTTGCTACTTTTGCTTCGAATGTACATCGAATACAGCAGATAATAACAGCTTCAGAAAAGTTTAATAGAAAGATTGCTATATCTGGCAGAAGTATTGAAAATATAGTAACTGTAGCTACAGAACTTGGATATATAAAATTTGCGGATGAAAGTCTTATCAGTGTGGATGCTATAAATAAATATCCTCCTGAACGAATTACGATTATAACTACAGGGAGCCAGGGTGAGCCTATGTCTGCGCTTTCTAGAATGGCCAGCAATGAACATAAAAAAGTCAGCATAATTGAAGGAGATATGGTTATAATATCAGCAAGTCCAATACCTGGAAATGAAAAACTGATATCGAGAGTTATAAATCAGATGTTCAAAAATGGTGCTGATGTTATTTATGAGGCATTAGCTGATGTACATGTATCAGGCCATGCTTGTCAGGAAGAATTGAAACTTATGCATACACTTGTTAAGCCTAAGTTCTTTGTTCCAGTACATGGAGAATACAGGCATCTTAAACAGCATTCAGAGCTCGCTATAAATCTCGGACTTAGTCCTGCAAATGTAATTATTGCGGATAATGGAGAAGTAATTGAGGTAAATAGAGATGGTATAAGAAAAAATGGAACAGTTGCATCAGGCAATGTTTTTGTTGACGGGCTTGGAGTTGGAGATGTAGGAAATATTGTACTTAGAGATAGAAAACATTTATCTCAGGATGGAATTCTCACAGTAGTTGTTACTATGGAGAAGGAAAGTGGAAATGTAATAGCCGGTCCGGATATAATTTCGAGAGGTTTTGTATATGTGAGAGAGTCAGAGGATCTTATGGAAAGTGCTAGAGCAGTTGTTAAGGAAGCATTGAGAAATTGTGAGGAAAATCATATTACTGATTGGGCTACAATAAAAACTAATATTAAAGATATGCTTAGAAATTTTCTATATGAGAAAACTAAGAGAAAACCAATGATACTTCCTATAATAATGGAAATATAATTGATATATTTAATAAAAAGTTGACAAGATATGTCTGGAATATTAGAATTAATATGATATTAATAAAATTGGGTACGCCTGTATCCAATTTTATTTATGTGGAACATCACCTTTAGGGGTGTACCATTTATATTTTAAAGCATCATATTCAGATTTGCACACTTTTGACAATTGGGGACATCCGCTTTAGATGTGTACCCAATTATTAATAGCGTTTAAAATTATTTAGGAGGAACTTATGAAAGAATTCATTAGAGAAGATATAAGAAACGTTGCAATAATAGCACACGTAGACCACGGCAAGACTACATTAGTAGATGCTCTTTTAAAACAGAGTCATGTTTTTAGAAGCAATGAGAAGGTTCAGGAAAGGGTTATGGATTCTAATGACCTTGAAAGAGAAAGAGGAATTACAATACTTTCTAAAAATACATCGGTAAAATATAACGATGTAAAGATAAATATCGTTGATACACCAGGACATGCAGATTTTGGTGGAGAAGTTGAAAGAGTATTAAAAATGGTAGATAGTGTTCTGCTAGTAGTAGATGCCTATGAAGGTACTATGCCACAGACGAAATTTGTACTTAAGAAAGCATTAGAACTTGGGTTAAAACCTATGGTTGTAATTAATAAAATAGATAGACCTGATGCTCGTCCATCAGAAGTCATTGATGAAGTACTTGATTTATTTATAGAGCTTGGAGCAGATGATGACCAGCTTGAATTCCCAGTAATATATGCATCAGCTAAACAGGGATATGCTAAGAAAGAGTTGAATGATGAAAGCACAACTATGGAACCATTATTTAAGGCAATTATAGAGCATGTTAACCCTCCCAAGGGATATCTTGATATGCCACTTCAGATGCTTATCACTACAGTAGATTCTAGTGAATATGTAGGAAAGATTGCTATTGGTAAAATAGAAAGAGGAGAAATAAAGAGAAATCAGAACGTAGCTGTAATAAATAAAGATGGCAGCACAAGAAATGTTAAGGTATCAGGCTTATTTACGTATGATGGATTAAAGAGAACTGAAATTGATCAGGCACAGCTAGGTGATATAGTAGTAGTAAGCGGAATTGGTGATGTAACAATTGGTGAAACCATAGCAGATGCTGCTAATCCGGAAGCACTTCCATTTGTAGCAATAGATGAACCTACGCTAAGCATGAATTTTATGGTAAATGATTCACCTTTTGCGGGGACAGAAGGAGAGTTTGTCACTTCAAGACATTTAAGAGACAGACTTCTTAAGGAATTAGAAACAAATGTAAGTTTAAGAATGGAAGAATTGTCACCAGATTGTTTTAAAGTTAGCGGAAGAGGAGAACTTCACTTATCAATTCTTATCGAAACTATGAGAAGAGAAGGCTATGAACTTCAGGTATCTAAGCCAACGGTTATTTTTAAGGAAGAAAATGGAAAAACATTAGAACCAATGGAATATTTGACTATTGATGTTCCAGAGGACTTTGTAGGACCAGTAATGCAGAAGCTTGGACCTAGAAAAGCAGAAATGGTTAATATGACATCTGCTGTAAACGGATATTCAAGAATAGAGTTTATTATACCAGCTAGAGGTCTTATTGGATTTAGAAGTGAATTCATGACAGATACTAAGGGTAATGGAATAATGAACCATGTTTTCGAGGGATATGATGCTTACAAAGGTGATATACAGCAAAGAACAAGAGGTTCACTTGTAGTATTTGAGTCAGGAGAAGCTATAGGATACGGACTTTTTAACGCTCAGGAAAGAGGAACTCTGTTCTTAACACCAGGCACTAAAGTGTATGAAGGCATGATAGCAGGTGAGTGTTCAAGAGCTGAAGATATCGAGGTTAATGTGTGCAAAAAGAAACATCTTACAAATACAAGATCATCAGGTTCTGATGATGCATTAAAGCTTGTTCCTGTTAGAGAAATGTCACTTGAGCAGTGTATTGAATTTGTAAACAATGACGAAATTGTAGAAATCACACCTAAGAGTATACGAATGAGAAAGAGAATACTTGATACAGATCTTAGAAAGAAATCTGCTAGAAGAAATCAGGCTTAATTTAGATAAAAGAGTTAAAAAATTAATCCTTTTATTGAAAAATACTATAGTTTCAGTTATCTCCGGGACAGGTCTCGGGCCTAAAGACAAGTTTCCTTAGAGTCCTGTCCTGTTTAAACAGAACTCTAAGGTTATCTCTATTAAACAGGGTTTTAATTTAAACAGTTATTTATTAAAAAATCTTATATTTTATTTGCATATATAATGGTTTACCAAATAAATTTTAGATTTTAGGTGGAAGAGATTATGATTAAGAAGCTCATAAAAACTGTTATAATATTTTGGTTACTTATAATGATTTTAGTATTAGGAGGTATGAAATATTATAAAGGTGTAGTTACACATCCTCTTAAGAACATAAAAGGCACTGAAAAGTTTGAGATAAAGCAAGGTTATACATTAAATAATGTCCTTAACAGTTTATCTCAAAATAAGAAAATGAAAAATCTGTTTATAATAAAATACTATATAAGTAAGAACAATTTATCAGCTCAGCTGAAACTGAAACCAGGTGTTTTCAAAATTAATGATGATATGGATATTGAAAAACTACTTGCCTCAATGAATAAGACTAAAGAGGTTTTACCGAAAGACGTAGTGAAAATAACAATACCAGAGGGTTTTAAGATAGATCAGATTGCAGCGGTTTTAGAAAAATATGAAATTATTAGCAAAACGTCTTTTATAAAGAGTATTAAGCATTATAAATTGCCAAGCTATATTAAGAAGGATACTAAACGCAAGTATGCATTGGAAGGTTATTTATTTCCAAGCACTTATAATATTAAAAAAGGAGCTTCTGGAGAGAGCATTATAAAAATGATGCTTTCAATATTCGAAGAGAAGATTAGAAGCATCGAGGAGACAACTGGAGTTGTTATAACTAGTAAGAAAATGGATAATATTATTACGATGGCATCTGTTATAGAAGGTGAAGCCAAAGAGGAAAAGGAAAGAAAAATCATATCTTCTGTTTTTTATAATAGACTCAAAAGAAATATGAAGCTTGAGTCCTGTGCTACGGTTCAATATGCAATAGGTAAACATAAAGCAGATTTAAAACCTTCAGACTATAGAGTTAAATCAGCTTATAATACTTACTTGTATGCTGGATTACCTGAAGGACCTATATGTAATCCAGGAGAAAAATCTATTGAAGCTGCGGCTGCACCAGACAAAACTAATTATTTGTATTTTGTATCTGAAAATAATGGAAGCCATTATTTTAGTCGGACATACAGTGAACATCTTAGGGCTGTAAGAAAATATCAGGATAAATAATACTTAAAATTCACATTGGATACTTGTAGTAAAGTTTCTAACAATTTATTAATTTATTATATATAAAACTATGTTTTAAATCATTGAAGTATGTATAATAAATTAGATTAATTAGAAACAATATATAAGAATTCAATGTGAATTTGCTAATGGAGGAATTTATGAGCAATATAACCTATGACTATATGGATAATTTTATAAAATCATTAGTTCCTGAAAAACAAGGATTTTTAGCCGAACTGGAGAAAAGCGCAAGGGAAAATGGAGTGCCTATAGTACAGAAAGAGGTAGCTAATTTCCTTGAACTTATGATTAAGATAGTAAAACCTAAAAAAATATTGGAACTTGGAACTGCTGTAGGGTATTCAGCACTTGTCATGGCCAATGCATATGATAAGATAGAAAAGATAGATACAATAGAAAGAAACCCTGAAATGATACAACAGGCTGAAAAAAATATTGCTGCGGCAAACTTTTCGCATGTTATTAACATTTATGAAGGCGATTGTATGGATATAATTAAAGCTTTTGTTGAAAAGTATGATATTATATTTATGGATGCGGGAAAAGGTCATTACAACCATTTCCTTCCGGAGTGTTTACGACTCTTAAATGATGAAGGAATCATTATTGCCGATAATGCTCTTTATAAGGGTATGGTAGCATCGAAGGAACTAGTAGTTAGAAGAAAGATAACTATAGTTAAAAGGATGAAAAAGTATTTAGAATTAGTTAATGAAGATAAAAACCTTATTACATCTGTTATACCGATGGGTGATGGTATAGCTGTTACAAGGAGGAGATAGAAATATGAACAAGAAACCTGAGCTTTTAGCCCCAGCAGGTAATTTGGAAAAACTTAAGACTGCTATTGATTTTGGAGCTGACGCAGTATATTTAGGTGGAAATAAACTTAACTTAAGAGCTTTTGCAGATAACTTTGGAAATAAGGAATTAGAGGCTGGTATAAAGTATGCTCATGATAGAAATAAAAAAGTACATGTAACACTTAATGTTTTTCCTCATAACCAAGATATGGAGGGACTTGAGGAATATCTTAAGGAGCTTTATGAACTTGGTGTAGATGCCGCTATTGTTGCGGACCCTGGAATAATAATGACTGCTAGAGAAGTTGTACCTAATCTCGAGCTTCACCTAAGTACACAGGCAAATAATGTAAATTATAAGTCAGCAATTTTTTGGCATAAACAGGGAGTAAAGAGAATAGTTCTTGCGAGAGAATTATCTATGACAGAAGTAATTAGTATGAGAGAAAAAATTCCAGAGACCTGTGATATAGAAGCCTTTATACATGGTTCTATGTGCATGGCATATTCGGGAAGATGTCTTCTTTCTAACTATTTAACTGGCAGGGATTCTAATAGAGGCGCTTGTGCTCAGCCTTGCAGATATAAATATTATTTAGTAGAAGAGAAAAGACCTGGCGAATACTATAATCTTATTGAAGACGATAAAGGAAGTTATATAATGAATTCAAAGGATTTGTGTATGATCGAGTATATACCTGAACTTGTAAAGGCTGGTATAACATCCTTTAAGATAGAAGGAAGAATGAAGAGTTCATTTTATGTGGCTAGTGTCGTAAAAGCATATAGAGAAGCAATTGACAGCTATTTCGACGATCCTGATAAGTATAAGTTTAATCCTAAATGGATGAAGTACTTGGATATGGTGAGTCATAGACAATATTACACAGGATTTTATTTCAATGATCAAAATAAACAGGTATATGAATCTTCTTCATATATAAGAAATTATGATATAGTTGGTGTCGTAAAAGAATACGATGCTGCTAATAATATAGCTTATGTCGAGCAAAGAAATAAGGCTTTTGAAGGAGATACAGTAGAAATTTTAAGGGCTAAGGGAGATATGTTTAAAGTTAAGCTTGAAAATCTAAAGGATGAAGAGGGTAATAGTATAGAATCCACTCCAGTAGCACAGATGCAATATAGCTTTATATGTAAGGATAAATTAAGTAAAAATGATCTATTGGTTTTAAAGAAATAAAAAGGATATGTATAAACCATTCTATTATTGGCTAGAATTTAGTTGAGGTGGAGTGGTTTATGTTTTATTCAAGTTATAAAAATTGTAAAAGACTACAGAAGTTTAGATTATTTATTCTTATAATATTTCTTTTATTAATAGTAAGACTTGCGTCTATTATGGTAGTAAAAGGCAGAGACCTACAAGTCCTTACAAATAATCAATATTGTATATCAGAGCCTTCTACCGATATGAAATTTAGGATTCTAGATGATAACGGGAAAAATGTTTTAAAATATAAAACTAATTACTATGTGGTTATTGATCCAGAAAATTTTTTGAAAAATAATATAGATGCCAATACTACTACGATTAATACATTGATTTATACACTAAGAAATTATAATGAGAAATATGACTTATCTAAATTAAGAGATGTCTATGGTGGCAGGAGAGCTTATTATAAAGTAGATCTAAGTACATATGATAAAGTTAAAAAAATTCATGGACTTAATGGAATGTACTGTTTTTCAAAAAAAGTTGCAAATGTAGGCGGTACATGGAATTATAAAAATATGTTGTTAAAGAAAACATCAAGAAATAAAACAAGCATAGAAGAAAAAATAGCTGACTTAACTGCCAAAAATAAATTTCCTTCAATAAATTATGAGAAAAGTATAAGTGGGAAAATAGTGAAAGGTGATATTTCAAAAAACGCAGAGAATAAAGATATAAAATTAACTATAGATGATAATCTAGAAAATAAGATAAAAAAAGTACTAGATAATAAAAGCTACTCTAAATACTATCAAGTAGGAGTAGCAGTTATGGAAAGTAGTACCGGTAAAATAAAAGCGCTTGTACAAAAGGATGACGGGAAGCCTAACATACTATTGTGTTCTACAACAGAAAATGGGTATGAACCTGGTTCAATATTTAAAACTATCGTTGAAGAAGCAGCTTTAGAGAAGGATAGTAATCTAAAATATACAAAAGTAATGTGTAGAGAAAAAGGAGAAAATCATGGTAGTCTAGATATGGAACAGGCATATATAAGATCCTGCAATAGTTATTTTAGTGCTGTAGCAAATAATATTGGTTTTACTAGAATCTATAATATAGCTAGGCAGCAGGGATTATTTTCAAAAGTGCTAAATTTTAGCGGAAATAATGAAGTGCAAGGAGATATAGCTATTCCAAAAAGTATAGATGAGACTAGCTTTGCAAACCAGTATGGCGCCAATAAAGATGATTTTATTCCTACAGAGTCTCCAATGTCTATGATAGGTATGGGGCAGAGCGTCAGAATAACACCACTACAGGCGCTAAATATAGTAAATACAATTGTCACTGGTGGAATATACATAAAGCCTTATATTATAGATGGAACGGTGAACAGCAATGGTGATATAATAGATAAATTTACTACACAATCAAATAGGGTAATAAGTGAAGATACTGCTAATTTTATTATGAATAATATGCGAGAAGTTATAGATAGTAGTGATGGGACTGGGAAACAAGCTTATGTTAGTGGTGTAGATATGGGAGGAAAGACAGGTACGAACACAAGAATTGATAATTATGGAAAGAAGAAATCTGATGGGTGGTTTATAGGTTATTTTAAAGTAAATGATATATATTATTCGGCTGTAGTTTTTGTAAATAATATAAATGTTGAAGATGAATATGGTGGTAGTACGGCAGCACCGATTTTTAGGGATGTGGTTAAAATGATGCTAAATAAATAGTGAAGTGCTTTTATCTTTTATAGCAAACTGCATAATATAGTATCCACATAAAATAACCTTTTTTCACATAAAAGGAAACAATTAATAAGTTGCGGAATAAAATATTATAGGAGTTTAACTTGCATAGTATATAAGTGGCAGTTTCCAAGAAAATTATTAATCGAATTGAAGTTAGACAACGTATTGGTATGTATAGCACTATTAGGAGGAAAGGTCCCATGTTGTTTGTTGATTGTTTGCTAGAAATGTTTGGCAATGTAACTTTCCTTACAGCATATATAACAAGCGGCAACTCGTTCCCACAACCCTTAGATGAAAAAGAAGAGGAGTACTATATAAAAAGATTAAAGGACGGCGATATAAAAGCAAAAAGTGTTCTAGTTGAGAGAAACTTGAGACTAGTAGCTCATATAGTAAAAAAGTATTCATATCCAGGAAAGGATCTGGATGATTTAATTTCTATTGGCACCGTCGGGCTAATTAAAGCTATTGATTCTTTTGACAGTAAGAAAGGGACGAGACTTGCGACTTATGCAGCAAGGTGCATTGAAAATGAGATACTGATGCTCATTAGAAATAATAAAAAAATTAAGAGTGAAGTATATCTTCAAGACCCTATTGGAGTTGATAAGGAAGGTAATGAAATATCTTGTTCAGTGTATACACCACTTAATTATGTATAACTTTTGGTTAACAGTAAGATACTCTTACGTAAAGCAAAAGATTGCATCTGCAGTTGAAGGGGTGAGTGACCATAGGAGGCATTTTTCACCCGACGGAGGTCACTCACTCTGTTTCATTATGTTCATATAAACTTTTATTGAAAAATCATCTTCTTTTGCTGCCTTAGCTTTTTCGTAGACAATTTTTTCTAACACTCCTTTTAATAAGGCATTTTTTTTATTTATGTCTTGAGTCTTGCGGTAGAGGTCAATGAACTTTATCGTCTTAGGAAACGTAAAAATGCTGCTTTGAGACGAAATTTTAATTTTTTTTTCTAGTTCAGAAATATTATTATTAATAATATTGATTTTATTTTCTATAGTATTATGACGGGCTAAGAATGTAGCATCATCATATACACCTCTTTCAACCAGATCATGAAGATTCGATTTTTGATGCTCAAAATTTTTTAGTTCAATTTTCAGTGAACTTAACTGCTTTTTATAAGCAATCATATTTGTATCGATAATATAGCAATCAGATATATCAAATTGAAAATCTCCAATCCAAAGATTAAGTGCTTTAAGAACTGCTTGTTCAATATAAATAAACTTACTACTTTTATTGCCGCATTTATTGCTGCATATTATGTGAGGCTGTTTGTTTTTATATGGTCTGTATACCATTTTAGCTCCACAGACACCGCAAATTATAAGACCTGCTAGGGGATTTCTAGGACTCCTCAAACGCTGATAGGGTATATGAGTCTTATCTGCAATTATAGATTGCGCTCTTAAAAATATGTTCTTGTCAATAATAGCTTCATGTTTACCTTTAGTTATTATCCATTCCGATTTAGGGCGCTGATGAGTATCTTTTGATTTATTTGGATCAGAGGATTTTTTAATTAATTTTTTTTTCCAGGTTATATTTCCTATGTAAACCGGATTTTTTAATATATTAATAATACTGCTGCCGCCGAAGGCTTTGCCTTTAGCTGATTTGTAACCTAAAGAGTTTAATTGTTCTGCTATCATACCTGATCCCATTTGCTTGTTGACATACATATCGAATATAAGTTTTACCACAGGGGCTTCCAAAACATTTGGACATAAGCTCCTAAATCTTTTACCCGATACTATATTGTACCCATATGGGGGAAGGGGAGATAAATAGTTACCGTCTTGAATAGAACGAATTCTTCCGTTCTGAAGTCTTCTATTTATCATCTTAAGTTCTTTACGAGACATGAACGCTTCAAATTCAGAATATTCTTCGTCGAAATCATTATTTAAATCATAAGTTTTTTGCAGTGTGATTATTTTAGTGTCATTTTGTTTAAAGGTTTCGAGAATTAGTCCTTGTTCCTGCATGTTTCCTCGTCCAAGTCTTTGAATATCCATACACAAAACTGCAGTAAATTTTTTGTCCCTTATGTCTTCTAACAGCTTCAGCATTTCAATCCTTTGTATGAGGCTTTCCCCGGATACTATTTCTTCATATATCTTAACTATATTCAGAGAATTTTGTTTAGCAAATTCTAATAGCGTTTTCTTATGTCTAGCAAGAGTTTCACCTTGTCCAAGTTCTTTTTCAATTTCTTCATCTGCACGAGATTTTCTAAGGTAAATACAAACATTATCCATAATATATAATCCTGATCATTCTACAAGCTCTAATATAATTTATTAATCTAAAGTCTATAATATTATTCCTAAAGGATTTTTTTAGTCTCTAGGAAATGTTCATGAAAGCGTGCTTTCACCAAGTAGAATGAAAATTGGATGCGTTTGTTAATAAAGACGAAATCCTGTCAATAATAAAGAAAGGTGAGGAAGTAAGCCCGTGTAAATTCTGGTAGCAAGAACTCCTTGTAGGAAACTGGCTTCGGTAATTAAAAGTACAAAGTATTGTGCGGAGAGCACGTGT